>CAVUNF010000001.1:0-338295 GCA_963742695.1 uncultured Alphaproteobacteria bacterium
CGAACGCCTCGGTCGAGGCCCGCGGCTGGAGCGCGCCACAAGGGTCTCGTCCGGCTTTGCCAGCGGCTTGCCGGTATCGCGAAAGCGATTGGTGATCGGATAGCGGCGGTCGCGGCCGAAATTCTCCACGTGACCTTGACGCCCGGCGCCGCCTGGCGGCGCTTGTATTCGGCGATGTTCAGCAGCCTGTCGATCGCGCCACGAGTCGCGATCGAAGCCGTCGGCAACGATCGCGGCCAGCGGGTCCTCCCGCTCGACCAGCCGCTCCAGGATCGCATCGAGCACATCGTAGGGCGGCAGCAAATCCTGGTCGGTCTGGTTTTCGCGCAGCTCCGCGGTCGGCGGCCGGGTGATGATGTTCGGCGGGATGACTTCGCCGGAGGGACCGAGCGCGCCTTCCGGCTTCCACGGTTGCGCAAGCTGCGAGAGCCGGAACACTTCGGTCTTGTAGATATCCTTGATCGGATTGAAGCCGCCGTTCATGTCGCCATACAGCGTGGCGTAGCCGACCGACATTTCCGATTTGTTGCCGGTCGTGACCACCATCGCGCCGAACTTGTTGGAAATCGCCATCAGCAGCGTGCCGCGGGTGCGGGCCTGCAGGTTTTCTTCGGTGATGTCGCGCGGCAGTCCGGCGAAGGTACCGCCGACAGGATCTCCTCAAAGCCATTCACGGCGGCTGCGATCGGCAGCACCTCGTAGCGGATACCGAGCGCCGTGGCGAGCTTGGCCGCATCGTCGAGCGAGACCTGCGCGGTAAAACGAAACGGCAGCATCACGCCGCGGACGCGCTCGGCGCCCAGCGCATCGACCGCAATCGCCGCGCATAGCGCCGAATCGATGCCGCCGGAGACGCCGAGCAGCACGCCGGGAAAGCCGTTCTTGTTGACATAGTCCCGCAGGCCCAGCACGCAGGCCGCATAGTCGCCCTGGTCGCCTTCGACCAGCGGCGCAATCGGCCCGGCGCAACGCCAGCCGGCGTCGCTCTTGCGTCCAGCGCAAGGTCGTGATGTTTTCCGCGAACGCCGGCAATTGCGCCGCCAGCGACAGATCGGCATTCAGCGCGAACGAGGCGCCGTCGAACACCAGTTCGTCCTGTCCGCCGACCTGGTTAAGATAGACCAGCGGCAAGCCCGCTTTCGGTGACGCGCGCCACCGCGATCGAGAGCCGCACATCGTTCTTGTCGCGCGCATAGGGCGAGCCGTTCGGCACGATCAGGATTTCGGCGCCGGTCTCGGCCAGGCACTCGACGATGTTTTCGTAGTCTTCCGATTCTTCGAGCCAGATGTCCTCGCAGATCGGCACGCCGACGCGGATGCCGCGGATCGTCACCGGGCCCGCGGCAGGTCCGCGCGCGAACAGGCGCTTTTCGTCGAACACGCCGTAGTTCGGCAGGTTGGCCTTGAACCTGATGGCGGCGATGCGCCCCTCGTCGAGCAAGGCGCAGGCGTTGTAGAGCTTGCCGTCCTCGACCCAGGGCCTGCCGATCAGCACGGCCGGGCCGCCGTCGGCGGTCTCGCGCGCCAGCTCCTCGATCGCGGCGCGGCAGGCCGCCTGCAAGCGCCGGTTTCAGGACCAGGTCTTCCGGCGGATAGCCGCAAATGTACAGTTCGGGGAAGACGATGAGATCGGCACCCTCGGCCTTCGCCTGCGCCCGCGCCGCGCGCGCCTTGGCGGCGTTGCCCTCGACGTCGCCCACCGTCGGGTTCAACTGGGCCAGCGTGATCGTGAACTCTGCGGCAGGTTCGGTCATGGAGATAATCTTCTTATCCTCATAATGAGCAAATCAAAATAGCATGCCCCCGGAGACTTGCCAATTGCGTGCTTTAGATCAGGCCTATGCGTTCGGCGATGGCGAACAGCCAGAACAGGCCGGCCATGACGAGGGCGACGCCCACCGCCGCGGAACCCATGTCCTTGACCCGCCCGATCTGCGGATCGTGGTCCGTGGTCAGCCGGTCGGCGAGTTTTTCGATCGCGGTATTGAGCAATTCGACCACCAGCACCAGAACCACCACCGCGATCAGCTCGATACGGCGGATGTTGGAGACGCCGATCAGCCACGCCAGCGGCACCGCCAGCGCCAGCGCCACCAGCTCCTCGCGGATCGCCTGCTCCGAACGGATAGCAAAGGCGAGGCCGTTACGGGTGTTGATCGTGGCCCGCCAGAATCGCAGCAAGTCAAAGCCCCGCTGCGACCGGCATCGGCTTGGCCTTGCCGCTGCGCTCCTGCTTGAGCAATTCGGCGATCAGGAACGCCATGTCGATGGATTGCTCGGCATTGAGCCGCGGATCGCACACCGTGTGATAGCGATCGCTGAGATCCTCATAGGTGATGGCGCGCGCGCCGCCGATGCATTCGGTGACGTCCTGCCCGGTCATCTCCAGATGGACGCCGCCGGCATGGGTGCCTTCCGAAGCGTGAATCGTGAAGAACGATTTCACCTCCGACAGGATGCGGTCGAACGGACGGGTCTTGTAGCCGGAGTTCGAAGAGATGGTGTTGCCGTGCATGGGATCGCAGGACCACACCACCACCCGGCCCTCGCGCTGCACCGCGCGGATCAACGCCGGCAGGTGATCGCCGATCTTGTCGGAGCCGAAGCGGTTGATCAGCGTCAGCCGGCCGGGCTCGTTGTCCGGATTGAGCACGTCGATCAGCTTCAGCAATTCGTCGGCTTTAAGCGATGGGCCGCATTTCAGGCCGATCGGATTCTTGATGCCGCGGAAATATTCGACATGGCCGTGATCGAGCTGGCGGGTGCGGTCGCCGATCCAGATCATATGGCCCGAGGTCGCATAATGAGCGCCGCTGGTGGAATCCACCCGGGTGAAGGCCTGCTCGTAGCCGAGCAGCAGCGCTTCGTGGCTGGTGTAGAAATCGGTGGTGCCGAGGCTTGAATCGACGGCGAAGTTCAGGCCGCAGGCGCGCATGAAATCGAGCGCCTCCGAAATCCGGTCGGCGAGATCCATGTAGCGCTTCGACTGCGGCGAATCCTTCACCGATTCCAGCATCCACTGATGCACATTGTCGACCGAGGCGTAGCCGCCCTTGGCGAAGGCGCGCAGCAGGTTCAGCGTCGCCGCCGACTGCCGATAGGCTTCGATCTGACGCCGCGGATCGGGCAAGCGCGCTTCCGGCGTGAAGGCGATGTCGTTGACGATGTCGCCGCGATAGCTCGGCAGCTCGACGCCGTTGATGGTTTCGGTTCCGGACGAGCGCGGCTTGGCGAACTGCCCGGCGATGCGGCCGACCTTCACCACCGGCACCGCGCCGGCATAGGTCAGCACGATCGCCATCTGCAGGAAGACGCGGAAGAAGTCGCGGATGTTGTTGGCGCCGTGCTCGGCAAAACTTTCGGCGCAATCGCCGCCCTGGAGCAGGAAACCCTCGCCGGCCGCGACCCGCGCCAGCGACCTTTTCAGGTTGCGGGCCTCACCGGCAAACACCAGCGGCGGAAACGTGGCCAGCTGCGCCTCGACATCGGCCAATGCCCTGGCATCGGGATAATCGGGGATCTGCTTGGCCGGCTTGGCGCGCCAGCTGTCGGGTGTCCACCGCTCGGACATGACGTTAACTCCTGAACAAAAACCGCTACTTAAAGGAGAAAGCAGCGAAGGGCCGGGTTATACACAGGCAGATCAGGCACCGCTAGCTGGATTTCCGCGTCGTTAGACAAGCCCTTGCGGCAAAAGCCGAATTCGCATTTGTTAGGGCCGTGCCGAAAGCTCGGGGGAATTGCGGTGGCTGAGGCTGCGCTGGACGACGTTTTCATCGACGACATCACCTTCCCCGCCAAGGACGGGTATTTGCTGGGGGCAAGCCTGTTCCTGCCCCGCGGCGCGAAGAGCCATGCGGTCCTGATCAACTCGGCTACCGCGGTGCCGCGCAAGATCTACAAGGGATTCGCCGGCTATCTGGCGCGTCGGGGCTGCGCGGTCCTGACCTATGATTACCGCGGCACCGGCGACAGCAGGCAGAAATCGCTGGTCGGCTACAATCAGCTCAAATCCCTGGTCGGCTTCAAGGCCTCGATGTCGGACTGGGCCGCGCTCGACGTCGCCGGCGCGGTGGCCTGGATGCGCGAACGCTACAAGCATCTGCCGCTCAATTATGTCGGCCATTCCTTCGGCGGTCAGGCGCTGGGGTTGCTTCCGAACAACACCGAAGTTTCGCGCGCGTTGTTTATCGCAGCGCAGGCCGGATACTGGAAGCTGATGGCGACGCCGGAACGCTATCGCGTCTATGCGATGCTGAATTACATCGGCCTCCCCCTCACCAGGCTGATGGGCTATGCGCCGGGCTGGAGCGGATTAGGCGAGGACCTGCCCAAGGGCGTGTTCGAGCAATGGGTCGGCTGGGTGATGAGCGAGCGCTATTTGTTCACCGATCCCAATCTTCCCGGCCTCTCCAATTTCGAGAAGTATCACGGCGCGATGCGCGCGCTGTGCCTCTCCGACGATCCCTGGGCGACGCGGCCGGCGGTCGAATTGTTGTGTTCGGGATATAGCGGGACCAAGCCGGAAATTCTCACCATCAGGCCCGCCGATGTCGGCGTCGGCAAGATCGGCCATTTCGGTTTCTTCCGCCCCGAGCATCGCGACACGCTGTGGCGGGGTGCTGCGGAATGGATCCAGGCGGCGGAGTAAATTCGCCTCGGGTCATTTCCAGTAGGTGCCGTAGCAGCCGCCGGCGGTTGCCCAGATCACCAGCGTTTCGCTCCCGACCTTTACAGTCGCTTCCATCCTGGGAGGGGTCTGCTTGCAGACACGCCCTCCGGAGATCTCGCCGAGTTCGGTTTCGGCAAGCGGCCTGATCTCGATAGGCTCAGATTCCATTTCCCGTCTCCTGTCGTGAAAGCAAGGGGGCAAGCACCATCCGCATCCCGGCGTGCCCTCACAGGATCGGGGAGGCCTTGTCGTAATGCTTCACAAACACAAAGGGTTTGATCGTGACTTTGCCCTTGCCGCCCGTGACTTCGGAGAGTTCGATGTCGGTCAGCTCCGCCGCCAGACGGTCGCGTTCGCATTCAGCGGAATGGATGGTGGTGGTCATGGACTTGCTCCCTTTGATCAAAATCGGATCATTTTGACGAAGCCATCTAGCCGCGCGGTCGCTCGCGCCGCTGTGACGGCGATCACAGTTTTGAGGACCGAGTCCGGTGAAAATAGCTGGCATGACCCAACCACCGGAGCACACGATGACCGCATTTCAGAACGAACCGAGCAAATGCCGCGAATTGCACTGCCCGGCTCAAGAGCTTTCCGGAGCCGAACTCGACACGGTGAACGGCGGGAAGAGCTTTCTCCAACTGGGCACACTTTCAGCGATGCTTCAAAGAAGTACGACGAGATGCTCCAAAGCATCGCCCGAAACATTCGTTGAAACGAACAAACTTCAACGAACTGGCCGCGTGAGCGGCAGCAGGCCTTGCCAGTCCGCGGAGTTAGGCGCAGATCTCGGTCATGCGGGGAAACCATGCCTCTTCTGACCAACTCACAACGCCGTCCGCCGAGACGGTCAAGCCGCCTCGCTGCGCGATGTGTCGAACACGAATGGAGCTGGCAAGCCGGGAGCCGGGCGCCAACGGCGCGGAGAAACACACTTTCAAATGCCCGAAGTGCGAGTTCTCGAAAACGAAAACCGTTGGCGATCCGGCCAGCGCCGGGCGGCATCGCCCGCCCCGGCAGCGGTGAGTGCCGCCGTCGGTCGTCCGTCACCCCTTTGATTTGTTGATCTGCTTCAGCTTCGAGTCGGTCGCCTCGATCGAAGCGGCAAGTTCCAGGATTGCCTTCGACAATAGTTCAATGGCTTCTTTCTCGTCCTGCGACCGTGCAGCGCGGAGCGCATAATTCTTTGCTGAGGACAGCGACATCGGCGGCCTTTCCCACGAAGAAACCCGCCGGTTGAGTACGGCGGGTTTTGTCAGTTCTCGCGGTGTGAGTTACGATGTCCGCGATTGCCTAGACGATAGTCGCGGGCGGTTAATAAATATTCCGGCCGAAGGGATCGCCAACCCCCGGGGGAACGGCCCGTTTTCGGCACGGCCGGGATCGACAGGCTTTCTGCGGAAAAGGCGGCCGTTAGCGGAAGTGGTACGTCTATTGCTTCCGGACAATATGCATGTGAGGGTGAAGGACACATCATGATCCGCGTGTTTCTTGATCGGCTCTATCTTTTCTCCGGCTATCTTGCCGGACTTTTCCTCATTGCGATTTTTGTGCTGATGATGCTGCTGTCGGCCGGCCGGCCGCTCGGCCTCAATCTGCCGGCTGGCGATGATTTCATCTCCTGGTGCATGGCGGCCACCGCCTTCCTCGGGCTCGCGCATACCTTCAAACACGGCGAGATGATCCGTGTCGGTCTTTTGATCGACCGTCTCAGCGACGGCGTCCGCCACTATGTCGAGATCGCAGCCCTGCTCGTCGGTACCGGCTTCATCGGATTTTTCGCCTGGCATGCCTCGATCATGACCTGGCAGTCGTGGAAGTTCTTCGACATTTCGCAAGGCGTCATCGCGGTGCCGCTGTGGATTCCGCAGCTCGGCTACAGCGGCGGCCTCGTGATTCTTTTCATCGCTTTCGTGGATGAGCTGATCCACGTGCTGCGCGGCTTCCCGCCGCGCTACGAACTGCCGAAACCGAAAACCGCCGAGGAAATCGTCGAGCGCGCCATGCAGAGCGGGGTCTGACATGGAGCTGCTCTCCATTGCAGCGCTGCTGCTCGGATTTCTGGCGCTGCTGCTCGGCGCCGGCGTCTGGATCGGCGTCGCCTTGATGGCGACCGGATGGGCCGGCATGCAATTCGCCGGCGGCGCCATCCCGGCGGGCAGCGTGCTGGCGACCACGGTGTGGGGCAACAGCGCGTCATGGTCGCTCGCAGCCTTGCCGCTCTTCATCTGGATGGGCGAAATTCTGTTCCGCACGCGGCTGTCGGAGGAAATGTTCCGCGGATTTGCGCCCTGGCTGAACTGGCTGCCGGGCCGGCTCATGCACGTCAACGTGCTCGCCTGCGGCGTGTTCGGTTCGGTCTCGGGATCGTCAGCCGCGACTTGCGCCACGGTTGCCAAGATCGCCCTGCCCGAACTGAAGAAGCGCGGCTATGACGAGAATCTGAGCCTCGGCTCGCTGGCCGGCGCAGGCACGCTCGGCATCCTGATCCCGCCGTCGATCACCATGGTGGTGTACGCCGTGCAGGCCAACGTCTCCATCATTCAGGTTTTCCTCGCCGGATTTCTGCCGGGCTTGCTGGTGATGGGGCTTTACTCCGGCTACATCGTGGTCTGGTCGCTCGCCAATCCGTCGCGGACGCCGCCCGCCGAGCCATACATGAGCTTTCGCAAGCGCATTGCGGAATCGCTCAATCTCATTCCTTGCCTGCTGCTGATCGCTTTCGTCTTTCTGTCGTTGCTGATGGGCTGGGCCACGGCGACGGAATGCGCGGCCTGGGGCGTGCTGGGATCGCTCGCGATCGCATGGTGGCAAGGCGCGCTGACCTGGTCGGCGTTCTGGGCGAGCGTCATGGGCGCCACCCGCGTCAATTGCATGATCCTGCTGATCCTGGCCGGCGCCTCCTACATGGGCACGTCGATGGCCTATACCGGCATACCATTGGCGCTCGCGAACTGGGTCAACGGCCTCGAGCTCAGTCCCTATTCGCTGATCGCCGCACTCACCGTCATGTACGTCGTGCTCGGCACGGCACTCGACGGCATTTCCATGATCGTGCTCACCACGGCCATCGTCATTCCGATGGTGAAGCAGGCCGGCTTCGATCTGATCTGGTTCGGCATTTTCCTGGTGCTGGTAGTGGAAATGGCGGAGGTCTCGCCGCCCGTCGGCTTCAATCTGTTCGTCCTGCAGACCATGAGCGGCAAGGATTCCAATACCGTCGCCAAGGCGGCCCTGCCGTTCTTCTTTTTGCTTGTTCTCGCGGTTGCCATCATCACGGTCTTTCCTGCTATTGTGATGCTGCTGCCGAAGATTGCGTTCCCCGGCTAGAGAGAGGTGTCGTCATGTTGAGGCTCGTTAAAACCTGCGCAATGGCTGCCTGCGTGGCGGCGCTTGCCGTTCCCGCATTTGTCGTTCCCGCGACGGCGCAGACAAAGTGGAATCTTCCGGCGGCGTATCCGGCGGACAACCCGCATTCGGTGAATCTGATGGCGTTTGCCAAGGACGTTGGCGACGCCACCGGCGGCAAGCTGCAGATCACCGTGCATGCCGCCGCGTCGCTGTTCAAGGCGCCGGAAATCAAGCGCGCGGTCGCCACCGGCCAGGCGCAGGTTGGCGAGGTTCTGATCTCGCTGCACGAGAACGAAGACCCGCTGTTCGGCGTCGATGTCATTCCGTTCCTGGCGACGAGCTATCCGACCGCCAAGAAGCTGTGGGTCGCATCGAAGCCGGCCATCGAAAAGAAGCTCGCATCGCAAGGCCTGCTGCTTCTGTTCGCGGTGCCGTGGGGTCCGCAGGGCATTTATGCCAAGAAGGACCTCAACAGCATGGAGGACATGAAAGGCCTGAAGTGGCGCGCCTATAATGTCGGCACCTCGCGCATCGCCGAACTGGTCGGCGCGCAGGCCGTTACCATCCAGGCGGCGGAATTGCCGCAGGCTCTGGCCACCGGCGTCGTCAACGCCTTCATGACCTCGGGCTCGACCGGCTACGACAGCAAGGCCTGGGAAACCATGACGCACTACTACGATACGCAGGCCTGGATTCCGAAGAACGTGACCTTCGTGAACAAGGCGGCTTTCGACGCACTCGACAAGCCGACGCAGGATGCGATCCTCAAGGCGGCGGCGGTCGCCGAAGACCGCGGCTGGAAGCTCGCCGAAGAAAAGGCGAAGTGGTATCTCGAACAGCTTACGGCCAACAAGATGAAGGTGCTTCCGCCGCCTGCGGCGCTGAAGGCCGGCCTCGAGAAAATCGGCGAGCAGTTGACGACCGATTGGTCGAAAAAGGCCGGCGCCGAGGGTGAAGCCGTGATCGCCGCCTACAAGAAGTAGGACGATCGCTATCGCGCGTTCGTGGAGTCCGGCATTCGATTGCCGGACTCTGCGATTTTTCCAAGGCACCATCTTGCGCGATTGCAAAAGTTGCGAAACAATTCGGCGGGCAGTTGGCGTGGGGCGCGTGTCGTGATGAACAAGCCGGATCAGGGATTTGACTACAACCGCTATCGCAGATTGCTGGCCGAAGCCGTCGACGAACCGGCAAGGCTGGCGTTGATCGATCTCCTGATGGCCGAAAAGGCCCGGGACAAGCTGGCGGCGGTAAATACCCGCAGATTGATCGGATCAATGATATCAGGGGAACCGAAGCCGGAATGACCGGTACGGTGCTGCTTCGCAGGATTGACGACCCCTAAAGCAATTGCCGTTCGGCGAAGGAAGCAAACACGCCGGGCGTGCTGCTGAGTTCGGCAAAACTTCCGCTCTGCACCACCTTGCCGTCAACCAGCACGATGATGCGATCGGCCTGCCGAACCGTGCTGAGCCGATGCGCGATCACGATCCGGGTGACGTTGAGGTTGCCGAGCGAGTTGCTGACGATGGCCTGGGACTGGTTGTCGAGCGCGCTGGTGGCCTCGTCGAACAGCAGGATGCGGGGGCGGCGCGCGATCGCGCGCGCGATCATGATGCGCTGCCGCTGGCCGCCCGACAGCGTATTGACGCCTTCCGCGACCACCGTGTTCATGGCCATCGGCATCGCCCTGATGTCGTCCTCGATACCGGCGAGCCGTGCGGCCTCCCAGGCCTGCTCCAGCGGCAGCTGCACACCGCCGCAGATATTGTCGTAAAGGCTCCCCGTCGCCAGTTTTCCGTTCTGCAGCACCACGCCGAGCTGACGGCGCACCGCGCTGATATCGAGCGTGTCGATCGCCTTGCCGTCGAGAAACACCGTCCCGTTCTCCGGCTTCTCGAAGCCGAGCAGCAGCCGGAACAGCGTCGACTTGCCACTGCCGGACGGGCCCACGACGGCGACATATTCGCCTTGCGCGATCCGCAGCGAGACGCTGTCGAGCACCGGCGGGCCGCCCGATGCATAGCGGAAGGTCACGCGGGACAGCTCAACCGTTCCCGACAACTCGCCCGGGGATTTGCGCTCGTCCGACAGTTCGACCGGGCCGGAAATCAGCGGCCGAAGCCGAGTGATGTGGGGAATGGCAATCAGCAATTCACTGACGCCCGCCGCCCATGAACCGACGGATGCCATCGTCTGTCCGAATGCGGCGAAGAAGGCGAGAAAGCCGCCGATATCCTTCAACAAATCGCTGTTGAGATAGGTCGCCACGCCGAAGATCACCAGCGTCGCGATCAAGGGAAAGGCGGCTTCGAAAACGCCCAGCGCATTGGAAGCCCGCTGCGAGGCGAGGAAATTTCGTTTTTGCGCAGCGAACTGTTTCGACCATACCGCGAGCGCGCGCGCGGTCGCGTCCGCCACCCGAAGCTTGCCGATTCCGGAGATCAGTTGCAGCACAAAGCCGCTGACCTTGCCCTGCAGGGCGAAGTACTTGTTCTCGTGATAGAGCCGTATCGCGCTGGTGGCGACAATCAGCAGCGCCCTGACCAATGTCAGCCCGAGCGCGACCAGTCCGAGTTTGACGTCATAATAGAGCATCAAACCGATGCTGAACCAGCAGAACAGGCCGGCCATCATCCCGCGCAGCGCACGGCCGGTGAAGACCTGGCGCGCCGTATCGATGCCCATCGATCGATCGACGAAATCGCCCACGGTATATTCCCGAAACAGCGATGTCGGCAGCCGCAGCACACGGTCGATGACCGCCGCCTGCAGCTTCCAGTCGATCAGGCCTTCGACCCTGAGCATCGCCAGGCCCTCCATGGCCTGGACGCTGGCGATGGCGGTGGCGGTCACGGCAAGCGCCAGTGCGCAAAACGCCAGCTGGTCGAGCTCGGAGCGCGGAATCACGGAATTGACCAGCACATTGGTGATCAGCGGAATCACCAACGACAGCAACCCGATCGCGACCACGGCAATGCCGATGCGGGCAAAATTGCCAAGGGAATGCTGGATCGAGAAAGTGAGCAGGTCGCGGAATCGCAGCGGACGTGACGGCAGTGGCGGGTAGAACGTGGCGGCTTCCGGCGCCAGCTCCATCGCCAGCCGCCGGTCGACCACGCGTTGCGTGCCCGCCGTCGGATCGGACATCACATAGCGGCGACGGCGGCGAATGAGCGTGACCGGATTTTGTCCCTCGCCGTGCCAGGCCACCAGCGGGCCGACATCCTCTTTCCACCATTCGCCGCGCAACAGCGTGCGGCGAACCCGCAACCGTGCTGCCCGCGCGATCTCGAAAACCCCCGCCAATCCCTGTCCGGCCAAAGCGATACCGGGCGGCACGGTAAACGGCGCCCGAACCGCTTCCGCCACCACCCGGCAGGCGACGAACAAGGGATCCGCGACTTCCACCGTCAACTCGACATCGTTGCGGCGTTGCACGACGACAGCGGAAAGGCGATCGAAGGATTCCAGTGTCTGCGCCGCCGTCAATTGGTTGCGGCGAACCAGACGCTGCGTTTCCCGATTCGCATCGCGGATCAGATGTTCGCGAAGACAGCTGGCAAAGCCGAGATGGAATTGATCGATCGCGCGCCACAGCAGGTCCGCATCGGGCGGGGTCTCGCTGCCTCGCGCGCTGCATCCGGCGTCGCCCGCCTCGATCCACATCCCCGACGTCAGCGGCAGCGGCGGGCCACCGGCGATAATCATCGGAGCTTGCCCCATCGGCTTCGCGCTGCCTGCTTCCAGCGAAACCCAGACGATGCTGCGCGCCGGACCGCGGCGCCGTTCGCCTGGATCGATTCCGGCGGCGCCATCAACCGCCACTTCGAGCATGTCCCAACTCGGGTTCGACCCGGCGATCAAACCGGCAAGCCGCCTGATCCAGGTGGTGAGCGGATCGAGCGATGAAATAGCTTTTGAAGTACTTTGGCGCTGATACAGCGACGCTTCGGCGCCGGGACTTCCCGTGGCGACCACTTCGATGGCGATGCCCAAATGATTGAAGCTGTCCTGCAGGTCGAGAATGATGTCGCCGGTTTCTGCCCGGAACAGATGCTGCCGCGCACCCTCTGTGCCACCTTCGACGAGGCGGACGGCGAAGACGTCGACGTGGCCCGCGGTGACCTGCAGAACGTGCCCGCGATGATCGAGCAGCTTTGGGTGACGGCCATCGAATGCGATAGCGCCGGGCGTGTGAACGTCGCCGGCAGAACCGACCATCGCCTCGATTTGCTGGAGGAGAGATTCACTCATTCCTGGGCCACGAGTTTGGCGTAGGCGCCCTGCAGGACCATCAACGTTTCATGGGTTCCCCGCTCGACGATCCTGCCCTGCTGCAGAACAATGATCTCATCGCAGTCACGGATCGTGCTCAGCCGGTGCGCAATGATGATGCAGGTGCAGCCACGACGCCGCAAATTGTCGTCGATGATCTTTTCGGTGATCGGATCGAGCGCGCCGGTCGCCTCGTCGAGCACCATGATGGATGGATTGGAAACCAGCGCGCGAGCAATCTCGATGCGCTGGCGCTGACCGCCGCTGAAGTTGGTGCCGGCTTCGTTGACATAGCAGTCATAGTTGCCCGCCCGCGTCGCGATGTCCTCGTGGATCGCGGCATCCTTCAGCGCCTGTGAAAGGTCGGCCTCGGTGACGGTCGAGTCCCACAGGGTCAGATTATCGCGTGCCGTCCCCTCGAACAGGAAGATGTCCTGATCGACATAGGTGATCGAATTGGCAAACACCTGCGGGGGAATTTCCGGCAGGCTGCATCCGTCAATGCGAATCTCGCCCGCCCACGGTTTGTAGAGTCCGCAGATCAGCTTTCCGAGCGTGGATTTTCCGCTGCCCGAAGCGCCGACCAGCGCCACCCTCGAACCGGGTTGAATGCTGATGGAGATGTCATCCAGCAGCGGAGGCTCCAGGATCGAATAACCGAACTGGATCTTGTCGAGTTCAATCCTGCCGGTCAGCTTTGGCGGAAACCGATCCGGCGCGATCGTGGACTTCGCCGAGTCGCCGAGCGGATAATTGTACACGTCCTCGAGGCGCTCGAGCCCGCCCTTGATGGTCTGCAGGCTGCCGGCATAATTGACCAGATCCTTCACCGGTTCGGAGAAACTCGCCAGCAGCGACTGGAAGGCCACGAGGCTTCCCAGCGTAAGCGACCCCTCGATCACGCGGAAGCCGCCGATGCCTAGTACCGCTGCGGCGGTCAGCCCTGACAACAGCGTCGGCACCATATCGAGAAAAACCGCCGACGCGCCGAGCTCCTGCTCGGCGTTCAACGACTTGGCCTGGATTCCCGCCCATTGGCCGAACGCCTCATCCTCCAGGCCACTGGCCTTGAGGGATTCGATGCTGCGCACGGCGCTGACGGTGGCGCCGATCATCTTGCCTTGCTCGAGCGCGAGGCTGCGGCTGAGATCCTGCCGGCGCCGGCCGATCAATTGCAGCGCCAGCACGTTCGCGAGCGACATGGCGACGCCGATCACCGCGAGCGGCCAATCGTAGATCGCCATGGCGGCGGCGAAAAACACGATCGATGTCAGGTTGAGCGCGTTGGTGGCGACGCCGCCCGACAGCAGGCGGCCGACCTGCTCGTTGACGGCCAGGCGGTTGGCAATATCGCCGGCGTGGCGCTGGGTGAAGAATTCGACCGGCAGCGCCATCACGTGCCAGAGGAAGCGGCTGACCATGACCACGGAAAGCTTGGTCTGCAGCCGCAGCAGCAGCGATTGGCGCACCAATGTCAGGCCGGCGCGAAGTATCGCGGTCAGGCCCATGCCGATCAGCAGCGGAATCAGCCAGCCATTGGTGCGCTGGATGAGAATGTCGTCGATGAAAATCTTTGAAAAACCCGCGGCGACGATGCTGGGCACGACCAGCGCGAAACTGACGACGACCAGCAGGCCGACCGCGGTCTTCGACTGGCGCAATTCGCGCAACAGCAACCGCAATCCCTGCGGCTTGGTGCCTGACCTCTCGAACGTGGCAGCCGGCTCCATCGCCAGCACCACCCCGGTAAAAGCGAGATCGAGCTCGGCCATGTCGATCTGCCGGCGTCCGATCGCCGGATCGTTGATGAAGACGCGATCGCCATCGATCCCTTCCAGCACCACGAAATGATTGAAGTTCCAGTGGATGATGCAGGGCATCGGCAACTGGTGCAACGTCCAGGGTTCGGCGCGGAATCCCCTGGCATCGAGGCCGAAACGGCGCGCCGCCCTGACGATGTTGCTCGCCTTGCTGCCGTCGCGCGAAACCCCGCACGCGACCCGGAGCTGCTCCAGCGGAATCCATGCGCCGTGATGGGCCAGCACCATGGCGAGTGCAGCCGCCCCGCACTCGACCGCTTCCATTTGCAGAATGGTGGGCGTCTGCTTGACGCCCCTGCGCCAGAACAGCCGGCGGATCCGATGCGCCCAGGATGGCCGCAGGATTCGTTCCGGCATTGGCTGCGGTGGCGGCGGGGGGCTAGCCATCAATTCCCGTCAACCGCCTGATGAGAGGCACCACCAGATCGAGCGGCCGTTGCCTTCGCGTGGTGATTTCGGCACGTGTCAGAGTTCCGCTGGTGAGCCGAATGGGTGGGCCCTGACCGACCGCCCAACGATACCCGCTGACGGTTTCGGGATCCTGTTCGAGGCTGACGGTCGCGGCGTAGGCCGCGCCCTCCTTTGAGAAGCGGGTGACCAGATTTTCGTTGTGGAGCACCGCGGCCATGCCCTGCGGCGTCATCGGGAAATCCGAGATCGATACGACGGTGCCGACCATGGTCCCGAACTCCTCGCGCTTGGCGGTGCTCGGCTCGATGCGGACCGGCATTCCCTGTTTGACGTTCTTGCCGCGCTCCGCCGGAATATAGATCAGGGCCTCGAGCCTCGTCCCCTCGCTTTCGATGGCAACGACCGCTGTACCGACCGCCAGCACCGCGCCAGCCGAAATCTTGACTTCGAGGACGCGCCCTTCGATCGGGGCGAGAACCTGGGTATTCTGGGTCAACAATGCCGCCGCCGTATCCATCTGCCGGCGGGCGTCATTGAGGGAAAATTCGGATGTCTGGCTTTCGCGTTCGCGCTGGGTTTCCAGATCGGTCTTTTGCGCCCGCAATTTCAGGATCTCGTTCCGTGTATCCTCCCTTCTCTGCTGGGCATCGGTGAGATCGCGGCGACGCTCATCAAAGGTGCGGCGCGTCGTGAATCCCTTCGCCAGCAAATCCTCGAGGTTTTTGACGTCGACGGTGAGAAACTCGATACGCTGGTCGGTAACCTTGATGACCTGGTTGAACGCGGTCTCGAGTTTCGCGAAATTCTGGCCCTTCGAGGCGAGTTCGCGTTCGGTTTTTTGGATCAGGTCGGCGTGCTGGCGTTCGCGCTCGCGAAACACCTCGACAGCGCTGGCGTGACGCTGACGAATGTCGGTCTGGACGATCTGGGCGAGCGGCTGGCCCTGCGCGACACGATCGCCAACCGCAACATTGATCGACGCGAGCCGGCCTGCCGCATCGGCGACCGCTTCGACAACCTTGCCGCCGCCGCTGATCAAAATCCCCTCACCGGCGGTGCGGGTCGGAATCCGTCCGATCACCCCCCAGGTGAGCGCGGCGACAAGCGCCACGCAAATGACCGATATCAGGATCCAGTCAGACGGCTTTGTAATCTGAACGAGGTGGTCGAGCTGTTCGGGCGACGCAGCGCGTTGCAGCGCCACGGCTCGAAATGTCCGCTGTGAGGCGTCGCTCATTTTCCCAAATCCCTCAACGAACAGGGAACCGACGCTTCCGTCACGAGCAGCCGCTGGTTTCGCCGATATCGCACAGCTTCCCCTCTCGCTGCGCAAATAGAACACAAAAGGTGACGCGGAACAACCAAACGGATCGGGCCGTCGGGGTATCGAGGCTGGCGCGTCGCTCCGCCAAAAATAGCGCGGGCCCTGCCCGGCGGCCCTAGCAGAGCGCGCCGTGACGACCTATGCTGATCGAACGAGGGTATCCGATGGGCACGACGGCGGTCTTGAAATTGATGGTCAGGTTTGCCGGCCGGGCCCCGGGTCGCGGCTGGATGGCGCCGCCTATGGCTTTTGCCGTTCTCGTGCTCGCGGCAGGCATCTCCAGCGCCGGCGTTCTCAGCGAAAGCGACTTCAAGAAGGTCGAGGCAATCAAGCCGCTGTTCCAGAATTTGATGGGCGATCTGGTTCAGACGTCGAAACGAACCGACATTTCCAGCGGCGATGTCGATTGCATCACCTCCACGATCCGCGAACTGCTGCAGATCTCCGACGAACTTTCGAGCTACGAATATCTCATTACCATTGAAAAGGAGATGACGGATTTCGGCGACAAGAGCCCGATGCAGGGCGTCGTGAAATTCGCGATTGAAAAGTCGAACGCGGTATTGGCCGGCGAAAGAAAACGGCTGGCTCAATTGTCGGAGCGGTGTTCGCGTTTTCCTCTGGCGTCCGCCAAGATGCAGCAGGCGCTGCAGTTCGTCGATACGACGACCAATCTGCTCAATTCAATTCAAGTGCGCTTGTAGATCGATTACGCGCAAGTGTGTTCCCGCCCCATTCGGAGGGAACCGACCCCTCGCCATCTGCGGTCGTCAGCATATGCCTGCGCGCGTGCTCTACCGTGATGCTCATCACTAACTAACGTCACGCGGACGCCGTTCAACAATCCAGCGGAACCTTGCGCGCTGCTTGGCAGTTTTTGCTCGATATACGTCATTTCAGCTGTGCCGCCCCCGCAGTACGCTGCAGATCAAGCTATATCGCTGTAAACGACTAACGATCGAGACCAGTCCATGAATTGGCGACTTGCAGGCTGGAGCGCGTTGGGCGCCGCCGCACTGTTCGCGGCCATCGGCGGGGCCTGGATTTTCACGCTGCCTGCGACGCCGCCCGCCAAAACCCCTCCGCCGATCGCGAAGGCAGAGGCCGACGCCACCATCGCTGCGTTAAAGCCGCCGAAACGGCAGCGCCCGCTGATCGCGATCATCGGGATCAATGACGCCACCGAGACCACCGACTATCTGATGCCCTATGGCATCCTGCGCCGTGCCGACGTCGCCGATGTGATGCTGCTGGCCACCAAGCCCGGACCGGTGACGCTGTATCCGGTGCTCAACGTCGAGCCGCAGGCGACAATAGCCGAGTTCGATGCGCAGCATCCTGATGGCGCCGACTATGTCATCGTCCCCGCCATGAGCCGCGACGACGATCCGGTGGCGTTGCAATGGATCCAGAGCCAGGCCGCGAAAGGCGCAGTCATCATAGGCGTCTGCGTCGGGGTCATGGTGGTCGGCAATACGGGGTTGCTCGACGGCAAGCGGGCGACCACTCACTGGTTTTCTGTGAAGGCGTTGCGCGAAAAACATCCTGCGATCCACACCATCAGGGATCGGCGGCTCGTGGTGGATCGCGGCGTCGCGACCACGACGGGGATCAGCGCATCGATGCCGATGTCGCTCACTTTGATCGAGGCCATCGCCGGCCGCGACAAGGCCGAGGCGGTCGGCCGCGATCTCGGACTTCCACATTGGGATGCGCGGCACGACAGTGACGCATTCCAGTTCACCCGCCCGTTCGCATTGACGGCGATCGGCAATACGCTGGCGTTCTGGAACCGGGAGCAATTCGGCATTGAACTTGCGCCCGGCGTCGACGAAGTATCGCTGGCCCTGGTTGCGGACGCCTGGTCGCGTACCTATCGCTCCCGCGCGCAGACGTTTGCTGCAACGGCCGGTGCGGTGGTGTCCCGTAACGGCCTGCGCATCCTGCCGCAGCAGGTCGCCACGAGCTGGCCCGCAGAGCGGCAGCTGCCGCCGACCGGCGACCTGAAACCCGCCGAAGCATTGGACCAGGCCCTGCGCGGAATCGAGGCACGCTACGGAATGCGCACCGCCGACTTCGTCGCCATGCAGCTCGAATACCCCAGGCACAGCGCGCCGAATTGAAACGAGTTCGCTTGTGACATGTCCGGCTTCCCGGCCACGCAATCGCTGGATTTTGTGATACACATCCCGAAAGACGGGATGTCGAAGTGGAACGGTTGGACGACCTCGAAGCCTTTCTGGCGATCATCGAAAAGGGCAGCCAGGCCGCCGCCTCACGCCATCTCCGACGCCCGTTGCAATCCCTGAACCGGTCGCTGATCGCGCTGGAACGCGCCGTTGGCGTCGAACTGGTGCAACGCACGACGCGGCGATCGGAACCCACCGAAGCCGGCCGCCTGTTCTACGCGCGCATCAAGCCCGCGATTGCCGAAATCCTGGAAGCGCGAAGTGAGGCCGCCAGCATTCGCGGCGAGGTATCGGGCGTGCTCAGGGTTGGCGCGCCAATACTGTTTGCGTCGTCCTACGTCGCTCCGATCATCGTTCGTTTCCTCAAGCTCTATCCGAATGTCGAGATCGAATTGCGGGCATCCGACGAACAGGTCGATCTCGTTGCGGAAGGTCTCGACATTGCCGTGCGGATCGGCGAATCGAACGACAATTCCGTGGTGGCGCGCCGGCTGCACGCGCTGCGCGTCGTGACATTCGGCACGCCGGCGTATCTCGCCGAGCGTGGTTGGCCGGAACATCCTGGGGATCTCGAGCGCCATGACTGCATCCTGCGGGCCGGCGCGGAGGTGGTCGAGAAATGGCCGTTTCACATTGATGGCAAGCTGCAGACCGTCAAGGTGAGCGGCCGCTTCCGCTCCAACAACGCCACGGCCATTCGCGCGGCCGCAAGCGAGGGCCTCGGCCTCGCTCAGCTGCCGCTGTGGCAGATCAGGGACCTCGTGGACCAAGGCACGCTTGCGATCGTTCTGCCGGAATTCGAAACCGAGGGCATGCCGATCCAGCTGGTCTGGCCTCCCACGAAGGCACCGCTGGAACGCATGCGACGGTTCGCGGACTTTCTGGCCAGCGGCTTGAAGACCGATCTGCTGTAGCGCCTTCTCCGTTCCGATGCTTGACGATCAGAACAGATTATAGCCCGGCGTGAGCAGGTTGCTCGGATCGTAGCGTCGCTTGGCCTCGTCAAGCCGCGACCAGCTGGATCCATAATGATCTTTCCAGTCATCGCCCGACATCGGAAAGGCGCTCACCGGATACTGGACCCCGCCGGCTTTTCGAATGAGATCGTAGAGCAGCCGGTTCTGCGCGACCATCAACTCCATCGTCGCCGCGTCGTTCGACGCCGGGATGCGGACGACATTGAATGGAAAGACAACGCCCTCATCCGGGATGCGAACCAGCGGGGTACGAAACGCGCTGGTGAACAGCGGGTAACAGGTAATCCGGCCGAATGGCCCGATGTCGTCGCTGGTCAATCGGGCAAGAATCTCGCCGGCGACCTGTTCTGCATTGCTGCCGCGCAGGAAGGTGAATAGCCAGGGCTGCGGGTTGAACCACTGGCCTTTCGACCGGAGCAGAGCCTCAAACTTTGCGAACGCGAGCGCATCCTCCCGGTAGGTCAGGTCGGTGATGACAGCCGCGCCACGCTCGTCCGACAATGCCGAAAGCACGGCCTTGTCATCGGGAGCTGCTTCGCGATTGTACAACACGGCTGCTTCCAGCTGGTATCGCCAACCGCCGTGGCCATCGGGCAAGACCGCTCCCTGCAATTGATCGAAGCGTTGTTCAGTCAATGCGCGCCGCTGGTCCGCGGTCAGTGAAGCGAGGTCAGGATAGAAAAGCTGATACCGGCGAACGCGCTCGGGCGCGCGCACCAGGCGCAACGTCGCCCGTGTGACGATGCCGCACTGACCAAGTCCAGCCCTGACGCCGTCAAACAGATCCGGGTTTGAGGTGGCCGAGCATGTCAGTTGCTTGCCTTCACCCGTCACCACGTCCAGTTCGATGATTTGGTCGGTTTGCATTCCATGCCGGGATGAGGCCGCACCGATTCCGCCGACCGCAATCGTGCCGCCGACCGACAGGCCGAGATAATTTGTCAGCACCGGTGGCGTAAGTCCCTGTGCCAAGGTCGCTTCGAGCACGCTGCTCCATGCCGCTCCGGCCTCGACCACGACGCGGTCCGGCCCGATATGTCGTATCTCGCTGATCGCACTCATGTCGATCACGATGCCGCCTTCGGTCTGGGCGCGGCCATAGATCGAATGTCCCTGCCCGCGCGCTGCGACTCTCAAGCCGCGGTCCCTCGCCCATTGCATCAGGCTGGCGACGTCGGCGCTCGATGCGGGTCGCGACACCGCGGCCGGTTGCTTGTGAATGAGGCCACCGAAATCATCCGCCACGGCCGCGCGAAGCCGCGGGTGACTGCTGAAACTGCCAGTGAGGATTGGCCCGCCCGCTGGAACGGCGCCGGCCGCTATCAATGATTCATTGGTGAGCGAGGCAGCTGCCGCGGTGGCGCCGATGCTCGCACACAGAAACATGCGCCTGTCCGGTGTCATGAAATGCTCCTGTCTCAAACGGCTGTGGAAGCTTTCGTCCCCAAAATTGCTTCCGCTCATGCCGTGCGACAATCGCCGCTTCCTGAGATGGACATTCCCGGAAACCGGGAGACTGGAGCTGCCGCCGTTCCCGACCGGCCTTTGGCCTGTCGGCATATTGGCCGCAAAAAATGGCCCTTGACTTTGACGCCGCGTCAAACCGCCATAACGCGAGCTCCCGAACAGAGGAGCTCAGTTATGACCACCCGTCGTCAATTCGTTGCAAGCGCACTTTTGGCCGCGTCGGCCGTCGCCCTGCCGCGCTCGATCTTCGCCCAAGGTCCCGTCCGCAGCGCCAAAATCAAGACCAGGGACGGTGTTGAACTTTTCGTCAAGGATACCGGCGGCACCGGTCGCGCGCTTGTCCTGACACACGCCTGGCCGTTGAACGCGGATATCTGGGACTATCAGGCCGCCGAATTATCGAAGGCAGGCTTCCGGGTCATCAGTTATGACCGCCGCGGCTTCGGCCGCTCCGGCCAACCGCCCACCGGTTACAATTTCGACGTGTTCGCCGACGATCTCGCCGCCGTGATCGAGCAAACCGGCGTTCGCGATGCGACCATTGTCGGCTACTCCATGGGCGGTGGCGAAGTCGTGCGTTATTTTTCGCGTCACAATGGCCGTCATGCCGTCAAGGCGGGCCTCGTCGGCGGAGCCGCCTACTATCTGCTGAAAACCGAGAATAACCCGATCGGGGCCGACGCGGCGGTGTTCGACGGCATGAAGCAAGGCGTCCAGGAGAATCGAAAGGCCTTTCTCACCGGGCTGCTCGCCAATGTGTTCTTCGATGCCAAGCGGCCCTCGACCACCGCCGTGACCGAGCAGGTGCTGGATTCCGCATTGGCGATGGCGATGCAGGCCAGTGTCCCGGCGACGCTCGGATGCATCGAGGCGTTCAGCACCACCGACTTCCGCTCCGAACTCGCCTCGGTCAAGGTTCCGACATTGCTGTTGCACGGCACGGCCGACATCCCGGTCTCGTTCGAGCTCGGCAAGGCGACCGCGGCCGGCATCGCCCAGTCGAAATTGATCGCCTATGAAGGCGGTTCGCACGGTATCGTGGTGAGTGAACGCGACCGTGTTACTCGGGATCTCAGGGCATTCCTTGCGAGCTGACGTTCAGGCTGACCCGCGATCTCGATCTGGAGATATCGAATGTTTCGTATCGGTGAATTTGCTCAAATCGCGCAAGTGTCCGGGCGGCAGCTGCGATTCTACGATCAGCTCGGCCTGCTGCAGCCCGCGCATATCGACCAGCAAACCGGCTATCGCTACTACACCATCCGGCAATTGCCGCGGCTCAACAGCATTCTGGCGCTCAAGGAGCTGGGCCTGTCGCTGCAGCAGATCGGCCCGCTGCTGGAGAACAAGATCTCGCCGACGGAACTGCGCGGCATGCTCACCATGAAGCGGTCGCAGGTCGAACGCCTGCTGCAGGAAGAGGAGACACGGTTGCGGCACATCGAATCCCGCATCGCTCAAATCGACAAGCACGGCGAACCCGGGGGCTTCGACGTCGTCATGAAGGCCGTGCCCTCGACGCCGTTTCTGTCGCTGAACTGCATCTGCGACAACATGGATGAGGTGGTGCAGATGGTCCGCACCGTCGCGGAGGACGGCGGACGCCAGATTCGCACCGCGTTGCGTGACAGGCTGGTGGTCGTGGCCCGCAATGACCGCGACGACGAAAAGCTCGATCTCGACATCGGCTTTTCTCTCACCCGGACCTCGAATACCAACGTGCGCCTGGCCGGTGGTCTGGTGCTGCGCGCGAGCGAGTTGCCGGCCGTCGATACCATGGCGACCATCGTGCGGCCGGGGACGAATTCGGAGAGCCACACCTCGTTCGGCGCGATCGGAACATGGATCGAGGCCAACAATTACGAAGTCGCGGGGCCCTGCCGCGAAGTTTTCTTGGAGCCCATCACCGGCCCGCCCGGTTTTGAAGGTGCGCTGGTCGAGATCCAGTTTCCGGTCCGCAAGGCCGCCTAGCCGCCATCCGCTTGCATTTTCTACCTCAACCCGGGCGCTCGCGCGTTCCGGCAATCCCGCCGCTTTGCCGATTTTGGCGAGCGGCAACCTCGAAAGGAGTCAGACATGCTCACGATTCATGGCGTTCCGCTGTCGGTCCACACCCGCAAGGCGATCGTTACCGCGATCCTGAAGAAAATGGACTACAAGTTCGAGGTGGTGATCCCGGTGATCCCGGACAATCCACCCGCGAACTGGAATACGATCAGTCCGACCGGCCTGATCCCCGTTATGCAAGACGGCGACTTCACGCTCGCGGACTCCACGGCGATCTGTCTCTACCTGGAAAAGAAGCAGCCTGCGCCCGGGGTCCTCCCCGACGATGTGAGGGATCATGGCAGGACGCTTTGGTTCGACGCCTATGCAGGCGGCACGGTCTTTCGTCACATCGTGCATCCGCTATTTGTTCAAACCGTCGTCAATCCGAACATCAACAAGGTGCCGAGCGACAGGGCCGTGATCGACAATGTTCTCAACCACGTGCAGCCAAAGATCTTCGGTTATCTGAATTCTCAAATCGACGGAAAATTCCTCGTCGGCGACACCTTGACGCTGGCTGACGTCGCAATCGTCTCGAACTTCGTGGTCTATCAGTACATGGGCTACTCGATAGACGCCGACAGCTTTCCGAAGCTCGCAAAGTATCTGAAGGGGATTGCGGCAATCGATTGTTACCGAAAGGCACTCGAGGACGAACGGCCGTTCGTCGAAAGCATGGGTCTCGACCGCCGCTTCCTCGATTGAGGCCAACCGCATTGAAGTGGCCGGGCTGGACAAACTCAGGGGTCCGGCCGGCCGCTCGGCATTTTATTAGCCTGAGGGCGAGCGCCCGAGGGAACAAATCCGCGCGTTCCGGCTTATTTCCGACTGGCTCGAAGAACCGAGAGATTCCGATGAGATTGGCAAAGCTGATTTTGGCTGGTTCCATGCTGACGTTCATCAGTCCGGTGACGTGGGCCCAGCAACCGTTGACCGGGATGGTCACCACGATCGACCGGATCAATGGGACCATCGCCATCAAGCGGTCGCAAAGCGGTACGGTCGGCGCGAATGCCGACGGACCTGTCGAAAAATACAAGGTTCAAGGCAGCATGCTGGATGCGGTGCACGCCGGCGACCGAGTCTCGTTTACCGTCGGCGAATCGGGCGGGACCAAGGCACTCACGAAACTCGAGAAGCAGAAGCCGTAAATCTGGCAGGCGCGGCAAGCATAATCGCAAAATAACTCGTTAGAAAAACGACGGTGGCAATCGCATCCGGCCGTTCCGGATAGACCAGCCATTGGGGGTCATTGAGCCTGGCGATCACCAGAAAATAAATCGGGATCTGGCAGGCGAAATTAATCGTCACCAACGTGCGCCACTTTTCGACCGACACTGTCGCCATGCACATCATCGCAAAAATCATTGCCATGTTCATGCGGTCCATGCTGCCGGAAGTAATCCACAGACAGGTGAAAATTACACACCTCGCAGCGCAGAGATTCAACAGATCGATTTTCTCGCGATAATAGGCGAAAGATGCACCCGTCAGCAGCACCACGGCAAAGTACGGGTCGCATGTACTGCACGGCGAAGGGAGGCAGCAGAGTCCACGGCGATCCATGGGAAGCCAGTGCTGAAGATGCTCCCACGGCGCGAGCACCCATCAATGATATGAAGGCAGTCCCGAAATACAGAACAAAGCACGCCGCAATGGACGCGCCAATTCCGAACGCAAGTACCAATTCACGGCGCGGCCGGGCTATGAAATAGTTTAGCACCGACGGAACAAGAAACACCGCAAGCGCCTTGAAGAGAATTCCGAACGACGCAACCGCGCCTATCGCAATCGCAGCCGCGGCCGGTACCTTCGAGCGCTTTTGACGACGAGCCCCGCCAGCAACAACATCAAGGCGGTTTGGAATTGCTTATCCTCGGCAAAATCACTCCCCATTGGATAGCGGACGGGTAATAGACCATCGCAAGCGAAAACGCTGGCCTGATTTGCAAACGTGTCGAGCCGCACACCGGCTCGACTAAAGAGAAAGAACGCTGCCGCGGCAGTCAAGATGTCACCGAGCGCAAGCGCGAGCCTCCACCATTTTGGACTGCCATGCGCTACCCACTCGATAAGCCCGTATAGCGCAGTCGAAGCCGGAAAATTCCCAGATACATAATGATTGTACTCGTCCTTTCCGCGGATGACTTCGGGCGCAATACCATAGCCATCTGCCCTCAGTGCGTTTCGCAGACCCTCTTTGAGCGAAATCATAAGGGTTGATCCCGTTGACAACGAGTTGTCCGGCTTCGCGATAGATCGTTATGTCGATACCGGCATCGTTACTACCCAGAATGATCGCGGACCTTGTAAGCGGCGATCGTGATGAGACAGAGCAGCAGGAACGTTCTGGAGCCTAAAGGTCATTTACCCAAATCTTTCCTGTCGGTGTCTACCGACTGAAATTCACGCTGGATCAGGTCCGGAGAGTTCGTGCGACAACGCTACTCCGCGGCTTCCCGCACATGCCGCGCGGTCGGCGTCCGCATCGTCACGAGTTCTTCGGCCGCGGTCGGATGCAATGCCATGGTGGCGTCGAAATCGGCCTTGGTCGCCTTCATTTTGACGGCGATGCCGAGCACCTGCACCATTTCGGCGGCGCCATCGCCGACGATGTGACAGCCGACGACGCGGTCGGTTGACGCGTCGACCACCAGCTTCATCAGCACCCTTGTGTCGCGGCCCGACATCGTCGCCTTCATCGGCCTGAAATTGGCCTTGTAGATATCGACGTGGCTGAATTGCGCGCGCGCCTGCGCTTCCGTCAGTCCCACGGTGCCGACCTCCGGCTGGGAAAACACCGCGGTCGGAATATCGGCATGATCGACTTCAACCGAGCGCTTGCCGAAGACGGTATCGGCAAAGGCATGGCCCTCGCGGATCGCCACCGGCGTCAGGTTGGTGCGGTGGGTGACATCGCCGATCGCGTAGATGCCCGGCACCGAGGTTCGCGAGAAGCTGTCGACCGCGATGCCGCCATTGCGCGGATTGATGGCGACGCCGGTTGTCTCGAGTCCGAGATTGGCGACATTGGGATGCCGGCCGATCGCGAACATCACCTGGTCGGAGGCAATGCTGGAGCCGTTCGACAGATGCGTGGTGAATTCCGTTGCCGCGCTTGTCGACCTTGCTGACGGTGCAGCCGGTGAGAATGGTGATGCCTTCCTTCTCCATCTCGCTCCGGACATGGGCGCGGACGTCCTCGTCAAAACCGCGCAGGATGTTGTCGCCGCGATAGATCAGCGTCACGTCGGAACCGAATCCCGCAAAGATGCAGGCAAACTCCAGCGCGATATAGCCGCCGCCCTGGATCACGATACGCTTCGGCAGCTCCGCCAGATGAAACACCTCGTTGGAGGAGATCACGTGCTCGATGCCGGGGATCGCAAGCCCGTGATTTGGCGCGCCGCCGGTGGCGATCAGCACATGCTTGGCCTTCACCGCCTCGCCGGTGCCGAGCCGAAGCGTGTGCGCGTCCTCGAACACCGCGCGCGTCTTGACGACTTGCGCGCCGGATTTTTCGACATTGGCGGTATAGGCGGCCTCCAGCCGCGCGATCTCCCTGTCCTTGTTGGCGATCAGCGTCGGCCAGTCGAAGGTCGCGGAGGGAATCGTCCAGCCGAAGCCCGCCGCGTCCGCGATCTCGTGATGGATGTGGGAGGCGTAGACCAGAAGTTTTTTCGGCACGCAGCCGCGGATCACGCAGGTGCCGCCCATCCGGTACTCTTCGGCGACCATGACCCGCGCGCCGTAACCGGCGGCAATCCGGGCGGCGCGAACCCCGCCCGAACCTCCTCCGATGACGAACAGATCGACGTCGAACTCAGCCATGCCAGCCCCGATCGAATTCAGCCCGAGGTCACATCGGCTTGCCGCGCTTGCGCATCTCGGCACGCAACGCCGTGTTGACCTCCTCGCCGAAAGCCTGCGCCCACTGATTCATGTAGGACATGCTGAGCTGAATGGCCCTCGGCTCGGTCGAAAGCAGTTTCTGCCCGAGGGGCGTTTTGTAGAACGTGACCAGGTCCTTCAACTCCTGCTCGGTAAACTCGCTGGTGTAGATCTGCGCCATGCCTTCGCCGACTTCCTTGTCGCGCCCGGCAAGGCTCTGGGCGACCGTGATCGCGGCTTCGTTGAGATCCTTTTGCAGATTGAGGTTGCTTTGCAGCAAGTTGTCCTTGACCTGCTGAACGATGTTGGGGATCGCACTGGCGTACATTGCGCTGGCGTTCTTCATCGTGAGGATTTCCCTTGCCGCCGCCATGGCTGCCGGCGTACCGGGCTTGAGCGGCTGCGGCTGCCCCGCGGCTGGAGCGCCCGACTTGGCTGGCTGCTGCGCTCCGGCTGGAGCGCCAGATAGCGCCAAGCCCAGCGCAAGGCCCGCGGCCGACAAAACTTTCGAAAGGCTCTTCATTCCAATTCTCTCCTCGATTGCGGCATTACGGCCGTTCAATAACGCGAATTCCCTGAGTGCCCGCCAGCATCGCCGTGCTGGCAAGGCCAATGAACAGCCCATGCTCGACAACACCCGGTATGACGTTCAGCAATGCCGCCAGCCGCGGGGCATCGGTTATTCGTCCGAGATGGGCATCGACAATCCAGTGGCCGCCATCGGTGACGAAAACGTGGCCGTCCTTGCCCTTTCGGACCACCATTTGCCCGGAAACGCCGCTTTCGGCAAATGCCTTGCCGATGGCCCGTTGGGTCGCCGCCAGGCCGAACGGAATGACCTCCACCGGTAGTGGAAAGCGGCCGAGCGCGTCGACCCATTTGGTGTCGTCGGCGATCACGATCATGCGATCCGACGCCGCGGCGACGATCTTTTCGCGCAGCAAGGCACCGCCGCCGCCCTTGATAAGGTTGAGAGCGGGATCGATTTCGTCGGCGCCATCGACGGTCAGATCGAGCCGGTCGATGTCATCGAGCGTGGTCAGCCGGATGCCGCACTGCTCCGCCTGGATGCGCGTGGCTTCCGATGTCGGCACGCCCACCACATTCATTCCGGCGCGCACCTTGTCGCCGAGCAGGTCGACAAAGTGCTTCGCGGTCGAGCCGGTGCCGAGGCCGAGCTTCATGCCGTCGCGCACGAATTCGAGCGCACGCGCCGCCGCCTGCCGTTTCAATTCGTCCATGTTCACGTGTAAACGATGCCTCTGGATGCCGCCGCCGAATACACGGACCCTGCGGTCCGGCGGGGCATATCTAGCGTCGTTTTACCGGGAGGAACAGCGCTTTAAGGGGCTTCTGCGGCATTTGCCGTCATTGCCTGCGACAAACGCGAAGCGTTTGCGCAAGGGAGCCAACGGATCGCGCGAATGCGCGCCCGATGACAGGCTCCGCGACGAAGCATTGAGAATTCTCGGGACTTGCACGAAACATCCGGGACGGATAGCGGTTTTCGATGACCTCTCCCCGCACTGTTGTATTCGATCTCGACGGCACGCTTGTGGATACGGCGCCCGACCTGATCAACGCCCTCAACTTCGTTCTCGATCGCGAGGGCATACCGCCGGTGCCGCTGCACGCCGCGCGCAACATGATCGGACAAGGCGCGCGCAAGCTGATCGAACGCGGCCTCGAGCTCGATGGCCGCGCCATCAGCGCCGCTGATATCACCCGGCTTCTCAGCGACTTCATCGACCATTATGCGGCCCACATCGCCGACGCCTCGCGCCCGTTCGAGGGCCTTGAAGACGCGCTCGACGATCTCTCGGCGCGCGGATACCGGCTTGCGGTTTGCACCAACAAACTGGAGTGGCTGTCGAAGCTGCTGCTCGACCAGCTCGGCTTGAGCGGGCGATTTTCCGCAATTTGCGGCGCCGACACCTTTGGGGTTTCGAAGCCTGATCCGGCGATCCTGCAGCAAACCGTCGCCCGCGCCGGCGGGCTGCTGTCCGCCGCCGTGATGGTGGGCGACGCGGGCCCGGATATTGGAGTGGCCCGTCGCGCCGGAATTCCCGTGATCGGGGTTGAATTCGGCTATACCGAGGTCCCAATTGCGGACCTGAAGCCTGACCGGCTGATCGGCCATATGAGGGATTTGCCAGCCGCCGTGGAAGCCCTGATGGCGCAGCGAAATTTCACATAAATCGTTGATTTAACAGCAACATTTACCGGAATTAACCATCAATTAACGATCGGAGTCCGCACGGTTGCGCGGCTGTCGGGACGCTCCTATGGTCCCAGGCGGGGATTGTGGCAGGTTGCCGCACTACAATGACGGATGGATCATGCGTCGTGTCATCGTGATTGCCGTAGCGGGATTCGGCCTGGCCGGCTGCTCCTCGTTTTCCTTGGACGCCTTCAAGTCCGCGCCGCCTACCGTCCAGGTCCAGCTCGAATCGATACCGCCGGGCGCCGACGCGCGCACATCGGTCGGGCCGGGTTGCAAAACCCCCTGCTCGGTCGCCGTACCCGCTCCTGAAGGCGGTTTCACGGTCACCTTCACGATGAACAGGTTCCAGCCAGTCACCGTCCCGGTACAGGTGATCCGCGTCGCCGAAGATTTCTCCACGCCGGCCTCATTGACCGTGGATCCCAATCCGGTGGTCGCCGAGCTTCCGCCGGCGGGCCCGCCGCCGAAGGCCGCCAGGCCAAAGCCCAAGAAACCAAGGCCGCCGCAGGGCGCTGCGGCGCCGCCTGCCGCAGCTTCGCCTTTCCCGCCGCCGCCCAGCCGCTGATTGCTCGCACTGCACCCGAACGGTTGCGGATTGTGTGCGGATCGCATCATGCATAGATTGAGATTGCGGAACCTGGCGCTGTGGCCGTCACGGCAGCCACCGCAGTCACAGGGCGTATTGAATGGCCGGAACTTTACTATCCCCTTCCGCATCGTTGTTTAGCCCGATGACCGACCCGTTTGGCCGGTCCATCAGCTATTTGCGGGTGTCGGTCACGGATCGCTGCGACCTGCGCTGCTTTTATTGCATGTCCGAAGACATGACGTTTCTACCCAAGGCCGACTTGCTCACGCTTGAGGAACTCGATCGGCTTTGTTCGGCATTCATCGCCAAGGGCGTGCGAAAGCTGCGGCTCACCGGCGGCGAACCGCTGGTCCGGCGCAACGTGATGTCGCTGGTGCGCTCGCTGTCGCGCCACCTCGATACCGGCGCACTCGATGAACTGACGCTGACCACCAATGGCTCGCAGCTGGCGCGGTTTGCCGCCGAATTGCGCGATTGCGGAGTGCGCCGCATCAACGTCTCGCTGGACACGCTTGACCCGGCGAAATTCAAGGCCATCACCCGCTGGGGCGATCTCGACAAGGTTTTGGCCGGGATCGAGGCCGCGCGCGCCGCCGGCCTCGCCGTCAAGATCAATGCCGTGGCGCTGAAGAATCTGAACGAGGAAGAAATTCCCGCGCTGATGGAATGGGCGCATGGCAAGGGCATGGCGCTGACGCTGATCGAGGTGATGCCGATGGGCGAGATCGGCGAAGGACGCATCGACCAATATGTACCGCTGTCGCTGCTGCGCGCGCGGCTGGCCTCGCAATATACCCTGACCGACCTCGCCGACGACACCGGCGGCCCTGCCCGCTACGCCTCGGTCAGCGAAACCGGCGGCAAGCTCGGCTTCATTACGCCGATGACCCACAACTTCTGCAAATCCTGCAACCGGGTGCGGATCACCTGCACCGGCACGCTGCATACCTGCCTCGGCCACGAAGATGCCTCCGATTTACGCAAACCGCTGCGCGCTTCGGCCGACAATGACCTGCTCAGCGCAGCAATCGACCGCGCCATCGGCCTGAAACCGAAGGGCCACGACTTCATCATCGATCGCAGGCACAACCGCCCGAGCGTCAGCCGTCACATGAGCGTGACCGGCGGCTGAGACTACCGCCAAGGTCGTCCCGTTTCGGCGCGAATTCCCAGCGCCCAAGTCGAATCCCGACAACTCATCCATTTCCAATTGACGCCGCCGCGCCGCGCTGAAATGGTGCGGCTGCTTTATGCCTGCTCGGCCGGATAGGCCGCTGCGCTCGTCTCCGCGCAGTCAAGACGGCAAAGGCGCGTAAGTTGGGGGGACCATCGTTGCAATCGCTCTTGATAGTGAGCCATCGGCGCACGCGTTCAACGCGTGGCGGTGAGGCGTTATGCGTTGAGTCGGAAGGCATGCTTTGATGGCTGCCTCTCACGAGAACATGCGCGCGCTGTTGGCGATCAGCGCCGGGATCGACTGGATCAACGAAAAGATCGGTAAAGTCTGCAGCCTTCTGGTGCTGGCGGCCTGCGTTGTCAGCGCCGCCAATGCGATGATCCGGTATGCGTTCGGCTACAGCTCCAATGGCTGGCTCGAACTGCAATGGTACATGTTCGCCATCCTGGTGATGTTCGGCGCGTCCTACACCTTCAAGAAGAATGAACATGTGCGGGTCGAGATCCTCTATTTGATGCTCTCCGAACGCGGCCAGCTCTGGCTCGATCTGATCGGCACGCTGTGCTTCCTGATCCCGGCCTGCCTGCTGCTGTCCTGGCTGTCCTGGCCGTTCTTCCTGCAGGCCTATGCCGTCGGCGAAGGGTCGAGCAATGCCGGCGGCTTGCTCCGCTGGCCGATCAAGTTCGTCATTCCCGCGGGCTTCGTGATGCTCGCCTTGCAGGGCGTATCGGAAGTCATCAAGCGCATCGCGGCGTTGCAGAACCTCGTGACGATCGACGCCAAATACGAGAGACCGATGCAATGATCACGCTGGAAATGATGCCGCCGCTGATGTTCGGCGGCCTGATTCTGGCGATGCTGATCGGCTTCCCGGTATCGTTCACGCTGGCGGCAATCGGATTTTCGTTCGGCTTTCTCTCGATCCACCTCGGATTCTTCGATTTCGTTTTCCTGCAGGCCATCCCGGGCCGGATATTCGGCAGCGTGCTGTCCAACGAGCTGTTGCTCGCGATCCCGTTCTTTACGTTCATGGGCGCGATCCTGGAGCGCTGCGGTCTCGCCGAAGACATGCTGGATTCGATGGGCCAGCTATTCGGGCCGGTTCGCGGCGGCCTCGGTTATTCCGTCATCATCGTCGGCTTCATCCTCGGCGCCATCACCGGAACGGTCGCGGCGCAAGTGATCGCGATGGCGCTGATCTCGATGCCGGTCATGATGCGTTACGGCTACAACATACGCTACATCACCGGCGTGCTGGCGGCCTCGGGGACGATTACCCAGCTGGTGCCGCCGTCGCTGGTGCTGATCGTGCTGGCCGACCAGCTCGGCAAGTCGGTCGGCGACATGTACCTCGGCGCATGGGGCCCGTCGATTTTGCAGATCGCGCTGTTCGCCGGCTACACCTTCGTGCTTGGCCTCGTTAAGCCGGACCACGTTCCGCCGGTGCCGCGCGATGCGCTGACGCTAAGGGGCTGGCCGCTGTGGCGCAAATGCCTGATGGGCATCATTCCATCGGCCGTGCTGATCTTCGTCGTGCTCGGCACCATGATGCTCGGCCTCGCAACCCCGACCGAGGCCGGCGCCATGGGCGCGATCGGCGCCATCGTGCTGGCGGCGATCCACAGCAAGGATTTCAGCACCACCGGCCAGAAAATCCTGATTGCCGGCGTCATCGCATTGGGCATCGGCGCCATTATCGGCGTTTACTTCTCGCAGGGCCTGCTATTCAAGCTCACCTTCGTCGTGGCCTATTTTGCGGTGATCTGGGTTTGTCTCGAGGCCGTGCGGATTCCCGAACTGCGCGACCTGATCAAGCAGGGCTACGAGACCACCATGCGCCTCACCACCATGGTGGTGTTCATCCTGATCGGCTCGACCTGTTTCTCGATCGTGTTTCTGGGTGTCTCGGGCGGGGTGTGGCTCGAACACATGCTGACGTCCCTGCCCGGCGGCGTCTGGGGATTCCTCGCCTTCATCAACCTCTTCATCTTCTTCCTGGCGTTCTTCCTGGATTTCTTCGAGATCGCCTTCATCATCCTGCCGATGGTCGCACCGATCGCGCTGAAGATTTTGACCCCGGTGACCGGAGCGGACGCGGCGCTGATCTGGTTCGGCGTCATGCTCTGCGTCAACATGCAGACCTCGTTCCTGCATCCGCCGTTCGGCTTCGCGCTGTTCTATCTGCGCGGCGTGGCGCCCCGATCGGTCAAGAGCTCGGATATCTACTGGGGCGCCGTACCCTGGATCGGGTTGCAGATCGTCATGGTCGTGATCGTGATTGCCTTCCCCTCGACCGTCACCTGGCTGCTGGACAAGCCGATCACGGCCGACGACCTCAGCAAAGTCCGGATCATCATCCCGGAGGTTGAAATGCCGCCGCCGATCGATTTCGGGGCGCCAAAGCAATAGCCGCCGAGGACTGGCGAAAGCCAGACCGATCACCCCGATCCCCAGGGGTAATTCCCTTTCAATATCAACAAACTTCCAATTGACGACGGCTTTGCCCGCTGGTTTGGTGGTCGGGCTTCATGCTGCCGGCGGCCGTTGGCGCCTGATGGGTGCCGCGAGACTGCAGTTGCGAGTTGGGAGGGGCTACCGTTGCAAGCGCTTTTGAGGATGAGCCGTGGAATTGACGCGTTCACGCGGTGGATGGGCAAGCGCCTGGCCTGGCTGATTCTGGTCGCCGTTGTGGTATCGGCCGTCAACGCCATCCTGCGCAAGTCGTTCGACATTTCCTCCAACTCATGGCTGGAGCTTCAATGGGTGCTCTTCGGCGTCGTTTTCCTGCTGTGCTCGCCGTGGACCTTGCTCGACAACGAACATATCCGGATCGACATCGTCAGCAATGGACTGTCAAAGACCACACGTAACGTCATCGACGTCATCGGACATATTTTCTTTCTGATACCGCTATGCGTCGTCATGATCATCACCGGCGGCCCGTTCTTTATGCGCTCGATCGAGGTCAACGAGCAATCGGGAAACGCAGGTGGACTACCGCAATGGCCTGCCAAATCGCTGATCATCATCGGATTCGTGTTTCTGCTGGTCCAGGGCATCTCTGAACTGATCAAGCGTATCGCCGTGATGCGCGGCCTTATTCCGGATCCGCACGCATCACAAGTACACGCGCTCGAGGCCGAGGTCGAACACATCATCGAAGCGATCAAACGCTGAACGCAGGCGCGGTGGCAGGGGACAAGAGATGACAGCCTTTCTGATCGCCTACATGGCGCCGATTATGTTCGCGGCGCTGGTGGTTATCCTGATGCTCGGCTATCCGGCGGCGTTTTCGCTGGGCGCGGTCGGGCTGATTTTTGCCTTGGTCGGCATCCAGCTCGGAGAATTTCGTCCGGACTTCCTGCAAGCACTCCCCGAGCGTGTCTACGGCGTGATGAACAACGACACGCTGCTCGCGATCCCGTTCTTCACATTCATGGGGCTTGTGCTGGAGCGATCCGGCATGGCGGAAGACCTGCTCGACACTATCGGGCAATTGTTCGGCACCATCCGCGGTGGCCTCGCCTACGCGGTCATCTTCGTGGGCGCCTTGCTCGCGGCCACCACGGGCGTGGTCGCGGCTTCGGTGATTTCAATGGGCCTGATCTCGCTGCCCATCATGCTGCGCTATGGCTATGACCGGCGCGTGGCATCCGGCGTGATCGCGGCCTCGGGCACGCTGGCGCAGATCATTCCGCCTTCGCTGGTTCTGATCGTGATGGCCGACCAGCTCGGCAAGTCGGTTGGCGACATGTACGAAGGCGCCTTCATCCCCGGAATGGTGCTTGCGGGCCTCTACGCCAGTTACGCCTTTCTCGTATCGATGATTTTCCCGAAGGCGACGCCGGGGCTACCGCCTGAAGCCATCGGCTTCCGGGAGAAAGACGGTAGCCGCGGCCTGCTTTCGCTCGGCGTGCTCACGGTGGCTGCCGTGGCTTTCGGCTGGTTCATGATGCGGAATTCCCAGACTCATGGCGCGGATTACGTCGTGCTCAGCATGTTCTACGGCATCCTGTTCGCATTCTTCGTCGCCGTGGTGAACTGGGCGATCGACAAATTTACCGGGTTTCGCTTCCTGTCTGCAATGGCGCAGCAAACGACCTTCGTCATGGTGCCGCCGCTGTTCCTGATCTTCCTTGTGCTTGGTACGATCTTCCTGGGAATCGCAACCCCCACCGAGGGCGGCGCCATGGGCGCTGCTGGTGCGCTCATTCTCGGTGCCGCCAAGCGGCGGCTAAGCTGGGACCTGATCCGACAAGCCACGGAATCGACAGCCAAGCTTTCGGCCTTCGTGATATTCATTCTGATCGGGGCACGCGTATTCTCCCTGACTTTCTACGGCGTGAGCGGCCACGTATGGGTCGAGCATCTGCTGACTTCCCTGCCCGGTGGTCAGGTCGGCTTCCTCATTTTCGTCAACGCGCTCGTCTTCGTCCTTGCCTTCTTCCTCGACTTCTTCGAGCTCGCCTTCATCATCATCCCGCTACTCGGGCCCGTAGCGGAAAAACTTGGCATCGACCTGATCTGGTTTGGCATAATCCTCGGCGTGAACATGCAGACGTCGTTCATGCATCCTCCGTTCGGGTTCGCATTGTTCTATCTGCGCTCGGTGGCGCCAAAAGAGGCTTATGTCGATCGCGTTACCGGCAAGCTTATGGACCCTGTCACGACCGGCCAGATTTATTGGGGCGCCGTGCCGTTCGTCGTGATCCAGGTCATCATGGTGGGATTGGTGATCGCGTTCCCACAAATGGTGATGCATTATAAGGGGACTGCTTCGACAATTGATCCGAATACGATCAAAATCGAGATACCGCAAATCGAGCTGCCGCCGCTCGATTTCGGACCACCGCCGAAGAACTGATGCAGCTTCCGATGGCTATTGCGGAGTTGCGCGCCAAGCGCTCGGTTCGAGCTCAATAAATTGAATCAAAACAAAACCCCGGAGCGCGCTCCGGGGTTTTGCATTTGGCTGAATTGCCGGAGCGAATCAACCCTGCGGGTTGCGCGCCATGAAGCTGTCGTAACCGAGCTCGGCGACCTGGAACCACTGGTATCCGTTGGTCGTGAACGCGTTCATCGACTCGAGGACCTTCTTGAAGTTGGGATTGGTTGCCGAAGTTTCGGCATACAATTCCCTGCTCGCCTTCAGGCAGGCCTGCATGATTGGCGGCGAAAAAGCGTGCAGCTTGGTGCCGCCGGCGAGCAGTTTCTTCAGTGACGGCGGATTGAGCTGATCGTACTTCGCCATCATCCAGCTGTTGGCGGCGAGGCCGGCCTGCTCGATTACGCTCTGATAGTGCTTCGGCAGCGCATTCCATTTATCCAGGTTGACGAGGCCAAGCAGCATCGGGCCGCCTTCCCACCATCCGGGATAATAGTAGTGCGGCGCGACCTTGTTGAAGCCGAGCTTCTCGTCGTCATAGGGACCGACCCACTCCGCCGCGTCGATGGTGCCTTTTTCAAGCGCCGGATAGATATCGCCGCCGGCGATTTGTTGCGGTACGACGCCCAGTTTTTGCATCACACTCCCGGCAAAGCCGCCGATGCGCATCTTGAGCCCCTTGAGGTCGTCGACGGTGTTGATTTCCTTGCGAAACCAGCCGCCCATCTGGCAACCGGTATTGCCAGCCAGAACCGAGTGCACGTTGAAGCCCTTGTAGAAGCCGTTCAGCAGCTCCTTGCCGCCACCATGCATGTACCAGGCCTGATTGATACGCTGGTTGGGACCGAACGGCACTGCAGTACCGAAGGCGAACGTCGGATCCTTGCCGAAGTAATAATAGGACGCGGTGTGTCCCATCTCGACGGTACCGTTTTGCACGGCATCAAGAACCTGCAGGCCCGGCACGATTTCGCCGGCCGCGAAGGCCTGAATTTGGAACTTGTTGTCGGTGGCTTCTGAGACAAGTTTGGCCATCACCTCGACGCCGCCCCAGAGGGTGTCGAGCGATTTCGGCCAACTCGCCGTCAAGCGCCATTTGAGTTCCGGCATCGACTGCGCGATCGCCGGCGCGGCCATGGTTGCGGCGCCTGCGGCGCCCATGCCAGTGACCTTGAGAAAGTCTCGTCGTTTCATGGAATCCTGCCCTGTGATGGTTGATCGGTGGCCTTCTTGTCGAGCCTTGGAACCAGCATGGAACATCCGGTCGCGGATTTCCATGCTGAACTGCCGGATTGGCCACAAAAAAGCCCGGCCTTGGTAAAGGCCGGGCCTTGCATTCTACGACTTAAGGCGTAGCGCTGCCCCCGGATCGAGCCCGAGGGCGCGCTTCGTCCGAAAAACGCTCCGGATCAGCCGCGGGTGCGCGAGCGGATCATGAAGCTGTCGAAGGTATATTCGGCAACCTGCCACCACAGATACTGGTCGGAACGGTAGGCCTGCATCGCGTCGATGGTTTTCTTGAAATCGGCGTTTTTGCCGGAGATTTCGGCCCACAATTCATTGGTCGACTTCAGGCAGGCTTCCAGCACCTCGTTGGTAAAGGGGCGAAGCTGCGTGCCGCTGGCGACCAGACGCTTCAATGCCGAGGGGTTCTGCATATCGTAACGCGCCGCCATCCAGCTATTGGCCGCCGCGGTCGCATTGGTGACCGCCGCCTGATAGCTCTTCGGCAGTGAATTCCACTTCTCCAGATTGGAGAACGCGTGAACGGTGGGACCGCCTTCCCAGAAACCGGGATAATAATAGAACTTGGCGACCTTCTGGAAACCGAGCTTCTCGTCGTCATACGGACCGACCCATTCGGCCGCATCGATGGTGCCCTTTTCAAGCGCCGGATAGATATCGCCACCGGCGATCTGCTGGGGAACGACGCCGACCTTCTGCAGCACCTGGCCGGCGATGCCGCCGATGCGCATCTTGAGGCCGGAGAGATCGGCGACGGTCTTGATCTCCTTGCGGAACCAGCCGCCCATCTGGGTGCCGGTGTTGCCGCAGGGGAAACCGATCACGCCGTGCTTCTTGAAGAACTCGTTGGCGAGCTCATTGCCGCCGCCCTGGTTGAGCCAGGAATTCTGCTGACGGGCGTTGAGGCCGAACGGCACGGACGCGAAGATCGCAAAGGTCGGATCCTTGCCGACGTAGTAGTACGACACGGTGTGGCTCATCTCGACGGTGCCGTTGGCGGTCGCATCGAGCGCCTGCAGGCCGGGGACGATTTCGCCCGCCGCAAACACCTGAATCTGAAACTTGTTGTCGGTCATTTCCGCAACCTGTTTCGAAAAATACTCCGCGGCGCCGTAAATCGTATCGAGCGACTTCGGGAAGCTCGAGGTCATGCGCCACTTGATTTCAGGCGACGATTGCGCGATTGCCGGCGAGGCCACGGCGGTGGCGGCGGCACCTGCCGCGGCAACTTTCAATAGATCACGACGCTTCATTCAGCCATTCTCCTTGTTGGGACGTTTCCCAGATTTTGCGAGCGTCTCTCTCGGCGAGGCGATTGCCATGTCAACCGAAGGCGCTCTGGCGGGCGGTCTTTAACACGGAAAATCGGCCGCGGAATACACGACAAAGGCATGACAGCACTGCCTAAACGAAAGTCGCATGCCGTACCAAAATCAGCTTACGCCGCAGCGATAATGGCCTGCAGCTGGTCGCGGACCTTGGTACCGATCGCGCGGTAAATCGCCGCGTGAGGCCCGTCGGGTTCACTGTCCACGACCGGAGTTCCCTGGTCGGAGGTGGCGCGAATCGACATGTGCAGCGGGATTTCGCCGAGGAACGGCACGCCGAGCCGTTCGGCCTCGAGCCGGGCCCCGCCGTGGCCGAAAATGTCCGATCGCGTGCCACATTGCGGACACTGGAAATAGCTCATGTTCTCGACGATGCCGAGCACCGGCACATTGACCTTCTTGAACATCGCCAGCCCGCGCCGCGCATCGATCAGCGAGAGGTCCTGCGGCGTCGAGATGATGATCGCGCCCTTCAGCGGCACGTTCTGCGCCAGCGTGAGCTGCGCATCGCCGGTGCCGGGAGGCATATCGACCACGAGAATATCAAGCGTGCCCCACGCGACATCGCGCAGCATCTGGGTGATGGCCGACATCACCATCGGCCCGCGCCAGATCATCGCGGTTTCCTCCTCGACCAGGAAACCGATCGACATGATGGCAAGGCCGAAGCGCTGAATCGGAATCATTTTCCGCTCGTCGTTCAGCGCGGGTTTTTCGTGGATGCCGGTCAACCGCGGCACCGAGGGTCCGTAAATGTCGGCATCGAGCAACCCGACGCGCAAGCCGAGATCGCGCAGTCCCAGCGCCAGGTTGAGCGCGGTGGTCGATTTTCCGACACCGCCCTTGCCCGAGGCCACCGCGATGACGGCGGCAATGCCGGGAATTTCCGACTGCTTCGACATCGGCGACGGCCCACCTTGCGGCGGCCGATGCGCCGCCACGGGCTGCACGCCCTGCCCGTGACTGCGGCTATGGCTATGGCTATGCGGCGCGGGTCCGCGCTCAGGTGCGGAGCCGGGTTTGCGTTCCGCGGTCAACGCAATCATGGCGGCAGTGACGCCGGGAATCGCACGCACGGCCGCTTCGGTCTCGGCGCGGACGGTTTCCCAGGCGCGGGCCTGTCTGGCATCGACATTGATCGAGAAAAACACCTTGCCGTCGTTGACCGTGATTGCCGACAGCACATTGGCGTTGGTCAAGGCGACGCCTTCGGGCGACTTCACCTTGGCCAGAGCCTCCTGAACCTGTTGCTGCGTCACACTCAATGCTGTCTCCCGGCGCTGGTTTCCCGATGCGACACATAGAGCGATCCCGTGAGAAAGGATACCGCTGTTACGGCCGCATCAGGCCTGCGCGAGGGATGGAGAGCCGCCCCTATCTACCAAGGCCCTCTTTGGCCGTGTCGTAGTTGAGTTCGATCATCACGCCATTGGGATCGGTGACGAAAATCTGCCAGACGTCGACACCCGGCACCTCGCGGACGTCAAACGGCAGGCCCTTCGATGTGAGCCGTTGTTTCATGCCGGTCATATCCTGGCTGGCAAAGGCAACGTGGTGGACCACACCGGAATCGGGCTTTTGCGGCTCGTCGGTCTGCGAAATATCGACCAGGTGCACCACCGGTTTGCCTTCTGAGTACATCCAGGCGCCGGGAAACGCGAAGTTCGGCCGGTCGCCCTTCTTGAGGTCCAAAACCTCCTCGTAGAACCGAACGGTATCGCCGAGGTTTCGGGTCCGGATGTTGAAATGATCGAGCAAGCCTACGCCCATACGTGTCACTCCCTTTGTCTTGAAAATTTCAGTGCCCTACCCTAGCACAAAATTGACCGTTAGCGCCCGGAATGGGCAGCCCGAAACTGACCCGGCGTAGCGCGACAGGAGGCCCAGGATGATTGGCTTGTTCTTCGAAGTAATGCCGCGGCCAGGGCACGAGCAGGCCTACTTCGACATTGCTGCCGGCCTTCGACCCGAGTTGGACAAGAACCCCGGCCTGATGTTCATCGATCGCTTCAAGAGCCTGATCCGGCCGCGCATCGTTCTTTCGCACTCGCACTGGCGCGACGAGGCCAGCCTTGCCGGCTGGCGGACGCACGCCAAACATCATGTTGCGCAGATCGCCGGGCGTCAGCAGCATTTCGAAGATTATCGGCTTCGCATCTGCCAGCTCGTCTGCGAGTGGCTTCCTGGGGCTGGCGAGCTGCGCCGATTGGAAACCGCCAACAGCTACAACGACCCGGCACTGCAGCAAGAGCGGTTCATGATTGCCTCCACCGCTGAGGCGCCGGTTGAAACAGGGGCCGAAAGTGATGTTCTGGCGAGTGTCTCTCGTGAGCGCGAATACATCTTCCTGACACCGGCCCCATCGCTTCGGGACGGACGTCAGACGGTCGAGCAGCTTGCGCTGACAGGCGCCATGACTTCGGTCCAACTCTTTTTGGTATCGCGCGACTACGGCATGTACGACCGCAAGGAGGCGCCACAATACTATGCACCGGTGAACCGGGACCAATGAAGCACCCGTCCGCCGCGAACGCACTGCGCGGGGCAGTTTGGTCAAAACGAAATAAGGCTCATTCCTGGCAGAAATCCCTGCCCGCTCGCCAAATCGGGGCGTTGCCTCTGATGGCACAGGGGTTATGGTGCGCGCTCCACCTGCCTGGCGGAACCGGTTTCGAGCATCGAACCAGCCCCGCCCTCCCCACATGAGACCGGCCCGTTCAACGGCCGGCAGAACCACAGGGTTGCACACATGGCTAAAGTCGCTTTTCTCGGTCTCGGCGTTATGGGCTTCCCGATGGCGGGGCACCTGGTGAAAAAAGGTGGCCATGAGGTCACGGTGTTCAACCGATCCGCGGCCAAGTCCAAGGCGTGGGCGGAAAAATTCGGCGGCAAAACGGCTGCGACGCCCAAGGCCGCCGCGGAAGGCCAGGATTTTGTCATGTCCTGCGTCGGCAACGACAACGACCTGCGCGCGATCGCGCTTGGCGCCGATGGCGCGTTCGCCGGCATGAAGAAAGGCGCGACCTTCGTCGATCACACCACCGCATCAGCCGAAGTGGCGCGCGAACTCGATGCCGCGGCGACCAAGGCCGGCTTCAAATTCATCGACGCCCCCGTATCCGGCGGCTCGGCGGGCGCGGAAAACGGCGTCCTGACGGTGATGTGCGGCGGTGCCGCCGATGCCTATGCCGGCGCCGAGCCTGTCATCGCGGCCTATGCCCGGATGTGCAAGCTGCTCGGCCCCGCCGGCTCCGGCCAACTGACCAAGATGGTCAACCAGATCTGCATTGCCGGACTGGTCCAGGGTCTGTCGGAAGGCATTCATTTCGCGAAGAAAGCCGGACTCGACGTCAACGCGGTGGTCGAAACCATTTCGAAAGGCGCCGCCCAGTCCTGGCAGATGGACAACCGCTACAAGACCATGAACGAGGGCAAATTCGATTACGGTTTTGCGGTGGAATGGATGCGCAAGGATCTGATGATCTGCCTTGCGGAATCCCGACGCAACGGCGCGAGCCTTCCGGTCACCGCGCTGGTCAACGAGTTTTACTCGGAAGTCGAGAAGATGGGCGGCAAGCGCTGGGATACGTCGAGCCTGCTGGCGCGGCTGGAGCGCTGAGTTTTTGAGTCTGACCGAAATGTCACCAAGTTCGTTTTGGCCGGGCATAGCCGTCCGAAGGACGGCGTCGCTTCGCTCGCCTATGTCCCGGCCATCCACGTCTTTCTTGCTGCGTTGGAGCGAAGACGTGGATGCCCGGGACAAGCCCGGGCATGACGAATTTCTCAAAAGCGTCACTCTCTCAGGAGTCGCCGAACAAGTTAATTTAACCTCCCGTTAACTTGATTCTTTAGCGCTTTAAGTCAGCTCTTAATGATTTAGCGCCAGAGATAGACAATGCAAAAAGCTCGCGCGGTCCGCGGGCAGGACTTGTGTTGTTTGATGAGTAAACCCGCCGATAAGCCCGAGATTGTCCAGCTTCCGGCTGAACCGCCGATTGCAGTACCGGTCAACACGCGCCGTGCCGCCGCACAGCGTGTACGCGAGGCGCGCGATCGGTTAACGTCGACCAGCGGAACCCGCCCTGCTTTCGACCGCGAGCTGCTTCGGCAATACGCCCAAACCCGGATCTCGGCGTCCTACGTCGTGATGCTGCTGGTGGTAGCAACCGGCCTGCTGTTCGGCTTCTGGCTGCAGCCGATGTCGGCGGTGGCGTGGACCTGCGGCATGCTCTGCGTCCATGCCGTCATCATCCGCAGTTGCGGCAGATTCCTGGCCGAGCCTCCCTCGCTCACCGCGACCCGCAAATGGCGAACGCGATTTGTGCTGCTCGACCTGCTCTACGGCCTGTGCTGGACCGCCATGCTGCTGCATCCAGCCGGCCTCGATGTGGTCTCCAACACGCTGATGATGTTCCTGATGCTGCTGGTGATCGCGGTATCGAGCATGCTCGCGGCCAGCCTGCCGATCGCAGCCCTTGCGGCAACGGTTCCGGTCACCTTCGCAATCGCCCTGAATTTCGTGCTGGGGGGCACCTTCGACAATTATGTGCTGGCGCTGCTGGCGCTCGCGGCCGAAGGCTATTTTGCGCTGCTTGCCCATCGGCTGCATTCCACCACGCTGGCGACGCTGGAGGCGCGCGCCGAAAAGGACGCGCTGATCGGCGAACTGGAACAGGCCAAATCGATCTCGGACGAGGCGCGGCATCGCGCCGAATCCGCCAACGTCGCCAAATCGCGGTTTCTGGCGCAAATGAGCCACGAGCTGCGCACGCCGCTGAACGCGATCCTCGGCTTCTCCGAGGTGATGAAGAGCGAGATTTTCGGCGGCCACGCCGTACCGGTCTACAAGGAATATTCGGCCGACATTCATAATTCCGGCGTGCATCTGCTGAATCTCATCAACGAGATTCTCGATCTGTCGCGCATCGAAGCCGGCCGCTACGAGCTCAACGAGGAAGCGGTCTCGCTGGTGCACGTCGTCGCCGACTGCCATCATTTGCTGAAGCTGCGCGCCTCCAGCCGCGGCATCACCATTCACGAGGTGTTCGAGCAGGGCATGCCGCGGGTCTGGGGCGATGAACGCGCGACGCGCCAGATCGTGCTCAACCTGCTGTCGAACTCGATCAAGTTCACCCCGCAAGGCGGGGAGATCTGGCTGAAGGTGGGATGGACGGCGTCCGGCGGACAATATCTGAGCGTCAAGGACACCGGCTCCGGGATTGCGGAAGACGAAATCCCGATCGTGCTGGCGTCGTTCGGCCAGGGCTCCAATTCGATCAAATCCGCCGAACAGGGCGCCGGCCTGGGGCTGCCGATCGCGAAAAGCCTGATCGACATGCACGGCGGCACCTTCACGCTGAAATCGAAATTGCGAATCGGTACCGAGGTCATCGTCACCTTCCCGCCGGAGCGCGTGATGTCGGCGCTGGCGCCGATGACCGAAGAAGCGCCGCCGCTGCAACCGGAAACCGCCACCAAGAGCACCGACGAGGACAAACGCCGAGTCCGCAACAAGCCGATCATGACTGCAGGAACCGGGCTGTAGCCGGAGCGCTTGCGCAAGCCATCGAAACCATTTCACTATCCCTGAATGAGCAAAGAAACGCCGTGCATCGCAGTCTGTATGATCGATCCCAGAACCAGCCTCTGCCTCGGCTGCGGACGCACGCTTCCGGAGATCGCGCGCTGGCATCGCATGGACAGCGCCGAACGGCTCGCCGTGATGGCGGGGCTCGCGGCGCGCATGGCCGAGGCGGGCCTCGCGCCGCCCCAGCCTGCGGCCAGTGCCCTGCCCGATTGATCAGCGACATCAGCTGCAGCGGAGGCCGGTCGTGAGCCGTTTTCTGGTCGCCCTCTTCGTGCTCGCGCTAACCATCGGTGGCGTGGTCGCCTATAACGATCCGGAACAGATCGCGCGGGCCAGCGACACCGTCTCGGATTTGCTGCGCAAGCGCACCATATCGCCCGCGCGCGACGTCGAGATCGCGCGCCGTCAAGGCAGCGAATTCGCGCTCCATGCCAAGATCAACGGCGTCACCGCACCGATGGTCATCGACACCGGCTCGACCTCGGTGGTGCTGACCTGGGAGACCGCGAAAGCGATCGGACTGCCGCTTGAAATGCTGGAATACAATGTCGACGTCGAAACCGCCGGCGGCCATACCAAGGCGGCGCGGCTGACGCTGGACCGCCTTGCCGTCGGCAAGCTGGTGGAGCGTTCGGTGCCGGCGCTGGTGGTGCCGCGCGGGCAGATGAAGACCAACCTGCTCGGCATGAGCTTTCTGGACCGGCTGGAAAGCTGGGGCGTCCAGTCCGACAAGTTGATGCTGCAGGGCTATCCCGCTGTCTCAAGCGGCAATCGACGCGACCGCGCGGCTGTCAACTAGTGCGCGTAACGCGCTCACACAAGTCTGCGAAGAAAATCCACCAGTTCGCTGTCGTTGCACGCGCCCATCCCGGCCGCCGATGCGTCTGCAAACAGCGCCTCCGCGGCATGCGCGACCGGCAAGGCAGCACCGGCCGATCCCCCGAGATCGTGCACAAGGCGCAGGTCCTTGAGGATGATGTCGATGGCCGCGGTCGCGGTGCCGTCGTCCCCGATCATACGCGGTACGCGGTCGACGAACATCCAGCTCGTGCCCGACGAGGCGGTGACGACGTCGTAGACCATCTGGCGATCGACACCGGCCCGCTCGGCAAGCGCCACCGGCCGCGCGGCGATGTGAATTGAGCAGTTTTACCGTAGAAGCCTGGCCAACATTCATCTTTGCTTTTACGTTCCGTTGAACGAAACATTAGTTTCATCTATTAATTGGAGTGCTAACGCAGCGCCGAAGGAGAGTCAATTTGAGAAAATCAGCCGCGACCGCCCCGACCGTGACCGAACCGGAAACCGGGCTTCACCAGAACATTGCCCGTGCATGTTCTGCGCTGTCGGCGCTCGCCGCTTCGTCTGAGCAGGGAATGCGCTTTGCCGAACTCGAACGGGCCACCGGCCTGAGCAAGGCCACCATGCATCGGCTGTTGCTCGGGCTAGTCGACAAGGGGCTGGCGGATTTCGACGAGACCAGCGGCCGCTACTATCTCGGAATGCGGCTCTTCATGTGGTCGGCCGCGGCCGGGGATCGCTTTGCGGTGTTGCGCAATATCGGCAGCGCGCTGGACGGGCTGGCGCACGAGACCGAAGACACCGTCTATCTGATGATACGCAACGGATTCGATGCGATCTGCCTCGAGCGGAAGGAAGGCCGCTTCCCGATCCGGACCCTGACCCTCAAGGTCGGCGATCGGCGTCCCCTGGGCATTGGGGCTGCGAGCCTGGCGCTGCTGGCATTCATGCCCGCGGATGACATCGAGCGTGCCTTGCAGGCCGGCGCGCCCGAACGCGCCCAATACGGCATTCCCGATCGCCAGTTGCAAAAGATGATGGCGAGCGCACGCCAGCAGGGCTACGCCTGGTACAACGGACAGATCATTCCGAACATGAGCGCCATCGGCGTGCCGCTGTTCGATGTCAGCGGCAATCCGATTGCGTCGCTGAGTGTCGCCGCGCTGTCGGATCGGTTGGCTCCGGCGCGGCGCGCCGAGATCGCAGCCTTGCTGCAACGGGAAGCAACCGCCTTTACCGAGCGCCTGAAGCGCGCCTCGGCCTAGCGAAGAGAGTTTTGGTCTTACGCAGCCATCGACGGCGTGACGCGATCCTCGACCAGCGCGATCGCATGACGCAAGACATCGACGCCGGCACCGGGCTTGACGCCGTTCTCGGCGAGGTGGCGGCGGAACGCGCGGGCGCCGGGCACGCCGTGAAACGCGCCGACAAAATGCCGCGTCATCGAGTGCAGCCGCGTGCCTTGCGACAGTTGCGCTTCGATGTAGGGCATCATCGCCTCGAATACATCCTTCATGGTGGCATGCGACGCGGCTTCGCCGAACAGTTCGGGATCGGCTGATAGCAATCGCCACGGCTCCTGATAGGCAGCGCGCCCCAGCATGACGCCATCAACATGGACAAGATGCTGCTTCGCCTCGGCGAGGCCGGCGATGCCGCCATTGATGATGATGGGTACGTCAGGCAGTGCGGCCTTCAGCCGATAGACCCTGTCGTAATCCAGCGGCGGGATATCGCGATTTTGCTTCGGCGACAATCCATCGAGCCAGGCTTTGCGGGCGTGGACGATCAGCGCATCGGCGCCGGCCGCGACGACGCTGCGCGCCAGCACATCGAGCGCGATTTCCGGATCCTGGTCGTCGATGCCGATCCGGCATTTTACCGTGACCGGAATCTTCACCGCGCGTTTCATGGCGCTGACGCCGTCGGCGACCAGCGCCGGCTCCGCCATAAGGCAGGCGCCGAAGCGTCCGTCCTTCACCCGATCCGAAGGACATCCGACATTCAGATTGATTTCGTCGTAGCCAAAGTCCTCGCCGATCTTCGCAGCGGTCGCGAGATCTCGCGGGTCCGAACCACCGAGCTGAAGCGCCACCGGATGTTCAGATACGTCGAAGCCGAGCAGCCGAACGCGGTCGCCATGTAGGATGGCGCCCGTGGTCAGCATCTCCGTGTACAGCTTGGCCCGCCGCGTCATCAGACGGTGGAAAACGCGGCAATGCCGGTCAGTCCAATCCATCATGGGGGCGACGGAGAAGCGATAGTCTAAGCCATTCATCTCATTAATCTTTTGTGCCTCAAGCCGATACTATAAGGGATTGGACCGACTGGCAAATCTGGCGCGAAGCCCAGCGATCGAACCACCCTGCCCTCGCGAGCCGCCGGCGGGAATTCAGTCCGCCGGCTATGATCGCGATGGCTACGCTGCGGTTGCCTTCCTGCCGCGATCGGGAACGGCTATGCCGAACAGACGGCTTCCTTCGGCCTGCTCCATTTTCGAAAGCGCGAGTCGCGCCGTCATGACGCCCTTGTCGGCGCGAAGGTTGACCTCGCGGAACAACGAGCCGTCGGCGAACTCCGGACTGAACTCGAGCGCCTCGTGCTGTTTCTCCAGCGCCCAGACGTCCTCCAGCGCAACCGCCGGAAATTCCGCCGCGATACCCTGCACCAGCGTCATGGTGGGGTCGGCGGGGAAACGCTCGCCGCGTTTGGTCATCATGATCCAGCGCCACTCGAGATTATTGTCGTCGATCGGCGTATTGCAGTTGGCGACGATATAGCCCCGCTGTTCGTCGGTGCCGAGCTTGCCGGGAGGCGCGATGCGCAGGTCGACCCGAATGAGGCCGGGGCCGACCATCTGGTGGGTGTGCTCGCGATCGACCGTGTCGAGATCGAACCAGCGCTTGAAGTACGGGGCAAGCTCGTACTTCTCGACCTTGCGGATCGTCATCACGAACGGGTTGCCCTCGTGCTCGCGTTCCACGACATCAGCAGGAATGAACGAATTGGACAGGTTACCGATATTGCCGTCATGCAGCGGATAGAGATGGGTGATGTCGAGAATGTTCTCGATCAGAAAGCGGTAGTTGGCCCGCACTTTTTGCGGCGGATCGGCTGCAACAAACTCGTATTCACCACTCGATAGTTCGGGGATGCGCGGCGCCTTCACGCTGCCTGCCTTCGCCGCATCGCCTGGCCAGATCCAGACCAGGCCATCCTGCTCGGTGACGGGATAACGGCGAAGATCCGCGGTTGGCGCGATCGGCAGGTCGCGTTGTGAAGGAACGTCGGTGCATTTACCGCTGCTGCTGAAGCAGAAGCCGTGGTAGCCGCACTGAAGTGTGCCGTCGGTAAGCAAATTGCTTTCCCAGAGCGGAAAGCCCTTGTGCGGGCAGCGGCCATCGAACGCAACCACCTCGCCCTCGAGATTGCGCCACATGACAATCGGAAGGCCCGTGATGACCTTCTTTTGAAGCTCAAATTTGAAATTGCGGCCGAAATCGGCGACGTACCAGCTATTGCGAATCATGACACGACTCCCCTTGAGGTGAGCGTGCCGCCAAATTCATCTCTGCTGCGACCAGCCGGCTGTTGTTTTACGACGAGCCTTGGCGCCTCCCATCATCGGGATCGGCGGACCATCGGTCTTGGGCCCTGAAATCAAGATTATGCGAAGACGGAAAAACTGTCCAGCATCATGCATGCACTTCAATGCATCAAGAGCGATGCGTATTCCCGAAACCCTGCGCTCAACGCCCATAACAAGCCGAAGCTCGCTTCAACGACGAACAACACGCAAGCGACGAATGACGTCACAAAGAGGATGAGACCAGTCGCTCTGTCTGGCCAACGCGCATCGGTGGCGTGTGCTTGTTCGCGCCAATCTTGAGCGACCGCCTCCGTGTTGTCAGTTGTATCCAGCATCGCTGCAGTCCTCATGGAATTGCCGCGAACTTCACCAACCCCACGCCCTCGAACCGCCGCGCCCGGGCCCATCTCCCAAAATCTTCCAGACCATCGATCACGGACCCGAATACCGTCAGCGTGTTTGGACCTGAAGGCAGGCGCGCTTCGGCTGTGCCGTAGGTCACGGTGATCTCGTCAAACTTCGGATCGAAGGCGACGTCGCCGGGCCGCACCAGCCTCGTCTGGTTCTCCGCTTCATTGCATCCGATGGGGACAGATCGCGCGCCCATCAGCATGTCCCCGCTCCACGCGACATGCACCATCGGCAATTCGATCGGCAACCTGGCCAGAAACGCCGCCGCCGTTTTGGGGACGCCCTCGTCGAAGACGACGACCTCGGCTTGGCCGCCTTCCCATTTCATCGCAACCCGTCGCGTTCCCCGGCGGAAATCGCTCCAGGTTTTCTGCCAGTACCAGCTTTCCGCTTCCATGCTAGGCCCTCTCGATTTGCGCGATCCGCGCGTAACGCAGCGTCTTGAACTTCACCTGTTTTGCGAAAGGGCCCCAGCCGCGCCGCGCGCCGAACTCAGCACTTTCGAGCGCCTTGGCGTCGGATAATTCGTAGACGCTGACATAGCTGCGCGAACCGTCGCTCTCCTGGGCGACGTAGCGCTGAGCCGACTTGAAACCCGGACAGTCGACGATTTCAGGCAGGTGAACGTCGTTGTACCAGGCGTTCCATTCCTTCTCGACCGACGGCTCGATCGTTGCCGTCACGACCAGCAGGTCCGAGGCGATGGTCATATTCATTCTCCTGTTTCAGGCACCGAGATAGGCCGATTGCACATTCGGATTTCCAAGCAGCTCAAATCCAGATCCGGTCATGGCGACATGGCCGGTCTCCAGCACATAAGCGCGATCGGCCAGTTCAAGGGCGAGCGAAGCGTTCTGTTCCACCAAAAGGATCGACATGCCCTTGGCATTCAGCACGCGCACACGCTCGAAAATGAACGAGATCATCTGCGGCGCCAATCCGAGCGACGGTTCGTCGAGCAGCAGCAGCCGCGGCTGCGACATCAAGGCGCGTCCGATCGCGAGCATCTGCTGTTCGCCGCCCGAAAGAGACCCCGCCTCCGCCGATTGCCGCGACGCCAGAACCGGAAAGAGATCAAAGACCTCCTCGATCATCGGCGCGACGCTACCGATCGGGCGGGTATAAGCGCCGAGCTCCAGATTTTCCCGCACGGTGAGCGGAGCGAAGACCTGCCGGCCCTCCGGCACCTGGACGATGCCCAGCCTGACCCGCGCCGCCGCCGAAGCCGCTGCGAGATCATAACCATCATACTGCACTGTTCCGCCGGTCAATGGCTGCACGCCGGAGATGACGTTCAGCAATGTGGTCTTGCAGGCACCGTTGGCGCCGATCAAGGCAACGATCTCGCCTTGCGCGACACCGATATCGACCCCGGCCAGCGCGGGAATCCGCCCATAGTGGCTCGAGACACCTTCAACCCGCAGAAGCATAGCTCTTCTCCTGCCTGGGCTTGCGCGCACCGAGATAGGCATCGATGACCGCCGCGTTGTTGCGCACCGCTTCCGGAGCGCCGTCGGCGAATATCTTGCCGCCGACCAGCACCGTCACCCGGTCCGAAATCGACATCACCAGCTTCATGTCGTGCTCGACCAGCACGATCGTGGTATCGGTCGTATCGGCCAGCTCGCGGATCACCTGGCCCAACGATTTTTTCTCGGCGCTGGTGCAGCCTGCGACCGGCTCGTCGAGGAAAAGCACCTTGGGATGACTGGCGATCGCGCGCGCGATTTCCAGCCGCTTGAGTTCGCCATAAGAAAGGTTTTTTGCCATCTCCGTGGCGCGATCGCCAAGGTTCACGGACTCCAGAATTGCGCACGCTTCCCGCTCGATGGCCTGCGACCGGCGTACCAGACCCGGCGTGCGCAGCAGCCCGCGCCAGAAGCCGTGATGGTTCGTGAGGTAAAAGCCGCAAACCACGTTCTCCAGCGCCGTCATGGTCCAGAAGATTTGCAGGTTCTGAAACGTGCGCGTCACGCCGCATCTGGCAAGCTTGTGTGCCGGCAGGTCGGTAATGTCCGACCCATCAAGGCTGACGCTCCCGGACGTGGCCCGATACACACCGGTGATGGCGTTGATGAACGAGGTCTTGCCGGCGCCATTCGGCCCGATGATCGCGTGCACCCCGCTCTGCCGAAGCGCGAGCGAAACCCCGTCGAGCGCCTTGACCCCGCCGAAATGCACTTTCAGATCCCGCGTCAGAAGCGCCGTCATCGCCGCACCCCGAGGGCACCGGCAATCGTCGGCAGCAGCCCCTGACGCATCACGAATGCGATCGATATCAGCATCAATCCAAACACCAGCTGCTCGTAATCCTTGGCGACTGTCAGAACCTGCGGCAGGATCACGACAATGGCTGCACCTATGACCCCGCCATAGACGCTGCCGAGACCGCCGATGACGATCATCACGATCAGTTCTACCGAGTGCATGAACCCGGCGAGATCGGGTGTGACGAAGGCGTAGGCGTGCGCATAGAGACTGCCCGCGAATGACGCCAGTCCCGCCGAAAACACAAAGACCGCCACCTTGAGCGCGTGCACATTGATGCCGACGGCTGCTGATGCCGGTTCGGATGCATGAATGGCCCTAAGCGCCAAACCCCAAGGCGAGGATGACAGGTTCTCGGCCATCCAGACGCTGAGAGTGAGCGCCGCGGCAATGATCCAGTACCATGTCGCCTCGCCACGCAACCTTGTGCCGGCGATGACGACGACTTCACGGCACGGCCATCGGGCCCGCCCGTAATCGCCAGTTCGTGGGAGAGGACGAGATAGATCACGAGGCCGACGCCTAGCGTCGCCATCGCCAGATAATTGTCCTTCAGGCGCAGGATCGGCCAGCCGACCGCCAGCGCGATGGCGCAGGAAACCGAAAGCCCGAACGAGGCGGCCGCGACGGCACTCCAGCCGTAGTCGCCGGTCAGGATCGCGTTGGCGTAAGCGCCGATACCGAAGAAGGCGGCGTGTCCGAGGCTGATCTGTCCGGTATTGCCGACCAGCAGGTTCAATCCGACGCAAACGATCGCTTTGATGCCGACCAGAACCAGGATCGAAAGCTGGAACTTTGTCGTGAAAATGAATGGAAGAATGGCGATGACGACCGCGAACAGCAGCAGCCGCGATGGTTGCCTCGGCAGGAAGTACATCGTCATACCCTTTCCTGCCGCAACCGCCCAAACAGCCCGCTCGGCCGGGTGAGCAGGACCGCGATGATGAGGATAAACGCCAGCGCATCCTTGTAGGCGGAGGAGACGTAACCGGCGCCGAGCGCCTCGGCGATCCCGAGCAGCAGGCCGCCCGCCACCACGCCGTAGAGACCACCGAGACCGCCAAGGACCGCCGCGGCGAAACCCTTCAGGCCGAACATCAGGCCGGACTCGAATTGAACCATCGACAATGGCGTGACCAGGTAGCCCGCGATCGCGCCCAGCAGCCCCGCGATCAGGAAGGTCGCCGCGTTGACCTTGGCGAGATCGATGCCGACCAGCGTCGCCGCACGCGGATTGATGGCGGCGGCGGCCATCGCCTTGCCGAAGCGCGTCTTTCGCAGCAGGAGATCGAGCAGGATAACAATCAGGACCGCGCCGGCGAGCACCAATATCGTCTGCGGCATGATCGAGACGCCGGCTACTCGAAGCGGTTCCGCGCCTGCTATCGACGGCAGCGAGTGGAAGTTGCCACCCCAGGCGATCTGCGCCGCGCCGCGCAGCGTGATCGAAGCCCCGATGGTGACAATGATGATCAGGGTGATCGATGCCGATTTCGCCAGCCGCACCAGCACGCTATGCAAGAGGAATGCGCAGGCAATTGCGATCCCAAGGCTCATCGCCAAGGCAAGCGAGCCGGGCATGCCCCATATGATCCCGCTCGCGGTTCCCAACCCGCCGATCATCACGAATTCGCCTTGCGCGAAATTCACGATGTTGGTGGCGCGATAGACCAGCGAGAAGCCGAGCGCGACCAGGGCGTAGATGGCGCCCTGGCTGAGACCCGCGACGATGAACTGCAGAAAGTCGGTCAATCTCGGCTCCTTGTCGCCGGCGTCACTTGGCGAAACGGTAATGGCCGTCCTTCACCTCGAGCACGCGAAGCGCCTCCGAGGTCAAGCCAAGATGGTTCGTTGCAGAAAACGAATAGACGCCGGTGACACCGGGGAATTTCTGCAGCGACTCGATGGCGTCGCGGACTTTTTCCTTGTCGGTCGATCCTGCTTTCTTCAGGGCCGCAACCGCAATCATCAACGCGTCATAAGCGTAGCCTCCGAAATTTGACGCCGGCTCCTTGAACGCGCCTTCATACGCCTCGACGAATGTTTTGGTCGCCGGATAGATCGGGTCTTCGGGTGATAGATCCTTGAATGCCAGCAGCGCCGATCCGGTCACGCGCGTGCCCTCCGCGGCGCCCTCGGAACCGTCGATGTAGGCGGTCGAACCGACGCCGACCGTCAGATAGAGTTTGGGCTTGAGGCCAAGCTGCCGGTAGTTCTTGGCGGCGATCGACGACGATGCGCCGGCGCCGCAATAGATCACCGCGTCAGGGCTGGCGGCACGGATTTTTGTCAGCTGTGGCGTGAGATCGGTATCGCCCGCACCATGCTGCTCGTCGGCGACGATTTGCACCTTGTAGCGCGAGGCCGCCTCATTGGCATTCTTCCGGCAAGACTGGTCATAGCCGCCGGCACCGGAGAGCAATCCCACCTTCGACAAGCTCTCCTGTCCGATACGCTCATAGGCTTTTTCCACCGACATCAGGTCAGTATGCGGTGTTTTGAAGACATACTTCTTGACCGGATTAATGATGATGGTGGAGCCCGCCAGCGAGATGAACGGCGTCCCGGTTTCCTCGAAGTAAGGCAGCGCCGCCATGGATTCGCCGGTGCTGGTTCCGCCGACCACGAGATCGACATTGTCCTGGTCGATCAGGCGGCGGGCGATCGCGGAAGCGTCCTTGGCGTTGGTTTTGGAATCATAGAGGATTAGCTCAATCGGCCTGCCATTGATGCCGCCCTCCTTGTTGATCCTGGCGACGAACAGTTCGAGCGTCTTCTTGGTCGGCTCGCCGAGGAACGCGTTCGCGCCGCTCATGGCGGCGAACGAGCCTATTTTTATTGCAGTATTGGTTTGCGCATTGACGGGCGAATAGCTCGCCATGAGAACGGCGACAGAAATTCCAAGCAGAAATTGCTTCATTTGAGAGGCTCCGCGAGTTGATGTGACTGTTCAAGATTCGTGCCGTAGGGCTGTGCCGGTGGTCGGAACTTGTCTTCCGGAAATCCGGCGAGGCGTGAGTGGTGGACGCGTGCTCCCAGGCCATAAAATTCACGGAAGCTCATGATCAGCGGCCGCCATTTGTCCGGGTCGATCCGATTTGGATTACCGTCGACCATAATTTCGGGGTGTGCATGGACGCGAACGATCCGCACCTCGATCCCCACCAGCCGCGTGCGGATCTTGGGGTTGGTGGCTCCAAACGGAGTGATCTGCTCGACCACGGCCTCCATCTGCACCGGACATTCAATCGCGCGCGGGGCCGCCACCGTATCGCCGGAGACCGGTGTCAGTTGCGCCAGCCCGAATTTGTCGGCGACATAACGAAAACCCATCCCGACCTTGTTCGCGGGAACCGGATTGCTTCCGGTCGTGAGCGCAATACGATCGACGCAGGCGACAAGATCAGCCGATGGGATGTTGAGAACGCAGTGGCCGGTTCGTTTCAGGTTCTCGACCGTCTTCGAACTCGCGTTGAGGCCGAGCATGCACCCCCACCCCAGCCACCATGCCGACGACATCGGCGCCAGGTTGGGCGTGCCATCATCGTTTTGGGTACCGATCATGACAACCGGCGTCCCCAGATAAAGGATGGCCGGATCGACGATCTGCGCCACCGGATTCCTGGAATCTGCAATAATTTCGGTCATGCCGTCGTCTCCTTCCTGGCTGCCGGTTCGGGCGGGACGGAAGGTGCGATGCCGATAAACTCTCCCCGATAGAAACACAGCGGATCCTGCTGACCGACGCCGAATTCCTGCACCTGGCCGATAAGAATCACGTGGTCGCCGGCTTCATAGTTCGACCAGGGTGCACAGGTCAGCCATGCCAGCGATTGCTCGAGCAGTGGCACATCGCCGACGCGACGCCATATCGGGCGCGTATCTTCCGCCTTGCCTGCAAAATGCCAGGCCAGGTGACGCTGATCGGCACCGAGCACGTTCACCGCGAACGGAGCCCGCGGCAGATACTCGATCGCCCGGGATTGCTTGTTCAGGCAGATCAACACCAGCGGCGGATCGAGCGATACCGAGGTGAAGGAGTTGACCGTCAACCCCCGCGGTTCGCGAGTTGCGGTCTCGTAAGTGACGACAGCGACACCGGTCGCGAAGTGCCCGAGGCATTGCCGCAGCGAACGTGCGAGCCCGCTTGACGCAATAATTTCGTGTTCCCTGAGGGACGTTGAATCCATGACCTAATCCTCGACAGTTCGGAAATGCGATTATTCGGCAGCGCGCGCGGCGATGCCGCCCGCGTTGCCGGACACGTCCGGAAGGTCGTAGGTGGCCATGAAGTCCTCGACATTCCCTTCGACCGGTCCCAGTCGAAGAAGCGGAAGGAATGCCGCGGGTAACGAAGGTCGCGCCCGAGTAGAACATCTCGTATTGCAGATGGCGCGAGCCGAATTCTGATCCGATCGCGTCCCACACCAGCTTAACAACTTGACCCGTTCTTCGGCGTCGCCGCCGGGGAGCGCTGCGTCTTGTCGATGATGGAGGCGGACTCGGGATTGGCGAAATCTGCGCGCACGATGGCAGCATGATCAAGCCGCCGCCGGCCAGCGTGCGGATCGCCTCGACGATTTCGGGATAGAGCTGCTGCGCCATCACCTGCGGCGGGCAGGATGGTCCGGCTCGGCACAAAATACTCGCCGTAATTTTCGCCCTGCCGCCTCCATGGCAATGACCAGCGCCTCGATATCGTGGCCTTGGCGGCCAGCAAACCGAGCGTCTCGCGTACCTGCGGAAAATTGATGATCCCGTTGATCTCCGCGATCTTGCGGCGGCCCCATCAGGAACGCAACTTCACCATCAGGCGTATCTGGCACTGATAGTTCTGGTAGACGTGGGCGCGCGTGTCGAACCATTGTGCCTGGCCCATCTGCAGGTCACGGTGGACCAAGACCCGGTCCCATGGAATCTTCACGTCGTCGAAATAGATGATCGCGTCGTTCTCGTCGAACTGGCTGGAAAGCGGATAGTCGAACACCGAAGGCGGCCGCTTCCTCGTAGGATTTGCGCGAGAAAGCTTCAGGCCTTTGGCGTTCATCGGCACCATCGCCGTAAACGCATAGGCCTCCTCGCCCGGCTGCAGGGCCATGAAACCGGCGACCAAAAGCTCGTTGGCAAAGATCGCCGCTGGTGCCGAGCATCTTGGCGCCGCGGATCGTGATCCCTTCGCTATCCTCGTCGACGATGCGGGCGACGAGGTCGATCGCCTGGCTGCGATGCCGATCCTTGACTTGTCGGCCTGCGGATTGATGATGACGTAGGAAAGGTACAGGTCGTTGTCGCGCGCGTATTCGAAATAATCGACCAGCGCCTTGGCGCGCTTCGGGTCGTATTTTTCGAACACCTTGCGGCCCATATACATGCCGGCCAGCGACGAGCCGACATGGTCGGGCGAGCGGCCGAGCATCCCGCATGTCGTCTCCGCCCAGGCTTCGAGGGCCTTGCGGCGTGTCACCAGATCACGATGCGATTTCGGCAGTTGCCAAAGCCGATTGACGTCCTTCCCGCTCGTCGGCGAGCGGAACGTCATCTTCTCCAGATTTGCGGCCTGATAATCGTAAAGATTGCAAGCCGACGTGACCGACCGCGCAAATGCGCGGTAAGTCGTGACGTCATCGACCTTTTCTGAATTGATATAGACGGACCGACCGTCCATCAGCGACTTGCGATGGTCGCTTCCCGTTTTCACCATAGCACTTCCTTGGCGTGCTGGTGGCGGGCGCCGAGCCTATGCTCTTTACACCGACCGCTGTGCTGACAATTCGGCGACCCAACGCATCTCATAATTGAGCTCTGCGTATCAGGGACAGAGGGTCGCGTGTTGAAACCGTACCAACTTCCGCGCGGCTGTCAAGGATCACGGCAGCGGCGGCATGGTGTTCGCGGATCAGTTCGCCGGCAGTCCTGATGCGCCGGCATCCACTTCGAACCACGCACTGGCGGCATCGTAGAAGAATCGCTCGTGCAGAATGCGGTCCGCCTTCCACACCTGCAATGCGATCTCCTCCAGACGATGGACCCGTCCATCATGGCTGATCCTGTCGAACGTCCACTGGATGGCGACATTGTCACCGTCCACAACGATCACTTGAGCGGGATGGGTGTGCATTCGTTTGATCCGGCTCAACGCCTTTGCTTCGTGGGCTATCAGAATATCGCGACCGCGTCGTGGCTCGTTGCGGTTTTCCTGCATGGTGGCGTCGTTGTGATAGAAGTTTTCGATCGCCGCTACATGATCGCCGGAAACGACCATAGAGACGAATTCCATGACGCGTGCGCGGTCTGGCATTTGCATTTGTCCTGATTGCTCCGCAGCTCGTCAACATGAGTTCGCGCGAGGCTGCCGGGAGGCGTTCGAAACGGGATTGGTTCTGGGGAAGCTCGACGTCCCTCATCAGCGAGGCGTGACGTATCGAACGCCGGCACAATAGGCGCCGACGATGACGTGTCAACTCGGCGTCCCTATCTTGGGGGAGAAAACCGCAGCGCGTTCACGAGTGCAGACAGCGCAGCAGGCTGATGCTGACGACTGGGGTAATACATGAAGAAGCCGGGAAATGGCGGCGTCCAGTCCTCCAGCACACGAATAAGGCGGCGCTTCGCAACATACTCCGCGACCTGCTCTTCAAAAGCGAGGCCCAGGCCAGCTCCAGCGAGTGCCGCCTGAATCACCAGATTGGTATCATCGATGATGAGCGGGCCGTTCACGCCGACCGTAACCGCCTTGCGGCCTTGCTCGAACTCCCACCGATACGGACCGCCCGGAAGACGCAGGCCTATGCATCGATGGTCATTTAGATCCTTGGGCTTCCGAGGAATATCTCGTGACGCAAAATAGCGAGGCGATCCGACCACCGCCAATCGCAGCTCCTGCGTGACGCGCACCGCGATCATATCCTTTTGAATGAACTCGCCGAGTTGAATACCGGCATCGAACTCGCCGGCAACGAGATCTACCGGGCCAGTGACGGTAACAACGTCAAGAACGATGTCAGGGTAAGCCTCGGCGAATGCCGTGAGCCTCGGCAACAATACCATCACCGCGGCCGACCGTGACATTACAATTCGAAGGCGTCCCGCAGGCCGGTGCCGAACGCCCCGGGCTTCGTTTAGGGCACGAGCAATTTGCTCAAGTGCCGGAGACAAATCTTTCAAAAGCGCCGCCCCTGCAGCGGTTGGTGCGACGCTCTTCGTTGTTCGCGCAAGAAGCTGCAGTTCAAGCCGTTGCTCAAGTCCCCGGATCATGTGGCTCAGCGCAGACTGAGACACACCCAGCTTTGCCGCGGCCCGTGTAAAGCTTCGTTCACTGGCGACGATTGCAAATGTAGCGAGTTCGTTCAGTTCATTTCTCATGGCTTATGAATATCATTCATAAGCCTATGTTGTCCAACATGACTAGTTTCATAAGACACTTTGTCCTAGATTTGGGCAACAAGAGACGTGAGGCACTCACAGGGACTTTTTGGGAGAGCAAAATGGATCGACGAGCATTTTTGAGTCGATCAGCCAGCGTGGCTTTTGGAGCTACGCTCGTCAGCGCTCCTGGTTTGATGCTTGGAGACCGGACGTTCAGCCATGCGCAGTCTCCTACCCGTTCAAACGACAACCCTATGGATATCAAGCTTATGGATGCCGATGCTCAAGCCTTGCGCGCCCTGGCGCAAACCTATTTCGACGCTGCCTATGAAATGGATGCTGACAAATTTGCGTCCATATTTCATCCCTCGAGTTCCGTGACCAAGGTCGGCGACGACGGCAACGTAGGCGTGATGTCGATTGCGATGTGGCTAGCGGCCGTCCGCAACATAAAAGCCCCGAAGCAACAGGGCTTGGAGCGCCACGATCAGATCCTATCGATAGACGTTGAAGGAGAGCTCGCGCTCGTAAAGTTGAAATTACAGATTCCGCCTCGTTACTTCACCGACCTGTTGTCATGCTTAAAGGTCAACGGAACCTGGAAGATCGCTCAGAAAGTCATGACTTCAAAAACCTGACGGCAGGTAGTCCGTGGAATTTCTGTCACAAAGCGTCAACACCCTGGGCTGCACTTCGGGATCATGGAAGATCTGGTCACTCTCTGACGGATATGTCGACCTGCCCGCCAAATCCCTCAGATATCCCAGCAACAAAATATGTAAGCAGACCGAAGCGCCTCAGCGGGAGGATTCGCTGGTTCGGTTGTCGGTCAACTGCTTCCTGTTCGATCGCTCCGGCATCGACCGCGTGTTGATCGATTGTGGAGCGGGCGCGAGTTGGGACCCGTCCATGGGTCACCTCGGCGAGGCGATGGCGGAGGCAGGCCTCGACTCGTCATCAATTACGACGGTCGCCCTCACTCATGCGCATGGCGATCACATCAATGGCCTTCTGACGCCTGACGGTCGACGAGCATTCAACAACCTTCGCAAGATCGTGATAGGCGAGGACGCGGTTGAGGAGTTCCTTGCCGAACCAAAGCTAGCGGAGTTTCGTCCCCTCCTTGCCCCAATTAACGGGGGAGACCGGCTGGCCGATCATTTGCTGGCGGTGCCCATACCTGGGCATGCTCCAGGCCATATGGGTTATCTCCTCAGCACTGACGAGGACGATATTTTATTCTGCGGGGACCTGATCCACGTTCCTGCTGCACAATTTGCCCGTCCCGAACTTACTTGGGCCTATGACGATGACAAGTCGATGGCGAGGGCTAGCCGGATCAAGTTGCTGCAAGACGCGGCGGATGCACATACTTGGCTAGCCGGCGCTCACTTCGACCGACCAGGCATCGGTAGACTAGTCGCGGACGGGCACGGATATACGTTTGTTCCGGCCGCGTAGCCGCCTCGCTCAGGCCCGTTCAATGATGATCGCAGGCGCCATTCCGCCGGCAGCGCACATGGTGACGAGGCCGCGCTTGAGGTCCCGCCGCTCCAGCTCGTCGAGAACGGTGCCGATCAGGATCGCGCCGGTGGCGCCGATCGGGTGACCCAATGCAATCGACCCGCCGTTGACATTGACCTTGTCGCGGTCGAGATCGAGATCCCTGATGAACTTCTCGGCGACGACAGCAAAGGCCTCGTTGATTTCGAACAGGTCGATATCGTCAAGCGTGAGGCCGGCCTTGGCCAGCACCTTGCGCGCCGCCGGGACCGGAGCATTCAGCATCAGGGTCGGCGAGTCCCCCATATTGGCCATCGCAACGACGCGGCCGCGCGGCTTCAGCCCGTGCGCTTTGGCATATTGCGGTGACGCGAGCAGAATCGCCGCCGAGCCATCGACGACGCCAGACGAATTGCCGGCATGATGCATGAACTGAATGTCGAGATCGGGATATTTTTGCAGGATCAGGTTGCGATAGGTGGTGCCCTTGTCGTCGAGCGGATAGTCGGCCACCGCGGTAAAGGCAGCCTTCAGTCCGGCAAGGCCTTCCAGCGTGGTCTGCGGCCGCGGATATTCCTCGCGGTCGAGTGCGAGGCTGCCGTCCTCGCGATGAACCGGGATCAAACTCTTGTCGAAATGGCCGCCCTTGACGGCGTTGGCGGCTCGCTTCTGGCTTTCCAGCCCGAAACGATCGACGTCCTGCCGGGTAATGCCTTCGAGCGTGGCGACGGCGTCGGCGCAAACCCCTTGATGCGATTGCGGGTGCCGGGCGCGCAGGCGAAGATTGCCGGCGTCCATCATGAACGGTCCCTCGCCGCGGCGGCCTTCCATCGACATCATCTCGGTGCCGCCGGCGATCACCAGATCCTCGGAGCCCGACATGATCGCGGCCGCCGCCATGTTGACGCTGGTGATACCGGAACCGCAGAAACGATCGAGGGTGACCCCGCTGGCGCGGACGTCATAGCCGGCATCCAGCGCGGACATCCGGCCGAGATCGCCGCTTTGCGGTCCGCGCTGGGAACTGGTGCCCCAGATGATGTCGTCGACATCTGCAGTGTCGATGCCGGTGCGGTCGGCCAGCGCGCGGAGCACCGTCGCGCCCAATTGTTGCGGATGAATGCCTGACAGTGCGCCCTTGCCGGTCTTGCCGATTCCTCGCGGCGTCCGGCATGCATCGATGATCAGCGCGTCAATCATGGTGTTTCCTTCCGCAAAATCGTGATCAGCATTTGAAATCGGTTCGGTTTTAGGCGACGACATCGCGTGAAGCGAGCCCGAAGCGTAACCGAGGTCGGGCGACGTGAATGCCGGCGTCGCTCATCCAACAGCCGCGGCCAGAGGATTGCCAGCGCGGCCTGACGTACTATAATCCGGATAGACGGTCAAATTATTCAAGAGATGTCTCGACAAAGGTTGGCAGCGGTCCTTGGATGAGCTTCGTTCGCCCTGCTCCAGCAAGCGCCTATCGCAAGGACAATCGATGAAAGCCGTGGTCGTCGAGAAGTACGATTCGATCGATAACATCCACCTCAGGGATATCAGCCTTCCGGAGGTGTCGGCCGGCCAGGTGCGCGTCAAAATTCAGGCGGCAAGCGTCGGCTTCGTCGATGGCCTCAAGGTGCGGGGCTTGTACCAGACCAAGGATCCGCTCCCCTTCACGCCGGGAACCGAATTCGCCGGCCTCGTCGACGAGGCGGCGGCCGATGTCAGCGGATTTGCGCGGGGCACGCCGGTCATGGGCATGGCGCGCTCGGGCGGACTCGCGGAATATATTTCCGTGCCGGCAGCGGCGCTGGAGGTGATGCCGAATGGCATCGTACCGGAAGTCGCGGCGTCGTTCCGCGCCAACTATCTGACCTCGCTCTACGCGCTGCGCGAGCGCGCATTCCTGCGCCCGAACGAGGTTCTTCTGGTGCTGGGGGCCGCCGGCGGCGTCGGGATCGCGGCGGTTCAACTCGGCAAACTGCTGGGCGCCCGCGTCATCGCCGCGGCCTCGACCGAGGAAAAACGAGACTTCGCAACCCGCTACGGCGCCGACGCCACCGTGGATTATACGCGAAGCGATTGGCGCGATACGCTGAAGACCCTCACCGACGGTCATGGCGCCGATGTGATCTTCGATCCCGTCGGCGGCGAGGTCTCGTTGCAGGCATTCCGCTCGATCGCCTGGAACGGACGCCATCTCGTGGTCGGCTTTGCCGCCGGTAGCATCCCCGCGCTGCCGTTCAACCTGCCGCTGTTGAAGGGTGGCGCACTGCTGGGCGTCGACCTCGCGCAAATTCCGCACCGCGAGCCGGAAGCGTACCGCCGTGTGATGGCCAGCTTGTTTAGCTGGCTTGCCGAACGAAAGCTTGAGCCGGTGGTCGGCAAGGTATTCGCCTTCGAGGATTTTCGCGACGCATTCAGGACCATGCAGACACGCGCAGCCCTGGGGAAGATGGTCATCAGGATCAGTTAGCCGCAGCGCCGACGGCTTCGTCGGCAACAAGGAAACAGATGCCTCATTTGAACGAAGAGAATGCCGCGCGGCGCCGCCTGATGCACCGGCGGTCGGTCGAATGCATCGGCTATCTGCGCGACGACGGACTGTGGGAGGTCGAAGCGCGGCTGGTGGACACAAAGCCCTTTGCCCAGCGCGACCGCTATCGCGGCTTGCTGCAACCCGGCGACCCCGTTCACGATATCGCCTTGCGCCTCGCTGTCGACGACCGCATGACCATTATCGAAGCCGAGAGCACCATGCGTGCGACGCCCTACCCCACCTGCATCGAAGTCGAGCCGATCCTGCAGCGACTGGTCGGCGAGCGCATCGGCAAGGGATGGCGCGAACTGGTGCGCCAGAAGATCGGCCGGCTGGAGACCTGCACGCATCTGGCGGAGTTGCTCGGCCCGGCGGTGACCGCGCTGTTTCAGACCATGTCCTACGGCAAGACGCCGGAGCATCATGACTCCCTGGACAGTCAGCGCAGCGCCGGCGAGCGGCCGTTCTTCATCGGCGGCTGCCATTCCTGGCGCACCGACGGACCTATCGTGGCCGAAATGTTTCCGCAATTTGCGACCAAACCTGCTGCGGACGATTGAGGGGCCGCGGCTGGTTCGGCAGGGCTAGGCTTTCTCGCGACGGCTGGCGACCGCCGGCCTGGCGTCGCCACCTGGTGCAAACCCGTGCAGGAACAGTTCGACTGCCATGTCGGCGAATTCTTTCGGACCAATCCCGCCCTTGGGATCATACCAAGTGTAGGTGTAGTTGATGATCCCGAACAGGATCATCGTATAGATCTTCTTGGTGCGCTTGACGATCCTGCCCTCGGCGTCGAGCCTGACCAGGAGATCGGTGACGATATCGACAAGCTGCCGCTCGAGGTTCTTGATCGCCTGTTGCTCGTCCTGATTCAGGAACGACAGATCGTGAATCAGGACGCGCTGCTCGTGCGGCGATTTGGCGTTGACCTCGACGATCTCGCGAATGACGTTTTGAAATTGCGTCAGCGTCGGGCCGCCAACCGCGACCGCGGCTTCAACGTGCTGCAATCATTTCCCGGATATGAGCGTCGAGGATCGCAAACAGGATCGCTTCCTTGGAATCGAAGTAGTGATAGAGCGCGCCGCGTGACAGCTTGCAGGCCTCGGCAAGGTCGGCGATCGAGCTGCGCATATAACCCTGAGCCGAAAACAACGCCGCCGCGTTGGTCAAGATGCCCAGATGAATGCCGTCGTAATTTTCGGAACGTGTTCGCGCCATAGGATATTACCCGCCTCGAATTCAGCCTCAGCTCGTATTCCCCAAGGACATGCATAGCTGATTCAGCAGCATTTTTTCAGATACGAGGATTTCGTACCCAGCCCCGGTCTGGAATGGAGGGCTCCAAATCGATTTTGCCGCCCCTTATCGCAAGAAATTGTTTGAACGGCTAGCCGGATTATAATACATTGATCTAAATCAAGGACAGCCCGGATCAACCGCGCGGCGCGTTTTGGGAGGTGGGATGGCGGTTGTTAAGGCAGATGCTGTCGTCATTGGTGCCGGTGCGGGCGGGCTTTGCGCTGCCGCGCGACTTGCCCATGCCGGACTGCACACCATTGTGGTCGACGACAAGGACCGCCTCGGCGGACGGGCGTCGACCGAGGAAATCGATGGCTTCACCGTCAATATCGGCGCTATTGCGATCGAGCTCGGCGGCGTGTTCGAAGAGACTTTTACCACGGTCGGCGCTGCGCTCGATATCCGCACGCCTGAACCTGCCAGCTCGTTCTTCATCGACGGCAAGCTGATCGATGTCGGCCGTGGCGGCTGGTCGCTGCTGCTCGGGCAACTGACAAAGCAGGCCTCACGCATCCTGGAGAAATTCGCCGATGCCCGCTCCGGCAACCTTCCGGACGGCCGGCAATCGACCGAGGACTGGCTCAAGACCTACACCAGCAACGCTTCGGTCCATGCCATCTTCCGCAACCTCTGCGCGGCGATCTTTGCCTGCAATGCCGACGAACTGCCGGCCCGCGCCTTCCTGACCTATTTCACCAGCAAGGGCGCCTTCAAGCGATTTGGGTTCTGCCCGCAGGGCACCATCGGGGTCTGGAACGCGCTGGGGTCGGTGGTCAAGCGCAATGGCGAGATCTGGCTGGCGAGCCCGGCGACAAGCATTCATAGCAATGATGGACGGATCGAAGGCGTCACGGTAGTTCGCGACGGCCAGACGATACGGATCGATACCGATCTGGTGATCAGCAATGCCGGTCCGAAAGCCACGGTCGCGCTCGGCAGGCGAAGCCGCGTTCCCCGCCGCCTATGTCGAGCAGGTGCGCAACGGGCTTCGCCCCGCCGCCAACATCGTCATCAATATCGCCAGCCAAAAGCCGCTGATCTCCCATCCCGGCATCGTGACCTTCGGCAAGACCCGCCGGCTCTGCAACATGGCGAACCTCACGGCGACTTGCCCCGAGCTCGCGCCGAAGGGCTGGCATCTCTATGTCGCCTATGCGGTGCCGGTGCCGGCGCTTGGTGATTTCGATTCCGATGCGGAAGTCGAACTCGCGCTCATGGATCTGCGCGAGCAATTCGCCGACTTCGGCCAGGCAAAAATCCTGTCGATCCGTGTCATGCGCGACGATTGGCCGGCGCAACGCAGCTGCGCCGGCTACGACCTGCCGCGCGAGACCGGCATCGAAGGCCTGTGGTGCGTCGGCGATGCGGTGAAGCAATACGGCAATGGCGGCACCCAGGCCTGTGCCGAAACCGCCAAACTGGTCACCGACGCGATCCTTAGCCAGCGGCCGCGCGCTGCGCACGCTGCCAGAGTCTAGGGCATGATCGCGGGCACCCAGACCGACATTCGAGGCGATGAGGCGGCGCCAGCCGCCGCGTCAGCTGCTCGAATTTCGCAATATCCGCATCGTCTATGACAACGCCATCGAGGCCATCCGCGACGTCAGCATCAGCGTTCCCGAAGGCGGCATCGTCGCGCTGCTCGGCTCCAATGGTGCGGGAAAATCGACGCTGCTGAAGGCGATGTCCGGTATTCTCTACACCGAAGAAGGCGTGATCGAGAACGGCGTCATCCGGTTCCGCAATGAGGAGGTGCACCGGCTGGCGCCCGATGAACTGGTGCGGCGCGGCATCGTCCAGGTACCGGAGGGCCGGCGCGTGTTTCCGGCGCTGACCATCGACGAAAACCTGCAAATGGGCGGTTACACCAAGACTGCCGCCGAGGTCCGCGACCACCGCGACAAGGTGTTCGCGCTGTTCCCGCGCCTGTTCGAACGGCGCGACCAGATCGCCGGCTACATGTCCGGCGGCGAGCAGCAGATGCTGGCGATCGGCCGGGCGCTGATGACGGACCCCGTGCTGCTGGCGCTTGACGAACCATCGCTCGGCCTTGCGCCGCTGATCATCGACCGGATCTACGAGGTGATTGCGAAACTGCGCGACGAGATGAAGATGACGGTGCTGCTGGTCGAGCAGAACGCCCAGCGCGCGCTCGATATCGCCGACTACGCCTATATTCTCGAAACCGGGCGCGTCGTTCTCGACGGCACCGCGAAAAAACTCGCTTCCAACGAAGACGTGCAGGAATTCTATCTCGGGGTATCCGGGTCGGGCCGCAAAAGCCTGCGCGACGTCAAGCACTACAAGCGCCGCAAGAGGTGGCTGTCGTGACACCCCTGCTCGCGGTCGAAAACGTCAGCGAAGAGCTTTGGCGGCCTCAAGGCCGTAGCCGACGTCAGCCTGACGGTGACGCCGGGCGAGATCTGCAGCGTGATCGGTCCCAACGGCGCCGGCAAAACCACGCTGTTCAATATCATCAGCGGCGTGCTGCGGCCGACCTCGGGCCGCATCCTGTTCGACGGCACCGATCTCGCCGGCGTCTCGCCGTCGCGCTTTGCCGCTGTTGGCATCGGCCGTACCTTTCAAAACCTGGCGCTGTTCAAGCACGGCACCGTCGTCGAAAACATCCTGACCGGGCGCCACACCCATCTGCGCTCCAGCGTCATCGAGGCCGTGCTGTTCTTTGGCCGCACCCGAACCGAGGAGATCGAAGCCCGCCGACGGGTCGAGGAGATCATCGAATTCCTCGAGATCGAACACATCCGCGATGCCGTGGTCGGCACGCTGTCCTACGGCCAGCAGAAGCGGGTCGAACTGGCGCGGGCGCTGGCGTGCGAACCGAAGCTGCTGCTGCTCGACGAAATGGTCTCGGGCATGAACCAGGAGGAGACCGAGGACATCGCCCGCTTCGTGCTCGATATCCGCGACGAACTCGGCATCACCGTGCTGATGATCGAGCACGAGATGCGGATCGTGATGGACATCTCCGACCGGGTTCATGTGCTGAATTTCGGGCGGAAGATCGCCGAAGGACACCGGATGAAGTGCGGCGCGATCCGGCCGTTCGCGAGGCCTATCTCGGCGGCCAGCGCGCCGAGGCCGTCGCAAGGGTGGGCACCTGATGTCGGCGCTCGACAGCATGCTCACCGCGCATCCAACCGTACAGGCGGATCCGGCGCGAACGGCGTCTGCGTCTGACGTCGCATCCCTGCGGGCCGCGCTGCAGAACACAGCGATCACCATTCCGCAATTGTTGCGCAAACGCGCCGAACTGCATGGCGACCGTCTCGCGCTGCGCGAAAAGGAGTATGGCATCTGGAACCGCTATTCCTGGAGCCACTATTACGCAGACCGCGCGCTCCGTCGCGCTCGGCCTGCTGTCGCTCGGGGTAAAGCCCGGCGACCGGGTCGCCATCGCGGGCGAAGATACGCCGGAATGGTTTTACGCCGATCTTGGCACCCAGATGATCGGCGCGGTCGCGGTCGGCATCTATCCGACCAATCCCTGGGTCGAGCTGCAATACATCGTCCGCCATTCCGGCTCCCGCGTCGTCATTACGGGCGACCAGGAGCAAACCGACAAAGTGCTCGACGCCATCGGCCAATGGCGACGGACTGCCCGCGCGTCGAGGCCGTCGTCTGCATCGACATGAAGGGCCTGCGGCACTACGGCCAGAAGCAATTGATGTCGTTCGAGGCGCTGTGCGAACTCGGCAAGGCCTATGCCCGCGAACATCCCGACGCCGACGCAGCCCTCGACCGGCTGATCGACCGGGCCTCGCCCGACGATGTCTGCATCCTGGTCTACACCTCCGGCACCACGGGCCCGCCGAAAGGCGCGATGCTCACGCACCGCAACCTGATTTACGCGTCCTATATCTATGCCGAGGCGGTCGATATCGCCGACAAGCCGTTCGAATCGGTGTGTTACCTGCCGCTCTGCCATGTCGCCGAGCGCTGCTACTCCGAAGTCATGCAGCTTGTCCTCGGCGGCACCGTCAGCTTCGCGGAATCGATCGATACCGTTGCCCTCAACATCCGGGAGATCGCGCCGACGTTCTTCGTCGGCGTTCCCCGCATCTATGAAAAGCTGCAGCAGAACTTCCTGTTCAAGCTCGGCGAGAGCGGGCGGCTGCGGCAGCGTTTTGCCAAGGCCTGTTTTGCCTGGGGCCGCAAATTGTCGGACCGGCGGCAGAATGGGACCGACGGCTGGCTCGACCGCGCGGCTTACGCCGCACTCTACGTCCTGTTGTTCCGCAACATCCAGCGCCATCTCGGCTTCGCGCGCAGCCGGCACCGGCTATGCGCCGGCGCGTCGATCTCGCCCGAGACGCTGCGCTTCTTCGACATCATCGGCCGGCCGGTGTCGCAGGGCTACGGCCTGACCGAAAGCGGCGGCGTCGCCTTCATCCAGCACGGCGCACATCACCGCCTCGGCGGCTGCGGTTTGCCGCTGGCACACCGAATGGAAGCAGGATACCGACGGCGAAATCCTGTTGAGAAATCCCGGCGTCTTCAAGGGCTATTTCCTCGACGAGAAGGCCTCGACCGCGACGCTCGAACCGGGCGGCTGGCTGCGCACCGGCGACATCGTCGAGGTCATGGACAATGGCGAGATCGCCGTGGTCGATCGCAAGAAGGCGATCATCATCACCGCCGGCGGCAAGAACATCGCGCCATCCGAGATCGAGAACGCGCTGAAGGATAGCGAATTCATCAAGGAAGCGATCGTGGTCGGCGAGGCCAAGAAATATCTCGGCGCCATCATCCAGGTCGATTTCGACAATGTCGGCCGCTGGGCGCGCGACAAGGCCCTGCGCCTACACCAACTACAAGTCGCTTTCGCAACTCGCCGAGGTCCATGAGCTGGTCGAGCGCATCGTCAACGAGACCAACAAGCGCTTCGCCCGGGTCGAGAACATCCGCCGCTTCGCCATCCTCGAAAAGGAACTCGACCACGACGATGGCGAACTGACCGCCACGCAAAAGGTTCGCCGCGCCATGATCGAGAAGAAATTCGCGCGTGAACTCGCCATCATTTACAAGGCGGACGCCTGATGCAGTATCTCATCCAGCTCCTGATTTCCGGCCTCGCGATCGGCGCCATCTATGGCCTGATCGCGATGGGCTTTGCGGTGATCTACAAGTCCACCGGCCTGGTCAATTTCGCGCAAGGCGAGATGACCATGATCGTGGCCTATATCGCCTGGACGATTTCGACCACCGTCAGCGGCAATGTCGTTCGTCGTCGCCTTCGGCGCCATTCTCGCCGCCATCGTGCTCGGCCTCGTCATCGAGCGCCTGGTGATGCGGCCGATGCTGGGCGAGCCGGTGTTCGCCACCGTAATGGTGACGATCGGGCTTGGCGGTGATCCTGCGCTCCTCGATCAACTTCATCTGGGACGCCTATCCCCACGGCCTCGATCTCGGCGTCGGCCGCGACATCGTCCGCATCGGCGACATCGGCGTTCGCACCGGCCAGATCGCCGTCATCGCGACGCTGTTGCTGCTGCTCGCGGCGGTCTGGGCGTTCTTCCGCTACAGCAAGTTCGGCATCGCGATGCGCGCGGTCGCGGCCGATGACCGCACGGCGCTGCTGATGGGCATCAGCGCCACGCGGGTCCATGCCATCGCCTGGGCCGCATCGTCCGTGATCGCCGGCATCGCCGGGGTGTTCTTTGCGCATCTCCTACGATCTTTCGCCGGCGATGTTTCAGCTCGGCCTCAAGGCGTTTCCCGCCACTATCCTCGGCGGCCTCGACGCCGTGCTCGGATCCGGCGTCGGCGGCCTGCTGATCGGCATCACCGAAAACCTCGCCGGCGGCTATCTCGGCTCGGGCATGAAGGAAGTCGCGGGCTTCGCCATGATCATCGTGGTGCTGATGATCCGGCCATTCGGCATCTTCGGCGAACGCGACATCGAGAGGGTCTGACGGCGATGCGCAGCGGCGATTTCAAGGAAACCTATGGCGAACTGGTCGCGCTGACCGATTCAACGCCGGTCTGGCTGTGGTCGGCTGCTGCTGGTCGCGGCGCTGATCGTCGCGCCTTATCTGCTGAACTCCTACGCGCTGTCGTTCCTGATCATCATCCTGATCACGGCGGTCGGCGCGCTCGGCCTCAACATCCTGACCGGCTATACCGGCCTGATCTCGCTCGGCCATGTCGGCTTCCTCGTCACCGGCGCCTATGCCTATGCCGTGGTGGTCTCCAAATACGGCATGCCGCCGCTGGTCGGCTTTCTGGCGGCCGGCATCGTTCCGGCGCTGGCCAGCCTCGTCGTCGGCGCGCCGTCGCTGCGGCTCAAGGGGCTTTACCTCGCCATCACGACGCTGGCGTTCTCCTTCATCATCAACACCGTCATCCTGGAGGCGCGGACGCTCACCAATGGCGCCCGCGGCATTTCGGTGCAGCGTCCGGAAATATTCGGCGTCAGTTTCGACAGCGATGCCGCCTTTACCCATCTCTGCCTCGGCTTCGCGATCCTGACGCTGTTCGCCACGCTCAATATCCGGCGCAGCCGGGTCGGGCGCGCCTTTGTCGCGATCCGGGATAACGACACCGCCGCCCGCGTCATGGGCATCAATCTGCATGCCTACAAGCTGTTCGCCTTCGTCACCCGCGCCTTCATCACCGGCCTCGCCGGGGCGCTGTACGGGATCTATCTCTCCTTTGTCAGCGTCGAGGGCTTTCCGTTCCTGCTCTCAATCGAGGCGCTGGCGATCCTGATCGTCGGCGGGCTGGGCTCGGCGCTCGGCGCGGTGCTGGGCACGATGCTGATCGTGCTGCTGCCGGAAGCCACGCGGTTCGTGTTCAGCCTGTTCAGCGCGCAGATGGACGCGCTGTTCTCGACCGGCGCGCAGGAGCTCAAGAGCATGCTCTACGGCCTCGTCATCATTCTGTTTCTGCGCTTTCAGCCGCGCGGCCTGGTCGGCGCGTGGCACGACATCAGGCGGCTCTGGGTGAACTGGCCGCTGCGTTACTGACAAAGCAAAAAGCAACCAACCAAGGAGGAAACGATGATCAAATATCTGGCGACCGCGTCGCTCTTGCTCGCGGCCGCGTATCTCGACGGCCGGCCGGCGCTGGCCGCCGAACCGGGCATTACCGATACCGAGATCGTGATCGGCGATGTCGAGCCCCTGACCGGACCGCCGGCGCTGCTCGGCGTCGCCGCATCGATCGGCCACAAGATCGCGATCGCGGAGGCCAACGCCGCCGGCGGTATCAACGGCCGCAAGATCAAATATGTGCTCGAGGACGACGGCTACGTCACCGCCCGCACCATCCAGGGCGTTCGCAAGGTCATCGACGTCGACAAGGCTTTTGCGATGCTCGGCATCTCGGGCTCGGGGCAGTCGATCGCGGTCATGCCGATCCTGGAAAAGGCCGGCATTCCGACCGTCATCAACGTCGCACCGGTCAAGCTCCTCTGGGAGCCGCCGCGCAAGAACGTCTTCGTGGTCGGACAGTCCTACGAGGAAGGCATCATCCATCTCGTCACCTATCTGGCGGAGAAGAACCCCGGCAAGAAATGGGGCCTGATCACCCAGGATGACGACTACGGCATCACCGTGCGCGACGGTTTCGATACCGTCGTCAAGGCCAAGAAGCTCAACGTCGTCTACAGCGGCAACTACAAGAAGGGCCAGCAGGATTTTTCGTCCGACATGCTGCAGCTGAAGATGTCCGGCGCGGAAGTATTTCTCGCCGGCGGCATCATCGGCGAGAACATCGCGATGATGAAGGAACTGGAGAAGCTCAGCATCAAGCCCGTCGTCGGCATCTTCTGGCCCGGACGCGTCGAGCCGGTGCTGAAGCTGATGGGCCCGGCCGGTGACGGCATCTACGCCGTCGACTATGTCGAGCCGTTCGCCGAGTGCCGCCGGCAAGGCCTTCCTCGAGAAGGCCAAGGGGCTGCTGCCGGAAGCCGAGATGAAAGGCATCAACCGCTATTCGATGACCGGCTATGCCGCGGCCAAGGTACTGATCGCCGCGATCGAGCGTTGCGGCAAGCAGCCGACCTGGGCCTGCACCATCGCCGAACTGGAGAAGACCAAGAACGTGGAAACCGGCATCATGGCGCCGATCAGCTTCGGTCCCGGCGTCGCGCTTTTCGAACCAGAAGCTGCAGATCATGCAGGCCGAGTTCTCAACGTTGAGCTTCAAGCCGGTGAACTAAGGGTAACGACAAGTCACGAAAAGCCGGACCGGCGCGCCGAATGCGCCGGTCAGCCTTCACATCCGCTTGGCGACTTCCTCCAGCATGACCTCGGTGGCGCCGCCGCCGATCGTCAGCACGCGCGCATCGCGAACCATGCGTTCGATCGGCGTGCCGCGCATGAAGCCGGTGCCGCCATGCAGTTGCAGGCAGCCGTGCACGACCTCGTGCAGCACTTCCGGCGACAGCGCCTTCACCATCGAGACCTCGCGCGATGCATCGTGGCCGGCCTCGACAAGCTCGGCCGCATGATAGGCGAGTTGGCGGGCCGCCGCCGCCTTGCTGACAAGCATCGCGAGCTTCAACCGCACCGCCTGCTGGTTCCACAGCGAGCCGCCGAACGCCTGCCTGCTTCGCACATAATTCGCCGTCAGCTCGATCGCCTTGGCGGATTCGCCGGCGCAGATGCCGCCGATGCAGATCCGCTCGTTCTCGAAGGTCTCCATGATGCCGTAGAAGCCGCGGTTTTCTTCGCCGAGCAGATTTTCCAGGGGAATACGGACGTCCTGAAAGCCGATTTCGGCGGTGTCGGAGCAGAGCCAGCCGTGTTTCTCGAGCTTGGTGACGGATACACCGGGCGTGGTTCGCTCGACGATGAACAGCGATATGCCGCGGCTGCCCTTGGCTTGCGGATCGGTGCGGGCGGCCACGATCAGGATGTCGCCATAAACGGCATTGGTGATGAACATCTTCGAGCCGTTGATCACCCATGAATCGCCGTCGCGCCGGGCGCGGGTCTTCAACCCCGCAACGTCGGAACCGGCGTCCGGCTCGGTGACGGCAATCGAGCAGATCGTCTCGCCGCGGATGATCGCGGGCAGATATTTCTGCTTCTGCTCCGGCGTGCCACGCAGTGTAATGTGCACCGCTGACATATCGGTGTGCACCAGCACCGAGGAAGTAAAGCCGCCGAAGGTCGAACGCCCCAGTTCCTCCGCCCACACCATCGACGCCAGCGGCCCCATGTCGCTGCCGCCATATTCGGCGGCGTGACGCATGCCGAGGAAGCCGAGCGCGCCCATGCGGCGGTAGATCTCACGCGGAATCTTGCCGTCGCGCTCCCATTGCTCGCCATGGGGCATCACTTCCTTCTCGACAAAGCGGCGAACCTGCTCACGCAGCATCCGCAGCTCTTCGGAAAGTTCGGGCTGTTCCGAGAAACTGAAATTCGTGTTCGGTCAGATCTCGCCGGTCGGCTGGGAGAACGTTCATTGGGGTGCCCTCTCGGCTTTGATGGGTAGATGCTTGTCGATAAATCTGGCGATTGAATCGATGGCCTGACCGGCTTCGGCAAGCTCCGCGCCGAACATCTGAAAGACGTGAATCATGCCGTCCCACACCTGCAGCTCGACATCGACGCCGGCGGCGCGCGCCTTGTCCGCGAACATGATGGAATCATCCAGCACCGTTTCGCGGTCACCGACCTGAATCAAGAGCGGCGGCAGACCGCCGACGTCGCCATAAAGCGGAGACGCCAGGGGATCGCGCGGATCGCCATCCGGCCCGAGATAATTCTTCGCCAGCGCAAGGATCATCGGACGCTGGTGGATAGGATCAGCGCTGGCACGGCTGGCATAGCTCTCGCCGGTCGCTGCCAAATCGGTCCATGGCGACATCAGCACCGCGGCGGCCGGCAGCGGCAGCCCTTGTTCGCGCAAGCCAAGCATGGCGGCGAGCGCGAGGTTGCCGCCAGCGGAATCGCCGGCAAAGGCGATATTGCCCGGCTTCAGTCCCTGATCGAGCATCCAGCGATAGGCCGCGATGGCGTCCTCGACCGGCGCCGGAAAGCGATGTTCGGGCGCCAGCCGGTAGTTGATTGCGAGCACGCGACAGCGGCTCGCTTCGGAGATCCGCGCGATCAACTCACGGTGGGACGACACCGAACCAAGACGAAAACCGCCGCCGTGGAAATAGAGGATGGTGTTGCCGTGGCTGCACACCGTCAGCCGCAATCCATTCGCCGTCGACACCGCCTGCCGAAACGCGCTTCGTTGACGCCGGCACCGTGCAGGCTGAAAGGCGGCATCCCAATCCGACCGCATCTGTGCGACGGATGTGCCTCGGCTCCAGCCGCCATAGATGCGCCGGATGCGCTCGATCGCAAGATCAATCGGGACAGCGGCAATGTTTTCGCCGGAATGCGCCATGCTAACCGCCCACTCCCATCCCGCCTGATACGCCGAGCGTCTCGCCGGTGATATAGGCGGCCTGATCGGACGCCAGGAACAAGGCTGCGGCGGCAACTTCTTCGGGCTCGCCGAGCCGCCGCAACAAGGTTGCATCGGTCATGGCGCGCAGAATCTTGTCGCCGCCACTGGCTACCGCCGGTTTCCAGCATCGGCGTTCGGATCGGTCCGGGCGCGATGACATTCGCCGTGATTCCATAGCGCGCATTTTCGCGCGCAATGCTCTTGGTGAACGCAATGACGCCGCCCTTGGCCGCAGCATAGGCCGCACCGCCCTTGGACCCCAGCCGCGCCGCCTCGGAGGCGATATTGATGATCCGCCCGAACCCGGCCGATTGCATCGCCGGCAACGCCGCATGGGTGCAGGCCAGCACCGAAACCAGATTGACGCCCAGCAGCTTAGCCCAATCAGCCGGCGTGGTGTCGGTGAAGAATGCGTGCTGATCAACGCCGGCGTTGTTGACGATGATATCGAACGGGCCGTGCTGCGACATCACCTGCTGCACCATACCGGCGTCGGTGACATCGAGCCTTGCAGCGATGACACCCACCCGCTCGGCTAACTCGGTAGCATTGGCAATATCGAGATCGCCGATGACGACATGGCATCCCGCGGCGGCAAAACTCCGCGCGATCGCAGCCCCGATGCCGTTCGCCCCGCCCGAGACGAAGGCGCGGCGTCCGTCGAGCCGCCCGAAACGGCAATTTGCCTGGCGACGGCACTTGTCAGCGTCCCGTGAATTTTGGCTTACGCCGTTCGATGACGGCGGCAAGGCCCTCGCGGGCGTCGGCGGTGCCGGAGAGTTCCGAGACCGTCCGCGCCTCTTCCGACAGGCACTGTTCGATGCTGGTCGCGGTTCCGCTCCAGACCAGACGCTTGGTTGCCGCGAGCGCCAGCGGTGCACCGGCGGCCAGTTCAGTCGCCAGCGCGAGCGACGCCCCGGCGAGCTGTTCATCGGGAACGACCTTGGTGACGATACCCATGTCCAGCGCTTCGGCCGCGCCGATCACGGGATTGGTCAGCAGAATGGACATCGCCCGGCGCAAGCCAACCAACCGCGACAAGGTGACGGAAACACCGGCATCAGGCGCCATCGCCACGCGGGTTGCGCCCGCTAGGAATTTCGCCGAGGCGCCGGCGATGACGATGTCGGATGCGCAGACCAGACCGAAGCCGCCACCGCCTGCGGCGAAACCCTGCACGGAGGCGATGACGGGCGCCTCCAGCCGCAGTAATCCGGTCACGGCGTTCTGTAGATAGGCCGTCGCCTGCCTGATGTAATCGGGAAGCTTCTCGCCTTTCGACGCGAAGGTGTGAACGTCGCCGCCGGCGCAGAAGTTCTTGCCCTCGCCGGTGAGCAGCACCGCGCGTACACCCGGCTCGCCGTGGCAAATCATGATGGCGTCGCACAGCGCCTTCAGCAGTTCGACATTCATGCCGTTGGAGACATCGGGCCGATTGAGGCGGAGATGCGCAATACCGTCGGCGATACGCAGCAGAACCGGTCCCTGGTCAATCATCGGCAAGCCCATCTTTTCCGTCCCACGTCGCGATTTCTTCGGTATTCAGCTATCGGCGGCAGCCTAGATCAGGAACGACAGCGTGTAGAGCGCTTTCTCGTTGTTGACCAACGTGACCTTCTTGTAGGCCATGCGCAGCTCGCCATCGACGTAACGCAGCCGATACTCGTTCCGCGCCGCCCAGATAGTATCGTCACGAAGACTCGACTCGAACACCAGGCTGTTGCTGGCGACCTGGATATCACCGCCGTTCTGCTCGTCCAGCAGTTCGATATTCGATATCAGCCGGCGCAGCCGCGACTGCGGCGTCTGGGTGTGACGCTTGCCGGTCAGCAATTGCTTGATGCGCAATGAAATGCGCGAGCGATTGTCGTAGATGATCGACATTTCCGTTTCGGGATCGATGTCGGCACCGTTGGCGGGTACCCAATAGACGCCGTCGTCAGTCCACAATGCTTCCCAGGCCTCATATTGATGCTCGTCCTGAAAACGCGCCTCCTTGTAGATGAAGGCCGTCACGGCGCTCATCAGCGTGGCGCTGCTTTCGCGCGACAGCATCACTTCGCCTCCATCAGGCCGCGGTAGTGACGCCAGATTCCACGCGACGGAATCTCGTCCGTGACATGACCAACCTTGAAGCCGAGATCGTCCTGGCGCTCGCGCTGCTCACCCCGGCCCAAAAAAATCCATTCGGGGTTGCGCGCCAGCACGCCGCGATGGCAGCGTTCGTACATCTCGGAATCATCGGCCAATAGCAATCCGGCGGGGCCAACCGATCCCATGGTCTGCTGGCGCAGGCGCCGGTTCATGTCCGGCGCGCCCTTGAATTGCAAGGCTGTGACGTGCTGCACGCTGTCGTCGACCGCCAAGGGCTGGATCACGAACATCTGGATCTCGGCGATGAACAGGTTCGGGAAGATCATCACATGCGGCGTGCCGTCGATCATGATCTCGCGCGCCTTCTGGTCGCCATAGGCGGCTTTCATTCGCGCGGTGTAATCCGGTAGCCGTTCCTCCGTGGTCCCGAACCAGCTCATCGGCGCGTCGCGCTTGCGGAACTCGGGCCGCAGGTCGATCTCGGTGTGGCCGTTGCCATAGTCGCGCGTCACCGCGGTCGACGCGCCGCCATAGAGCTTGCCGATGGCGCTGTCGGCGACGCCGAAGATCGAGGAATGCACGAACGCCGGGTGATAGCCGTCGCATTCGTTCTCCAGGATGAATTTCCAGTTGGCCTTGACGCGGTGCTTGAGAAAACCCGCGGTAACCTCGACCTCGCCTTCCGGCGAGAAACGAACCAGGCGGTCGATGGTCTCGGCCGCACCGCCGAGATGCTCTTCGAGCGTCGGCCCCTCTGCCGCGAACGAGCCGAACACAAAACCGCGATAGGACTGCACGCGGGTGACGCGGCCGAGCCCCAGCTTTGTCTTGTCCTGGCCTTCGTAACCGTCGGGGAATGCGTAGCCAACCAAGCGGCCGTCATTGGAGAAGGTCCATGAATGGAACGGGCACGTGAAGGAGCGCGCATTGCCCTTGTCGTAGGAACAGACCTGGTTGCCACGATGAGAACAGCGATTGAGCAACAGGTTGACCTTACCCTGCTCGTCCCGTGTCATGATGATGGATTGCGGCCCGATCGATTTGGCCACGTAGTCATTGGCGTTCGGAACCTCGCTCTCGTGGCCGACATAGACCCAGGTTCGATACCAGATGTTCAGCAACTCGGCCTCGAAGATCGCGGGATCGCTGTACAACGAGCCGTGGACACGATCCGGCCGGATCAGTTCTCCCCATTGCGAGGCGCGCGGCACCACGTTCATCGCTGCATCTCCGGGCTCCGCCGCGGCCCCTCTTGCGGAAACCTGCGGCGTGGGTTAAAAATAATCCGACTGACCGTTCTAATAATAGCATCACCCTTTGCCGGCTTCAAGGGTATTTTCCGAGCCGGGATCGTTCTTCCCCTTCACCACCCGGTTCGATGAGTCCAATCGCCCTGTTTATAGCAACCGAATTTGAAAAGGGATCTGTGGGGATGGAAAGCCGCAACTCTGCCGATCTCGTTCGTGCCTTCTATGCCGCGCTCGCCGAAGGCAACCGCAATCAACTCGACGTGCTGTTGCATCCGGAATTCACCGGCCGCACCGCCGAGGGAATGCCGTTTGGGATCGGCGGCGACCACGACAGTCCTGTCGCGATGCGGCGCAACGGCTGGGGCGCCATCGCCCGGCATTTCGAAGCGCGCGCCGAGCCCGACCGTTTTCTCGAACTCGCCGACGGCCGCTTGCTGGTGACCGGCCGCTATCGCGGCCGCGGCAGGCAAAGCGGCGCACCGCTCGACGCCGCCTTTGCGCATCTGATCGCGATCGACCAGGGGCGCATCAAGTCGCTCGAGCAATATACCGACACGGCGCGATGGCATGACGCCGCCGGCCCGTTGCGAACCGTGCTGCTCGATTTCGAAGGTCACGTCGCGACCTTGCGCCTGAACCGCCCGGACAAGGGCAATGCAATCGATACAGACATGGCCGACGATCTCGCCGAGGCCGCAACCCAGATTGCCGAGAGGCCGGATATCCGCGCCGTCCTGATCGCCGGCAATGGGCCGAACTTTACCGTCGGCGGCGACCTCGGCCTGTTTGCGGGAACCGCGCGCGAGCAATTGCCGAACCGGCTGCGTCGCATGATCGACAGCTTTCATCTGGCCATCGAACGGCTGACGAGCATCGATGCGCCGATCGTCGCCGCCGTGCGCGGCGGCGCCGGCGGCGGTGGATTGGGCCTGCTCTACGCCGCCGATATCGTGGTGGCGGCGGACGACGCCCGGTTTGCGTTGGGTTATAGCGCACTGGGCCTGACGGCGGATGGCGGCAATACCTGGTTTCTTCCACGCATGGTCGGAATGCGACGGGCGCAAGAACTCTTTCTGCTCAACCGTCGTCTGACCGCGCAAGAAGCGCTCGACTTCGGATTGGTATCACGCCTGGTACCGACCGATGCCGTGGAGAGCGAGGCAGCCATCCTCGCCGCTACCCTCGCCGCAGGCCCGACCCGGGCGTATGGCGCGGTCCGGCGGATGCTGAGACAGTCCTTCGAGACCGGCCTTTCCGATCAGCTTGAGGCTGAGAAGGAATCAATCGTTGCCGCCAGCCGCTCCGACGATGCGCAAGAGGGTATTGCCGCCTTTGTCGCCAAACGCCGCCCGAAATTCCGCGGCCTGTAGGCGAAAGAAGTTCGGCACTTCAGGCGCGCTGTCCCATCGACCTTGCCAGCCGCAGGAACGCCTTCACGACAGGACTCGTATCGTCCTTCCGATAGATGGCGTGCAATTTCGTCATCGGTACTTTTCCGCGCACCGTCAGGGGACGATAGACGACGCGCGGCAACAAGAGGCTCCTGATGCAATCCGCCACCACGGTAACGCCCAGACCGGCAGCGACCAGGCTGACCGCCGTTTGCATTTCGCCGGTGTCCTGATCGACGTTCGGGCTAAAGCCGGCCGTGGCGCAGAGCGCGATGATCTCGTCGGCGACGCTAGGCCACGAATTGCCGCGGTAAAGCACGAAATTGTCGTGCTCCAGTTTCTCCAGCGCAACGGTTTTTTGCCGCGCTAGTGGATGGCTCTCGTGCAGCGCTGCGATGAAGGGCTCCTGATGGATCACTTCGGAGGCAATCTGTGCGGTGTGCACGGCCGAACGCGTGAGCCCCAGCGATATCCGGCGGGCGGCGAGCGCCTGCATCTGATCTGCCTTGATCAAATGCAGGATTTCCATTCGGACCAGCGGAAACTTGGCGTGGAAACGTTCCAGGATAGCCGGCATCACCCCAAATGAAACCGACCCCGTCATCCCCAGAGCTATTCGTCCCGCCTCTCCTCGCGCGACGCCCTTGGCGCGGCTGACCGCGCGATCGAGGGCCGCAAATGTTTCCTTCAAGTCGTTATAAAGCGCGGCGCCTGCTTCGGTAAGGCTGACGCGCTGATTGCCCCTAACAAACAGGGTCAAGCCAAGCTCGTGCTCCAGAGCCTGTATTTGCCGGCTGAGAGGCGGCTGAGAGACATTGAGCCTCGCAGCGGCCCTGACGAAATGAAGCTCTTCGGCGAGAACCAGAAAATATCGTAGCTGATTGATCTTCATGGCTGCTGCTTCGTCGCCCAAGGCAACGACGAACTTGGCACAAGCAAGCAGCTTAAGCCAGATCGCGGCCGTACGGCGAAACGACAAGGCCGGCCTCGGGGCGCCGCTAGATCTGTCTGCCGGCAGCTTCCCAATAAGGCGCCCGCAGCAAACGCTTCAGGATCTTGCCGGAATCCTCGCGCGGCAGGCCGCTCCTGATCTCGACACGGCGCGGGACCTTGAAGCCGCTCAAACGTTCCCGCAGATAGGCCAGCACCTCGGCCGAATCCAGAGCGACGTCAAGCTGCGGCTCGACCAGCGCAAGCAGGGATTCGCCATACTCGGCATCGGGAATGCCGAACACCGCGCAGTCCTTTACGCCGGGCATCGCGGTCAGCACGGATTCGATCTCAGCCGGATACACATTTGCGCCACCAATGATGACCATGTCCCGCTTCCGGTCGCACAGGAACAGAAAGCCATCCTGATCCCGGTATCCGATGTCGCCCAGGGTGATGAGCCCTTCGCGTTCGATCTCACGCCGCTTCGCCTCCTGGCCGTGATACGTAAAATCCGGATAGTGGCTTAGTCTGGCAAATATCTCGCCGGGCACGCCATCCGGGCAGTCTGCGCCGTTGTTATCGACGATACGCAAGGTGGCGCGCTCAAGCACGCGTCCGACCGTGCCCGGTCGTTGCATCCAGGCCGAAGAATCCGAGAACGCTATGGGACCGGTTTCGGTGCCGCCATAGAATTCATTGATAACCGGCCCCCACCAGTCGATCATCCGGCGCTTGATGTCCACCGGGCATGGCGCTGCCGCATGCAGCGCAAATCGCAACGACGACAGGTCGTATTTCGACCGCACTTCGGCGGGCAGCGCGAGTAACCGCACGAACATCGTCGGAACCAGAAACACACAGTCGATCCGGTGTTGCGCTATCAAGACGAGAAGCTGCTCAGGCTCGAAGCGGGCCATCAGGACGATCAGATCGGCAATCGTCGCAGCACTGATCGCGATGCCGTTCGGTGCGCCGTGGTAGAGCGGCCCGGGGATCAGGAGCCGCACACCGGGAACGACCCCGTACACAAGGCGCCTGGTCTCTTCCATCAGTGTTTTCTGTTCGCCGGTAGGCGCAAAGCGGCGGACTCCTTTGGGAACGCCTGTCGTTCCCGACGTGTAGAGCATGCTCTGCGCCACCGATCGTGCGCCACCGCGATACGCCGGCTGTGCCTGCAGCCATTGGTGCCAATCCTTGACTGCTGCCGGCGAAGCGGCCTTTCGCACATCGATTTGATAGCTCGCGATCAGATCCGACGGCGTCGCGACGGCGAAGACCTCTATGCCGGAGAGAATTTCGGATGCGAGCGGCGCCAACAGGTCGGCATGAGCAACCAGGACGCGGGCGCCGCAATCCCTGAGGATGTAGTCGATCTCCTGACATGTTGCATGCCAATTGATCGGCACGGCATAGGCACCAATCTCGACCGCCGCGAGGCTGACTTCGAGAAAGGCTATGTCATTGCGCATCAACACGGCGATGGTATCGCCTGCGCCAAGTCCCATGGAGACAAATCCGCCGGCGGCTCGATTTGCACGACTCGCAAGATCTCGGCGCGATAGAAATCGATCGGCCTGAAGGATGCCCGGCTCTTCCGCACGGACAGCCGTCACGGCTTGATGGCTTGTCATGCGGGCTACACCCAGCCGCGCTTCAACCAGCGTCCGCCATCGACCATGAAGTCGCAGCCTGTGACGTAATCGCCGCCGGGTGAGGCGAGGAAAGCGCAGGCGTTCGCGATGTCATCGACCAGGCCGAAGCTGCCCAAAGCCATGCGCTTCATTTCGTGGTCGGCGGTACCGCGATCCTCATAGAGCCGCTTCAGTCCCTCGGTGCCGGCGATAGGGCCCGGCAGAACGTTGTTGACGCGAATTCCGTAGTCGCCCCACTCGATGGCGAGGCTGCGGGTCAGTGACAGCACCCCGGCCTTCGCCGAAGCGGCATGCGCACTGCCCGGCCACCCCGATAGCGCCTGCGGCACCGTGATATTCATGATGCGCCCGCCATGCGGCGAAGCCTTGAGACCCGTCAAGGCGGCCTGGCAACAGTTGAACGTGCCGTGAAGGTCGATGTCGATCACGGTGCGCCAGGCATTTTCCGACAGCTGTTCGGTCGGGCAATGAAAGTTGCCGGCGGCATTGTTGATGAGGATATCCAGCCGTCCAAACCGCTCGACGATCCCGTTGACCGAATCGCGTATCGCCGAATGATTACGAACGTCGATCGCCATGGTGACGAGTTCGGCTCCCGGTACCTCACGGATGAGCTGATCGATCGCCGCTGCAAGTTTCTCTTCTCGCCGGCCCACAATGACGACGGTGGCGCCGAGCTCGGCGTAGACGCGCGCGATACCCAGGCCAATGCCAGAACTTCCCCCCGTGATCAGCGCGATGCGGCCGTCGAGAAGATCCTCGCGAAAAATGCGCGGACGTCTTTCCGTGCCGTCGTTGCGGGGCTGTACAGCTTGAAGGGACGAAATCATCGATTTCCTCGCGGACGGGTCGGGAGTGCTGCCAACCCTAGGCGTCAGGCGCGAGGCTTACGAATGCTATCGCGGTATCGATCAATTCCCTTTCGATATTGGCGAAGGTAAAGCGGCTCCACTACAAGTTTGTCGGACTGGCCCATCTTCGGACGGGACCACCTCGATACAAGAAGCAAAGGCAGGGTTGGATGCGCGCTTTATTGGCCTTGGTAACGGTCTTGCTGCTCTCGACGTCGGCGCTTGGCCAGGACTACCCGAACCGGCCGATCAGGTTCGTCACGTTCGGGGCTGCCGGCACCGCCAGCGACGTCCTGGTCAGGACAATCGGCAAGCGGCTCTCGGAGAAGTTAGGTCAGCCGGTCATTGTGGACAACAAGCCGGGTGCGGACGGGATGATCGCGGGCAGCGACGTGGCGAAATCGGCGCCCGATGGCCACACGCTGTTCTTTGCCTCGAACAGTCCCATAGCGGCAGCTCCAGCCCTGAGAAAATCAGTACCTTACGACCCGGTCAAGGATTTCGCGCCGATCACCATGGTCGGCTATTACACCTTCTTCCTGTATGCTCATCCGGATGTGCCGGCCAAAACGCTCGGCGAGTTGATCGCCTACGCCAAGGCAAATCCCGGCAAGCTTTCATACGGGAGCGGCAATACCACGGGCTCCGTTGGTGCTTCCCAGATAGCAACGATGTCGGACATCAAGATGGTTCACGTTCCCTACAAGGGAGAGCCACAGGCGCTCGTCGACCTCCTCGCCGGACGCATTGACCTGATGATCGCGACACTGACGACCGGGCTTAGCCACGTCAACGCCGGCAAGTTGCGGGCGATCGTGACTACACTGCGGGACCGATATCCGGGCCTCCCCGACGTTCCCACCATCTATGAGGCCGGCCTGCCGCAATACACGATCACGTCCTGGGGTGGAATGTTCGGCCCGGCAAATATGCCGAAGGAAATCGTTGCGCGCCTCAACAAGGAATTTGTCGAAATATTGAAAGAGCCGGAAGTGATCGAGACCTTGGGAAAACAAGGCTTCGTGCTCACGCCATCCACCCCGGAAGCGCTGGGAAAGTTTCTCGGAGAGCAGATCGAGGCCTGGAAAATCTCCGCTCGGGCTGCCGGGATCGAACCGGAGTAGCTCGGCGTCGCCAGATATCGTCGACTAGCGCCCCTTCCGAGCCCCGCCGGGCGGCGGAGGCAAACCTTCCGAGCGATCGTTCTGCAGCGGCGGAAAGCGCGGCTCGCGTTTTTCCATGAAGGCGTTCATGCCCTCCTGCCACTCCGGTCCGTCGATCAGCATGGCGAGCGCCTCCAGTCCGATGTTTCGCGCGGTGGCCAGATCGGTGTCGCCGCACATCCGCACCGCCATCTTCGACTGAGCGACGGCACGGGGGCCGAGCAACCGGAAGCGGCTCGCCAGTTCGATCGCCGCCGGCATCAGGTCTTTGGCCGGATGGGTCGCGGTGACGAGACCATGGGCCAAAGCTTCCGCCGCGGTGACGTGGCTGCCCAGCAAGATCCACTCCAGCGCCTTGCCGCGGCCAACGAGCCGATGCAGCTTCTGGACTCCTCCCGCTCCCGCCAGCGCTCCAATCCGAACTTCGGGCACGCCGATTTTGGCGTGGTCGGCCATCAGCCGGAAATCGCAGGCAACCGACATTTCACAGCCGCCGCCGAGCGCAAAGCCGTTGATCGCCGCGATCACCGGGATCGGCAACGTCTCGATGCGATCGAACACGGCGGCAATCGGCTGCAGGTAGCGATCGCGCAAGGCGAAGCTGCCAGCGCCGATGCGGGAATCACCCTCAGTAAAATAGCGCAGATGCGCGCCTGCGCAGAAGGCCCGGCCCTGCCCCGTGATAATGAGCGCGCGCGCGCCACCGGCGACGCTGGCGGTCAGCGCCGCGTCGAGTTCGTTCAGCAGCTCGAGGCTGAGCGTGTTCATTTCGCGCTCGCGCACCATGGTAACAAGCGCAATATCGTCTTGCGGCCAGGTCAGCGTGAGGGCTCCACCGCTCCGGTCTCTCGCGTCATTGGCCGGGGACATCAGCGATTTCCTTTTCGAGTGATCTGGGGGATGGATAGTTCCGGCAATGTCAGCTCCTATTGTATCGGCGCAAGGACGAGCCGTCCTGTCGACAGGCCAGCCTCGACCAGCCCATGCGCCTCAGCGGCGCCTTCCAGGGGATAGATACGCTCGACGACGGGCTTGATGCGCCGGCGCGCCACCAGATCCAGGGCATCCCCGAGTTGCGCCCGCGATACGCCCTTGGCGCTCAGAATCGAGATGTTGCGCAAGAACAGCTGTGCGGGATTGATGGTCAGGAATTCGCCGGTGAGCTGCCCCACCAGAACAATTCGCCCGCCATCAGCTACGCTGCGGCGCACAGCCTCGAATGCCGGACTTCCCACATTGTCGATGATGGCGTCGACGCCGCGGAAATCGGTCAGGCGCCGGACCTCACCGGAGAAATCTTCGCCTCGCTCGACAATGATGACCTCGTCCGCACCGGCCTCGCGGATGCGCGCCGCCTTGGCCGAGGTCGTCGTCACCGCGATAGTAAAGGCACCAGCCAATCGCGACAGCTGAACCCCATGCAGGCCGAGCCCTCCGCCGGCGCCGGTGACCAACACGCGTTCGCCGAGCCGCACGCGACCGACGTCGCGTACTGCATTGAGTTCGGTGCCAACAGTGCAAGCCACGATGGCGGCTTCCTCCGGCGAGATGCCAACCGGGACCTTGAGGGCCGCGGCGGCATCGACGCAGACGGTTTCGGCATAGCCGCCATTAAGCCCGGCATCGCCAAGAAAGATCCGCTCGTGACAAGAAGTTTCGTGGCCGCCGCGGCATTGCCGGCAATGGCCGCAGACATGGCTGTGGATGGTGGTGGCCACGAAATCGCCGTCGCGAAATTCTCTCACGTCCGAGCCCAGCTTCTCGACCCTGCCCGCAACCTCATGGCCGAGGATCAGCGGCATCTCTACGCCGCGCCGGAACGTGCCATTGCGCACCACAACGTCGTGGAAGCAAACCCCGCAGGCCGCCACCGCGATCCTGATCTCGCGCGGCCCGGGCTCACGCACCGCCACATCGGCGACGCGCAGGTTTGTCGGAGGACCGGTTTTCTCGAGGACGACGGCGCGCATTATCGTTGAAATCCTCGTTCGCCGATCACCGTTCGAGCTTCAGGCCAACTGCCTCGCGGTCCCAAAGCGCCCCGCGGTTCTGCTCGGCCCAGGTCTTGAGCTTGTATTTCTCGATCTTCTCGCTGGCCGTCTTGGGAAGTGCCTCGATGAAATGAACGAAGCGGGGCACCATGAAATGCGCCATGTTCTGGTTGGCAAAGCGCACCAGCTCCTCCTCGCTGACCTTGCATCCGTCGCGGCACACCACATAGACCATCACCTCGTCCTCGCTGAGCTCGGAGGCCACCGGTACCGCCGCGACCTCCAGCACCGACGGGTGCCTCGCAATCAGCATCTCGACTTCGTAGGCCGAGATGTTCTCGCCACGCCGGCGGATCGCTTCCTTCTTGCGGTCGACGAAATAGAGATAGCCGTCGCCATCGAGCCGCCCGCGATCGCCGGTGTGAAGCCAGAGGTCGCGGGTGTCGCGCACGGTAGCTTCGGGCATCTTGTAGTAGCCGGACATGATGATGCCGGGCTCACGGGGCCGGACACAGATCTCGCCGACCTCGCCGATCGGCAGGGGATCGTCCTCATCGCTGACGATCTGAACCTCCGCCAGACCGCGCGGCTTGCCGGCCGATGCGCCCTTTTCTTCCGAGTCTTCCGGCGTGAACATGGTGACGGCAAAGGTCTCGGTCATCGCATAGAGCGAGGTAACCTGAACACCGAAGCGGTCGGCGACGTCGCGATAGGATTCACGCGACAACGGCACGATCATCGCCTGCCGGACGCGATGGTCGCGATCCCCTGGAGATGGCGGCGCCCTCAACAGGATGTTGGTCATCGCTCCCAGTGAATTGAACTGGGTGGCGCCGGCGGCCCTGATTTCGTCCCAAAAACTGCTGGCCGAGAAACGCGGTGACACCGCCAGTGCGCAATCCGCCCACAGCGCCGCATAGGCCGAATACCACAGCGCATTGCCATGAAACAACGGCAGGCAGGTGTAAATGACATCGTCCGGACGATAGCCATAATTCTGCGCCAGCGAGCGGCCGACGCCATGCGCCTGCGAATGCGGACTGATCACGCCTTTCGAAGGGCCGGTGGTTCCGGACGTATACATGATGTATTGCGGGTCGCTGGAGAGCACGGCATTTCTGTCGGGCTCCTGCGCCGGGGCTCGGACGAACGACGCCAAATCCACACAGGCCCCGCCATAATCGGCGAGCTTGGCTCCGGCACCGCCGAGCGTAACGAATGCCCGCACCTGATGTTCGACGCCGAGCGCCTCAGCCAGGCGATCCGCCCATTCGGCTGAGACCACCACGCAGCTCGAATCCGATTGGGTCACGAAGTAGCGCAGCAATTCGCCACGCGCTGCGGTGTTGAGCGGCACCGTCACCGCGCCGAGCTTGGCCAGACCCCAGATCGTCCAGATGAATTCGGGACAGTTCGGCAGCATGACGGCGACGTGATCGCCCTTGCGAACGCCCAGTTCACGAAATCCATTGGCATAGCGGTTGGAGAGATCGTGGGCCTGCGCGTAAGTGTAGCGCTGCTCCGCAAAGATCAGCCAGGTCCGGTCGCCTACCCGCCGGGCCTTGTCGGCGAGCAGGTGTCCAATCGTGCGTTGCTTTAGTGGATAGTCATGCATTAGTCAGATACCGGGATAGCCATTGACCAGAGCGGTCGGCGGCCGGCGAGGATTCTCACTTTCATGACTTGCCCCCTGCTCGTTTCTGTTTTGTAGTTGCCCGCAGCCTAGCAGCTGACGAGTCGGTTTGCTAACCCTACGGTCAGTTGTTCGACCTGATCGGTCTACGCATGATTGCAAAAAGGAGCACCGTGGGCCTTTATCTCGAAGACTTTGAAATCAACACCACCTGCCGCACCCGTGGCCGCACCATCGGAGAGGCAGACGTTTCGCTGTTCGCTGGATTGGTCGGCGACCACAATCCGCTCCATGTCGACGAAGAATTCTCCAGAGAGAGCATCTTCGGCGGCCGCGTTGCCCATGGACCGCTGGTGCTTTCGACCGCGATCGGCCTGATGTCGCAGTTGAACTGGATCGACGGCACGGCGCTTGGCCTGCTCGGGATCTCCTGGGAATTCCACGCGCCGGTCAAGCTCGGCGATACCATCAGCGCTAACGTCACGCCGCTCGAGGCGCGGCCGAGCAAAACGCCTGCCCGCGGCGTTCTGAAGATCGGCTTCGAGGTCATCAACCAGAATGACGAAGTCGTTCAGGTCGGGTCGATCACGCTGTTGATGCAGCGCCGTCCAGACCCCGCAAGCGGCTGAACGTGTCGCGCCGCTATCGCCGCCGTCGGCGTCGGCCTCAAGGGCACGCGCCATCATTTTGGCCAACCCGCTGGGCGTAAACAGCAGCGAGCGCATTTACGCCGCCGCCGGCTTCTTGCGCATCAGCGCCGCCCGCTCGCAGGTCGCCACCACCACGCCATCCTGATTGATCGTCTCATGGAAGAAATTGACGATGCCCTCATTTGGCCGCGACTTGCTTAGTCGCTTCGATCGCACGGTGGTGCGAACCTTGACGGTATCGCCCTGGAACAGCGGTTTTGGGAATTGGACGTCGGTCATCCCGAGATTGGCGAGCGTGGTGCCGAACGTGGTGTCGTTGACCGACATCCCTATCATCAGGCCGAGCGTGAACAGGCTGTTGACCAGTGGCTTGCCCCATTCGGACTTCGCCGAATAATGCGCGTCGATGTGCAGCGGCTGCGGATTCATGGTCAGCAGCGAGAACCACATATTGTCGGTCTCGGTGATGGTGCGCGACCATTCATGGTTGAACACCATGCCGTCTTCGAATTCCTCGAACCAGAGTCCTGCCATTACACTTTCTCCTCTGCATCGGCTGAAATTATTTCAACGAGTACAGCGCCGGCCGGCACGGTATCGCCGGCGTTGCAATTGATCGCGGCGACCCGCCCCGCGACCGGCGCGGTGAGGCTGTGGATCAGCTTCATCGCTTCCATCTGCATGACGGCATCGCCCTTCGCCACGGTGTCGCCGATCGCGACCAGGATATGCGACACGACGCCGTGCAGCGGCGCATCGATGATGTTGCCGCCCCGCTCATTGCTGCGCGGCGCGCGCGGCAGGTCGATATTCAGGTGGATCTCGGCGCTGATGGCGAGGCCGTTGCGGCCGATGCGAACCAGATCGCCGTCGCGCTGCACGGCAAACGTCGTGTCCTGCCCGGCGTCCGACAGGGTCATGGCGGTGCCGTCGAGAGAGATCGAGCCGAGCGTCACGGCCATTCCAGCTACTTCGGCTGTGGTGCCAGTACGGCCGACGATAATCTCTACATCGGCATCGCCATATTCGTCCGACAGGTGCAGCATGGTCCGGGCCGGGCGTTGTGACGCCATCACCCGCACTGCACTGCGCCGCGCCCAGGGACTGATCCAGTTTATTTCCGGCTCGGCTGATTCCGATTGCAGCCAGTATGCAGCCGCCGCGACACGCAGCATGGTCAGGTCAGCGGGATCCGGCCGCCATCCGCCCGGAAAGGCGGTTTCGATAAACCGCGTCGTCGCCTTGCCGTCCGCGAACAGGGGATGATTGACGGCATCGAGCAGGAACGGCTGGGTGGTGGGGACGCCCAACAGCGTGAGCCCCTGCAATCCCGAGGCAAGGCGCGCCAGCGCGGTCTGCCGCGTCGCGCCGTGGGCAATCAGCTTCGCCAATAGCGAGTCATAATAGAGACCGATCTCCGAGCCCGTCTCCACCCCTGAGTCGAAGCGCAGGCCACGCGGCGGCACCACGCTGACAAGACGGCCGGTGGCGGGCTGGAAGTTGAGGTCCGCGCGCTCCGCCGTGATACGCGCCTCGATGGCATGTCCATGGATCCGGATATCGCCCTGCGCCAAGCGGCAGCTTTTCACCTGCTGCCGCGAGCAATTGCCACTCGACCAGATCGATCCCGGTGACAAACTCCGTGACGGGATGCTCGACCTGCAGCCGGGTATTCATTTCGAGAAAATATGGCGTATCGTCGCCGGCTTCCATGATGAACTCAACCGTGCCGGCCGAGTCGTAAGCAATGGCGCGGCCCAGCAGTAGCGCCGCATCGTGCAGGGCGTTGCGGGTCCTTTCCGACAGGTTCGGCGCCGGCGCCTCTTCCAGAACCTTTTGGTTGTTGCGCTGGACCGAACAGTCGCGCTCGAACAGATGCACCAGCGAACCTTGCCGGTCGCCGGCAATCTGAACCTCGAGATGGCGCGGGTTGAGGATGAATTTTTCCAGCAGCACCTGGCTATCGCCGAATGCGGACTCGGCCTCGGCCCGTGCACTGACGATCGCCGCAGCCAGATCGCCAGCGCGATCGACCCGCCGCATTCCCCGTCCGCCGCCGCCAGCCGACGCCTTGATCAACACCGGAAAGCCGATCCGCGCCGCGGCGGCCAAAAGACTGTCCACGTCCTGCGCGTCGCCGTGATAGCCGGGGACCGTCGGAACACCGGCTCGTTCGGCGATCCGTTTCGACTCGATTTTAGAGCCCATGCGCGCGACCGCATCCGCCGACGGTCCGATGAAGATAATCCCCGCTTCTTCGCAGCGCCGGACAAAGGCGGCATTCTCGGACAGGAAACCATAGCCGGGATGTATTGCATCCGCTTCGGATCTCCTGGCCGCCTCGATGATCGCGTCCATGTCCAGGTAGCTGGCGCGCGCAGGCGCCGGCCCGATGCGAACGGCTTCGTCGGCGGCCCGAACATGCGGCGCGTCGGCATCGGCGTCGGAATAGACGGCAATGGTGCGCAGGCCCAATCGCGCACAGGTACGCATCACGCGAACGGCGATTTCGCCGCGATTTGCGACCAGCACGGAACGGATAGGACGTGGCGAAGCCGTGAATCTCACGAGAGCTGTGCCTTACATGCGATAGACCGGCGTAGGCCCGGTCGCTGGAGGCTGCATCGCGCCGATCGCGAGACAGAGGCCGATCACGTCGCGGGTGTCGCGCGGCTCGATCAGGCCGTCGTCCCAGAGCCGGGCCGTGCAGTAATAGGGATCGGACTGCTCTTCGAACATGTTGCGCAGGTTTTGTTCGTGCTCGGCGAGACCGGCTTCGGTCGCCGGGTTGCGCGAAATGCTGGAGCGGCGCAGGTCCATCAGCACCGAACTGCCGACATCCGGGCTCATCGTTCCCAGCCGTGCGTTCGGCCACATGAACATGAAGCGCGGCCGGAATCCGCGGCCGCTCATGCCGTAATTGCCGGCGCCATAGGAACCGCCTGTCACGACCGTGTATCGCGGCACCCGCGCGTTGGCGACGGCATAGACCAGCTTGGCGGAATTCTTGGCGATGCCGCCCCGCTCGGCTTCCGAGCCCACCATGAATCCGGTGATGTTCTGCAGGAACAGGATCGGGACGTTGCGCTGGTCGCACAGCTCGATGAAATGCGCGCCCTTGAGCGCGGACTCGGTGAACAGCACGCCGTTGTTCGCCAAAATGCCGACCGGCAGCCCCTGGATATGCGCGAAGCCGCACACCAGCGTTGACCCAAAGAGCGGCTTGAATTCGTGGAATTCGGATGCGTCGACCAGCCGCGCGATGATTTCGCGCTGGTCGAAGGGCCGTTTCAGGTCCGCGCCGACAATGCCGGGGATCTCGGCCGGATCGAACAGCGGCGGCCGCGACGCGCGCAGTTCGCCATGGATCTTCTGCACCCGGCTTAAAGCACCGACGATGTCGCGCGTTTTGGCGATGGCTTCGGCTTCGTCGCGGGCGAAATGATCCGATACGCCCGAGACCGTGCTGTGCATTTCGGCGCCACCGAGCGTTTCCCGGTCGACAATCTCCTTGATCGCAGCCTTGACGATCTGCGGGCCGCCGAGATGCACGCTGCTGTTACCGGCCGTCATCACCACCTCGTCCGACAGCGCCGGGATATAGGCGCCCCCGGCGGTGCATTCCCCGAACACCGCAGCGATCTGCGGAACGCCCTGAGCCGACATCCGACATTGCCGATAGAACGCGCCACCGAAATGATCCTGATCCGGAAACACCTCGTCGCCCTGCGATAGATTGGCGCCGCCGCAATCGACCAGATAGACCACCGGCAAGCGGTTCTCGAACGCGATGTCCTGTGCGCGGACGTGCTTGCGGATGGTCTCCTTGTAGAACGAGCCGCCCTTGGTGGTGGCATCGTTGGCGATGATCATGCAGACGACGCCGCGGACGGTTCCGATCCCGGTGACGATGCCGGCCGACGGCACCGCGTTGTCGTAAAGGCCCCATGCGGCAAGCGGAGAGAGTTCGAGAAACGGGCTGAGCGGATCGATCAGCATGTCGATGCGGTCGCGGGCGGGAATCTTGCCGCGCTCGCGATGGCGCAGCATCATGCGTTCGCCGCCGCCGGCAAGCGCCCAGGCTTGACGCTTATGCAGGGTCTCGATCAGGCCATCGTAAATCGCGGCGTTCGCCTTGTAGGCGTCGGAGCCCTTGTCGATCGAACTTGCCAGCGTCGCCATTGGCGGATTTTCCGATTTCTACCGATCCGGCTTGGATTGTATTTCTACCTAACATTAGTTAGAATAGCAGGGCAAGTCGAGATATGACCGGGCCGGACACCCCGGAACCGGAGTTTCAGCTTCGATGCAGGTGGATGCGCAAGTGAGACCAGCGATGACCAAGCGTGCTTCGCACACCGCCGCCGCGCCGGCCAAGGCGCCGCCCGACGACACGCGGCGGCAAATTCTCGACGCCGCCGCCAAGCTGTTGCGCCAAAATGGCTACGCATCGACTTCGCTGCGCGATATCGCGGCGGCGACGGGCATGAAGGCCGGTAGCCTTTATTATCATTTTGCCTCGAAGGAAGAGCTTGCCGAAACTGTGATGGCCGAGGGCATCGATCTCGTCAGAGCCGCCGTCAAGAACGCATTGGAAGGGCGCCCAAGCAACTCCGATCCGCTCGAAGACATCGAGATCGCGCTGCGGGCGCATTTGCAGGCGCTGCATGCATCCGGCGATTATGCGTCGGCCAATATCCGTTGCTACAATCACGTGCCCGACGAGATGAAACAAAGGCTGCGAAAAGTGCGCGAGCGCTACAGCGCCGACTGGCGCAAGCTGATCAGCCGTGCCCGCGTGGCGGGGTGTCTCGACCCCGACGTCGATGACGAGGCGCTGCGCTACGGGCTGTTCGGCGTCATGAACTGGACGCTCGAATGGTTGCGTCCAGGGGGAACGCAGCCGGATCAATTGGGCGCAATGTTCTATCGGATCCTGTTCAACGGGGCGCGGTCGCCGGCGGCGAATCGATAGATCATGCGGACATCGACCGGCGTTGGTATCGTTGACTTCGCCGGCCTCGGTCAGGCGACCCGATCGCCCTTCTTGATGGTTGCGGCGCGGTTGTCGACGCCGGGCAACATCTTGGCGGGGTCGCGGGTAACTACGACGTCGACGACGGTCGGCCCTGTCAGCGACATCGCTCGCTTCAGTGCAGCCGCGAGCTGACCGGGCTCTTCGACCCTGATCCCGTTGCAGCCGAGCACCTTTGCGGCTTCCGCATAGTTGGTCTCGGCCAGATCGGAGGCGTGATAGGAGCCTGGGCCGTAAACCAGATGCTGAAGTGCCTTGACGTAACCGGAGGCGGCGTTGTTCACCACGATGATCGTGAAGGTCAGGCCCAGGCGTCGTGCGGTCTCGATCTCGCCCAGCATCATGTTGAACCCACCGTCGCCGGTAAGGCTGAACACGGTCTTGCCGGGTGCTGCCATCGCAACGCCCATCGCCCCGGGCAGTCCATATCCGATCGACGCGAAACCGCGATCCGGCACGAAGCTGCGCCCCGCCCGCTTGCTGTCGAACAGAAGCCCGCCCCAATGCGCTGCGAAACCGCCATCGGCAACGAGATAGCCGTCGGCCGGCAGCAGTTGATTGATCTCGGTCATCAGCCTTGCCATGCTCACCGGCACCTCGTCGGAGCGAAGGCGTTCGGAAACATCCTGGCGCCACTTCGCCATCCGCAGCGGGATTTCTGCGGCGTAGTGTGCCAGCCGCTGCTTGATCGAGGCGGCCTGCGTCGCCAGCGCGGTTTGCAGATCCTCAAGACCGAGCCGCACATCGCCCCACAAGGCAAGTTCAGGCTCAAGCGTTCGTCCGAACTCCTCGGCCAGAATATCCAGGTGAATGATGCGCTTGCCGGGCCCCGGCACCGTGAATCGCTTGGTGGCGATCTCTCCGAGTTTGCAGCCGACCACCACAAGCAGGTCGGATTCCTCGATCAGTCCGTTGGCAATGCGATCATAGCGGCCGAACAGCCCGGCATTGAGGGTCTCGCTGCACGCGATAGCGCCCTTCCCGGTCATGGTGTGCGCAACGGGAATGTTCAGCGATTGGGCGAAGGCGGTCAGCGCCGTCGCGGCGCCGCTCAAATGCACGCCTCCGCCGGCTAGAATCAACGGCCGTTTCGCATCGGCAATCAACTCTGCCGCGCGCGCGATACTTTCAACGTCGGGCCGGCAGCGCAGCGCCGGCGCGCTCCGATGCATTGGATTGACCTCAAAGTCGCGTTCGCTGAAGCCGAAGGTGCCGTGACAGACATCTTCCGGTACGTCGACGACGACCGGCCCCGGCCGTCCCGTGGTCGCGACCGCGAAGGCGCGGCGCATCATCTCCGGAATGCGCTGCACCGACTCGACGCGGATGACTTCCTTGCAGGCCGGCCGCAGGATATCCAGCTGACGGCTTTCCTGGGTCATGTTCTTCCAGGAATGATCGCGGTGCGTATCGCCGACCAGTGCAACCAGGGGCGTACCGGCATTCAGCGCTTCCACCAACCCGGTTACCAGGTTGGTTGCCCCAGGGCCGAGGGTCGCATCGACCAGCCCGACCTTGCCGGTCACCTTGGCGTAGGCATCCGCCGCAAACACACCGGCCCGTTCATCGTTGATCAGATGGTGCTTGAGACCAAGCCGCCGCGCCGCGTCATAGAACGGCAGCAGTTGAAAGCCGCCCATGCCGAACATCGGTCCGCCATCGAACGCCAGAATCATGCGCGCGATCGCCTCGCCGCCGGTCATCTCATTCACACTCATACTCACTCCAAACGGGGCTTGAGCCCTCGACATCAGCTTCACAAAATTCGGAAAACTCTATTCTGCCGCACGCCTCGACGGCCGCATCATGCTCTCGATCGACTTTTTCTCGGCGTCGAGCAAACCGACGAGCTCGGCGATACGGCCCTTGGCCATGCGGTCCTTGATCGCGGCGATGCTGAGCGCCGCCAGCGGAGTGCCGTCGTCGTCGAGAACCGCGATGCCGACGGCGTTCATGCCAGGCACGATGCCGCCTTCATTGCAGGCGAAGCCGTCCTTGCGGGTGCGTTCGACCAGTTTTCTGACGTGAGCGGCAGAAAAACCTTGAAAATCCCGCAGCCAGGCTTCGTTGCGCTTGAGGGTCTTGTCGATGACATCGTCGGAAAGTGCCGCCAGCAACGCGAGACTACCGGCGCCGACGCCGAGCGGGCGACGGTCGCCCACCGATAGCGTCAGTGTACGGATCGGAAATTCACCGACCTCGCGTGCCACGCAGATCGCCGCAGTGCCTTCATGGACCGAGGCAAACGCCGTATCGCCGCTGCTTGCCGCCAATCGGATCAATGAAACCCGCGCCGCGCTGGCGACATCCTGTTCGCGTGCAGAACGTCCGAGCGCCGTCGCGGCAAATCCCAGCCGATAGTTGCGTGTCAGGATATCCTGAAACACCAATCCGGAATCGACGAGGGCCCCGAGAATGCGATGTGCCGTGGTTTTCTGCAGTTCGGTTTCAGCACAGATCTCTGCCAGTGCGGCGCCGCGCTCGTCGCGTCCGCCGAGCAGCCGAAGGATCGCCACGATGCGGTCCACCATTTTCACCGAAGGATCATGCATGCGGTGATGCATATTCCATTTTTATGCTATTGCAAGTGCTCATTTTCGGAATTTATAGTTGCCATGGAAGCCGGCTGCCGACCTTCAGAAACGGAATAATCGTCTATGAATCATACACTTGCACCAACCATCACTACCCTTCCCGCTGACGTTACCGAGCGCGTCATCGTAACGGGATCTCACGGCGGCCTTTATCCCGGTTACCTCGTGCTCGCAGCCCAGGCACGGGCAGCCATCTTCAACGATGCCGGCGCCGGCAAGGACCGTGCTGGCATCGCCGCGCTCGATCTGCTGCAAGGACACGGCAAAGCCGCCGCAGCCGTTTCGCATAACAGCGCCCGGATCGGCGACGCCGACGACATGTTCGCCGCCGGCATCATCAGCGCCGTCAACGCAATTGCCGCGGCCTGCGGCGTGACACCAGGCATGGACTGCGCGGCAGCAGCCTTGCTGCTGGAAGGTGCGCGGCTGGGCGCGTCCGCAACCATTGCAAAACCTCAAGAAGCGCGAATGGCATGGACTTGCGAGCAACAGACCCGCGCCATTGTGCTGATCGATTCGGCCTCGCTGGTAACAGCAGAAGATGTCGGCGCCATCATTGTGACGGGCTCGCATGGCGGCCTTATCGGAGGAGATCCGAGCAAGGCCTTGCGCGTCGATGGCTTTGCGGCGGTGTTCAACGATGCCGGCATCGGCAAGGATGAAGCCGGGGTCACCCGCCTGCCCGCACTCGATGATCGCGGCATTGCCGCGTTCACCGTCGCGGCGTCGTCAGCTCGAATTGGCGACGCCCGTTCGACATTGTCCGACGGCCTGATCTCTCGCGTCAATCGGACCGCCGCCGCACTTGGCGCGCACATTGGACAGACTGCCCAGGAGGTTTGCCTGCGCTGGGCGCGTTAGGTGTCTTGTGGGACTGGCTTAGAGCGTTGAATTCAGGGCATCCAAATAAAAACGTCACGACCCTGTTCGTCGAAGCGCGAATGATAGAGCGTTCGCTTTTGCGTTAGCGGGAATTGATCTCGCTTGGACCTCCTCCATCACCAACACTGCCTGCCGATACGCCCGCCCAAGCAATATTGTTCCCCATCGGGAACCAACGGGCGACCTCCAACCTTGTCTAGGTCGACAGCCTGGGAGCCCGCGCGCAAAAAGCACTGCAAACTTTGCTGACGGCCACGGGCACCTGGATGGCTCGTCCCGCCGCATTTGGCCTTGTCATCGTCTATACCGTGGCGTGGCTGATCTTCGATCGAGAGTCTTTCAACTTCCATAGCGGGATCGCCCTCCTGACACTTTGCATGACGCTTTTTATCCAGCGCTCGGAGCACCGCGACACCCAGGCGATCCAGGCCAAGCTCGACGAGTTGCTGCATGCACAGGGTGAAGCGAGAAACCACCTCACCAAAATCGACGATCAGGAGCCGGAGCAGATAGAAACTTATCGGGAACGAGCGAGGGTGGCCGACTAGCTTCGGAGCGTCGGTCCGATTCCGGCGTGCAACTTGCCGGCCTTCTCTTCGTACTCGGCGGCCAATTGCGTCAGCGTCTCGACCGTCTGCCGGTCCCCAACCGAGTACGCCAGCCGCCGGCACCTGTCCGCCTGCAGCCGAAGCAATCCCGCCTGCTTTTCACCGGTAACGTCGACCAGAATGTTGACGGCGCCGAGAAAGCCGCCCTCGTGATCGAAAATCGGGGTCGGATAGGGCGCGAAGTTAATCCGGCTGCCGTCGGGTCGCTCGGCGACCGCTGAGACGCCTCTGACAGGCCGTTGTTCAAGGATCGCGATGGCCATGGGGCATTGATCGTGCGGAAGGAACGTACCCTCCTCCGTGTAGAGTTTCCAGGTCACACACCAGCGATCATGCCCGAGCAAGGGAACCCTGCCCGCAAGGTCAATGCATGCCGGATTGTAGTAGGTGATAACGCCATCGGGGTCGGTGACATAGGTCGCGGCGGAAAGTCGATCAAGCGCCGATAGCCGGACACCCTTGCGGTTCTGCACGGCCTCGGTGGCCAAAAGCAGAATCTGGTCCGGAGTTGCTGGTGATGCCTGCATCTCGTACTTCCAAGGTCCCGACCGGACCATGCCTACCCGTTATAAGGACCGCCAATTCGGCAAAAGGTTCCGCGTACAATGGTATTTCGTCGCTGACCCGCTCATGATTTTTGGTTTTGGGGCCGCTATACGACGCGGCGCTAGCGATGCGACAGAAAATCGACACCGGCCCACCTGCATTCAGCACTGCCGAACGCGGACACTCGAAGGCCGCAAGCGATGCGTTGGCGCGCCGCGGCTGCAAACCATTCGCGCGGGAGATGCGCGGCTTCCGAAAAAACAGCACATAACAAAACTGAAAGCGACGTCCGGAACCAATGTTCCGACTGCTCATTATCGCGTCACTTGAAACCGAATTGCCACACGGCTGGGAGAGTGCACTATGATCGATACTGTTGTTATTCAACCGGGAGCCGACACCGGCGAGCCCTCAGTTGCCGGCGTATCATGGCCCGCCGTCGCGGCCGGCGCGGTGGTAAGTCTGGCGGTAACCCTCGTCGTGATGGCGTTTGGTGTCGGCCTTGGCTTGTCGGTGGTATCGCCGTGGGCCGGATCCGGCGTCTCGGCGACGACCTTTAAGATCGGTACCGGACTTTATCTGGTCGTGATGGCCATGTTCGCGTCGTCGCTCGGCGGTTATATCGCCGGCCGCTTGCGGACGAGGTGGATCGGTGTTCACAGCGATGAAGTGTATTTTCGCGACACTGCCCACGGCTTTCTCGCCTGGGCCTTCGCTTCCGTCCTCGGCGCAATGCTGCTGGCTTCACCCGCGAGCAACCTGATCGGTGGCGCAGCATCCGGCGCAACCCAGGCAGCGGCCTCAGCGGCAAGCCAGGCCGGACCGATGGACGGCTACGTCGACACGCTGTTGCGGGCTGATACGCCCGCCGCACAGAACTCAGGCAGCGCGCAGGATTCCCGCGGCGAAATGGTCCGATTATTCACGTCGAGCTTTCGCAATGGCAGCGAGATGAAGCCCGCCGATCGGCAATACGTTGCCAAGGTCGTGAGTGCGCGCACCGGTCTCAGCCCGGCCGATGCTGAAAAGCGTGTCAGCGAGGTCGTAACCCAGGCAAAGACCGACATCGATGCCGCCCGCAAGGCCAGCGCTCAACTAGCGTTCTGGCTGACCGCCTCGCTTCTGATCGGTGCTTTCTGCGCCAGCCTTGCCGCAACCGAAGGCGGTGGCCTTCGCGACGGTACATGGCGCCGCACGGCCCGCCGTTAATTTAACCAGGAAAGGAAAAGTACATGCCGATTCTATTGTGGCTTCTTGGAATTCCGATTCCCCTCATCATTCTGATCTTGCTGCTCCGATAAGGAATCGATCGACCAAACAGAAATCCCCCGCAGCCGCGGGGGATTTTTTCGTGATGGCTGCGGCAGACGTTCCGATAAGGGAACTATACCATGTTACGTCGGCGGCGGGATGGATCTGGCCGGTTGACGGGCCTCTGAAGCGGCGGCAAACTCACTACGGTTGTTCGCACTCGAAAGATTGCCGTCAGACAATGCTGAAACAAGGCTTGCTCATCCTGCTGCTCTCGACGGCCGCCGCAGACGCGGCCGAGAATACGGACAAACTCTCCGTCAGTCTGGCGGGAGCCGGAAGCAGGACATGCGCCTATTGGCTTTCGAGCCAACAGCATAAAGTCGAAGGCACGGTTTGGATCTACGGCTTCTGGAGCGGCCTCAACTACGTCGCGGCGGCCAGCGAACAGGATCAGTCGAAAGCATCCAGCGCTGCCTTGGTAGCGGCTGTTGAGGGGGCGTGCCGACGCGATCCCTCACGCGTCCTGGCGGTCGCGGCCTGGTCGGCCTATGTCGACCTCAACATGAAATAGCTTCATCGCCTCGCGGGCGGCCACCGCAGCCCTACCCTGGTGACACGCGTCAGCGCAAGCTGGGAACCGACCCCGCACGCCACGGTCTTGGCTTCGCCTCATCTTTGAACGAGATGGCGTTGCGAGCGTTATCGGAAATGACCGATGACGAACGCAAGCTTCTGGAGGACACCGCACGCACTGTTATCCGCCTAATGGAAGAGCAAAAGGAGGCGGCTGCGGGACTGGAGGTGGCGCTGCTCGAGATATACCGTGCTCACTTCGCGATCAGCAATCGCAAGCATGAAACCATGGGGCGCCTGAAATTGACGCTCAAGGTGCTTGAAAACGAGGGCCGAGGCGCAAAATTCATGACCGAATTTATCCGCAAGCTCGAACCATGGGCGCAGTAGGTGCATCACCAGGTGGCAATCGAGCCACCCATGAACTTCGGACATTGGTCCCTGGCACAAGAAAAGGCTCCGAAACCATCGGAGCCCTTCTGTCGGAAGCAAATAGCCGCTTGTAATCAGGCCGCCGCGTTCGAGGCCTTGGTATTGACGCCCTTGCGCATCGCCACGGTATTGAGCTTGGTATTGGCGGCGTGCTCTTCGTTCAGGTTGGTCGTCAGGAAGCGAACCACTTCGTCGTGGCCAAGCTTTTCGGCCCAGGCGACCAGCGTGCCATAGCGGCAGATCTCGTAATGCTCGACGGCCTGGGCGCCAGCCACGATCGCTGCATCGAGCACGGCCTTGTCCGCCACCTCGCCGCTCAGTTCATCGGCTTCCTTGAGAATACCGTCGATAGCCGGACACTTGGTGCCGCTCGGCTGCTGATCCAGCTTTTGAAACACCTTGTCGAGACGCTCGATCTGCTTGTGGGTCTCCTCGAGATGCATCTTGAGGCCCGCGGCGAGATCGCGGTTGGTGGCCATGTCGATCATCTTCGGGAGCGACTTGGTGATCTGCTGTTCGGCGTAATAGATATCCTGCAGGCCATGCAGGAAAAGGTCGTCCATCGTCTTAATGTCTTTGGTGAAGAGTCCCATGATTTCCTCCTGTTCATGTACGTTCTAAATGCCTGCAAAACGCGATTTGTTCCCGAGGGTTGCGCAGGAACAAAACGACGGTCTCGCGCCTATAAACTGGTTGTCTTGTTCGTTGCGATTTGAGGATTGTCATCAGCACATTCGATTCAGAAGACACGGACCAGGCGGATCTGCATGGCGGCCGCTCGCCATGGTTTTTGACCGCCCGGCACGGCGTTGACCCCGGTGTCGCCGAGAACCTGAAATGCGATGCGCTGGTCGTTGGCGCCGGCATCACTGGATCGCTGATTGCCGAACGCCTGACCCGTCAGGGCCTCGACGTCATCGTCATCGATCGCGAGCTTCCCGGCCGCGGCAGCACGGCCGCCAGCACCTCGATGTTGCTGTGGGAAATCGACAGCCCCCTCACCCGCCTGACGGAAAGCTACGGCTTCGAACGGGCATCGCGTGCCTACGTTGCGAGCCTGCAGGCCGTGGCCGGGCTGAAGTCATTGGTCCTGCAACTCGGCATCCTCTGCGAGATGCGCGACCGGGATTCGCTCTATCTTGCGGCAGGCGCCGACAGCAAGGCGCTGCTGAGCGAGCATCGCCTGCGTGAGCGGGCCGGTCTGCCCGGCGATTTCCTCGACCATGCGAGCCTGCTTCAGATCTTCGGGATCAGCCGCGCCGGCGCCATCGTGTCGCCGGGCGCGGCGGATGCCGACCCTCTGCAACTGGCCCGCGGATTGCTCAGGATTGCGGTGGATCGCGGCGCCCGCGTACTCGCCGCAGAGGCTGTCGGTTACGATGCCGCGGCCCGCACGGTCGGCGTCCAGTTGAGCAATGGCCGCCAGATCGAGGCCCGTTCGGTCGTGCTGGCGACCGGCTACGTCATGCCCTCCCTTGTTCAGTCGAAGGTGCAAAGGACCTCGTCGAGCTGGGCGATTGCGACCGTGCCGCAGCCGCAGCGGATCTGGAAAGGCGGTGCGCTGATCTGGGAAGACAGCAAGGCCTATCTCTACGCGCGAACGACATCAACGGGACGCATCATTATCGGCGGCGAGGATAGCGATGAGGTGATCGAGCCTGACGCGCGCGACCGCTTGATCCCTGAGAAGTCGCGCGCCCTGGCGCAAAATCTCTCCGCGCTGTGGCCGGCCGCGCAGGTCGATACTGAATTCCGCTGGGCCGGGACGTTCGACACCACCACCGATGGATTGCCGCTGATTGGGCCTGTCCCAGGTGCGCGGAATATCTACGCCGCCTATGGTTACGGCGGCAACGGCATCACGTTCAGTTTTCTCGCCGCACAGTTGATTGGGGATCTGATCGCCGGATCGAGTTCGCCGCTGCTGACCGATTTCGCGCTGGACCGGGACGACCAGCCGGAGCTCGTTTGATGCAAGGCTTGATTCCGTGGATCGGCGCCTGTGCTGCGGTTCTGACTTCGCTGTCTTATCTTCCGCAAGTCCGCAAGGCATGGCCGCGCGGATCGACCTCCGATCTCTCGCTGAACATGCTGGTCGTTCTGACGACAGGGCTGATGCTCTGGATCGGATACGGCCTGTTGAAAGGCGATACGGTGATCGTGGTCGCCAACAGCGTTGGCGCCGCGCTATCCGCCACCGTACTCGCCTTCAAAATTCGCGACCTGCGATCAGGCAAATAATACCGCACACGGTTCCATCGATCCTGCATGGCTCCATCCCAAAAAGTCAGTTCCGCCGAGCGTTGACTCAGGGACTGGAGGAAATCATGCCGACATATCGGGCCTACCTGATTGACGACGAAAACCGTGTCGCGTCGTATCGGGCCATCGAGGCCGCCACCGACGAGGAAGCGCTGGAGGCCGCAAAACAACTGGTCGACGGGCATGACGTCGAGGTCTGGCTGCTGGATCGGGAGATCGGCCGGCTCAAGCGGAACTAACTCAATGGCCGTCGCCCTCCGCAAATCCCGCGCGCACGACTTCCTCGCGCTTTCGCTTGAGGTGTGTCCGCAGAATATGGGCGAGTCCGCCGGCATCGCGTCGCTGCAACGCGTTCAGGATGCCTTCATGCTCCTGAACCGCGAGCGCCCAATGTTCCGGTGACATCGGCGTGATGAACCGCGCGCGGCGAATGCGTCCCGCTACCAATTCATAGAAAGCAGCAAGCACGGCGTTATCGGCGGCGCGAACAATGCACTCGTGGATCTGCCGGTTGCAGCGATAATACGACAACAGGTCGCGCGCGCGATAATGTTCGACCATATCGACTTGCAGTGCTGCGATTTCCTGCAGCTGCGCGTCCGAGATGCGCGGACACGCCAATTCGCCGGCGGTCGCCTCCAGCGCCTCGCAAACTTCAAACAGTTCCTTGACGTCCTTTTGGGTGAGCTTCGCGGCCCGCGATCCGCGATTGGGCAACAACACCACGAGCCCTTCGGCGGCCAGGACCTTGAGCGCCTCGCGCAGCGGGGTGCGCGAAATCCCCAGCGAGGCGCACAATTCGCGCTCGGGAATCCGCGCGCCGGGCGCAATCTCGCCTTCCGTCAAGATGTGCCTGAGGCGGGAGACCACCTCGTCGTGCATCATGTCGACCCTCTGCTCCGTGACCTCGATGTAATCAATTTTGAATGCAAAATTGGCCTGGAACAAGCGAATTCGATAGAAATACTGTTGCTTATGCCGATTTTTGCATTCAGAAATGCGTTAACTGGCGCTGCCGGTATCCAGGCTTCGCCTCCTCTCACGCACGGTCCGTAAGCAAGATGAGTGAAACCGCTCCCCCCGAATCCGAACTCCTTTACGAGGTCCATGACGGCATCGGCCGGATCACCTTCAACCGGCCGCACGCGCGAAATTCGCTGACCTTCAGCATGTATGAACGGCTTGCGGAAATCTGCGCGGGCGCGGCCAAGGATCGTTCGCTCAAGGTGCTGCTCCTCACCGGCGCCGGCGACATTGCATTCGCGTCCGGCACCGACATCAATCAGTTTCGTGCCTTCAAGACCCCGCAGGATGCCATCGAATACGAGGCCAGGATCGATCGGATATTGAGCTCGCTGGAGCAGTGCCAGGTCCCGACGATTGCAGTGGTCAATGGCGTTTGCGCCGGCGGCGGCGCCGGAATTGCCGCCTGTTGCGACCTCCGTATCGGCACCAGCACCGCGAAATTCGGATTTCCGATCGCACGCACGCTCGGCAATTGCCTGTCGCTGTCCACCCTCGGCCGGCTCTCGAGCCTGATCGGAGCAGCACGCCTCAAGGAGATCATCTTTACCGCGCGCCTTGTCGGAGCGGAGGAAGCGCTCCGCCTCGGCCTGCTGAATGAAGTGGTGGAAGACCGTCCCGCGCTCGAACGACGGGCCGATGAGCTGGCGCGGCTCATCGCCGGCCACGCGCCTTTGACGCTGCGTGCCACCAAGCAGGGCCTGCTCCGGATGCAGCCAAAATCTCTCGAAGACGAGGACCTGATCCTCATGTGTTACCAAAGTCGGGATTTCCGCGAGGGCATGGACGCATTTCTGAACAAGCGCCAGCCGCAATGGACCGGCGAATAATCGCAACAAGAAAATAACAGGATCGCGGGAGAAACCATGGGCCCACTGACCGGATTGAAAGTTATCGACCTGACGCATGTGATGGCAGGTCCGACCTGTACGCTGATGCTCGCCGACATGGGTGCGGAAGTCATCAAGATCGAGAAGATCCCGGCCGGCGACGACACCCGCTACATGCTTCCTCCGAAGGTCGGCGACGAGGCGGCGTCGTTCCTGATGATGAACCGCAACAAGAAGGGCATTGCGCTCGACCTGAAGACATCGGGCGGCGCGGCAGTGCTGCGGCGCCTGATCGCCTCGGCGGATGTGCTGGTGGAAAATTTCGGTCCCGGCGTGATGGATCGGCTCGGCTTCGGCTATCCGGAAATCCACAAGGCCCATCCCGGGCTGATCTACTGTTCGCTGTCCGGCTTTGGCCGTACCGGTCCCTACAAGCATCGCCGCGGCTTCGATCTCGTGGCCCAGGCCATGAGCGGGATCATGAGCTTTACCGGCGAGAAGCCCGACGGCGCGCCGGTGAAATGCGGCGCGCCGCTGTCCGACATCACGGCCGGCATTCTTGCGGCGATGGGCATTCTTGCCGCCTATACCCACCGCCTGAAAACCGGCCAGGGCCAGTGGGTCGAAACCTCTTTGTTCGAGGCAGCCCTTGTGCAGACCTATTGGCAGGCCGCCATCGCGCTTGCGACCGGCGTGGCGCCAAAGGCAATGGGCTCCGCCCACCCGCTCAATGCGCCCTATCAGGCTTTCGAGGCTTCCGACAAATGGATCGTCGTGGGTGGCGCCAATCAGAAAAACTGGCTGCGCACGCTCGAAGTTCTGGGCCTGCCGGAACTCGCGCGCGATCCGCGCTTTGTCACCGGCGCCGACCGGATGGGACATCTGAAGGAGCTGGAAGCCGAACTCTCCGCCCGCTTTCGGACCCAGCCTGCCGCGCACTGGCTGAACGCGCTTGAGGAAGTGGGTGTACCCTGCGGGCCGGTCAACGACATGCTGCAGGCGCTCGCCGATCCGCAGACGATTGCCCGCGAGATGGTGATCGAGGTCGAGCATTCGTCGCTCGGCAAGGTCAGCACGCTCGGGCTGCCGATCAAGTTCTCGGAGACGCCGGGCAAGGTGCGAACCGGCGCGCCGCGCTATGGCGAGCACACCAGCGAGGTTCTGAGCGCGCACGGTTTTGGCGCCGAGGAAATTGCCGCGCTGCAGGGAGCAAGGCGCGGTGGCCGCAGGCAAGCTTTGTGAAGGACGCGGTGAGCTAAAGGCGGAAGACCAGGAACAACACCAACGCGATTAAAACAATCAGTGGGAGGACTCGATGTCTGTAATGCCGAAATTCGCTGCGATCGCCGTCGGCCTCGCAACCTGCCTGTCGGGAGCGGCAAATGCCGCATGGCAGCCCGCCAAGCCGATCGAATTCATCGCCACGGCAGGTCCCGGCGGCGGCACCGATAATTTTGCGCGCGCCGTGCAGAACATCATCGTCAAATACAAATTCGTCGAGCAGCCGATTGTCGTCACCAACAAGGCCGGCGGCAGCGGCGCCGAAGGCTATACCTACACCAAGGCGATGGCCGGCGATCCCTACAAGATCGTGTTCGGCACCTCGAACGCCTGGACCCAGCCGATGGTGTCGAAGGTCGCCTATAACTACACCGACTTTACGCCGATCGCCGCGATGGTGCAGGACGAGTTTCTGCTTTGGGTCAAGCAGGATGCGCCCTACAAGAATGTGCTGGATTATCTCAAGGCGGTTGCGGCAAAGCCGTCCGGCGATTTCAAGATGGGTGGCGCGCAATCAAAGGACACCGATGAGACGCTCACCCGCATCATCGACAAGCTGGCGAAGGTGAAGTTCACCTACATTCCCTTCAAGAGCGGTGCCGAAGCCGCGGTGCAACTGGCCGGCGGCCACATCGACTCCCACGTCAACAACCCCAGCGAAAGCATCGGGCAATGGAAGGGCAGCACCCAGCGTCCGCTTTGCGCCTTCAGCCCGCAGCGTCTTCCGGCCGGCCCGAAAGTGACGGAAACCCAGAGCTGGCACGATATTCCGACCTGCGTCGAATCCGGCCTCAACATTCCGCAATTCCAGCAGCCGCGCACGGTTTGGCTGCCGGGGAAAGTTACCGCGGAACAGGCCGCGTTCTATGTCGATCTGATGAAGAAGGTTCAGGGCACGCCGGAATGGAAGGAATATATCGAGCGGACTTCGCAGACCGATACGTTCCTGACCGGCGACGCCTTCAGCAAGTTCATCAAGGACGACATCGAGCGCACCCAGAAAATTGCCGCCGACGAAGGTTGGCTTGTCGCCAAGTAGGGTCCGGTTGATGGTCTCGGGACGCAGCCTGGAAGCGGCCACCGCACTGCTTACCGGTGCGTTCGGCGCGGCCGTCGTCGTCTCCAGCCTCGATAACGGCATCGGCTGGTCCTCCGCCGGCGTCGAGTCCGGAACTTTTCCGTTCAGCCTCGGCCTCGTCATTCTCGGCGGGAGCATCTTCAACCTCGTGCAGGGATGGATGCACGCGCGCGATGTCGTGCTTCGCCCGAACGAGCTGAAGCGGCTGGGAATGCTGTTCGTCCCCGCCGTGGTTTATGTCGGGGCCATTCCGTTGATCGGAATGTATCTGGCGTCGGCCAGCTACGCCTTCGCGGCGTTTGCGTGGCACAAGCGAGGCTCGTTCATCTTCTCAGGCGTCGCCGCGATCGGCACTGCGTTGGCGCTCTATTTGATCTTCGAGCGCACGTTCCAGATTTCGTTGCCGCGCGGCTTGCTCGGCGACATACTTCGGTTTCTGAGGGGGCTTCGTTGGAAAATCTCGAAGCTCTCATGCACGGCTTCACCATCGCGCTGTCAGGCAATCATATTTTCCTGATGGTGATCGGCGTGCTGCTGGGCATTCTGGTTGGCGTGCTGCCCGGCCTCGGCGCGCCCAACGGCGTATCGCTGCTGTTGCCGCTTACTTTTGGCATGCAGCCGGTGTCGGCCATCATCCTGCTGTCGTCGATGTATTGGGGAGCCTTGTTCGGCGGCTCGGTAACGTCAATTCTCTTCAACATTCCCGGCGAACCTTCGTCGGTCGCGACCACCTTCGACGGCTACCCGATGGCGCGCGACGGCAGGCCGACAACGGCGCTGGCAACGGCGTTCGGTTCAGCCGCCTTTGGCGCGCTCGCCGGCGTCGTTCTCATCACGCTGTCGGCGTCCTGGGTGGCAAAGGCAGCACTGGCGTTCGGACCGCCCGAATATTTCGCGGTGTACTTTCTGGCGTTTGCAAGCTTCATCGGCATGGGCGGCTCGCCGCCGATCAAGACCGTGGTATCGCTCGCGATCGGCTTTGCGCTGGCGGCGGTCGGGATCGACACGGTTTCCGGCAGCGTGCGGCTGACCATGGGCGTCGACGAACTGGTCAAGGGCGTCAGCTTCGTCGTTGCGGTCATGGGCCTGTTCGGCATCGGCGAATTGCTGGTCGCGGTGGAAGAAGAGTTCCACGTCAAGACAATCTCCTCCAGGGTCGAGTGGCGCGAGGTGTTCCGCACCCTGGCCGGCCTTCCGCGATATGGCTGGGTGCTGTTGCGCAGCGCGGCCATCGGTTGCTGGATGGGCATCACGCCCGGCGGCCCGACCGCGGCATCCTTCATGAGCTACGGCATCGCCAAGCGGCTTTCGTCCCGCCACGCCAATTTCGGCAAAGGCGAGCCGGAAGGCATCGTCGCTCCGGAAACCGCCGACCATGCCGCCGGCACCAGCGCCCTGCTTCCGATGCTGTCGCTGGGCATCCCGGGCTCGGCCACCGCGGCGGTGATGATGGGCGGCCTGATGATCTGGGGATTGAATCCCGGGCCGATGCTGTTCGTCGAGCAAAAGGATTTCGTCTGGGGTTTGATCGCGTCGATGTATCTCGGCAACGTCGTCGCGGTGGTTCTGGTGCTGCTGACGGTGCCGATCTTTGCCGCGCTGATGCGCGTGCCGTTCTTTATCATCGCGCCCCTGATCGTCATCATCTGCACCGTCGGCGCCTATTCGGTTTCCAATTCCTATCTCGACGTCATGCTGATGATGGGGTTCGGCGTTCTCGGATATCTGTTCAAGAAGCTTCATTATCCCCTGGCGCCGCTGGTGCTCGCCATCGTGATTGGCGACAAGGCCGAAGATGCATTCCGCCAATCGATGCTGATGTCGAAGGGTTCGCTCGGGATCTTCTTTGGCAATACGCTGGTGACGACGCTGGTCCTGCTCGGCCTGGGTCTGCTGGTCATTCCCGTGGTCTGGCAGATCCTCGGAAAGATGATGACGCGATCGCCGTCGAAACCGTGACGATGGCGCAGCGGCTCGACCGCAGAAAGGCACGGCACCGCATGAAACCGATTATCGCGCTGGCGATGGGCGATCCGGCCGGCATCAGCCCGGAATTGACCGCACGACTTCTCGCTCTTGACGAGGTCGCGGCCAAAGCCCGGCTGGTCGTCATCGGCGACCGCCGCGTTCTCGATGACGGCGCGCGCGTTGCCGCGGTGAATCTTGACCTGAAAAACGTGTCGCCTGACTCCAATTTTTCCGAGGAAGACGACGGGCCGGTTTTCATCGATCTCGGTCATCTCGATCCGGCATCGGTGAAGCGCAGCACCGCTACCGCCGAAGGCGGCCGTTTTGCGCTGGCAAACTATCGCCATGCGCTGACGCTGGCGCGCGACGGCCGGGCCGACGCCGTCTGCTTCACGCCGTTCAACAAGAACGCGATGCGGCTTGCGCATTCCGCCTATGACGACGAGATCAGCTTTTCGGCCGACGTGGTGGGGCTTGACGGGCCGGCCAGCGAGTTCAATGTGCTGGACCGGATCTGGAACGCGCGCGTCACATCGCATATCGCCGCTTGCGGAGGTCGCGGCGCGCATCACCCGGGAGCGCGTGCTGGACGCGCTGAGGCTGACCGACAGCTCGATGCGCGGCGCCGGATTCGATCCTCCGCGGATCGCCGTCGCCGGGCTCAATCCCCACGCCGGCGATGGCGGCAATTTCGGCCGTGAAGAGATCGACGAGATCGGGCCCGCGGTCGAACAAGCCCGGGCGGAAGGTGTCGCGACCGAAGGGCCGTTTCCCGCCGACACTGTTTTCCTGCGCGCGAAAAACGGCGCGTTCGATGCCGTTCTGACCATGTATCACGATCAGGGACAGATCGCGATGAAGCTGATGGGGTTCGATCGCGGCGTAACGCTGCTTGGCGGCTTTGATTTTCCGATCTGCACGCCGGCGCACGGCACGGCCTACGATATCGCCGGCAAGGGCATCGCCGCAATCGGCGCGACGCGCGCAGCACTCCTGCTTGCCGCTGACATGGCGAACGCCAGGGCCAGGCGGCCGTGACTGATCTGCACGAAACGAAAACTCAGGCTGCGGTCGCGAAACGATATCTGCTCGACGTTCGGCGTGTCGCTCGGTGCCGCCAGCGGCGGCCACACCTGGTTGCGGCCCTTGCGCTTCGCCGCATAAAGCGCGGTATCCGCAACGGCAATCAGCTCGGCAGCAGTGAGCTCGCTGACGCAAGCCGACGCGACGCCGAAACTCGCGGTAACGATCCCCGGCAACCCCGGGCCTTCGTTCGGTATCGTCGCCTGCTTCGACTGATCTTCGGATCCTCTCGGCAACCCGCATCGCATCAACCAGTTGCACCGCGGGCAGCACCACCAGGAACTCTTCGCCGCCATAACGAACGGCGCCATCGGACGCCGTGCCGAGCTCGGCAATCAGGATCGAAGCCATCCGCTTCAGGCAGAGGTCGCCCGCGCCATGGCCGTATCGATCGTTGAGCCGCTTGAAATGGTCGATGTCGATCAGAGATGACCGAGACCACCGGCGGCGGTTCAGCCTCTGCGGCCCACAGCCTGCGCAGCTCGATATCGAGGTGATGACGGTTCGCCAGCCCGGTAAGGGCATCGCGCCTCGATGCGGTATCGGCCTGCGAATGGCGCAGACGGTCCCGCAGCGAATACAGATAGGCGCGGCGCAAATCGCGCTCCATCATATAATTGGTAACCAGCGTGATGTAGGCGCAGATCGCGATCTGCACCAGGATCATGGCCGCGACCGGGCCCTCAATGTAGCTCGCCGACAGGACCACCGCGGCATGGACAATCAAGACGGCCGCTGTCACCGCGCGTGCAAAGGGAAACATCAGCCGGTGCAGCGATACGTTGGCATAGAGCAGCGTCGGAATGATGACATACTGGTAGTGCGCGGCACCTTCGCTGGTGGTGAGCGCAAAGCCGTAGTCGATCTGCAGAATGATGAGCAGCGGCACGCTGGCTGCCAGGCATTCGCGAAGGAACGGCGGCGGGCGCCTGGTCATCATCCAGGCCGCAAACAGCATCCATGGCGTCACCACGCAGAGATGAAGCAACGATGGCAATACCCAGCACATCGGGAACCAGCAGCCAATCGGCGATCAGGAAGAAATTGTAGAGGACGACGGAGACAAGAATTCCAATTCTGATCCGCGCGCTACGCCGCTCCTGGGTATCTTCCTCGAACCGCCGCTCCAAGGCGACAGGGAACGCAAGTCGCGCGTTTTCCTTTCGCCATAAAGGCTTCGACCATTTCGAGCGTGACCGACAAATCGAGAATTCCGTTGCTGTGCGGGTCTCACTATGCCGTCTGCCTGCTTTCGAACCGATTTCGGAACGCAGTTAATTGTTGGTTTAGGTCAGTAAATGCTGACGCGAAATCGGGGAACCCAGCGCGCTCTATTTTGCGCGCGCGGCATCGTAGGCACGAACGATGTCACGCGAAACCTCCCGCAATTTGGCGGCGGAATCTCCCGGCTTGTAGATGGCGCTGCCAATCCCGAACCCGTTCATCCCGGCGGCAAACCATTCCGCGAAATTTTCCGGTCCGGCGCCGCCGACCGCATAGAGCCTGGGTTTCCGGCGGCAGCACCGCGCGTATCGCCTTGACGCCGGCAGGGCCGATCACCGAGCACGGAAAAATCTTCAGGCCGTCGGCGCCGGCTTTCAAGGCGGCAAAACATTCCGATGGCGTCAGCACGCCGGGCCATGATTCCAGCTTCAGCGATTTGGTCTCACGCACGACGTCGGCATCGAAGTTGGGCGACACGATGATTTTGCCGCCGGCACTGGCGACGTCACGCACCTCTTGGGCGCTCAACACCGTTCCCGCACCAATCGTCGCGTCGGATCCAAACCTCTTGGCGAGGAGCGCGATGCTTTCCAGCGGTCGCGGCGAGTTGAGCGGAATTTCGATGGTCGTGATCCCGGCCTCGAGAATGGCTTCGCAAATCGAGGCGGCTTCTTCCGGCTTTATGCCGCGCAGGATGGCGATGATGTTCCGGGTCATCTGAGGTCTCTCACAATCTGGTCGTACGCCGCTTTCAGGCCTGCGAGGGTGACGCGGCTCGCATCGGCAATGCGCGGGCTTTGTTCAAGGGTCCGAAGCCCCTCGGCGTATAATTCGGATTGGGCGCCATTTCCAACGATGCTCACGTCTCGTCCCTGCCAATAGTGCCGGGCCGCCGCCAGTTCGGCGCCGATCAGCGTTCCGGACAGCCGCGCATTGGCCTCGGCATGGCCGAGACCTGAGATCAAGGTGTCCGCACGGATCGAAAACAGCCTTCCTGCGAAACTTTCGGGTTTTGATATCAGCGACTTGACGCTGTCCGCGAAAGCGTCCCCGTCCCAACCCGCGTCCGCCACGCTGTGGCGCAGCACCGACTGGGTCGCCAGCAGGTTGAACAATTCTCCGGTCATGAAGGTCTGGAACTCGGCGATCTCGCCTTGGCTGATCCACACCCATTTGGTGTGGGTGCCTGGAAGGCAGAGCACGCCGTCAAATGCCGGGTTCTCCAGCAGGAAGCCGGCGATCTGGGTCTCTTCACCCCGCATGACATCAGGCGCCGGTTTGACCTGCTTGATTCCGGCGAGCACCCTCACCATCAACCGGGGATCATTGGCGTCGGGGCAACCAAAACTGTCCTGAACATCCGGTTTGCACGGCGCCTGCCGATAGGGAACTTCGATCCATCCCTGGCGCGCACCGACCATTCCGCAGGCAATGACGGGGGTCTTGCGACCTTGCGGCAACCAGCCGTCGATCAAATCGAGCAAGGCCGGTTCAAATCCGGCGCGATCGAGTTTGGCCATGCCCCGATCCGAGGACGCCTCGGCGAGGATTTCGCCGCTTGAACTCCGCCCCCAAACCCTGAGGTTGGAAGTGCCCCAATCCACGGCAATCCAGTCGATCGCGTTCAAACGTCATCCCCCACCACGCAGCCCCGCAAGCGTTCAGCTTGCGTATAGTCCCTTGACGATCGGCAGCCGCGCGGCCCGCAGCGCCGGAAAGAGCCCGCCGATCAATCCGACGATCAGCGCGAGGCCAACGCCCTCGACCATCAGCCAAGGACTGAGCTTGAAGTCGAACACCACCTGGGTGAAGTTGCCGCCCAGCGTCGAGGCGGTGATGCCGTCGAAAATCAGATAGGTCGCGGCCGCACCAAGCAGCCCGCCGATCGCCGCCAACGATAGCGATTCCACCAGCGTTCCCACGAAGGCGGGGAAGCCGCCGAACCCGAGCGCCCGCAGCGTGGCGATCTCGGTCGCGCGCGCCGCCACCGACGAGTACATGGTGTTGAGCGCGCCGGCGAGCGCGCCGAAGGCCATCGCAATCGCCAGCGGCCAGCCGAGCTTCTGGATCAGGTCGGAGGTCTGCGACGCCTGTTCGGCGAAATAGGCGTTCTCCGATTTGACGTCGAGCTTCAGCCGCGGATCGTTGTCGCTGTAGTTCTTCAGTTCGCTCAGCGCCGCCGGACTGGTCAGCCGCGCGCGCACGGTCTGCACGACGTTGTTGCGGTTGAACAGGCTCTGCACGACCGGCAGATCGGCCCAGATTTCCGATTCGAACACATTGCCGCCGGCATCGAACACGCCGACCACGGTCCAGCGCGTGGCCCCGAAGGATACCGTGCTGCCGAGGTCGAAACCCTCGAATTCCCGCAACAGGGCCTTGCCGACCACGATCTCGTTGCTGCCGCGATTGAACATCCGGCCGGCTGACATCGCGATGCCCTTGCGCAGCGTGGCGCCCTGCTCGCCGATGCCGCGCAACGGCAAATTGGCCTTGGTCTTGGTGGAGCGCTTGAGACCGTCGACCACGAGATAGAGCTCGGGCGAAATCAGCGGCTTGCCGTCACTGCCGCGAGCGATGCCCGGTCCGTCTTCGATCAGACGTACCTGGTCCCGCGATACCGTGCTGTTGATTTCCGCCTGCGAGCCGGCGCGCAGCACGATGGCGATATCATCGGCGCCGGAGCCGGCGATGGTGCGCTGGAATCCGTTGGCCATGGCGAGGAATGCGAGCAGCACGATCACCACCAGCGCGATCGCGACCACCGTCGACAGCGACAGCCAGCGCCGCTGCGCGATGCTCTTGAGGTTGATCGAGGTGACCGCGACGACCTGAAGCAGAAGCGAACGCATGATCTATCCTCGTCCGAGTGCTGCGGCGATCTTGAGCCGCTGCGCATTGAGCGCCGGAATGATCCCGGTGATCAGGCCGAGCGCGAGCATCAATCCAATGCCTTGCAGCACGATATCGGGCGACACGGCAAACGCCGGCGCGATGTTGGCAAGGCTGTTGCGCAACGCCATCGTGATCAACGCGGCAATCGCCAGCCCGGGCAAACCGCCCAGCAGCGCCAGCAGCACGGATTCGCCAAGCACCATGCGCAGGATTCGCGGCCCCGAAAAGCCCAGCGTCTTCAGCACGCCGATCTCCCTGGTACGCTCGCGGATCGAGAGCGCCATGGTGTTGCCGACGATCATCAAGATGGTGACGAAGGCGGCCCCCACCACCAGAAACACGATCAGCGCGATATTGCCGAACTGGGCCACGAACGCCTTGCCGAAAGCCTTCTCGGTGTCGGTCGAGGTTTCGGCGGTGGAATTGGTGAACATCCCATCAATCGTCTTGATGACGCGGTCGTTAATCTCGGGCGAGTTGGTCTGCAGGATCATCCAGCCGATCGTGTCCTTGCCGAACGAGCGGGTTTCATCGAAATAGGCGTACTGGAACAACAGAAAATTGGTATCGACGTGATCCGCCTTGCCTTTGACGATGCCGGCGATGGTAAAATCCCAGGTTTGTCCGCCGCTGCGCTGGGTGAAGATGTTGCTCTTGACCGGCACGCGATCGCCGACCTTCCAGCCCCATTTGTTCGCCATCGTCTCGCCGACCACCGCGCTGCTGCGATTCTGAATGAAGGCCTTCAGCTGTTCAGGCGGGATATCGAGCTCGCTGCGGTAGACGTCGAAATAGGTGGCCGGCTCAATCGCCAGCGTCATCAGGAAATTCTTCGGATCCTGATAATAGCCGCCAAACCAGTTGGCATGCGTGATCTGCCTGACACCGTCCACGGCGCGCACGCGGTTGAAATAGGCGATCGGCAATGGCTGGGTGAAGTTGATCTTGTTGACCGTGATCAGACGATCGGCGGCGGCGCGATCCGTCCCCGCCGTAAAGGAGCGATGGAATCCGGCGAGCACGCCAAAGATCATGAACGCCACCAGGATCGACACGATCATCAGGATGGCGCGCAATTTGCGGCGGAACAGGTTTTTCCGCACCAGGTCGAAGTCGTTCACGCCGCAAGCTCCTGTTCGACGAACTGACCCTTGTCGAGATGCAAGGTCCGCCGGGCATAGCGCGCCGCCGCCGGATCGTGGGTCACCATCACGATGGTCTTGCCGAGATCCTTGTTGAGGAGCTGCAGGATCGTGAGAATCTCGTCGGCGGAGTGGCGGTCGAGGTCGCCGGTCGGTTCGTCGCACAGCAGCAGGTTCGGATCCGATACGATGGCGCGCGCGATCGCGACGCGCTGCTGCTGGCCGCCCGACATTTCCCGCGGATGGTGCTTGACGCGATCGGCAAGGCCGACCACCGACAGCGCGGTCTCGACCCGGCTGGCGCGTTCCTTGCGGCGCAAATTGGTGAGCAGCAGCGGCAGTTCGACGTTCTGCGCGGCGGTCAGCATCGGCATCAGATTGTAGAACTGGAAGATGAATCCGATATTGGCCGCGCGCCAGGCCGCAAGCTGGCCTTCCGACATGCCATCGGTACGCTGGTCGGCAACGGTGAGCTCACCTTCGTCGACGCCGTCGATGCCGCCGAGCAGGTTGAGCAGCGTGGTCTTGCCCGAGCCGGACGGTCCCATCACCGCGACGAAATCGCCACGGGGAATCGTCAGATCGAGATGATCGAAAATCGAAATCGTTTCCTTGCCCTTGGTAAAGCGCTTGCTGACGCCGGCGAGGCGAACCATCGGTTGTTCCGCTGTCACTTTTTCTCTCCTGTCGAAATTCAATCGGACTAGTTTGCCGCGGTGGTCTTGCTTGCGGCGGCGCTGCCCGCCTTGGCGTCGCGCAGAAACGTTACTTTCACGGCCATGTCGGGCAGGATGCGCGGGTCCCTTTGCACAAAACGGATACGCACCCTCACCGTGGCCTTTTCGCGATTGGCGGTCGGCACGATCGCGATCACCGAGGCCGGAATGCTCCAGTCCGGATAGGCATCCAGCACCGCATTGACGGCACCGCCGGCAACCACCCGGCCGATGAAGGCTTCGTTGACGTCGACTTCGATCTCGATCGAATCCATGTCGACGATGGTGCAGATGCCGGTGCGGGTGAAGCCGCCGACCGACATCGGCGAAATCATCTCGCCGGGCTGGGCGCTGCGGTCGACCACGACGCCGGCGAACGGCGCGCGAACCTGGTGCTTGTCGAGGATCGAACCGCTGCGCCTGGCATCGATGCTGGCAGTGTTGAACTGCGATTGTGCCTGGCGCAGCTGCGCCGTCAGCACGCCGACGCGGGCCTGCGCCTTGGTCAGGTCGGCGTCGGTCGCAAAATTCTTCTGCGACAGCGTCTGCACCCGCGTCATGATCCGGGTCGCGTCCTGCAGATCGGCGGTGATCGCGGCGATCGCGGCATCCGCCGCCTCGGCGCGCGGACTGCGCCAACTCGTGATCCTTTTCCGCGAGCACGCTGTCGAGCCGCGCCACGACCTGCCCTTCGGTCACGGTCATGCCCTCTTCGATGAAAATCTCGAGGACCTTGCCGGTGATCTCGGCCGCGACCGTCGCCTTGCGCCGCGCCACCACATAGCCGGACGCGGCAAGATTGCCGGACTCGCGCGCTGCTGGCGGCCTGCTCGCGCGGCTGAGATTGCGGCGCTTGCGGCTGGGCCTGTGCCGCCGGTTGCGATGCAGTGTCCTTTGGACGATCCTGGGCGCGAAATTCGGCAACGGCAAAGGCCGCGAGCGCCACCACGACGCATGCCGCAACGGCCGCGCCGATCGGCAGCCAGCGGCGCGACCCTGCGGATCGGACGGGCTCGCTTGCGCTGCGATCGATCGAGAGCGAGCGCAGCAGTTTGGTCTTGTCGTCGCCCATCGTCATCCTGTCCTCGCCGTCGCGCCGGCAAGCTGCGCGATGTCCTGCGCAGCATGATCATTCTCGCGCCGATATTCTCGCTCGCAGGTCGCCTGCATGTTGCGCCAAAGCTCGACCGGCCCCCAGCCGTGTTCGGTGATGTCACGAACCAGATCGCTGACAAATTCGAATTCGGCCTTCAACAGCGCTAACCGGTATTGGCTTTCGACAATGAAGATTGCCGGAAATTTCTGGCCTAATAGCGGCGCCGGCAATTCCTGATCCGGCTGTTTGATTTGTTCGAATGTCATCCCGGACATCCGCGCCATCTCGGCTTCGATCTGCGCAATATTTCCGGCAAGCTTGACGGTGCGGTCGCGCAGCAGCGAAACCGCTTCGTCCGGCGGCACCACCGGCAACAGGCACAACGCCGCCTCGAACAGCGGAAATTCCTTCGCGGGCTCAGCGATGAGATCGCACATCCACTCGCCCAGGAGATCGCGACCCGCCGGCGTCAGCGCATAGACCGTACGCTCCGGCCGCTTGCCGCCGCGCGAGGTTTCCTTGGGACGGATCAGGCCACGCAGCACCAACAGATCGATCACGGTATAAAGAGTGCCGTAACGCAGCTTGATGCTTTCGTGCTTCTGGCGGTGTTTGAGCGTGGCCGCCATCTCATACGGATGCATCGGCCGCTCAAAGACCAATGCAAGAACGGCCAACGCTAACGGGTTGAATCGGGGCTTGGACATCGCGGCCGGTTTTTATTCCCCAGGAATATATCCGTCAACGGATAATCACGCTCAGGGTATAAGAATCTTCCGCCCTAAAGCGTTTTTTCGAGCCGCACGTAGCTCGCTTCCATTCCGTGTTCCATGCCGCTGGCAAGCATGGCTTCTCGGGTCTGGGCGTCCGGCAGGGTCATCCGCATCGTCATCAGCGTGCCGGTTCCATCAGGCGCGAAGGTGGTTTCGACATGGTTGTCCGGAGTCGGATCCGGCAGATGCATGCGCTCGACATGCACGATCCGGCTGAACGGTTTTAGCTCGACAAATTCGCCGGTCAGGAAAAAGCCGGCGCCTTTTCCATCACTCCATTCATAACGAATTTTTCCGCCCGGCCGCGCTTCGTTGATGCACACCGGCATGGTCCAGCCTTCCGGGCCGAGCAGCCATTTCTGAAGCAACGCCGGCTCGAGGTGGGCGCGATAAACCGCTTCGGGCGGCGCCGCAAAACGCCTGGTCACAACGACATGGGTGTCGCCTTCGGTCGCAAGTGTCAACGCGCTCATCACACTCCCTCTTCACTGTTTTACTGTGGTTTTCATCGAGGCCAAAACTGAATCCAGCCGGTCGTAGTTTTTGGCCAAGGCATCGCGCAGCATTCCCAGCCATCGATCGATGTCGGTAATCGCTGCGGGCGCGAGCCGGCAAGGCCGTTTGCTTCCCTCAATACGACGAACAATCAGGCCGGCAGCCTCGAGCACTTTCAGGTGTCGCGAGATCGCCGGCTGGGTCATGTCGAACGGCCGGGCCAACTCCATAACGGTGGATTCGCCCGTCGACAGTCGCGCGAGAATGGCCCGACGGGTCGGGTCAGCAAGCGCAGAGAAGGCGGCATCGAGGTTGGGCATTGAGCTCTCTATCTAACACTTATGTTATATAACATATTGGTTATGTCAAGGGCATGCTTCAAGCTCGGCCGGGAGACTGGTGCAACGCTTGGGCCCTTACGTCTTCGCGCGACGCCGCGGGACACCGAAAACCACCGGCGGCACCGCGCGGTTGACGACCTCGCGCATGGCGAAACTCGACTGGATCCTTGAAACCCGCGGCAACCGGGAGAGTTCTGTTCGGTGAATGCGTTCGAAATCCTCGATGTCGCGCGCCAACACAATGACGATGTAGTCATCGCTTCCCGACATCAGGAAGCAGCGAACAACCGATGGACAGGCAATGACCGCGGCCTCGAACGACTTCAGCGCCGCCTCGTTCTGGCTTTCCAGCGTGACCCTCACCAGCACGGTGGTGGAGAGACCGAAACGTGTCAGATCCAACACCGCCTGGTAGCCGCGGATGAAGCCTTCCTCCTCCAGCATTTTCTGGCGGCGGGCGATCGCCGTGCTCGACAGCCCAACGCGCTCGGCGAGTTCGACCTGGCTGGCGCGGGCATTGGTCGCGAGTTCCGACAGGATGGTGGTGTCGATGGTGTCGAGCTTCATTGGTTTGGATTCCTGCGCGAATGGCCAAAATCACATCGGATTTCGGCGATATTTCGCATTATGGCGCCATGATCGCAAAGATTCAAACCAGAATCGGGCCTAGCATTGCTGACATCATTTCCAAATATTATTTCAGCAAAGGAGGATCTGCGATGCGCGTCGGAGTTCCGAAGGAGATCAAGATTCATGAGTATCGTGTTGGCCTGACACCGGGCGCGGTACGCGAATACGTGGCTGCCGGCCACAACGTCATCGTCGAAACCAACGCCGGCGCGGGAATCGGCGCGACCGACGAAGTCTATCGCAAGGCCGGAGCCTCCATCGCAGGCTCGGCCAGCGAGATCTTTTCCGCCGCCGACATGATCGTGAAGGTCAAGGAGCCGCAGCCGCGCGAATGGTCGGAGCTGCGCGAGGGCCAAATTCTTTTCACCTACCTGCATCTGGCGCCGGACCCAGAGCAAGCCAAGGGCCTGATGGCCTCGGGCTGCACCGCGATCGCCTACGAGACCGTCACGGATGCGAAGGGCGGCCTGCCGCTGCTCGCACCCATGAGCGAGGTTGCCGGCAGACTCTCGATCGAGGCGGCGGGCTTTGCCCTCAAGAGTTACGCCGGCGGCCGCGGCCTTCTGCTCGGCGGCGTCCCCGGTGTGGTTCCCGCACGCGTCGTGGTGATTGGCGGCGGCGTCGTCGGCACCCATGCGGCGCGCATGGCCGCAGGTCTCGGCGCCGAGGTCACGATCCTGGACCGATCGATCCCAAGGTTGCGTGAACTCGACGAGCTATTCCAGGGCCGGGTCCGTACCCGCTTCTCGACCGGCGAGGCGATCGAGCAGGAAGTCTTCGCAGCCGATGTGGTGATCGGCGCCGTTCTCATCCCCGGCGCCAGCGCGCCGAAACTGGTCACCCGCAACATGCTGAAATCGATGCAGCGTGGTTCGGTGATCGTCGACGTCGCAATCGATCAGGGCGGCTGTTTCGAGACCTCGCACGCAACCACCCACGCCGATCCGACCTACGAGGTCGACGGCATCATCCATTACTGCGTGGCGAACATGCCCGGTGCGGTCCCCCTCACCTCGAGCCAGGCCTTGAACAACGCCACGCTGCCGTTCGGATTGGCGTTGGCAAAGCACGGCTTCGCCGCCGTGACGCAGGATCCGCATCTGCGCGCAGGCCTGAACGTTCATCGCGGCCGCATCACCAACAAGGCGGTTGCCGACAGCCTTGGCCTGTCGCCAATTGAAGGCATGATTGCCGCGTGAGCCGGCGCGACGGACACCACGTTCCAGTCAATAATCAAGATCCGACAGGAATGTGGTGTTGACGATCTCGAATTCCGAATCGGACCATTCTTTCATCAATTCGGTCCGCACACGACGATGCGACTTGGTATCTGAAATCCGGCATTCAGCGCGGTCGTAATCGATGCCGGATATCTTGATCAACGTCATAAAGCTGGCCTGCCGATCCTCGCGACCCTCTGCTTCGGCGAAGTAGACGGTGTCGTCGAACTTGCCCAACGCCCAACAAAGCTGGACACTGGTTTCATCGACATCGGCGAAGGCAAGGTTTGCGGCAGGTGGCGCTGCGAACAAGAGCCCTTGAACGACTGCGCCAAATATAATCGCGTTCCTCAGTGCCATGGCACTTCCAAAAAAATTAATGTCAAATCTTCATGAGAAAAGTGTGCAAACTGACGAGCAAAACGCGCGTCAGGGCTTGGGCGCGAGCCTGCCTACAGGAGACGTTGCCGTCGATCCCGTCGTCACTTTCAGGCCCGCGGTTCGTGTTTCGTTCGATGCCCTGAGTTCACTCGCGGGCCGATTGATGAAAGTGACGCCCATCGCGACGGCGATTGCCGCCGAATAGAACAAGAACAGCCCTCTTGTCCATCTGCGATGGGTGCGGCGGTCTTCGGCGCTCAGATTATTCGGAAATCGTTTCATGCCGGCCTCTCCTGGCGATGAGTACTTCGTCACCATCACCGTAAGCCCGACAAACAACTCTGCATGTGAACTACGCCACAAGCCGACTGCATTTCTTCATGCAGCCGGGCGCGCATTAGTCACAAGCACGTGAAGCCGCGCCTGTCCTGCGCGGCATGACAGTTACATAACCGATGCTCCAGCCGAAACGCTCAGATCGGATAATGCTGCGGGCCGGTCTCGATCGTGATCCATCGCAGTTCGGTGAATTCGGCGACGCCCGCCTTGCCTCCGAAGCGTCCGTAGCCTGAAGCCTTGACGCCGCCGAACGGCATTTGCGCTTCATCGTGCACGGTCGCGCCGTTGACGTGGCAGATGCCGGACTCGATGCGCTTGGCAACCTCCAGCGCGCGCCCGATGTCGCGGCCGAACACCGCCGCCGACAGACCATATTCGGTATCGTTCGCGATCCGCACGGCCTCGTCCACGCCATTGACGCGGACGATGGTCACGACAGGGCCGAAGGATTCCTCGCCATAGATGCGCATGGTCGAGGTGACATGATCGATCACCGTCGCCGACATCAGCGTGCCATCGACCTTGCCGCCTGCGACAACCCGCGCGCCTTTTCCGACCGCATCCTTGATCAGGCCCTGAATGCGATCAGCAGCATCGGTACCGATCAAGGATCCGAGCGGCGCATTTCCGGTGCGGGGATCGCCGGCCACCAGCGTCTCCGCCTTGGTGGCAAGCTTTGCCACGAACGCATCGGCGACTTTCCTGTCGATGACAATTCGTTCGGTCGACATGCATATCTGCCCCTGATTCATGAAGGCCCCGAACGCCGCTGCTGCGACCGCGGCATCGAGGTCGGCATCGTCGAGAACCAGCAGCGGCGCCTTGCCGCCGAGTTCGAGCAGCACCGGCTTGAGATATTTTGCAGCCGTCTGGGCGATGATATGCCCGACACGCGTCGAGCCCGTAAAATTGATGCGTCGCACGGCTGGATGGGAAATCAGCGCATCGATCAGCTCAGGCGCATCTTCCGGCGCGTTGGTGATGACGTTCAGGACACCCGGCGGCAGGCCCGCCTCGCGCAGGCATTCCGCAATCAGCCGGTGCGTTCCGGGGCAAATCTCCGACGCCTTGAGCACCACGGTATTTCCGCAGGCCAGCGGCAGCGCCACCGCGCGTACGCCGAGGATGACGGGCGCATTCCAGGGCGCGATGCTGAGCACGACGCCGGCGGGTTGACGGATCGCCATCGAGATACATCCCGGCTTGTCGGACGGGATCACCTCGCCGGAAATCTGCGTCGTCATTGCCGCCGCTTCGCGCAGCATGCCGGCGGCAAGATGGACATTGAAACCGGCCCAGCCGGCGGTCGCGCCGGTTTCGACGGCCATCAGTTCGATGAATTGCGGTGTCTTGCTCGCCAGCACGTCGGCGGCCTTGAGCAGGATCATGCGGCGCTGATTTGGTCCGGTCGACGACCACGCCGGAAAAGCCGCTGCGGCGGCGTCGGCTGCCCGCTTGACGTCGGCGATCTTCGCCGCGGCGGCGCGGGTGGCGACGCCGCCCGTCATCGGGTTGAGGCGGTCGAAGGTCACGCCATCGATCGCTTGAACATCCTGATTTTCGAGCAACAGGTTGATCTGATTCATAGCCGTTTCCTCGTTGTGGTTCTGCGAAGGTTCTGGTTGTTCGGGATCACGTCGTGCTGCTCGCCAATCCGCCAAGATACGCACGGCGGACCGCGGGGTCGGACTTCAGCGCCAGCGCGGTGCCGCTGCCGACGATCTTTCCGTTTTCGATGAGATAGCCGCGGTCGGCGAGCGCGAGACTTTCCTGCGCATTCTGTTCGACCATCAGCAGGCCGACGCCGGTTTGGCGTACCTGCCGGAGTGCGGCGAACAATTCGCGGACCATCAACGGCGACAGCCCGAGCGACGGTTCATCCAGCAACAGCACGTCCGGGTTCGACATCAGCGCGCGGCCGATTGCGACCATCTGCTGCTCGCCGCCGCTCATGGTGCGAACCATTTGGCCAAGGCGCTCGCGCAAGCGCGGAAACAACGACAGCACCTGCTCGCGGCGGGCGGTCTCGCCTTCGCGCGCCCGCTTCGGATTGGCGCCCAGCAGCAGGTTTTCGGCGACGGTCAGTTCGCCGAAAATGCCTCGCCCTTCGGGCACCGAAGCGAGGCCGGCTTCGACGATCTCATGCGCCGCAAGGCTCGAAAGATCGCGGCCGGAAAGTTTGACGCTTCTGCCGGGAAGACTGGGAACAATGCCCGCGATCGCTTTCATCAGCGAGGTTTTCCCGGCGCCGTTGGCGCCGAGGATGACGACAATTTCCTTGCTGCCGACGTTGAGCGCAGCATCGCTCAGCGCGCGGTGTTGGCCATAGGCGACGCTGACACCGGAGACCTCAAGCATCGGAAGTCACTCCGAGATACGCTTCGATGACAACCGGATCGGTCAGCACCTGCGCCGGTTCGCCTTCGGCGATTTTGCGGCCGCTGTTCATGACAACGCAGCGGTCGCAGAGCGAACGGATCGCGTCCATGACGTGTTCGACCAGCAGGATCGATAGTCCTTCGTTCTTCAGCGAACGGATCAACTCGATCCCGATCAGCAATTCCGACGGGTTGAGGCCAGCGAGCCATTCGTCGAGCAGCAACAGACGTGGCCTCAGCGCCAGCGCACGCGCCAGTTCGAGCCGCTTCTGATCGATATAGGTGAGCTCGGACGCCGGGCGCTCTCCCAGCCCTCCGAGTCCGACGCGCTCTAGCAACATGGCGGAGGCGTCGGCCATCTCGCCGCGCGAAAGCGGCGGGTAGTGAAACGCCAGCCCGGCCCGGACATTGTCAGCGCAGCTCATGCCGCTGAGTACGCGCACCAGCTGAAACGTGCGGGCGAGCCCGAGCCGCGCAATGCGGTACGCCGGCATCCCGGCGATGTCCGCTCCGGCAAAGAGTATGGTCCCGGAATCCGGACGCAGAAGGCCCGACATCAGGTTGAGCACGGTGGTCTTGCCCGAACCGTTCGGGCCCAGCAGTCCAACGATCTCGCCGCCTTGCACGGTGAGACCAAGCGTATCGACCGCGACGAGACCACCGAACGCCCGCGTCAAGGCGCTGACCTCCAGTACCGGCGATGATGGAGACGTCCGCCATCACGCGGCCTCCTGCCCGATCCGCCGCGCCGATCGCGAGACCAGCCGGTCCCACAAGCCGGCCACGCCGGACGGCAGCGCATAAACAATCAGCAGAAAGACCACGCCCATGATCAGGGTCGAGGTGCTTGGAAACCGCGCCGAAAGAAATTCGAACAGTAGTGTCAGCGGGACCGCACCGAGAATCGGTCCCCACAGCCGATGCGCGCCGCCGAGCAGCGCCATGATTACTACCTGAAACGAGATCGTCGCATTGAAGGCGATCGACGGCTCGATATAGGTCCAGCGCGGCGACATGATGGCGCCCACCAAGGTCATGACGGTGGCGCTGATCGTGAACAGCGCGACCTTGGCGACGGTGACATTGATCCCGCAATGCTGGGCGACGGTTTCATCCTCGCCGATAATGCGAAGCGCAAAGCCGAGCCGCGAGCGCGCAATGACCCAGCCGATGACGAAGACCGCAATCGCAAGCACGAGCAGCTGCCAGTAGATATCCTTCTGCGTGATATCCACGAACACATAGCGGCCGAGCACACGGGTCTTGTTGACCTCGTACCAGACCACGAGCTGGCGCACGAGTTCAGCAAGCCCGAAGGTGAAGATCACGAAATGCACGCCGCTGAGCCGCAGCGTCGAAAGCCCGACGATAGCAGCCGTCAACGCCCCGATCACGGCGGCAATGCCGAGCACCAGCGGCCAGCTCAACACCTCGCCGAGCACGGCGACGGTATAGGCGCCGACTCCGAAGAAAGCCGCCGTCGCCAGCGAGACGTAACGTGTCGGACCGGAAAACATGCCCCACGCGGTGGCCAAAACGGTGAATTGCAGCAGGCTGATCGTCAGCGACAAATAATAGGCGTCGGCATAGAGGGGGAGAAAACCCAGCACGACGAGACCGCCGAGCGCTGCAACAGCCAAGGCAAGGCGCGGTGCTGTCATCGCTGCGCCCTTCCGAACAGGCCGGCCGGCTTGATCAGCAGCACGCCGAGAAACAACGCGAAATTGACCGCAAGCGTCAATCCGGGATCAACGAAGGTCGCAACAAGCGCCTCGCTGAGGCCGAGCAGCAGTCCGGCGACCAGGCACCCCAGCAGATTGCCGACACCGCCCATGACGACGATGATCAGCGCCTTCATCGTGAACACCACGCCTGAACTGGCGCTGAAGGTCAGGAACATGCTGATCAGCACACCCGCCGTTGCGACCAGCGCGCCGCCGAGCGCAAAGGCCAGCGCGGAAGTCTGCACCACATCGATGGCGACCAGTTGCGCGGCGGAGGGATCGACCGCGACGGCGCGAATAGCAGTCCCGATGCGGGTGCGGGTCAGCGCCAAATAGAGTGCAAGACCGATTACCACGGCGAAGCCAAATGCGATCAGCCGGTTCAATGCCAGGGTCTCGCCGAACAGATCGACCGGGATGGCGAGAAACGAGTAGCTGTAATAGGCGCCGCCGAAAATCGTCAACATGATGCCCTGGACGATGAACATCATGCCGAAGGTCGCCAGGATGCTGTCCACTTCGAGGGCATCCCGCGTGCGGGCGCGCCGCACCAATGGCGTGAGCAACACACGGTAAAGTGCGAAGCTCACGCCGAAGCTGACGGGAATGACGAAGATCACGCCGAGCAGCGGACTGAGCGCCCATCCCGTGAACAGCCAGTACGACGCAAAGGCCGCCGCGACGAGAAACTCGCCGTAGGACAGGTTCATGATCCGCGCCACGCCATACTGGAGCGTCAGCCCCATGGCGATCAGCGCGTACATGCCGCCAAGCATGAGGCCGGTGAGAACTGCGTTGGTCACCTATGCCCATCCGGCTGCGGAGATCGCGCGATCACGGCGCCTTCCAGGCCGGCTTCGGCACCACGGCCGCGCGGGCGCCCTCGTTGCCCGCCGGACCAACGCCGTAGAACTCGCCGCCCTGCCATTGCCCGACCCACCAATACTTGGTCGGCATGTTGTTCTCGAGCTTGACCTTGCCGATCACTGTGTCGAACGTACCGCTCTGCAGGTCCTTGATCACGGCTTCACGATCGACCTTGCCGACACGCTCGATGGCCTGTTGCAGCATCTGGAGACTGGCGTAGGTCACCGCACTGGCCCAGCGATCCGGCTCGGCGCCGTTCGCGGCCGACGCCTTGTGCCGCGCCAGATAGTCCTTGATCGCAGCGCTATCGCCGCTCCACCCGCCGATGCCCATCACACCGTCGGCATTGGCGCCGAACTTGTTCTTGAACAGCGGAAATGCGGTTCCGACACCGGTATAGAAGATCTTTGGGTTGAAGCCTGCGATGCGAGCTTGCTCGGTAAGCCCGAGCGTATCCGGCGGATAGCTGAACGCGATGAAGACATCGGGATTAAGTGCCTTCGCCTCGTTGACGATCGGCGCGAGATCCTGGGTGCCGACCGGATAGGTCTTGTCGTAGGCCAGCTTGAAATTGGCCTTGGTGAGCGCGGGCCGCGCCGCGCCGGAAAGGTCGATGCCGAAACCGTCGGCGACGCTGACCATGGCCACGGTGTCGCCGATCTTGCCCTCGCCGCGCAGCTTGACCAACAGCTCGACCAGCGTGTTGGCCGCACCCGCGCTGGTGCCGAGCAGCCAGAAACTGTTGGGCCAGCGCTTCGCCAGTTCGGGCGCGCGATCGGTCACCGCGGTCGCCGCCAGATGCGGGTAACCGGCCTTGTTGAGAATGGGTCCGACCGCCAGATTGAGGCCCGTTCCCCATGGCGGCAAAATGAAGTCGACCTTGTCCTGGCTGATCAGGCGCTCCAGCGCACGCGCCGATTCCTCCGCGCTTGACCGGTCGTCGTAGTGCACGACCTCGATGGGCACCCGCTTGTCGCCGAGCTTCAGTCCGCCGGCGGCATTCACTTCCTTCACCCACATCTCGTAGTTCGGAATCGTACTGACCGCGGCACCGCCTGCGTTCGGTCCCGTGCGTGAGATCGCATAGCCGATCTTGACCGACGTCTGCGCCTGAGCCGCCCCATCAAAACAAGCCGTGCTGGCGATCGCGAGCAAAGCCGCCCCAAGGCGGGTGATTGGTGACACCATGATTTCCTCCCAGAGATCCCCGTCCGTCGCCTTGAAATGGCGTTCGACCGGCTCAAGCTAGTCGAGCGCCTCCGACAATGGATTGGACGTATCCGGGCAAAGATTGTATTATTCCGTGGATTTCATCCGATATTGAGCGACGGATTGTCTCAGGGCGCGGCGCGATGCAGCTTACTTCCGGCCCAGCCGGCTTTATCGAGAAGCCCGAACCGGCGCTGCATGCGGAGGCATTTTCCGGCGGGCTCGGCCCCCGCCACTGGATCATCCGTCAGGATCTCGTCCGGCGCGCGCACCTGTTGGTAATCGGGGCACGAAGCGGCACCGCGGCGTTGCGCGGCACCGCCGTTGCGTTTGAAGCCCCAGCGCTGCTGTGGCTGCCGGGCAACGTCGAGGCCGATCTCCAGGTGCAGGCCGGCGCGACCGGATATCTCGTCTCCATTTCCGAGGACTTCCTGACGCGGATCGCGGCCGGCAGCGCGGAAGCCCTGCATCTGCGACGCACGATCGACCGCTTCGTGATGTTGAGCGGCGACCAGATCGACGATGCGTTCGAGGCTGTCGCAGGCTCCTGCGCGACGTTGGTACGCGAGCTGCACGCGCCGGGCCGCGGCAGCATGACGATGGTTTCATCCCATGTGCTGCAGCTGTGCCTGCATCTGTGGCGCTCGGTCAGCCCGGATGAATCTCCCGATGAGGCAATCCAGCGCGGCGACGGCCCGCGCCTCGTCGGTAACTTTCTCCAGATGGTCGAGCTGCATTATCGCGACGGCTGGCCGATCGCGCGGTACGCGGCAGCCCTCGGCGTGACGGACGACAAGCTGCATGCGCATTGCAAACGCGAGAAGGCACGCAATCCGCGCGCCATCGTCCATGAGCGCCTGATTCAAGAGGCCTGCACCCGCCTGCATCAGCTCGATCTGCCGGTCGAACAGATCGGATACGGTCTGGGCTTTCGCGATCCCGGCTATTTCAGCCGTTTCTTTCGCAAGCATCAGGGTATTTCGCCGGGCGCCTATCGCCGCCGCGTCAGAATCGAACACGCCAAGCGGGGTCCCTTCTATGCGGCATGGCCGTAGCCATTTTGATTGGGTTCGCACGCGGCAGGAACCCGTTTGCGCAGGTTGACGAATGCCTGTCCATGTAGCGATAACCAACAGCGACGTGGGCACCGCTTGACTGGAGACCTTTCGAATGACCCTCCCCTTTTCCAATGCACGCACCGGCGGAAAGATCCTGGTCGATCAGCTGCTGATCCACGGCGCCGACATGGCCTTCTGCGTGCCGGGCGAGAGCTATCTGGAAGTGCTGGATGCCTTGTTCGATGCGCGCGACCGCTTCAAACTCGTCAATGCGCGCCACGAGGCTGGCGCCGCCAATATGGCCGAGGCCTACGGCAAGCTCACCGGCAAACCGGGAATCTGCATGGTGACGCGCGGCCCCGGCGCGTGTCATGCGGCGGTCGGTGTCCACACCGCATTCCAGGATTCGACACCGATGATCATGCTGATTGGCCAGGTCGGCCGCGATATGATGGATCGCGAAGCATTCCAGGAGATCGACTACCGCCAGATGTTCGGCCCGGTCGCCAAATGGGCGGCGCAGATCGACGTCACGGCGCGCATTCCCGAATATATCGCGCGCGCCTTCCATGTCGCGACCTCGGGCCGCCCGGGCCCGGTGGTGCTGGCGTTGCCGGAGGATATGCTGACCGAAGTGACGTCGTCGGGCGATGCGCTCTGCTACCAGCCGACACAACCAACTCCCGCACCGCAAGTCTTCCCGCGGATTCGCGAACTGCTCGAGGGTGCCAAGAAGCCCATGATTCTTGTCGGTGGTCCCGGCTGGAGCGACCGCGCCTGCGCTCAATTGAAGGGCTTTGCCGAGGCGAATGGCATTCCGGTCGCCACCTCGTTCCGCCGTCAGGATACCCTCGATAACCGGTCGCCGAATTTCGCGGGCGATCTCGGCACCTCAGGGCCGCCTGCTTTGATTCAGCGCTTCAAGGATGCCGACCTGCTGTTGGTGATCGGGGCGCGGCTCGGCGAAATGACCACCCAAGGCTACACCATTCTTCAGGCGCCAACGACCCGTCCGAAGCTGATCCATGTCCACGCCGATGCCGACGAACTCGGAAAGGTGTTCACACCGGAGCTTTCGGTGCTGTCGTCCTCCAGCAATTTCATGGAAGGCCTCGCCGACAGCAAATGGTTCGGCGCGGATCGCTGGAGCGCCTGGCTCGCCTCTGCCCGGTCGGACTATCTCAGCGCTATCGCGCCGTCGGACGGCACGCCGGATCTCGATCTCGCTGCGGCAATGACTGAGCTGGGCAAGCGGCTCGACGACGACGCGATCATCACGCTCGACGCCGGCAATCACACCGGCTGGCCGCAGCGCTATCTGACCTATGCGCGACCGGGCCGCCAGATCGGTCCCACCAACGGCGCGATGGGCTATTCGGTGCCGGCGGCGGTTGCCGCATCGCTGGTTCATCCGGATCGTGTGGTGATCGGCTGCGTCGGCGATGGCGGCTTCATGATGAGCGGGCAGGAAATCGCGACGGCCGTGCAGCACGGCGGCAAGCCGATCATCTTGCTGTTCAACAACAACATGTACGGCACCATCCGCATGCATCAGGAGCGCGAACATCCCTCGCGCGTGGTCGGAACCGACCTCGTCAATCCGGATTTTATCATGATGGCGCAGTCGATGGGCGCGCACGCCGAACGCGTCACCCGCACGGCGGATTTTGCTGCAGCACTCGAACGCGCCATCACGGCCGGTCGCCCTGCGCTGATCGAACTCTATACAGATCCGGAGCAGATCTCGACGCGGACTACGATTACCAAGCTGCGCGTGGCGGCCGAGAAGCGCCAAACGCAAGCGGCTGGGGATTGATGGAAAAAGCCGCGCCTTACGCGCCGGCGGCCGGCAGGCTGGCGGCTGCAATGGCGACGATCAGCTTGAGCCGGCGTCCGATCCGGGACGGCGCGGAGCGCAGCAATGATCCCAATTGTCGCATAATGCCGGTTCCTTCTGCGCAGGCGAAACGGCTGTTCTGCCAAGCGCTTGGAAGGAAAATGGCCCGGTCTGCCGGGGGTGTCGAGGCCAGGGCGAAAATAGCAACGCCTCTATCGCCGACGCGCCCATTGGCAGTGGAGTTGTTGCCCAGTTCGAGCCGTCAACGGTCGAATTCTTCTCCCTGAGAATGTGGGCGGTCAGCCAGCCGGCGCAAACCCGAAGGCCTTCTCGAAACGCTTGACGTAGGCCGGCCACACCTCGGGATTGATCAATCGCGGCGGCCGCTTGCCGTCGAGCATGCCGAGCATCTGCTCGGCGGCGATGCGGCCCATATTGATGCGCGCCTCCTTGGTCACGCCCGCGGTATGCGGGCTCGCCAGTACATTGTCGAATTGCAACAGCGGATGCTCCGGCCCCGGCGGTTCCTTGGTCCATACATCCAGGCCGGCACCCGCGATCGCCTTGCTGCGCAACGCCTCGAGCAGCGCGTCTTCATCGTGGATGAAGCCGCGCGCGGTGGTGATGAAATAGGCGTGCGGCTGCATCAGCGCGAACTGGCGCGCGCCGATCATGCCGCGCGTCTTGTTGTCCAGCGGGCAATTGATCGAGACATAGTCCGAGGCGCGCAAGAGGTCATCCAGTTCGACCTTCTCGCCGCCGCGGGCCGCCATCTCGGCTGCCGTCAGATAGGGGTCGTAGGCCAGCACGGTCATGCCGAACAGGCCCTTGCAGAGTTCGGCGATGCGGCGGCCGACATTGCCGAGGCCGACGATACCGATGGTCTTGCCCTGCGCCTCGGTGCCGGTGAACGTGTTTCGATTGACGTTGGGCTCGCGCCGCAACGCGCGGTCCGATTCGAGAATGCGCTTCGACAGCGTCAGCAGCATGCCCAGCGCGTGCTCGGCAACCGAATTGGCATTTCCGCCGGATTGATTGACCACCACCACACCCGCCGCCGTGCAGGCCTCCACATCGACGGGATCGAAGCCCGCGCCGTTGCTGGAAACGATCAAGAGGTTCGGCGCGCGCCGCAGCAGGTCGGCGTCGACATGGAAATGCTTCGCCAGTTCATCGCGTGCCGCGCCGACTTGATAGGCATGTGCCGCCGCCAGGATGGGGGCGGAGACGGCATCGGGGCTTTCGTTCTCGAGCCGGTCGAGCCGCACATCGGGCCGTGCGCCCAGGATGTCGGCATAGATCGGGTTCGCGAGATATTTGACGTAGAATACGCGCTTGTTATTCACGGACATTGGCGATGCGACTTTCAGTTCGGGAAGCCATTCAGTTCGGGAAGCCATTCAGTTCGGGAAGCCTTGGAGTTTTGCGGGATTGATTACGGGGATGCAACTCATTCGGCCTTCATGCCGGCGGCCTTGATGATCGGTGCCCATTTGTCGTAGTCGGCCCGAATCTTGGCATCGAACTGCTGCGGCGAAGCGCCGATAGGTGACGCGCCGAGTTTGGCCAATCGCTCCTTCACGGGCTCGGTATTCACAGCAGCCACGAAATCCTTCGAGATTTTTGCAACCAGATCAGGCGGCATGCCCGCCGGTCCCAGCAGACCCCACCAGACTTCGGTGTCGTAGCCCGGCACGGTCTCGCCCATGCTGGGCACATTGGGCAGCAACGACGCCCGCGAAGCCGTGGTGACCGCCAGCGCGCGCACCGTGCCGGCCTCGAGCTGCGGGATTGATTCCGGGCCATTGTTGAAGGACATCGCGATCTGTCCGCCCAGGAGGTCGTTGATGGCGGGCGCGCCGCCCTTGTAGGGAACGGCATTGAGGTCGACCTTGCCGAGGTTCTTGAGCAGTTCGCCAGCAAGATGCGTCGAGGTGCCGGTACCGGCATGGGCAAAGGACAGGCTGCCCGGTTTCGCGCGCGCCTGCGCGATCAAGTCGCCCAGCGTCTTGAACGGCGAATCCGCGCGCACCAGCAGGATGTTGGGCGACGAGGCCAGCAGCGAGATCGGCGTGAAGTCCTTGAAGGTGTCGTAGGGAATTTTCGGATACAGCAGCGGATTGGTGGCGTGACCGCTGGCGACCACGATCAGGGTGTAGCCGTCCGGCGGCGACGCGACGAGCGCCTGCGATGCCACCACCCCACCGGCGCCCGGCCGGTTTTCCACAACGACGGACTGCCCCCACTGCTTTGAAACCACATCGCCCAGCGTGCGGGCGAGGATGTCGACGCCGCCGCCGGCGGCATAGGGCACGAAGATGCGCACGGGTTTTGAGGGAAATGACGACTGCGCGGACGCCAGGCCGCCAGCGATACACATCGCCGCCGCCGTGGCAGCGACCCTGCTCCATCTGCCCATGGCATCCCTCCCGATATTCTCGTTACTTTGTTTTATCGCACGCCGGCATCACCACAGTATCGCCAGCGGCGCAGACCACGTAACGATCAGTACATGTTGACAATCTATGAGATCGCGTCAAGTTTCGCCGCATCGGCAGGGACGGGTCGCGATCATGTCGCGAACGAACAATCGTCGCGCGTTACAGGGAGATTTCGATGGCGGCTGCCGAGGGACAGAAGAGCTGGCAGGACGTAGTGCTGCAAACGCTCAAGCGCAACGACGTCCGGCTGGTGCCCTATGTTCCCGACCGCGTGCTGACCACGCTGATCAGGAACATCCACGCCGATCCGTTTTTCACCACCTTCCCCACCGCGCGCGAGGAGGAAGCGGTCGGCATCGTTTCCGGCGCCTGGATGGCCGGCATGCGCGGCGCCGTCCTGATGCAGACGTCCGGCTTCGCCACATTGGCCAATGTGCTGGCGTCGCTGGCGATCCCCTACCAGATTCCGCTGATCATGTTCGTGTCGGAGCGCGGCACGCTCGGCGAATTCAATTACGGCCAGTCGCTGGTCTGCCGCACCATGCGGCCGGTGCTCGAACTCGCTGGCGATGGAACATCACACCTGCACCCGGCTCGACGAGTTCGAGTTCATCGCCGACCGATCGATCAAGCAGGCGGTCACCACCCAGGCGCCGGTGGCGCTGATCCTCTCGCCGCTGCTGACCGGCGGCAAAGTGTTCGACAAGTGAGCGCAGCCATGACAACGCCAGCCAACGCCCCTGCCCGCAACACCAAGGTGATGAACCGGTTCGATCTCACCTCGCGGCTGGTCGCGAAGTTGAAGAACGAGGAAGCCGTGGTCGGCGGCATCGGCAATACCAATTTCGACCTCTGGGCCGCCGGCCATCGGCCGCAGAATTTCTACATGCTCGGCAGCATGGGGCTCGCCTTCCCGATCGCGCTCGGTGTCGCGCTGGCGCAGCCGAAGCGCCGCGTGTTTGCGCTCGAGGGCGACGGCTCGCTGCTGATGCAGATGGGCTGTCTTGCGACCATCGCATCCATCAAGCCGGACAACCTCACCATGATCGTGATGGACAATGGCGTCTACCAGATCACCGGCGCACAGCCGACCCCCGCCGCGGCGGTGGCTGACATCATCGCCATCGCACTCGGCTGCGGTCTTTCCAACAGCGCCTGGGCGGCCGACGAAGAGGACTTTGAGCGGCTCGTCGATCAATCGCTGTCGGCCTCCGGACCGACGCTGATCGGCGTGCGGATCGACGACAAGCCCGGGGTCGGCGCCACCCGCCGGGATCCCGTCCAGATCAGGGAGCGCTTCATGGTCGGGCTCGGCGCGCGCGAACCCTTATGAGTTTCGCCTCCTGACACGACAAGACCCCGCGGGACGACTGGTCCCGCGAGGTCGAGATTTACTCAGGCATAGATCCCGAACTAGTCGATGATCTTGATGATCTTGCGCGTCCGCGGCTCCACGATCACGCGCCGGTCATTGACCACAGCGTAGCGATATTCGGTGTGGTTGGGGACAGTCCGCAACTCAACGGTTGGCGGTAACGGCTCGCCGACCACGACGCGCTCACGCACGACCACCGACGGGGCACGCTCGCCCTGAATCGAGGTGATCACGGCGTTCGGAATTTCCAGTCCGAGGCCGACCGCAGCACCGACCGTGCCGCCGATAGCGCCACCGACCGGGCCGCCGACCGCGTTACCCGCCCTCGCGCCGTCATTGGCGCCCTGCACCGTTGTCGACTGAGCAAACGCGGCGCTCGACGCCAGCAGCGACACAGCAGCCAAGGATATCACGAAACAATTCTTCATTTGGTCCTCCAGATAATTGCAAGTACCGGGATCAACGAACCGGTTGGTGGGATGTTCCTGATGTTCCGACGGTTCCATTGGCGCAATTGTCGGCATTGCGGAGGACAGAGTTCCGTCGGGAACTTTATTGGAACAGCCGCTCGGCGCGCCCGACCTGCCTACTGCGATGTCTGCTCTCCGATCTTGTGGCTCGCCATCATCTCCAGCGCCCTGACCATCGCGGAATGGTCCCACGCCTTGCCGCCATGCGCCGCGCATGAATTGAACAATTGCTGGGCCAGCGCCGTGTTCGGCAACGAAAGGCCAAGCGTCCGCGCGCTCTCCAGCGCGAGGTTGAGATCCTTCTGGTGCAGTTCGATGCGGAAGCCGGGATCGAAATTCCGCTTCACCATGCGCTCGCCATGCACTTCGAGGATGCGCGAGGACGCAAAGCCGCCCATCAGCGCCTGCCGCACCAGCGCCGGATCGGCGCCGGCCTTCGACGCAAACAACAGCGCCTCGCCGACCGCCTCGATCGTCAGCGCGACGATGATCTGGTTGGCGACCTTCGTGGTTTGGCCGTCGCCATTGCCGCCGACCAGCGTGATGTTCTTGCCCATCTTCTCGAACAGCGGCTTGATGGCGTTGAACGCCCGCTCCGGCCCGCCCACCATGATCGTCAGGCTCGCGGCCTTGGCGCCAACCTCGCCGCCGGACACCGGCGCATCGAGATAATCGACGCCGAGCGCGTTGATCCTTTGGGCAAATTCCTTCGTCGCCAGCGGCGAGATCGAACTCATGTCGACGACGATCTTGCCTTTCGAGAAGTCCCTCGGCCACGCCATTGGCGCCGAACAGAACCGCTTCCACCTGCGGCGTATCCGGCACCATGATGATGACGACATCGGCTTCCTCGGCAACCTCCTTGCCGGATTTGCAGACCTTGCCGCCCGCGGCAACCAGCTCCGGCGGAATCGGCCCGACATCCCTGAGAAACAGGCGGTGTCCCGCGGCCTGAAGGTGGCCCGCCATCGGCCGTCCCATGGTTCCCAGGCCAATGAAGCCAACATCGATCATTTGAAATTCTCCTTGCGCGCTTTTCTTATGCGTCGACCGTTTGGGCCGCGTACCAGCCGAGGCCTTCGACGGTGGTCGTCCTCGGCTTGTATTCGCAGCCAATCCAGCCCCGATATCCGATCTCGTCAAGATGTTTGAACAGAAATGGATAGTTGATTTCGCCGGTGCCGGGTTCGTTGCGGCCGGGATTGTCGGCCAGTTGCACATGGGCGATGCGCGCCAGATGCTTGCGCAGGGTTGGGGCGATGTCGCCCTCCATCACCTGCATGTGGTAGATGTCATATTGAATGAAGAGATTTTCCGATCCGACATCGGAAATGATCTGAGCGGCCTGCTCGGTCCGGTTCAGGAAAAAGCCGGGAATGTCGCGCGTGTTGACCGGCTCGATCAGCAGGCGAATATGTTCGCGTGCCAGGGCGTCCGCGGCGAAGCGCAGGTTCTTCAGCAATACCTCGTTCAGTTTGACGGCGTCTGCATTGGCGGGTGCGACGCCGACGAGGCAATTGAGCAGCCGGCAGTCGAGCGCCTTGGCATAGTCGATGGCGCGCAGCACGCCGTCGCGGAATTCGTCGACCCTGTCAGGCAAAATGGCGATGCCCCGCTCGCCCGCCGCCCAATCGCCCGCGGGGAGATTGTGCAAGACCTGGGTCAGTCCGTGCTGCTCCAGTTGCTCGCGCAGCGCCGCCTTCTCGAAATCATAGGGAAACAGATATTCCACGCCGCTGAAGCCGGCGGCTTCGGCCGCGCCAAAGCGATCGAGGAACGGCAACTCGTTGAAGAGCATGGTCAGGTTAGCGGCAAATCTGGGCACGATCGGATGTCCTCATGGTGTCAAACGATATCAACTGGTCCGGATTGATCGTCCCGTCAGACCGGCACAAGCCTGGGTCGTCGCGCCGGGTCCGCAACCGCAGGCGTCTCGTCGAGCGGCAAATCCAAAATCTCCTCGAACTCGATGATGTTGTCGATCTCGGTGCCCATCGCGATATTGGTGACGCGTTCGAGAATGAACTCCACCACCACGGGGACGCTGTATTGCGCCATCAACTCGCGTGCCGTCGCGAACGCCGCCTGCGCGTCCTTCGGGTCCCTGACGCGGATCGCCTTGCAACCGAGGCCTTCGGCGACCGCGACATGGTCGACGCCGTAGACGCCGAGTTCAGGCGCGTTGATATTCTCGAACGACAGCTGGACCTGATAGTCCATCTCGAAGCCGCGCTGCGCCTGGCGGATCAGGCCCAGATACGAGTTGTTCACGACGACATGGATGTAGGGCAGCTTGAACTGCGCGCCGACGGCGAGTTCTTCGATCAGGAACTGGAAATCGTAGTCGCCCGAGAGTGCCACGATTTCGCGATGCGGATCGGCGGCGCGCACGCCGAGCGCTGCCGGCAGCGTCCAGCCCAGCGGGCCGGCCTGCCCGGCATTGATCCAGTTGCGCGGCGATAGACGCCGAGGAATTGCGCGCCCGCGATCTGCGACAGACCGATCACGCTGACATAACAGGTGTCGCGCCCAAACGCCTTGCTCATCTCCTCATAGACGCGCTGCGGCTTGATCGGCACGTTGTCGAAATGGCTCTTGCGCAGCATCGTGCGCTTGCGGTCCTGGCATGAAGCCGGCCAGGCCTGACGCTCCCGGAGTTTACCGGCTCGCCACCATTCCTTTGCGACCTTGACGAACCCTTCGAGCGCCGCCTTGGCATCGGAAGCGATGCCGAGATCGGGATTGAAGACCCGTCCGATTTGAGTGGGCTCGATGTCGACATGCACGAAGGTGCGCCCTTTGGTGTAGGTCTCGATCGATCCGGTGTGCCGGTTGGCCCAGCGGTTGCCGATCCCGAGCACGAAATCGGATTCCAGCATGGTCGCATTGCCGTAGCGATGGCTGGTCTGCAACCCGACCATGCCCGCCATCAGGCGATGGTCATCGGGAATAGCACCCCAGCCCATCAGCGTCGGCACCACGGGAACGTTTGTTATCTCGGCGAACTCCAGCAGCAACTCGCAAGCATCGGCGTTGATGATGCCGCCGCCCGCCACGATCAGCGGCCGCTCCGCGGCGTTGAGCATCTCCATCGCCTTCAGTATCTGCTGGCGGGTGGCGACCGGTTTGTAGACCGGCAACGGCGCATAGGTCTCGTCATCGAATTCGATTTCCGCCATCTGAACGTCGACCGGCAGATCGATCAGCACCGGGCCTGGACGTCCCGAGCGCATGATGTGAAACGCCTGGCTGAAGACGCGCGGCACCAGCGCCGGCTCGCGCACGGTCACCGCCCATTTGGTCACCGGCTTGGCGATCAACTCGATATCGACGGCCTGAAAGTCTTCCTTGTAGAGCCGCGCGCGCGGCGCCTGCCCGGTGATGCACAGGATCGGGATCGAATCCGCGATCGCCGAATAGAGCCCGGTGATCATGTCGGTGCCGGCCGGGCCTGAGGTGCCGATGCAGACCCCGATATTGCCGGCCTTGGCGCGGGTGTATCCTTCGGCCATGTGCGAGGCGCCCTCGACGTGGCGCGCCAGATAGTGGTTGATCGATCCGCGCTTGTTCATGCGCGGAATACAACGGATTGATCGCCGCACCGGGAACGCCGAACGCGCAAGTCACGCCTTCTTTTTCCAGCACGCGCACGGCCGCATCGATTGCCCGCATCTTTGTCATTTTGCATTCCCCGCTGGTGTTGCTTCGGTTCGATCATCGGTGGGAACGCGATGCGATCTCAACGGGATTGAATTTGTTTCCCGCGATGTGGAATGGGTAGGGAGAAAAGGGCGTGGGATCAGGTGGTTGGGTGGGCTGCGGAGTGGAACGATGTGATTGCCGGCGCTTGCGATGATGCTGGAAAGCGGCACCACCCAGAGACCGTCATACCCGGCGAAAGCGGGGTATCCAGTACGCCGCGACCTCTCGATTCCATCACTGACGTCTCGGAATACTGGATCACCCGCCTGCGCAGGTGATGACGCTGAGAGTGTGGCGGCTCATTCATCAAACGCGACTTCGCATTCCCGCGGCGCGTTTCGCCCGAGTTGTGAATTTAGTTTCCGCCCCCAGGAAATCAGAGGGCGCAGGGAAGACCGGGTGCGCGCTGCACCCGCGGTCTCATGTGCAATATTGTGCGTAGTGGCGCACATGAGCATACAGGTTCAGCGGAGACACTCCGGCCTTCCCTGCGCAATGGCTTTACGGCTTATGCCGTGCTCTCCCCGGCGACGAATTCTTTTTTGTCACCGTCGCTGCCGGATTGATGGCTGATCGTACCCGGTTGGGTCGATTCGCCTCCGACAACTTGGCATCAGCAACGGATGCCAGGTCCACACGGTTTTGCCGTACGCAGCCACCCGACTTCGCCAAAAGGCTTCGCCGGGCTAAGGCGCCGTTCGTCTGCATGCCGCCGATCGCTCACGGGCCGAAGCCCGCCCTGCCATCACGTGTCACGCCCGACGCTGCCGCGTCCACCGCTCCCCGCCCCAACGTTCGTGACGCTGGCCAACGCCCCTCTGAGCGGGACGGGATGGCAAAGATATATATCTGATTTGTTTGAAAGGCAAGGAAAAATATTTCTGAAAATCAGAAAAATAAGATTTGACACGATTTGCTGATTTGCCCGACGGGCCAAATCACTTCGGGAGGAAGACATTTGACCGGCCGCCGGTTTGTGCCACAAGTTAGCTTTGGCGATGACCGATCCACTAATACAGGCACGATGACCAACCAATTTTTCTTCAATACATTTGGAGGCTGATGATGAAGGTTTACAATGTCGTCAAGTTCAAGGTGAAGGCCGGCGAGGAGTCCGCCTTCCTCGATGCGCACCGGGACGGCAAGGCCAAATGGCCGGGCCTGGAGAGCGGGCATATCATCAAGACCGGCGAGCAAAGCTTCTGCCTGATCGGCACATGGTCCAGCCAGGAAGCGATGGTTGCTGCACGACCCGCGATGATCAAGACGCTCGACAGCTTCAGGTCTGTCCTTGAAGACCAGGGCGGCGGACGCGGCATTACCGATGCCGTTTCGGGCACGGTCGTGCTCGATCTCTGATCGTCAATAGCTGGACGACGCTACCCCGAATTCTTGCCGAATGCGCCAATCTGTCCTGTCTTCGCACGTTGCAGAAGCCGGACGATGCTATACCCTCGCGGAAAATTCAGGGGGAAACCATGTCAGCGAAATTCGACCGCCGCCACTTCATCGCCGCCGGCACGGCAGCTGCCGCGATGCCTTTCGTCTTGCGCGGCGCCTCGGCGCAGGCCGCGTGGCCGTCGCGGCAAATCCGCATGGTCTGCAGCTACCCGGCGGGCGGGCAGACCGACCTGCTGGCGCGCGCCTTCGGCGAATACATCGGCAAGCAGGTCGGGCAGACCGTCGTCATCGAGAACAAGGCGGGCGCCTCCGGCTCGATAGGTGCGCGGAAGTCGCGCGCGCGGAACCCGATGGCCACACCATCCTGTGCTCGATCTCGACCACCTTCATCATGAACCGGGTCATGATGAAGAACCCCGGCTACGACATGGACAAGGACCTGACATTTGTCAGCATCATCCCGGGCGCCGGGCTGCTGCTGATCGCTAGCGAGAAGTCCGGCGTCAAGACCCTGGACGATTTCGTCGCTTTCGCGCGCAAGAGCGGCAAGGTGAACTTCGGCACCTACAGCGCGGGCTCGTCCCCGCATATAACAATCAATGAACTCAACAAGCAGTATGGCCTCAACATCGAGCCGATCCACTACCGGGGCGAAGCGCCGATGTGGACCGGACTGCTGGAAGGCACGCTCGATGTCGCGATGGGCAGCTACACCGCAGCCCAACCCGTCCTGCAGAGCAATCGCGGCATCTTGTTCGCGGTACATTCGAAGAAGGTCGACGCGATTCCGAACGTGAAGACCTTGCCTGAACAAGGCGCGACGTCGAAGTTCTTCACCATCAGCGGCTTCACGGGCTGGGCATTGCCGAAGGCGACGCCGCAGCCGATCGTCGACCGGCTGGCGGGACTTTTCGTGGCGGCCAATGACGATCCGAAAGTGAAGGAAGTGCTCAAAACCTTCGCGCTGGAACCGGCGGTCGGCCTCAAGGAAAGCAATGCCTTGTATCAGCGCGAATTGCCGGTCTGGATAGAGATGGGCCAGGCGCTCGGCCTGCCACCGGCCTAAGAGGCTGACTCCGGAGTTCGTCATGCCCGGGCTTGTCCCGGGCATCCACGACCTGACTTAGCTCAAGCAAGAAAAGACGTGGATGGCCGGGACATCTGCGCGAAGACGCGCTTCGCGCTTTTGCCCGGCCATGACGAAAAACGGATCCATTTTCCAAGCCGTTACGACGATGGCCGGCGAGAGAGTTCATGGGTTTCTTCGAGCGACTGAAGACAGCGGCGCCTGCCGAGTGGCGGGCTTACACCGAGCACCCCTTCACCAACGCGCTGGCGGACGGTTCGCTCGCTGAGGCGGCGTTTCGTCATTATCTCGTGCAGGATTATCTGTTCCTGATCGAGTTTGCCCGCGCCTATGCGTTGGCGGTCTACAAGTCGCCCAAACTCGCCGACATGCGCGAAGCGGCGGCCGGGCTCTCGGCCATTCTCGACGTCGAGATGGACCTGCATGTAAAACTGTGCGCCGGCTGGGGCCTGTCTTCAGGCGACCTCGAACGCGCGCCTGCGGCAGCCGAGACGCTGGCCTATACGCGCTACGTGCTCGACACCGGCATGCGCGGCGATCTGCTGTCGCTCAAGGTAGCACTTGCGCCTTGCGTGATCGGCTACGCCGAGATCGCGACACGGCTCGATGCGCACCCCCACGCGCAGGCGGCGACGAACCCCTATCGCGTCTGGATAGCGGAATATGCCGGCGCGCCCTACCAGGACGTCGCGGCGAAAGCCCGCGCGCACCTCGATCATCTTGCCGATCTCTACGCCACGCCGGCCCGCGAAGCAGAACTGATCGCCATCTTCAAGGAAGCCACAAGGCTCGAAGCCGACTTCTGGGAAATGGGCTGGCGGTTGGACAAGCGTTGATCTGCCCGGCATCCTGCCCTGCGCGACGCGCGCTGTCTGACCTCATCCTGAGGAGCCGCGCACTCTTCGCGCGGCGTCTCGAAGGATGGACGCAAGGGTCGGACTCGCGGTCATCCTTCGAGACGCGCGCAAGGGCGCGCTCCTCTGGATGAGGCCGAAACTAGCTGCCCTAGGCTCGCTTCTGACCGCCCGGCAGCAAACGCTTCACCCGTTTCCATGCGGGTGCGACGGCAAATCCAACCACCGGGATGGCGGCAGCGCCAATCAACAATCCAATGACCCCTGATATGCCCGCTTCAACGATCCACTTCAGCGCTCCGGCGGCCGCCGGCAATGCGTGAGCCGCGGCATCGGCGGCGGCGTGGACGGCCAGGCCGATGGAAGGTGGGCCGTAGATCTCCAGGCCATGCAGGATGATGCCGCCGCCGACCCAGATCATCGCGGCGGTACCGACCGCGCTGAGCAGGACCAGGAACACGGGCATGCCGCGCACAAGCCCGCGTCCGAGGGCCCGGCCGATGGCCGAGGCGCGGTCGCTGTTCGCAAGCGCCAGGCCGACATCGTCGGTCTTCACGATCAAAGCGACGACGCCATACACCGCGACGGTGATCCCGATTCCGACCAGCGCCAGCACGAGGGCCTGCATCACGATGCCGCCTGCGGGAACAGCAGCCAGAGTGATCGCCATGATCTCTGCCGAGAGGATGAAGTCGGTCTTGATGGCGCTTGCGACCTTCTCATCCTCGAACGTGCTGGCATGCAACGCTACCGTGCCGAGTTCGGCTTCATGCGCGTGGGCATGATGCGGCATGATGGCTTCGAGCAGTTTTTCGACGCCTTCGTAGCAGAGGTAGGCACCGCCAAACATCAGCAGCGGCGTGATCGCCGCAGGCAGGAAATAGCTGAGCGCCAGCGCGGCCGGAAGCAGGATCAGCAGCTTGTTGCGAAGCGATCCCGCCGCGATCTTCCCCACGATCGGCAGTTCGCGTTTGGCCGCGAACCCGATCACGTAACCCGGCGTGACGGCCGCATCATCGATGACGACACCTGCCGCCTTTGCCCCCGCCTTGGCGGCCTGGCTGGCCACATCGTCAAGGGAAGCCGCCGCCACCTTCGCGATCGCGGCGATATCGTCGAGCAGGGCCATCAGTCCGATGCTCATCGATATTTTCCCGTCATCATTCGAGTTCCCCGCCCAGCGAACGCCTTGGCCACCGAGTATGGCCTGACCGTGGCGGGATATCGCTGCGGAATATCGCGGTCGGACAGCGCGAAGATTTCTTCCTGCGCGATGTCGGAATCGAAGTCCTCGACACGTCCTTCGGGGCAGCAGGGCACGGGGGCGCGGGATTTTGACGCAACCGCAGGCAATGACGCAGCCGCGGGTCTACATGAGTGATGGATAGATCGAATGACGGCTGGAGGAGATGACAAGATGTCGCTGATGCCGGAAGTGAGATCCGCTGATACGAGCATGCAGGCAGGCGCGATCAGCACCATCGTGCTCGGCTTTGCGGCCGACCCGATGGCGCGCTGGGTTTGGGCCGACCGACCGAATACCTCAGTGTCATGCCTCGGTTCGCCAGGGCCTTTGGCGGGCGGGCGTTCGAGCATGGCAGCGCCGACATCACCGAAGGGGCTCGCGCCGCCGCGCTATGGCTGCCGCCGGGCGTCGAGCCCGACGATGCGGCCATGGACGCCATCATGGAGCCGACACTGCGTCCTGAGATCGCGGAGGATATGGACGTGATCCTCAAGGGCATGGCCGACCACCATCCCGACGAGCCGCATTGGTACCTGCCCCTGATCGCCGCCGATCCGAAATGGATCGGGACAAGGGCTCGGCGCGGCGCTGATGAAACACGCGCTTCGACGCTGCGACGAGCAAGGCGTCGCCGCCTATCTCGAAAGCTCGAACCCGCGCAACATTTCGCTGTATGAACGCCACGGCTTCAAGATTATCGGCCGGATACAAAGCGGCTCTTCGCCGGCGTTGACGCCGATGCTGCGGCCGAGGTCTTGAGCGCTTGCTGTGTTCACAAGTGCACCGACAGCCCGGGCGGCATCTGCTCAATAGCGGCCATTGCACCTATTGAGTTCTATTTGCGATCCGCCCGGCCTCGTGCCGGGCGTTTCTCGTTCGGCTAATCCTCGTTCGCCTTGAATTTTCCGAGGCCCTTCATCACGAACGGCGCCAACAGCGCGATCAGCGCGATGCCGAGCAATGTTGCCGACATCGGGCTTTGCAGCAGCGCCATGGGATCGCCGAGGCTGATCGCCATCGCGCGGCGCAACTGGCTTTCGGCGATCGGCCCCAGGATGAGACCGATGACGACAGGCGCGATCGGAAAATCGAACCGGCGCATCAGAAAGCCCATCACGCCAAAACCGGCCAGCATCGACAGTTCGACCACCGACGGTTTTGCCGCGATGGTGCCGGTGCATGCGAACACCAGAATGCCGGCGTAAAGCCACGGCTGCGGGATCGCCAGCAGTTTCACCCACAGGCCGACCAGCGGCAAATTGAGAACCAGCAGCATGACGTTGGCGATGAACAGGCTTGCGATCAGGCCCCACACCAGTTCGGGCCGCTCGGCGAACAACAGCGGTCCCGGATTGAGGCCGTATTGCTGAAAGCCCGCCAGCATCATCGCGGCGGTGGCCGAGGTCGGTAACCCGAGCGTCAGCAACGGCACCAGGGTGCCGGCGGCGGAGGCGTTGTTGGCGGCTTCCGGCCCGGCGACGCCTTCGATGGCGCCCTTGCCGAATTCCTCGGGGTGTTTTGAGAGACGCTTCTCGGTGGAGTAGGACAGAAAGGTCGGAATCTCGGCGCCGCCGGCCGGCAATGCGCCGATCGGAAAACCGAACGCGGTGCCGCGCAGCCATGGTTTCCACGACCGCTTCCAGTCTTCTTTGGTCATCCAGAGCGAGCCGCGCACCGGCTCCAGCTTCTCCTCGGAGTGATGGCGGCGCGACACGACGTAGAGCGCCTCCCCCACCGCGAACAGTCCGACCGCGAGCGTCGTCACCTCGACGCCATCGAGCAGTTCGGGGATGCCGAACGCGAGCCGGGCCTGACCGGTGAGCTTGTCGATGCCGATCAGCCCGAGCGTCAGCCCGATGAACAGGCTGGTCAGTCCGCGGATCGGCGAATTTCCGAAGGTTGCCGACACCGTGACAAAGGCCACGCACATCAACGCAAAGTAATCCTCGGGGCCGAAGCGCACCGCGAAGTCGACCAGCCACGGCGCCAGAAAGGCGAGACCAATGGTGGCGATGGTGCCGGCGACGAACGAGCCGATCGCCGCGGTCGCCAGCGCCGGCCCGCCGCGGCCGGCCTTGGCCATCTTGTTGCCCTCGAGCGCGGTCGCCATCGATGCGCTCTCGCCGGGCGTGTTGATGAGGATGGCGGTGGTCGATCCGCCATACATGCCGCCGTAATAGATGCCGGCGAACATGATCAGCGAGCCGCCGGGATCGAGCTTGTAGGTCACCGGCAACAGCAACGCGACGGTCAGCGCCGGCCCGATGCCGGGCAACACGCCGACCGCGGTGCCGAGCAGCACGCCGATCAGCGCATACAGCAGGTTCATCGGCTGGATCGCGACCACCATGCCGGCGGCGAGTGCTGCGAAGCCGTCCATCAAAACAGCCTTTCCAATGGGCCGGCGGGAAGGCTCAGCGTCAGCAGCCGACTGAAGGCGATATAGATCAGCGTGGTCAGCACGAAGCCGATGGCGAGGTCGGCGAGAAAGGCGCGCCGTCCAAAGGCCTTTGCCGTGGTGACGAACAACGAGGTGGTCGCCAGGATAAAGCCGCCGCCAATGCCGATGATGGCGATCAGCAGTCCGAGCCCTGCGAGAATAAGCCACACCGCCCTGGCGTCGGCGCTCTCGCGCGCCGGCAGATTGCCGCGCAGCGCATCGACAAGATTGCCGATCGCGAGAATGCCGAGCCCGACGGCGATCACGATCGGCATCGCGTGCGGCCCCATGCCGTAGGGGTTGTTGGATTGCAGCTGGTTGGCGTCCCATACCAGCACCACGGCAAGGGCGGCGAGCGCCAGCGCAATGACGAGGCCTGCGGAATCGAAACTCCGCGACGCCTGCCCTTGCGGAAGGTCGCTCATGATTTGACGAGGCCGACCGACTTCAGCACCTCGGTGACGCGCGCGGTTTCCTTCTTCAGGAAATCGGCGAACGCGTCGCCGCCGAGATAGGCGTCATCCCAGCCCTTCTGCTTGAGGATTTCCTTCCAGGCGTCGGACTTGACCAGCTTCTCCACCGCATCGCTGAGGGTCTTTTTCTGTTCCGCCGTGATGCCCGGAGCTGCCACCACCGAGCGCCAGTTGGCCAGCACGAGGTCGATGCCCTGCTCCTTGAAGGTCGGAATATCGACGCCGGGAATCCGCTTTTCCGAGGTGACGCCGAGCGCGCGCAGTTTGCCGGACTTGATCTGGCCGTCATATTCGCTGAGGCCCGAAATGCCTGCGGTGACCTTGCCGCCGAGAATGGCCGCCAGGGACTCGCCGCCGCCGGAAAATGGAATGTAGTTGATCTTCTTGGCGTCGGCGCCGATCGTTCCGGCAAACAGCGCTGCCATCACATGGTCGACGCCGCCGGCCGAGCCGCCGGCAAAGGTGGTCTTGGCGATATCGGCCTTGACGGCCGCGGCCAGATCCTGCGCGGTCTTGAGCGGCGAATTCGCCGGCACCACGATCACCTGGATCTCCTCGGTGAGGCGCGCAATCGGCGTCACCTGATCGAGCGTGACCGGCGACTTGTTCATGGCCAGCGCGCCGACCATGACAAAACCGTTCACCATCAACTGGTTGCCGTCGCCCTTGGCGCCGTTGACGAATTGCGCGATGCCGACGCTGCCGCCGGCGCCCGGCACGTTGTTGACCTGGACGCTGCGCGCGATACCGGCCTGCATAAAAGCTTGCTGCATCGCGCGCGCGGTCTGGTCCCAGCCGCCGCCGGGCGCTGCGGGCGCCATCACCTTGAGTTCGAGCTGCTGGCCGAGGGCCGGACCGCCCGCCGCAAGCGTCAGTGCGACGACGGCGCCAATCAGGCGCGTATGAAACAAGGTCATGGGAGTTCCTCCAGGCTGATGCGGAGCGGTTATTGTCGACTGGTTCCGCATCGTGTCATTTTGTCGCATATCAGCCGGAAAACCCGCCGCTGTCCATAGGATTGCGCGAAGCGCAGACCTAGTGGCGGGCGGCAGACTTAAGCGTCGTTCAAGCCCGCTTTCCGCATGCCATCCAGGAACTTCTCCATCAGCTCCGGCGTCTGATAGGGCACGCTAGCCCTGATCCAGTCGATCGAGAGCTGCGGCTGCTCACCACGCACCATCGCCAGAAACGTTCGCGCTTCATCGATGCGCCCGGTCTGAGCCAGGCTTGCGCAGCGCAACCGTTGCGCACCCTGAAATCCGGGGCGCGCCTGTAGTAGTTGTTCAACATGCCGGAGCGCGTCAGCGTAGCGGCCGGCGCCATAATGGGCGACCGCGATCGCTCCGAGAAACATCGCCGTTTCCGGGTCGAACGGGCTGAGCCGCATGGCGTCTTGCGCCTGTTCGATCGCCTCGCGGTCATGCCCGGCAAAGGCGAGGGCACGGCCCAGATCGCCATGGGCTTTCGCGGAATTCGGGTTGAGTTCGACCGCGCGGCGAAACGCTGCGATCGATTCCTCGGTGCGCCACTCCATCAGCCTCAAATAGCCAAGCGCGATCTGCGCCCAGGAATTGCAATCATCCAGCGCGATGGCGCGAACGGCGTGGCGGCGGCCGGCGGGCAAACCGTGTTCGCGATCGGTCCAGCCCATATGCACTGAAAACAGCAGGCGGAATCCAAGCCGGCTGCAGGCCGGCGCGTAGTCCGGATAGATCTCGACGGTTTGCTCGAGGCTTTTGATCGCCGTCGCGTAGTCGGCCCGCGTCAGGCGCCACACATCGGTTTCAGCGCGCACCACCCGCTCCCAGGCGCCAAGATCGTCTGGCGATCGCGACAGGGTGCGTATCCCCTCCGCCGCCAGCAAACGGGGTTCGATCGCAGCCACCACGCTGCGGGTGATCTCGTCCTGCACGGCGAAGATATCATCGAGTTCGCGATCATAGCGTTCAGCCCAATGGTGGCCGCCGGTAGCCGCGTCGACCAGCTGCGCATTGATGCGAATTCGATTTCCGGCCCGGCGCACGCTGCCTTCGAGCACATAGCGCACCCCGAGTTCGCGCGCGACTTGCTTCACGTCGACCGCGCGGTTCTTGTAAACGAATGTCGAGTTGCGCGCGATGACGAACAGCCAATGAATGCGCGACAGGTCGGTGATCAGGTCTTCCGAGATGCCGTCGGCGAAGTGCTCCTGATCCTGATCCTCGCTCATGTTGGCGAACGGCAACACCGCGATCGAAGGACGGGTGGGCAGCGGCAGCGCGCGCTCGTTGTTGTCGGCCGCAGCGTTTTCCAACGGCACGCCGACCGGCGCCGAGGCGCGCTGCCGCCACTTTGCCGACAAACCGGTAACCGCGGCGATGCAGCGTCTCGATATAGCGCGGACGTCTTGCATCGTCCTTCAGCGCGCGCCTGACTTCCTGGATGCAGGTCACCAGCGCGGCGTCGCCCACGCTGACCTCAGGCCAGACCGCATTGAACAGCTGATCCTTGGTAACGACCTCGCCGTGGCGCTCCGCCATGAAGGCCAGCAGCGCAAGGGCCTTCGGCGTGAGGTGCACGTTTCGCCCGCCCGACATCAACCCGCTTTGGGGCTCGAGCCGATAGCGCCCGAACGTAAGTACCCGCCCTGACATGCATTTCTCCGGCTGCGAAGGGTAGCACAGCCTCCCATAGAAATCCCGTTTCTCGCTTATGACTTCCGGTCTGCCGCTCCTACCCTCGCCGGTCAAATCCCGCCTGGGCATTTCGAAGCGGCCAGCGAGCACCGAGGGAGAGGCGCGATGAAGAACAATCGATTGCAATTGCGGTGACGCTTTCGGCCGGTATCTCGCTGGCGCCGCCGGCGCTGCGCAGGCCGACGATCAAAAGCTCGGCAGCGTCCATTTCGAAACCTCCTGCAACCCGGCGGCACAGAAGCTCTTCAACCAGGGAATGCTGTATCAGCATTCGTTCTGGTACCGCGCGTCGCAAAACGTGTTCGAGGAAGTACTGAAGGCCGACCCTGCAATGCGGCATCGCCTATTGGGGCATGGCGCTCAGCCTGCTCTGGAACCCCCACGTGCCAACGCCTGCGAAAAATCTCGCCGATGGCGCGGTCATGATCGCCAAGGGCAAGAGCATCGGCGCCGGGACCGCAGCGCGAGCGCGACTATCTGGATGCGCTTGCCGTCATGTACGCCGACCACGACAAGGTCGACCATCGCACCCGCATCGTGGCCTATGCGAAGGCGATGGAGCAACTGGCGCAACGCTACCCGAACGACGACGAGGCGCAGATTCACTACGCGCTTTCGCTGAACACCTCGGCTTCGCCGCCGACAAGACCTATGCCAATCAGATCAAGGGCGCGGAGATCCTCGAGCCGATCTCAAAACGCCAGCCGCAACATCCCGGCGTCGCGCATTACCTGATCCATCTTGTATGATTACCCCTCGATAGCGGAGAAGGGCCTCGATGCGGCCAGGCGCTACGCCAAGATCGCGCCGCCGCCGCCATGCCAGCACATGCCGTCGCACATCTTCACCCGCGTCGGCTATTGGGACGAATCGATCGCATCGAACATCGCGGCGGCGCGTGCCGCGAAGGAGGCCAAGGATTTGCACGACCAGCTGCACGCCATGGACTACCAGGTCTATGCCAACCTGCAGCTTGGACGGGACGCGAAGGCCAAGGCGCTGTCATCGACGAGATGGCAGGGATCACCGGTTTCACCGAGACATTCCTGCTCGGTCCCTACGCGCTGGCTGCTTCGCCGGCACGCTATGCGCTGGAACGCGGCGACTGGAAGGCGGCGGCCGAACTTCAGGTCCGTCCGAGCCCGTTGGCTCATGTGCAGGCGATCACGCATTTCGCGCGCGCGCTCGGCGCCGCACGCTCGGGCAATCCTGAAGCCGCCAAGGCCGATATCGCGAAACTCGGAGAACTGCGCGACAAACTGCGCGACGCCAAGGACGGCTATTGGTCCGAGCAGGTTGATATCCAGTCGCAGGTCGCCTCCGCCGTGGCGCTGTTTGCCGAAGGCAAGCGCGACGATGCGCTCAAGGCCATGAGCGCCGCCGCCGACGCCGAGGACAAGACCGAAAAGCATCCGGTGACGCCGGGCGTGCCCAAACCGGCGCGCGAATGGTACGGCGTACTGCTGCTGGAGAGCGGCAGGCCAAGGAAGCGCTCGCCGCCTTTGAGGCAACGCTGAAGAAGGAGCCGAACCGGCTCGCCGCCTGCGTGGGCGCGGCAAAGGCCGCCGAAAAGGCCGGCGACACAGCGAAGGCCGCGGAATACTACAAGAAGGTCGTTGCCATCGCCGGCGACGCCGACAAGAGCCGGGTCGAGGTCGGCGAAGCGCGGGCGTTCCTGATGAGGAAGTCGTGAGAGCCTCGACGATCGATCATTTGCCGGAGAGGATCGTGAAAGCACTGTTGCCCGCTGTTGGTGCTAGGTGTTTTTCGGCTCCGGCGCAGGCCGAGCCGCGGCAAATCCTCGGCTATGCCGGCGTGCTCGGCGAGTGGGAGCTGACCGCCACCGTCACGGAAGAAGCGCTGCGATGGGCCAGGGAATTCTCCGGACCGCTGACGATGAAGCACACTGGTATCTGCGCGCGGGATGGTCCGGAGGAGAAAACCGGGGAAATCCGTGTTCAGATATCGGGATTGACGTCGCAACTGGACGCGACGTTGCTGGTGGATGGCATCGAATGCACCTACAGCGCGCGGCCGTCAGAGCCCTACAGCGGGATGATGGCCTGCCGTGGCCGGGAAGCGGTTCCGCTCAAACTCTGGCTGAAATAGTTTGCCTGCCGTCTGTGATCGCGATCACAGCAGCGCGGTTGCCTCCTGCAGGTTGGTCCCGATGAACAGGTGCTTGGAACTCACGGGCGGAGGAAACGGCCAACGGGCTCGCTATCCTCGAACGCGATGTCGTCAAGGTGCGGCATGGATCCCAACTTCCAGAAGGGGGTGCTCGGCACTAGGGCAGGCGGTGGAACTCGGGTCCACCAAGGACTGGTGTCCGGCGGCGTGTTTCGCGGCAGCAATGCGATTGCGTTATGGAAAGCGGCTGACCTGCCGACTCGGCTCAGGCGAGTTTTGTCACCGGCATCACGCCGCCGAGCGCCACGGTCAGTTCAGCCGCGACCTCGCGCACCGCCTTGCCCAGCGCCGGCACCCGCTCTTCGGTCACCCGCGAGGTCATGCCCGACACCGAAATCGCCGCCAGCGGTTCGCTGCAATCGTTGAACACCACGGCGGCGACGCAGCGCAGGCCGATGCGGGCTTCCTCGTCGTCGACGGCAAAACCCTGCCGCCGGATCGTCTCCAACTCCTTGAACAGTTCGCCCGGCCGCACGATCGACTTTTCCGTCAATCGCGGCATGCCCTGGCGGCAGATGATCGCGTTGACGTCGTCGTCGGAATAAGTCGCGAGCACCGCCTTGCCGACGCCGGACGCCACCATCGCGACGCGGCCGCCGACTTTGGTCAGCGAACGCATGATCTCGCGGCTTTCCATGCGCGTCAGCACGATGATGGATTCGTCGTCGACCACGGCGAGATTGGCGGTCTCGCGGGTCTGGTCGCGCAGCTTGCGCAGATAAGGCATCGCCTGCGCCACGAAATTGCGGCGGCGCGCAAAAGTGGCGCCGACGGCAAAACTCTGGGCGCCGACATGCCATTTCGATTCGGTGCGGTCGAATTGCACGAAGCGGCGCTTTTCCAGCGTCGCCAGCAGGCGGTGCACGGTCGAGGTGGAGAGGCCGGTGCGGACGGCGAGATCGCTCAAGCGATAGCCCTCATCGTCTTCGGCCAGCGTCTCGATGATGACCAGCGCGCGATCGACGGATTGCACGCCGCCGTCGCGGGAGTCGCCGCCGGATTTCGGTTCGATGGGTCTTGCGCGGAATCGCGTCTCTCTTCATCGCGACCTGCATGATCCTGAGAGGCTATGAAAACCTCATCCTGAGGAGCGGCGTCTTCGCCGCGTCTCGAAGGATGGCCGCGAGTCCAATTGTTGCAGCCATCCTTCGAGACGCATCGCTTCGCGATGCTCCTCAGGATGAGGACCTTGTTGCTTCGCTGCGCCCCTGTAGTGAAAATGCCGCTCCGGTAGTCCGAAGCGGCATCTTTCGTTCAGCTCTTACAGCAGGCCCGCGCCGCGGGCCCATTTGTATTTGGCGCCGAGCACCGCAACCGGGATTTCGGTCGAGTAGGCGTAGGCGACGATGCCGTTCTGGTAGAGATAGTCGGCGGCCTCCTCGACCTCGATATCGCCGGCCAGCGAGGCCACGATCGGCTTTTCGATGCCCTTGGCCTTCATCTCGTTCTTCACTTCGACCATGTTCCTCGCGAACACCATCGGCGGCGTCACGATGGTGTGCCAGTAGCCGAGGATCAGCGCGTGGATGCGCGGATCTTCCAGACCGAGCTTGACCGTGTTGACGTAGGTGATCGGCGGCTCGCCACCGGTGATGTCGACCGGATTGCCGGCGGCGCCGAACGGCGGGATGAATTTTCGGAACGCCGCGTCGAGATCCGGCGGGATCGACATCAAGGACAGCTTGTTGTCGATGCAGGCATCGGACAGCAACACGCCGGAGCCGCCTGCCCCCGTGATGATGACGACGTTCTCGCCCTTCGGCGTCGGCAGCACCGGAATGCCGCGGGCGAATTCCAGCATGTCCCGCAGCGAGCGGGCACGGATCACGCCGGACTGGTTGAACACGTCCTCATAGATCTTGTCGTTGCCGGCCAGCGCGCCGGTATGCGAGCTCGCGGCCTTGGCGCCGGCCGAGGTGCGGCCGGCCTTCAGCACCACGATCGGCTTCTTCTTCGAGACGCGTTTTGCCACCTCGGCAAAGGCGCGGCCGTCCTTCAGATCCTCGCAATGCTGCGCGATAATCTGGGTGTTTTCGTCCTGCTCGAAGAACGTCAGCAGATCGTCCTCGTCGATATCGGACTTGTTGCCGAGGCCGACGATCGCGGAGACGCCCATCTTGGCGGAGCGCGAGAAGCCGATGATCGCCATGCCGATGCCGCCGGACTGCGACGACAGCGCCGCCGAGCCCTTGACGTCATAGGCGGTGCAGAAGGTCGCGCACAGGTTGGCGTGGGTATAATAGAAGCCGTAGATGTTCGGCCCCATCAGGCGGATGCCGTATTTCTGGCCGATCGCCTGGATTTCCTCCTGGCCCTTCATGTTGCCGGTTTCGGCATAGCCCGAAGGAATCAGGATCGCGCCGACGACTTTCTTTTCGCCGCATTCGGTCAGCGCCGCCGCAACGAAGTTCGCCGGGATCGCGAACACGGCAATGTCGACCTCGCCGGGAACGTCCTTGACCGACTTGTAGACCTTCTTGCCCAGGATCTCATCGGCCTTGGGATGGATCGGATAGATCTCGCCCTTGTAGCCGCCGTTGATGAGGTTCTTCATCACCGAGTTGCCGATCTTGCCGTTCTCGGCCGAGGCACCGATCACCGCCACCGACTTCGGCTTCATGATCCGGTTCATCTGGCGCACGATGTCGTCATGCTTCGGACGCGGACGCGGCGCCGGCGGCGCGAAGTCGACGACGATGCGGACGTCGGCGGCGATCGCAGCGTCCTTGGTCGCGAACACCGGGTTGAGATCCATCTCGCTGATTTCGGGGAAATCCGTGATCAGGCTGGAGACGTTGACGATGATCTTGGCGATGGCGTCGCGGTTGGCCGGATCGCTGCCGCGCACGCCTTTCAGCATCTCATGGGCCTGGATGCCGTCCAGCATCGAGAGCGCGTCCTCCTTGGTGGCGGGCGCCAGGCGGAAGGTGATGTCCTTCAACACCTCGACCAGCACGCCGCCGAGGCCGAAGGCCACGAGCTTGCCGAACGATCCGTCGGTGACGGCGCCGACGATGACTTCCTGGCCGCCCAGCAGCATCTGCTGGACCTGGATGCCTTCGATCTTGGCGTCGGCCTTGTATTTCTTGGCGTTCGCCAAAATCGTCGCGTAGTTCTTCTCGACGTCGGCGGCGGTCTTGACGCCGACCATCACGCCGCCGGCTTCGGTCTTGTGCAGGATGTCGGGCGAGACGATCTTCATCACGACCGGGAAACCCATGTCGGCGGCGATCTTGGCGGCCTCGCCTGCGGATTTGGCGACGCCCTCCTTCGGAACCGGAATGCCATAGGCATCGCAAACCAGCTTGCCTTCGGGCGCGGTCAGACTGGTGCGCTTGTCGGCCTTGACGGCATCGAGAATTTTGCGGACCGCATCCTTGGAATTCGACATTGGTTTCCTCCTTGGGGTGTTTCTTGTTCGTCGGCAGCGCGTGCGGGCATCAGACCGTGATTGCCTGCGCACCGTCGATCGGTATTCCCATCGCTAACGCGGAACCGCGTCGCTCATATTGTTTCGCGGCCGGTTGCCCGGCCGCATGGCATTTGGTATGCCAGCAACCAGATTGTCAAGCCATGCCGCGCTGCGGAAATGCCGAAAACAGGGGCAACTTGACATGGTGGTATTTGGTATGCCAAAAATCTGCTGGAAATTGTTCTGTTAGAAGAGGTCTCCCACAGAGGAGATCAGCGTGCCCGCACGGAAACCAACCAAGGCGCCGCCTACCATGGCTGAGGCAGAAATCGCGATCGTCCGCATCGCGCCGGAGACCAGCTTCAAGAACAAGGCCTATGAGGCCTTGAAGGAAGCTATTCTCAAGATGGACATCTACGCGACGCCCGAGCAGGTCATGCTCGACGAGCGCGCATTGTCCGAACGCCTCGGCGTCAGCCGCACCCCGATCCGCGAAGCGATCGCGATGCTGGAGCAGGACGGCTTCGTCAAGACCGTGCCGCGCCGTGGCATTGTCGTGGTCCGCCGCACCAAGAACGAGATCGTCGACATGATCCGCGCCTGGGCCGCGCTGGAGAGCATGGCGGCGCGTTTGATCACCACCAGGGCGCGCAAGAAGGATATTTCGGCGCTGCGCGACTTCTTCAAGGATTTCGGCAAGGACCGGCTGCCGCAGGACCATGTCGAGGAATATTCCAAGGCCAACATCGCGTTCCACCAGGCGCTGATCTCGCTCGTCGGAGTCGCCGGTGCTGGTCGACATGACCAACGATATCCTGCTGCACGTTCGCGGCTACCGGCAACTGACGATCGGACGCGTCGACCGCACGGCGACGTCGTTGCCGGAGCATATGGCGATCATCGAAGCGCTCGAGGAGCGCGACACCGAATTGGCGGAAAAGCGCGCGCGCGATCACACGCTCGGCCTTGCCGCCTATGTCGAAGCGCACGGCCAAGAGCTGTTCTAACCGAGAGCTGTTTTGACAGAGCCACTGCACTGCTTCACTTTGAACGGCAAACCGGAAGACGACGAATTCGTCGCATCAAGAAACGATCAGGGAGAGCGGAATGTCCGCAGCAGTACAGAGCATCGACGCAAAACCAGCCGAAGCCGAGCGCGAGCAGACCGATGGCTTCAATCTCATCATCGATGCGCTCAAGCTCAACGGCCTCAACACGATCTACGGCGTGCCCGGCATCCCGATCACGGATTTCGGCCGCATGGCGCAGGCCGCGGGCATTCGCGTCATCTCGTTCCGCCACGAGCAGAACGCCGGCTATGCGGCGTCGATCGCCGGCTTCCTGACCAAAAAGCCCGGCGTCTGCCTGACGGTGTCGGCTCCCGGCTTTCTCAACGGCCTGACGGCGCTGGCCCACGCCACCACCAACTGCTTTCCGATGATCCTGATCTCGGGCTCGTCCGAGCGCGAGATCGTCGACCTGCAGCAGGGCGACTACGAAGAGATGGACCAGCTCGCGATCGCAAAGCCGCTGTGCAAGGCGGCGTTCCGTGTGCTGCACGCCGCCGATATCGGCATTGGCCTGGCGCGTGCGATCCGCGCCGCGGTCTCGGGCCGTCCGGGCGGCGTCTATCTCGATCTGCCGGCCAAACTGTTCGGACAGGTGATGGATGCGGAGGCCGGAAAGAAATCGCTGGTGAAGGTGATCGACGCCGCACCGGCGCAGATTCCCGCACCCGACGCGGTCAAGCGTGCGCTCGACGTGCTGAAGAGCGCAAGAACGCCCGCTGATCATCCTCGGCAAGGGTGCTGCCTACGCGCAGGCCGATGACGCGATCCGCAGCCTTGTCGAAAAGAGCGGCATTCCCTTCCTGCCGATGAGCATGGCCAAGGGCCTGTTGCCCGACACCCATCCGCAGTGCGCCGGTGCGGCGCGCTCGACGGTGCTGAAGGACGCCGACGTCGTGATGCTGATCGGCGCGCGGCTGAACTGGCTGCTGTCGCACGGCAAGGGCAAGGCCTGGGGCGAGGCGCCGAAGAAATTCATCCAGATCGACATCGAGCCCAAGGAAATGGACTCCAACGTCGAGATCGTCGCCCCCGTGGTCGGCGACATCGGCTCCTGCGTGTCGGCCCTGCTCGCCGGCATGGACGCCAAGTGGCCTGCCGCTCCCGCCGACTGGACCGCCGTTGTCACCAAGAAGCGCGACGAGAACGTTGCCAAAATGGCGCCGCGGCTGATGAACAACAATTCGCCGATGGATTACCACGGCGCGCTCGGCGTGCTGCGCACCATCATCAAGGAGCGGCCGGACGCCATCCTCGTCAATGAAGGCGCCAACACGCTCGATCTCGCCCGCGGCATCATCGACATGTACCAGCCGCGCAAGCGCATCGACGTCGGCACCTGGGGCATCATGGGCATCGGCATGGGCTATTGCATCGCCGCTGCCATCGAGACCGGCAAGCCGGTGCTCGCGATCGAAGGCGACAGCGCGTTCGGTTTCTCAGGCATGGAAGTCGAGACCATCTGCCGTTACAAGCTGCCGGTCTGCATCGTCATCTTCAACAATGACGGCATTTATCGCGGCACCGACGTCAACGCCGTCAGCTCGGATCCGGCGCCTACCGTGTTCGTCAAGGGCTCGCGCTACGACAAGATGATGGAGGCGTTCGGCGGCGTCGGCGTCAATGCGACATCCCCGGATGAACTGAAGCGCGCCGTCAACGCGGCGATGGACTCGGGCAAGCCGACCCTGATCAACGCCGTGCTCGACCCGGCCGCCGGCAGCGAGAGCGGCCGTATCGGCAACCTCAACCCGCAAAGCCAATTGAAGAAGAAATAGGCCAACCCAACCCATCGGCGTCATTCCCCGCGAAGGCGGGGAATCCAGTAACCACCGAACTATCGTGAGATGAAGACCCTGCCCAACTAAAGCGACGGTGAATACTGGATGCCCGCCTTCGCGGGCATGACGACAACAGATTAGTATTGAGGAGCAAGACGATGACAAAGGCGCTGAAGGGCGTTCGTATTCTCGATTTCACCCACGTCCAGTCGGGACCTACCTGCACGCAATTGCTGGCATGGTTCGGCGCCGACGTGATCAAGGTCGAGCGCCCGGGCGTCGGCGACATCACCCGCGGTCAATTGCAGGACGTGCCGAACGTCGACAGCCTGTATTTCACCATGCTCAACCACAACAAGCGCTCGATCACGCTCGACACCAAGAACCCGAAGGGCAAGGAAGTCCTGACCGCGCTGATCAAGAGCTGCGACGTGCTGGTGGAGAATTTCGGTCCCGGCGTGCTCGATCGCATGGGATTTCCGTGGGAGAAGATCCAGAGCATCAATCCGAAAATGATCGTGGCCTCGATCAAGGGTTTTGGTCCCGGCCCGTACGAAGACTGCAAGGTGTATGAGAACGTCGCGCAGTGCACCGGCGGCGCGGCTTCGACCACCGGCTTTCGCGACGGACTGCCGCTGGTCACCGGCGCGCAGATCGGCGACAGCGGCACCGGACTGCATCTGGCGCTCGGCATCGTCACCGCACTTTACCAGCGCACCGTGACGCGGCAAGGGCCAGAAGGTCACCGCGGCGATGCAGGACGGCGTGCTCAATCTCGCGCGCGTCAAACTGCGCGATCAGCAGCGCCTCGCCCACGGTCCGCTCAAGGAATACAGCCAGTTCGGCGAAGGCATTCCGTTCGGCGACGCGGTGCCGCGCGCCGGCAATGATTCCGGCGGCGGCCAGCCCGGCCGCATCCTCAAATGCAAGGGCTGGGAGACCGATCCCAACGCCTACATCTACTTCATCACCCAGGCGCCGGTGTGGGAGAAGATCTGCGATGTGATCGGCGAACCCGGCTGGAAGACCCATCCCGATTACGCCAAGCCCCCTGCCCGGCTGTCGAAGCCTCAACGCGATCTTCGCGCGCATCGAACAATGGACGATGACGAAGACCAAATTCGAGGCGATGGACATCCTCAACAAGGATGACATTCCCTGCGGCCCGATCCTGTCGATGAAGGAATTGATCGAGGACGAATCGTTGCGCGCCACCGGCACCGTGGTCGAGGTCGACCATCCCGAGCGCGGCAAGTATTTCTCGGTCGGCAATCCCATCAAGATGTCGGACAGCCCGACCGAGGTGACGCGCTCGCCGCTGCTCGGCGAACACACCGACGAAATCCTGCGGCAGGTGCTCGGCTTCAGCGATCACCAGGTCGCGGAAATCCACGATTCCGGCGCGCTCGATCCGCCGCGAAAAGTCGCCGCCGAATAACGCACAGCCTCAGGTTCCCTGTTGCAAGGCCGCCGGTAATTCCGGCGGCCTTTCTGCTATCGGGCAGCGGGTTCTCACTCATGCTGCGCTGCAAAGGCAGAAATGCTGCCATGCAAACAAGCCTGTTGTTTCTGGCATCTGGTATACGTAATCTCTCCCCAGATCAGATAACGGGCTCACCGCAGCCCTCCCACTGGGGACCAGAATGTCCGATACGACCTCCGCTCACTTGTTAACCTCTCCCAGCCTGTTCGCCCGCCTGGTGGCTTCCATCGACCGCCTGCTGTTGGCCGGCGCCCGCATTGCCGTGCGCAATGGCGACCTCCCCCATTTCGGGCTCTAAGCCTTGTAATTCCAATGCTTTGCAGGCGCGCCGCATAGCCGCTCCTGCCTGACCGGTTCCTCCCAAACTATGGCCCCAATCTCGGGGCCATTTTTTTTGACGGATGTTCGGCGTTAACCTACCCTGCGACAAATTGGCCTGATCGGCGATCTCACGCACTAATCGTTTGCACTCTGGCATATCGCATACCAAACTGCATATGCGACCTGCGGGATACGCAGGCGTAGGATCGGCAACGGCGCGATCAAAAGCGTCAAGCGACGTTTCGTTCCCTCACGCAGCCTCCGGTTGTAGTGTGGGAATGATCCGAAAGGAGTGGATGCCGCGGCAGACGGTCCCTCCTACAGTTCTGATATGCAGGCGTCGCAGAGCGGTGGTTGCGACGTTAAAGGGTGATCGAAGCAAGCGAACGAAGCGACGCTCAATCGGGCGCGAGTTGCCAACAAAAGCCGGCCAAGACCGGCGTGTTCAAATTTAACGGGAGAGACAAAGATGAAGCACTCTGTTTTGCATGTTGCGCTGGCTGCGGCCGCTGCATTCTGCGCCGGCACTGTGCCGGCTGCTGCAGCCTGGGAGCCGGTTCGTCCGGTTGAATTTATCGTCCCCGCCGGCACCGGCGGCGGCGCCGATCAGATGGCCCGCACGATCCAGGGCATCGTCACCAAGCATAATCTGATGAAGCAGCCGATGGTGGTGATCAACAAGTCCGGCGGCGCCGGAGGCGAAGGCTTTCTCGACCTCAAGGGATCGACGAACAACCCGCACAAGATCATCATCACGCTGTCGAACCTGTTCACCACGCCGCTGGCGACCGGGATTCCCTTCAACTGGAAGGATATTACGCCGGTCGCCATGCTGGCGCTCGACGAATTCGTGCTCTGGGTCAATGCCGAGAAGCCCTACAAGACCGTCAAGGATTACGTCGACGCGGTGAAGCAGGCGCCGTCCGGCAGCATCAAGATGGGCGGCACCGGATCGAAGCAGGAAGACCAGATCATCACGGTCGCCGTCGAGAAGGCAACCAGCACGAAGTTCACCTACATCCCCTACAAGGGCGGCGGAGAAGTCGCCGTGCAGCTGGTCGGCAACCACGTCGATTCAACCGTCAACAACCCGATCGAGGCCGTGGCGCAATGGCGCGGCGGCAAGCTCCGTCCGCTCTGCGTGTTCGACGCCAAGCAGATGGCCTATGACGAAGTCATCGCCGACGGCAAGGCCTGGAAGGACATTCCGACCTGCAAGTCGCAGGGCCTCGATGCCGAATACCTGATGCTGCGCGGCATCTTCATGGGTCCCAAGGCGACCAAGGATCAGGTCGAGTATTACATCGAGCTGTTCAAGAAAGTGCGTGCCACTCCGGAATGGCAGGACTTCATGAAGAGCGGTGCTTTCAACACCACGTTCCTGACCGGGGCCGACTACGCCAAGTGGGTCGACGTCGAGGAAAAGCGCCACGAAGTCCTGATGAAAGAGGCCGGTTTCCTCAACACCGGAAACTGATCGAAGGTCATCGATCGACTGCGCAACGTAAAGGCGGTTTCGAATCCACAGGATTCGATTCCGCAGGAGAGGCTCCATGGCTACCAATAGCTCACACAATGCCGGCCCGACGCACAAGGCCGTGGAAATGGGCGTCACGCTGCTGATCGCCCTGTTCGGGGTGATCGTGATCATCGGCAGCGTGAAGGCCGGAATCAACTGGGGCGCCGAAGGGCCGCGCGCCGGATTCTTTCCGTTCTATATCGGAATCTTCATTATCGCCTCCAGCGTCGTCAATCTCTGGAACGCGTGGCGCGACGAAGGCGACGGACTGTTCGCCGAATGGGGCCAGCTTCGCCAGGTCATGAGCGTCGTCATTCCGACCGCGATCTATGTCGGTTCGATGCCGTTCACCGGCCTGTACCTCGCCTCGATCATCTTCATCGGCTACTTCATGCGATGGCTCGGCAAATACAGCTGGCTGGTCGTGCTCGGCGTCGCGTTCGGCATGCCGATCGTCACCTACTTCATTTTCGAACGATGGTTTTTGGTGCCGCTTCCCAAAGGCCCCATCGAGGAATGGCTCGGTCTGTAGCCTCTTCAGCCTCGCCGCAGTCGTCACACTCTTTCAGGACTTACCAAGATGGAAGAAATCGCCAATCTATTTCAGGGTTTTGCCGTAGCCCTGCAGCCCTTCAACATCATGGTGATGGTGGTCGGCATTGTGCTCGGCGTCATCATCGGCGTGCTTCCGGGGCTGGGCGGTGCCAACGGCGTCGCGATCCTTCTGCCGCTGACCTTCAGCATGCCGCCGACCTCGGCCATCATCATGCTGTCCTGCATCTATTGGGGCGCGTTGTTCGGCGGCGCGATCACCTCGATTCTGTTCAACATACCCGGCGAACCATGGTCGGTGGCCACGACATTCGACGGCTATCCGATGGCGCAGCAGGGCAAGGCCGGCGAAGCCCTGACCGCCGCCTTCACCTCCTCGTTCGTCGGCGCGCTGTTCGCCGTCATCATGATCACCCTGGTCGCGCCGCTGGTCGCAAGCTTCGCGCTGCAATTCGGTCCAGCGGAAAAATTCGCGGTGTACTTCCTGGCGTTTTGCAGTTTCGTCGGCTTGAGCAAGGAGCCACCTTTCAAAACCATTGCGGCGATGATGATCGGCTTTGCGCTTGCCGCCGTCGGTCTCGAATTCGATCACCGGGCAATTGCGGCTGACCTTCGGGGCCACCGAACTGCTCAACGGCTTCGACTTCCTGATCGCCGTCATCGGCCTGTTCGGCATCGGCGAGATCCTGCTGACGATGGAAGAAGGCCTGGCCTTCCGCGGCGGCAAGGCCAAAATCGACCTGAAGGTCGTGCTGCAGACCTGGAAGGGATTGCCCAAATACTGGATGACCATGCTGCGCTCCTGCTTCATCGGCTGCTGGATGGGCATTACGCCGGCAGGTGCGACGCCGGCGTCATTCATGAGCTACGGCATCGCCAAGCGGGTCTCGAAGAACGGCAACAATTTCGGCAAGGGCGAGATCGAAGGCGTGATCGCGCCGGAGACCGCGGCGCATGCCGCCGGCACCGCGGCACTGTTGCCGATGCTTTCGCTCGGCGTGCCCGGCTCTCCGACCGCGGCGGTTCTGCTCGGCGGCCTCTTGATCTGGGGCCTGCAGCCCGGCCCGATGTTGTTCGTCGAGCAGAAGGAATTCGTCTGGGGCCTGATCGCCTCGATGTATCTCGGCAATCTCGTCGGCCTGATCGTGGTGCTGACCTGCGTGCCGATCTTCGCGGCGATCCTGCGGGTCCCGTTCAGCATCATCGCGCCGCTGATTCTGGTGCTGTGCGCGATCGGCGCCTATTCGGTTCACTCGAGCACCTTCGACGTGATGCTGATGCTGGTGTTCGGCGTGGTCGGCTATTTGCTGAAGAAGTGCAATTACCCGCTGGCCCCGCTGGTGCTGGCGATCGTGCTCGGCGACAAGGCGGAAGAAGCCTTCCGGCAGTCGCTGCTGGGATCGCAGGGCTCGCTCGGCATCTTCTTCTCCAACACGCTGGTGAGTTCGATCATGGTGCTCGGATTGATCGCGCTGTTCTGGTCCGTGATCCAGGAAGGCCTGACCCGCTTGCGTGGAAAAACAGCGGTCGCCTGAGCAACGCGACTGCATCTGCTCTAACGGAAGCGCGCTCGTCCCTCAGGGGATGGGCGCGCTTTTTTGTGTCGAGGCCTGTTGGCGCAAGCGCCTGGCCCGGCCCACGCTGGTATAATGGCGCCCTGTCGGCACCCGCTTGCCGGTCGGGTCGCATCAAGGCCATTCGCCGCGCGACGGTCAAGAACGTCAGTATTACTGCCGCTTTCTGTGATATTGGCAGAGGAATGGCGACGAAAATTCCGGATTGACAATTGGCATAATGTATACCAATTTTGCCCTCAAGAGCTGCAGCTAACTTGGAGGAGGTTGCGATGCAAGTTGGAGACATCCTGCGCAAAAAAACGTCGCGCGTTGCAACGGTGCGAATGAACGAGACCGTCGCCATCGCCGCTCAATTGATGCGCGCCAGCAATATCAGCGCGCTGGTGGTCAAGGACGTGGTCCGCACCGAAGGCAACACCGCCGTCGGCATGTTCACCGAACGCGATGTGGTTCGCGCCATTGCCGAGCACGGTGCGGCCGGCGTCAATCTGAAGGTCTCGCAGTTGATTTCAGTGCAGCAGCTGGTGTCCTGCGTTTCGACCGATACGCTCGAGCACGTTCGTCATCTCATGAACAAGAACCACATTCGCCACCTGCCCGTGATCGAGAACTACAGCCTGATCGGCGTGATCAGCATTCGCGATATCTCGACCGCTTTTGACGACGAGGCGACATCAGCGGGACATTCCTCGGCCGCCTGACCAACTCTCCCTCCATCGCGATCAACCGGCTTTGAAGCTTCATCAACGCCGGCAGGCGATCTGCGCTCAAATTTTTGGCCAACCGCGTTCGGGATACCCCAATGAAAATATGTATCTACGGCGCCGGCGCGATCGGCGGATATCTCGGGGTGCAATTGGTCGCGCGCCGGCGCCGATGTCAGCCTGGTCGCGCGCGGCGCGCATCTGGCCGCCATGCGGCAGAACGGGCTCAAGCTCCTGATCGGCGATGAGGAGCGTGTGGTGCGGCCGCGTTGCACCGACAATCCCGCCGAGCTCGGGCCGCAGGATTTCGTCATCATCTGCCTGAAGGCTCATTCCATCACCGGCGTGATCGAGGCGATGCAACCTTTGCTCGGTCCCGACACCCGCATCGTCACCGCGGTCAACGGCATTCCCTATTGGTATTTCTACAAGCATGGCGGCCGCTGCGAGGGCGCGACGCTGGAGAGCATCGATCCCGGCGGGCGGCAATGGCGCGAACTGACGCCGCAGCGCGCGATCGGATGCATCGTCTATCCCGCGACCGAGATCGAAGCGCCCGGCGTGATCCGCCACGTCTATGGCGACCGCTTTCCGCTCGGCGAGCCCTCGGGCGAGACCAGTGCGGACGTGACCCGGCTTTCAGCCTTGTTCGTCGAGGCCGGCATGCAAGCGCCGATACTGGACCGCATCCGCGACGAGATCTGGCTCAAGCTGTGGGGCAATGTCTGTCTCAATCCGATCAGTGCGCTGACCCACGCCACCCTCGACGTGATCTGCTCGGATCCGGCGACGCGCGCGCTGTCAAAGGCGATCATGCTGGAGACCCAGGCCATCGCCGAAACCTTCGGCATCCAGTTCCGCGTCGATGTCGAGCGGCGGATCGAGGGCGCGCGCAAGGTCGGCGCTCACAAAACCTCGATGCTGCAGGATCTCGAACGCGGACGCCCGATGGAGATCGACCCACTGGTCACCGTGGTTCAGGAAATGGGACGGCTGACGGACATACCGACCCCGGCGCTCGACGCGGTGCTGGCGCTGGTTTCCCAGCGCGGCAAGATCGCCGGGCTGTACACCGACCCGCCGCCGGTCGAGGAAAAATCCCCCGCCTTTGCGTGAACGCGCTGCTGCATCGCCTGCGCCACTCTGTAACTCCCGGGGGATTTATCATGAGCCATTGGGTTCGCTTTCGCCATCACGATGCCATCGGCTTTGGCACGGTGGCAAAATCCGAAATCGACGTGCACGACGGCGACATGTTCGGCGATTGCAAGCCAAGCGGCCGACGGCTCGCTTTGTCCGACGTCGAACTGCTGGCGCCTTCAAAGCCGTCAAAGATCATCGCGCTGTGGAATAATTTTCACGCGCTTGCCGCGAAATTGAACGTCAAAGAGCCCGACGATCCGCTTTATCTCCTGAAGGCGCCGACGACATCGGCCGCACCGAACGCCGTCGTCCGGCAACCCGGATCATATGACGGCAAGGTGGTTTACGAAGGCGAACTCGGCATCGTCATCGGCCGCTTTTGCCGCGCGGTGCCGGTCGACCGGGTCGATGACTTCATCTTCGGCTACACCTGCGTCAACGACATCACCGCCGCCGACATCATCGGCAAGGACACCACCTTCGCGCAATGGGCGCGCGCCAAGGGCTATGACGACTTCTGCCCGTTTGGGCCCGTCATCAACACCGCGATCGAGCCCGCAAAGCTGGTGGTCCGAACCATTCTCAACGGCGTCGAGCGCCAGAACTATCCGATTTCCGATATGATCTTCAGCGCCCAGGAGCTCGTCAGCCGGATCTCGCACGACATGACGCTGCTGCCGGGCGACCTGATCTGCTGCGGCACCTCGGTCGGCGTCGGCGTGATGAAGGAGCCGGTCAACACCGTCACGGTCGCGATCGACGGGATCGGCGAGTTGCACACCGAATTCCGGCAGTAAGCCGCGTCGCGGAATCGAATGCGCAGGAAACCCGCGTCAACCAACGGCCGGAATGCAGAGTCTTTCAGCGAAGCTCCGCCGGTGATTTGTTTCCACTCCCAGCGCTCCCCGCTTCGGCGAGTCAGACCGGCAGACCTGCCGCGCGGAGGCCAGTCTCGTGGCGGATGCGGTCGGCTTCTTGCTTGTAGTGCTGCGTGGCAAGGTAGACGGCGACCGAGAATTTCGGATCGCGCTTCAGGACCTCCGCCGCGTGCGCGGCGGCGGCGACCGAATTTCCCATCTGGGCGAACGTAGCAGCGAGGAAGGCATGATGCGTGTGGTCAGGTCGCGTGATCCGCGAAAAGGCCTCGACGGCTTCGGCGTATTTTTCGGCGCCGTAGCAGGCGCGCCCGAGGTGGCTCCAGAAGCGCTCTGGGTGGTACGGGTTAAGACGCATCGCCTTCTTGATCCAGTCGATGCCCTCCTCGGGCCGCCCAAGCCAAGTCAGAAGCTCGCCCTGCTGCACCACGACAAGGTCGTAGTTGGGGTTAAGCGCGAGTGCCCGTTCCTGATGGTACGCAGCCTTGTCATGGTCGTCACGGTTCAGGTTCAGTGCGGCAAGGATCCGGTGCACGTCACTATCATTGTCATCGAGCGCTAATGCGATCTCCAGCTCCGCTGCTACTTGCTGGAAGGTGGCGTCCCGTTCCGCGCACCAGTCATAAGTCCAAGCCTGACCCAGCACACATCCCTTCCAAGCATGAGCGTGAGCATAGTTAGGGTCGAGACCGATGGCGCGCTCGAGCAGGCGCTGAGCCTCGGCGTTGTCCTCCTTGATTGATCGATGGTGCAGCACCTTGGCAGTCAGTACGCACTCATAAGCTGCCATGTTGTCGGTCGGCTTGCGCTTTGCACGGTCGTGCGTGGCGGCCTCGATGCGACCGGGAAGCGTCGCGACGATCGCGCGCGTCATCTCGTCCTGGATAGCGAAGATGTCCTCAAGCTCGCGATCATAGCGTTCGGCCCAGACGTGCCGGTCGGTTTCTGCGTCGATCAGCTGAACGGTGACGCGGATACGATCACCTGCCTTCCGCACGCTTCCCTCGAGGACGTATTCGACTCCGAATTCGCGCGCGATCTCCTGTACCTTCACCGCCTTGCCCTTGTGCACAAAGGTCGAGTTGCGAGAGATGACGAGTAGATCGCGGAAGCGTGAAAGCTCCGTAATGATGTCCTCGGTGAGGCCGTCCGCGAAGAACTCTTGCTCTGGATCGCCGCTCATGTTGACCAAGGGCAGCACGGCGATAGACGGCTTCCTGGCGCTCGTTGTCGCCACGGCAGAGTCCTTCGCACCCTCTGGCGCACCGGTTGCGTCCGACTCAAACCGGACCCGAAAGACGCGAATCGGTCGGGCGATATTCTTGACGATCTGGTCACCGAGATCCTCGAACGCGATGTCGTCCAGACGGTTACCGACCTGATCACGCACCGCGCCCGAGACACAGATGCCGCCGGGATCGGCGAGCATTTCGAGGCGAGCCGCCACGTTAACGCCGTCGCCAAAGATGTCGTTTTCCTCAACGATCACGTCACCCAGATTGATGCCGATGCGGAACTGCATCCACCGCGCCGGCGAGACGTCCATGTTGCGTCGCGCCATCCGACGCTGAATTTCGGCAGCACACAGCACCGCATTGGTTACGCTGTGGAACTCGACCAGCATACCGTCACCGGTGGTCTTAATCATACGGCCATGGTTTTTCTCGATGACCGGATCGATGAGCTCAATACGATGGGTCTTGAGACGCGCAAGCGTCCCCGTCTCGTCGACCTCCATCAGCCGACTGTAACCGACCATGTCAGCGGCGACCACCGCTGCGAGCCTGCGCTCTGGTTCGGGCACGTCTATCTCTCCGGTTGGTTCGCAAAGCAGCCTATCAGATCGAAAGGCTTTAGCCCAAGCTTGCGCACAGGGCGTAAAGGCCTCTCCGCCGCGCGCCGAGTAGCCTGACAATGTCGCACCGCCGCATTGTGTCGCCACGGTTCAGCGCCTCGCCAAAAGCAAGCTCATCCGGCACATTCGACGGTCCCTAATCCGTCAATGACCGAAAATGCCGAGAACGGTCATGGACCGATACCGCAGAACCTTTTCCGAACCTGGTCCGGCACCAACACCCGGCGGCGGAACGACCTACGCCGCGGCCATAATCGCGCCGACGTTCTCGGGCGAGAAGAATTCTGCTGGCGAGACGGTGCCAGCATTCATCTGCGCGAAGCCGTCCATCGCCTTCTGATTGCCATGGATCGCGCCGAATAGCTGCTGCATATCGGGTGGTGGAGGCTCTAGCGTCGCAAGCTGACACGTGAATTCGTACATCGGCAACACTCTAGCATCGCGATCGCGCTGGTAATCGCTCATCGCATCGTCGAGCGAACGGGCTCCGGAGAGACCTTCGTCCAATGCGACCGCGCAGCGCTCGGCATCGCGGAAGGCATCGTTGATGCCTTGTGCCGTAATTGGGTCCTTTAATGTAGCCCGCGTCGCCGACAAGAGCCCAACCCGGACCGTAAGGCTTGCGGAAGAAGTTGGGCGTAGGCGCACCGGCCAACCGTCCCTCGAGCCTTGCCCCGCGTAGGCGGTCGGCAAAGCTGGGCGCGAGCTCGAACAGCTTAAGATAGTTACCCTCAACGTCTTTCTTGTTTGTCGCAAACTCTGAATACGGCCATCCACCGACTATCATCGTCAAACCGTCGTGGGTCTGCGCCGCCGCGAACCCGCGGTTGGGACGGATGTAAGTTTCAAATCGGCCGTTCATCGGAAGTCCGCTCCAGTAAGCGTAGTAAGGCGCCAGAAGCGGTGGCCGTTCGTTGTATTTCTCAGCCCGAACAGCTTCCGCAACGAGGGAGTTCCGGCCGTCCGCACCGACAACGATGTCGGCGCGTTCGCTAACCGCAACACCGCTCTTTGCACGACCCTTGATCCCAACAACGCGTCCATCATCCATCAGGAGTTCTTCGACCGTGAAGTCCTCCCTAATCTCGACGCCGGCTTCTGCTGCAGCATCCACGAGCAGTTTGTCGAGGACCGTTCGGCGCGGGCAGTAAGCGACGGGCGCACTCTCGGTGCCGGGCGCGCCGGTAATGGTGAACGGACCAAAGTCGAAAGCATATGTGTCGATCGGAGGGACCCCCGTTTCTACAAGGCGATCGAGCAGCCCCCACCTCGATAACGCGGCCACGCCAAGCGGCTGCACCACGTGAGTGGACAGCGTGTCACTCGGAAAGTTTGCGCGGTCGACCATCAGAACGCGATAGCCCTTGCGGGCCAAAAGCATCGCCATGGGGGACCCGGCGCAGCGTGCTCCGACAATAATTGCTTGGTATGCCTTTCTCATTTTGCGATCCTTTGCTTCTAAAGACGCAACCTTGCACCCGGAATGATACTCCGGCGTTACCGCGCAACGTAGGCCGTCAATTCAAAGGCGATTGGGTGCCGCCGTTGGTGGCACCGTCGCCGAGTGGCAGACTACCAAGCAATTTTCAAAGTCCCAGCCTCATGGGCGGGCTTCCAGTATCAGATTGAACGGAGTCTCTGCGGCGCGCCGGAAGCGCGTGAAGCCGCCTTGCCGTGCCACGTCCCGCAGCCTTGCTTCGCCGGCCTGGGCGCCGAGAGCCAGGCCAACCTCCTGATCCAGCGACGCGGGCGTGCAAACCATGGTGGAGGCGGCATAGTAAACGCGTCCGACCGGATTGAAGTTATCCTCCAATCGATCGTTGGCGAACGGCTCGACCAGCATGCAGGTGCCGTCGTCGGCCAGTGTCGACCGTGTATGCTTCAGGGCGCCGACGGGATCACCCATATCGTGCAAGCAATCAAAGAAGCACACCAGGTCGTATCCGTTCGCAGGGAATGTCTTGGCGGAATGCACATCGAAGTGGACGCGATCCGACAATCCGGCTTCTCTGGTGAGATCACGGGCCGACTGGATCGAGCCATCGTGGTAGTCGAAGCCATAGAAGGTGGAGTTGGGGAAAGCTGTCGCCATCAAACGGGTCGATACGCCGTGACCGCAGCCGACGTCCGCCACCTTGGCGCCTCGCGTAAGCCGGTCGACGACCCCGTCAAGCGCTGGCAGCCATTGCTGGACCAGATGGTGCTTGTAGCTGGTGCGGAAGAAACGCGCCGTCCCGCAGAACAGGCATTCGCTGCGCTTGTTCCAGCCGACGCCCTTGCCGGTCTTGAACGCTTCGGAGATCTTCGGCTCATCCAGGAAGGTGGCTGACACCAGGCTTCCGACGGCGCCCAGGAATACCGGGCTATCCTCGTCGGCGAGCGCCATGACCTGTTCGGGCAGCATCGAGAATTTGCCCGATGCGCTTGTCATATTCGACGTAACCGGAGGCGGCCTGCGCCGACAGCCATTCGCGGATGTATCGTTCGGTGGTGCCGGTCGTCCTGGCCAAGGTAGCGGGATCCATCGGCCCGTTCTGAGCCAGCGCCTTGTAAAGCCCGAGTTTATCGCCCAGCAGCATAAGGGACGCGTTCATCGCGGCCCCTACGTCTCCGAGCATCTTTCCCATGAATGAATTGAGGCGGTCTTCGTTGACTTCCATGACATTCCTCCATCAAAAATCATGTTTTGGTGCAGAGCTATCATCTTGAAACAAAGAACTATTTCCTCAGCCCAAGGACCTTGGGCCTTGGGCGTGGCACGATGCCAATTACAGCTTCGGGAAAGTCGCTGCATTGTTACGCGGCAGGTGGCGTTTCATGGAGGGCGCGCTTCACAAATTCGCGAGGTTGCCCGCCAGCACTGACTTCCGTCGCAGTCTCCTTCTCCTCCGTCACTCCGCCGCCTCCGGCATCAATTCCATCTGCTCATGCAGAACGACGCCCGAGAGCGGATCGAACTCGCCAATCCAGGGCTTGCGTTCGAGCACCGCCTTGGTGTGGCGATAGCCGGCGTCCCAGCGCTGCATGATGCCGGACGGGCTGAAGTCGATGTCCTTGGTGTGGTCCTCGCGGGTGAGTTGCGGCGCGAGCAGCCGCACCACATGCATCCGCGTCGGGCAGCCGTAGCTCGCAAGCTCCCTCACCGCCTCGCTGTTGCGTTCGGATTCCGGCAAGCGCGCGGCGAGCTGGTTGATGACGTGGCGCAGCCGATGCGCCTGCTGCTGGCGCGCGATGTGGCTGGCGATCCGGCTGGAATACTGCACGTCCTTGTGGCGGTTGAGCACCTCCGCCATCGTGGTCGGCTCGGCGCCGGACGGATTCCAGAGATGCACGGCGAAGATCAGCGAGTTCTTGCGCGGATTGTCGTCGAACACCGCTTCCGTCGGCGTGTTCGATAGAATGCCGCCGTCCCAATACAATTCACCGTCGATACGAATGGCCGGGAATGCCGGCGGCAGCGCGCCCGACGCCATGATGTGCTTGACGCCGAGCTCGCCGTCGCGGCTGTCGAAATAGCGCATCTGGCTGGTGCGGACATGGGCGGCGCCGACCGTCAGCCGCGGCTTGCACTGATTGACCAGATTGAAGTCGACGAGTTCCGTCAGCGTACGCTCCAGCGGCGAGGTCGAATAGTAGCCGGCCTGATCGGCGCCGAGCGGATAGCTGTCGCCGGCATGCGCCAGCGGGTTCGGCCGGAAGAAACCGGGAATGCCGTTGGTCACGGTCGACCAATAGGACAGCTTTTCGTTGAAGCCCGGAAAGATGTCGCGAAAACTCCAGACCGGATTCTGCTCCATCTTCTTCCAGAATTCGCGCAGCCGCGACAGCCGGTTCTGCGGCGAGTTGCCCGCGATCAGGCTGGCATTGATGGCGCCGATCGAGGTGCCGATGATCCAGTCCGGCTCGATGCCGGCTTCGTGCAGCGCCTGATAGACGCCGGCCTGATAGGAGCCGAGCGCGCCGCCGCCCTGCAGCACCAGCACGATCTGGCCCGGCTCGGATTTGGCGAGCGCCTTCAGCGTCGAACAATTGTCCTGGACGTCGTTCATGTCACGCTCCCTTGATATCCGCCGCGCGCTTCGATGTTCGCGCGCGGTCCGATTTTGTTACGTTCACGCTTCAGTGCGCGGTCCAGCCGCCATCGACCGGCAGCGCGATCCCGGTGATCGACGCCGCCGCATCGCTGGCGAGAAAGACGGTCAGCGCGCCCAATTCCTCGACCGTGGCAAAACGCTTGTTGGGTTGCTGCGCCAGCAGCACGTCATGGATGACCTGTCTCGCGGGAAATGCCGTGCGCCTTGGCCTGGCCGTCGATCTGCGCCTCGACCAGCGGCGTGTAGACATAGCCCGGACAGATCGCGTTGCAGGTGATGCCTTCTTCGGCCGTCTCCAGCGCCGCGACCTTGGTCAGGCCGACGATGCCGTGCTTGGCGGCGACATAGGCCGCCTTGAAGGGCGAGCCGACCAGCCCATGGGCGGAGGCGATGTTGATGATCCGTCCAAACTTGTTCTGGCGCATCGCCGGCAATGCCAGCCGCGTGGTGTGAAACGCGGATGACAGATTGATCGACAGGATCGCGTCCCATTTCTCGACCGGAAACTGGTCGAGCGGCGCGACATATTGAATGCCGGCATTGTTGACGAGCACGTCGAGCCGGCCGTGTCCGGCAATGGTCGCGGCGATCATCTCGGCGATCGCCTCCGGCTTGGTCATGTCGGCGGCGGAATAGCTGACCTTGACGCCGAAATCGGCTGCGATCTGGTCTCTGGTCCCTGGCGATCTCGGAGGCGACCCCAAGACCGTTCAGCACCACCGCCGATCCGGCCTCTGCCAGCGCGCGGGCGATCCCGAGCCCGATGCCGCTGGTCGAGCCCGTGACCAGCGAGACCTTGCCGGCGAGCGGCCTGGCCGCCTTGGCATCCTGCGCCTTCACCTGAATATTCATGACCAGACCCTTTTCCTGCGATTGCGGCGTTCTCGGCCGGAATGTGCAGGACAGGCGCGCGGTTTTGAAATGCCCTTTGGCTTCCGAAACCATAGGCTGCCGCTATTGCGGTTTGGGTGTCATTGCGCGCGTCGATCGGCTAGTCTGCTGCCAGCGAGAGATCGGGGCAGCACGATCATGGAAATGCATCAGGTACGATACTTCCTCGCCGTCACGCGGACGCTGAATTTCACGCGCGCCGCCGACGAGTGCAACGTCACCCAGCCGTCGCTGACGCGGGCGATCAAGCAGCTCGAGGCCGAAATGGGCGGCGACCTGTTCCGGCGCGAGCGGCCGGCGGCGCAATTGACCGAACTCGGCCATGCGGATGCACCCGCTGCTGCAGCAATGCTACGACGCCGCCAGCGGCGCGCGCATGCTGGCGTCCTCCTTCAAGAGCGGCGAAGTCGGCGCGCTGCGGATCGCGCTCAGCCATTCGGTCGACCTGTCGATCCTGATTCCGTATCTCGACCAGATCAAGCGGCAGTTCAACCGGCTCGAATTCCGCTTCCTGCGCGGCAACGCCCGACGAGGTCGGCGAATATCTGAAGAAGGGCGAAGCCGAACTCGGCATCGCTGCCGAACTCGGCGAGCGACTGGGACCGGCTCGACACCTGGCCGCTGTTCACCGAGGATTTCGATCTCGTCGTCAACCGGCGGCATCCGCTGGCGGAGACGCGACACGATCGGCTTCGACGATCTGCGGGCCGAGCAATGGCTGTCGCGAAATTACTGCGAACATTCCGATCGGCTGAGCCGATCGCTCCGCGAGCATGGCGTCGACGGTCGATCGCAGCCACGAGATCTCCTCGGAGCGCGACCTGATCGAGCTGCTGGAAGCCGATATCGGCATCGCCGTGGTTCCCCACACCGCCTCGCTCCCGGCCACGCTGAAGCGCGCCGCCGGTCGAGGGGCTGGACGCGCGCCGCACCGTGCACCTCTACGGCGTCGCCGGGCGCGAGCGCACCGCCGTGGCGTCCGCCGTGATGCGGATGCTGCGCGGCGCGGACTGGCAGCAATTCATCGACAAGGGCGCGAGCGTTTGAAGGATCCGACGGATGCGCGCGCTGATTTCCGATCCTGTTCAAGGTGGTCCCCGGAATGACTATGATCTGATCCGAAAGCAGCTGGGCAAACGGTCCGTTCGCGGCATGCGGAGTCGAAATCGAGAGGATTGAAAAGGCGCGCGGTAGCGCACTGCGTTCGCGAAGGCCTCAACAATCGGACCAGCATGCGCGGCGCTGTTGCGCTCGGCGAAGCGCGTCGGGCGCGGCGATGGCGGGAGCTTTTGCGCCGATCCTGCTGGAGATCAGACCGGTGCAGCGAATGCGGCGATCGATACCTCGCGGTCGCGAAGGGCGCCGTCCGCGCCGAAGCCGAGCGTCGGCGGCAACGCGGACGAGCTGGTAGCCGCGGTCAAGGCTGAGGGAAAAGCGATGTTCCAGGTTCGGCGTCGATCTCACCGGCGAGGACGGCGGCAAGGTCGCTGAAATGACGGTTGATTGGCATGTTTCGCTGAAGCGCCAGCGCGCTTATCTTCTCGCTGGCGCTCCGCAGCGCGGCGATCAGGTCGTCGATCTCCATGCGCTTGCGGAAATCGGGATCGACGAAGCGGGCTTTCACCAGTCCGTCGCGGCCGACCACGAAGGTCGCGGGGATCGGCAGCACCCAGCCGTCATTGCCGTGGAAATCCGACAGGTCCTGATAGGACAGCAGCCGCTGGATTTCGGTGCCGAGCCAGATCGCCAGATTGAGCGACAGCGCATAGCCATTGTCGAGATCGGTCAGCACCGGGAACGGCGCGTTGGCGTCGGCCTTGAACTTCTCGGTGAATTGCTGCGTCTCCGGCATGATCGCGACGGTCTGCGCGCCCAATGCCTTGATGTCGGTCCTGCGCCTGGATCACCGCCCGCACGTTGAGCCGGCAATACGGGCACCAGTGGCCGCGATAGAACATCACCGCGACCGGTCCCTGGTCGAGCAGCGACGGAAGGCTGATCAGCCGGCCGGTCTCGTCCGGCAACAGGAACGGCGGCATCGGCTCGCCCGGCCGCGGCGCATTCTCGCCGCCGCCATTCTCATGGAGACGCGCGACCAGCCGGTCGACCGCTTCGCCATAGGCCGGAAAGAACTCGCGTCCCGCGGCGGCATAGGCCTCGAGCTGTTCGCTCAGCGTGCCTTCCATGTCGCGGCATTGCTGAAAGGCCTGCTTGAGACGTTCGGCATTGGCTGGCGATAGCGACATGTCTTGCTCCGGCATTCGGTCGATACTATTTTCCGGCCGGGCCGCCCGCAAGGGGCGGTCCGATCGGACGCTGCCCATCTGAGGCCGGATTGCCCCGCGTTTGAAATGCCGTTGCCCAATCGGTTCGATAGCCGCCGCGTATCGCGCCGCCGATAGCCCGGCTGCTATCGAGTTGAGAGCGAGTTCGCATTTCATCTTGCCGAGCCGGACGGTCATCCTGTGCCGGAAGCCATGCAGACGGCATTGGCGCCATCAACAGGAGACGTTCCATGACACGTCGTTTGACCACCCGTTTTGCGAATTTCGGCATGTCGCTGCTGATGCTGTTTCTCGTGGTTGCCATCGCCTCCGCGGCGCGGGCCGACAGCGACGACGGCATCGTCCGCGTCAAGAGCGCGGTGCCGATGGCGGAAGCCATCACCCGCATCAAGGCCGATATCGCCGGCAAGGGCATCAAGTTCTTCTCGGAGATCGACCAGTCGAAGCTCGCGGCCGACGCCGGCATCAAGCTGCGCCCCTCGACGCTGCTGGTGTTCGGCAATCCGCCGCTCGGGACCCAGTTCATCACCTCCAATCCCAATGCCGGCCTCGACTGGCCGGTGCGGCTGCTGCTGACCCAGGACGACAATGGCGACGTCTGGGCGGTCTGGACCGATTTCGGATGGATCGCGAAGCGCCACAACATCGGCGATCGCGTCGCGCAGTTCGAGATGGCGACCAAGGTCGTGGCTCGATCACCTCGACGATCACGACGAAGTAACACCGCGAGCTTTGCGCGCGTAGACCGGCAGGCCGCGCCATTGGCGCGGCCTGATTGCATCCGGATCATTGCCAATAGAAGGGTTCGTTCGATGAGCAGAGAACAATTCGATGTGGTCATCCTGGGCGGCGGCAATGCCGGCATCGGCGTGACCGGGCCGGTCCGGCGCGCCGGCATGTCGGTGGCGATGATCGAGCAGGATCTGCTCGGCGGCACCTGTCCGAACCGCGGCTGCACGCCGAAGAAGGTGCTGGTCGCCGCCGGCCACGCGCTGCATGAGATCGAGCGCGCGGCCGTCCATCACATCGCGGTCGGCAAGCCCCGGCTCGACTGGGCCGCCCTGATCGACCGCGAGAAGGAGATCATCAAGGACATTCCGGCCAACCTCGCCCGCTCGATGGCCAGGCGCGAGGTCGAGGTCATCAAGGGCAGCGCCGTTTTCGCCGGGCCCAATCTCATCCGCGTCGGCAGCCGCGAACTCGAAGCCAGGCACATCGTGATCGCGACCGGCTCAAAGCCGCGGCCGCTGCCGATCCCGGGCGCGGAACTCATGATCACCTCGGACGAGATGCTGAGCGAGCGCGACCTGCCGGCTTCCGTGATCTTCGTCGGCGGCGGCGTGATCTCGCTGGAATTCGGCCATGTCTATGCGCGCGCCGGCACCGACGTCACCATTCTGGAAGCGCTGCCGCAATTGTTGCCGGCGATGGATGCCGACGCGGTCGCGCGCCTGCAGGCCGAGAGCGAGCGCATCGGCATCAGCGTCAAGACCGCCGTCAGCGTCAAGCGGATCGAGCGCGCCAACGGCCGCCTGCGCGTGGTCTTCAGCCATGACGGCGCCGAGCAGGCGCTCGAAGCCGATCGCGTCGTCAACGGCGCGGGCCGTGTCGCCAATGTCGATACGCTGGATCTTGCCGCCGGCAATGTCGAGCACGCCAACGGCCGCGTCGCGGTGGATCGCCATCTGCGCTCGACATCCAATCCGCTCGTCCATGTCTGCGGCGACGCGGTGCCGACTTCGCCGCAGCTCTCGCCGATCGCGACCTATGAGGGCGACATCGTCGGCCGCAATATCGTGGAGGGCCCGAAATACAGCCCCGACTACGCCAGCATGGCGACGTCGGTCTACACCGTGCCGGCGCTCGCCGCGGTCGGCCTGACCGAAGCCGCCGCCAGGCAAAAGGGATTTGCGATCGACGTTCATACCAACGACATGCGCGACTGGTTCTCGGCAAAGACCTATGCCGAGACCGTCGCATGGTCGAAAATCATCGTCGATCGGGCCACCGACCGCATCCTCGGCGCGCATTTCGTCGGGCATGCCGGCCAGGAGTTGGTCAATCTGTTCGGCCTCGCGATGCGCTTTGGCCTCACGGCCGCGCAGATCCGCGACAACGTCTACGCCTATCCGACGTTTTCCTCCGACATCAAGCACATGCTCGGCGCGGATAGACACGCATAGCGCGGCGCTATGGAGTCAAAAGCCAACCGGCATTTCATTCCGCCGGTGATTTCCCCGAAGGTGATGACGTAGCCGGCCAGATCATCCGGGGCCAAGGCATAACGAATCAAAGCGCAAAACAGAGGAGATCACGACATGTCCAAATCCAGCCCACATCCCGCACGCTCTGGCAGGGCCTCGCGCTTGCCGGCATCATCGCGGGCTCGGTCGCGATCGGCTTCGGCGGCTGTTGCCGGCGAATGCCCGGCCGGCAAGATGAAGGCCAATGTCCGCGAGAAGGTCGACTACAAGGCGGTCGGCGTCACCGACGTCACGCTCGGCTCGATCAATCTCGAGAAGCAGCCGGCCAATATCAAGGATCGCGAGCTGCGCTTCCGCAAGCTGACGATCGAGCCCGGCGGCATCGTGCCGTGGCACAGCCATGACGACCGTCCGGCGCTGATCTTCGTGCAGCAGGGCGAGATCGTCGAATACGCCAGCAACTGCGCCGAGCCGATCGTGCACAAGGCCGGCGAGATCCGGCCGGAAGTGTCCGGCACCTCGCACTGGTGGAAGAACCTCGGCAAGGAGACCGTCATTCTCTATGTCGGCGACGTCCGCAAGGATCCGCACGACCACCACATGTAACCGGATGTGACGCGCGCGCTTGCCGCGCCCGTTGCCGATGTGACGTCCTGGGATCCCCCGTGTTGCCCCACACGCCCAGGCGTCACATCCCCCTTTCCAGATCGCCACCGGCGAGACGCGCCATGACCGACCTATCCGCGCCGATGAAAACGCACGCGATGGACATGCACGGCCACTCGCCGGGCGTGGTGCTGCGATCCCTTGATCATCGGCCTGACGGCGTTTCTCACCGTGGTCGACCTGTTCGCGACGCAGGCGATCCTGCCGTCGCTGACCCGGCATTACAACGTGACGCCGGCCGCGATGGGCTTTGCGGTCAATGCCAGCACCATGGGCATGGCGGTCGCCGGCCTCATGGTCGGCTTCCTCAGCCCGCATATCGACCGCCGGCTCGGCATTCTCGTGAGCCTGGTCCTGCTCGCGGTTCCCACCACGCTGCTCGCGAGCGCCCCCGACCTCACAGTCTTCACGATCCTTCGCGTGCTGCAGGGGCTTTGCATGGCGTCGGCCTTTGCCTGACGCTGGCCTATCTCGGCGAACAATGCAGCTCGATGGACGCCGGCGGCGCGTTTGCGGCCTATATCACCGGCAACGTCGCCAGCAATCTGATCGGGCGGCTGATGTCGGCCGCGGTGGTCGACACGCTTCGGGCTGGCGTCGAATTTCTATTTCTTCGCGCTGCTCAATCTGGCCGGCGCGGTGCTGGTGTACTTCACCATTCCGCAGCGTCAAGCCGATGCAGGCGATGCCCGCGGCGCAATCGCCGTTCGCGGCCATGATCGCCCATTGGCGCAACCCGTCGCTGCGCGCGGCCTTTGCGATCGGCTTCTGCATCCTGTTCGCCTTCATCGGCACCTTTACCTTCGTCAATTTCGTTCTCGTGCGCGCGCCGCTGTCGCTCGGGCGGATGGATCTCGGCTTCGTCTATTTCGTCTTCGCGCCTTCCGTCGTCACGACGCTGTTTGCCGGCAAGGCCGTGGCACGGTTCGGCACCCGGCCGGTGATATGGGGCGCGCTCGCGGTCGCCGCGATCGGCCTGCCCCTGATGCTGTCCTCGCATCTTGCCGCACGTGCTGGCCGGCATGGTGCTGGTCGGCGTCGGCACTTTCTTCGCGCAGGCCGTCCGCGACCGGCTTTGTCGGCCAGGCCGCGCACGACAACCGCGGCGTCGCCAGCGGGACCTATCTCGCCTGCTACTTCTTCGGCGGCATGGTCGGCAGCGCCGTGCTCGGACAATTGTTCGACCGTTTCGGCTGGACCGCCTGCGTCGCCGGTGTCGGCGCGGCGCTGGCGATGGCGGCGGTGCTGACCGCGCAACTCAAACTTCCATCGAACAGAGGAGGAGACGCCGATGGTTCCGGCAAAGACGGCGATTGATCACAGCGATTTGTTCACGCCGTTCGATCGCCGTTCGTAACGAAGGCCGATCGATCAACGTAATCGAAATAGCGGCTAACCGCTAACAAACAAACAAAGGATACTGAACATGACGAAGAATTTGCGCACCTTGCTCTCGATTTCGCTCTCGCTCTCTCGGTCGGCGTTGCCTCCGCGCCTGCGGCCTACGCGCAGGACAAGATGGGCAAGGACGGGATGAGCAACAGCATGGCCAAGGACACGATGTCCAAGGACGGCATGAAAAAGGACGACGCGATGTCCAAGGACGGAATGAAGAAGCACGACGCCATGGCGAAAGACGGCATGGCGAAGACGGCAAGAAGTAACGGCTCAATCGCCGGAGAAAAGCAGGCTCGGTCCTTCGAGACGAGCCTGCTATTCCTCCCTGGTCACGAGGTAAGCCAGGCGCCGGATGGCGGGCGCCGCAAACAGCACGACCGGCAACATCAGAAGCCAGGAAAACAGCCACGATTGCAGCCAGTGCACGACGAAATTGCCCGACGCCACAAGCGGAAAACTGGCGATCGCGGCCGCAATCGCGCAGGTCAATCCAGACTGAATGAATCCGAATACAAAATGGCTGTAGCGGCGCGGGATTCCCAGCATGCGAACCTCTTGGGATTGTTTCCCTGCAAGCAAGCAAAAGACATGCCCCTGCGCAATTGTCCGTCCCGTGGAACAAAAAAGCCCCTCTTTTGCATGATGGTGCGGCCCGCCCCCTGCCCCGGCCGGTAGACTTTTGCGGCGGCTGACGGCATCCTGACTTCCGAAAACTCAGAAAACACGCGCGGTTCACCCCGCGCCGGGGAAACGTCAGGGGTCAGGAATGATAAAAACGCGGTTTACCGAGATGTTTGGCGTTGAGCACCCGATCGTCCAGGGCGGGATGCAATGGGTCGGACGCGCGGAGCTGGTGGCTGCCGTCGCCAACGCCGGCGCCCTCGGCCTCATCACCGCGCTGACGCAGCCGACCCCGGAAGACCTCACCAAGGAAATCGCGCGCTGCCGCGACATGACCGACAAGCCGTTCGGCGTCAATCTCACCATCCTTCCTTCCATCAAGCCGCCGCCCTACGCGGAATATCGCCAGGCGATCATCGAGAGCGGCATCAAGATCGTGGAAACAGCCGGCAACAAGCCGCAGGAACACGTCACCGAATTCCGCAAGCACGGCATCAAGGTCATCCACAAATGCACCAGCGTCCGCCACGGGCTGTCGGCGGAGCGGATGGGCGTCGACGCGCTCTCGATCGACGGCTTTGAATGCGCCGGCCATCCCGGCGAGGACGACACACCGGGCCTGATCCTGATTCCGGCCGCCGCCGACAAGATCAAGATCCCGATGATCGCCTCGGGCGGCTTTGGCGATGGCCGCGGACTGGTCGCCGCCCTGGCGCTGGGCGCCGAAGGCATCAACATGGGCACGCGCTTCATGTGCACGAAGGAGAGCCCGATCCATCAATTGGTGAAGGAAAAAATCGTCGCCAACGACGAGCGCGAGACCGAATTGATTTTCCGCACCATGCGCAATACGTCGCGCGTCGCCAAGAACGCGATCTCGACCAAGGTCGTCGCCATGGAAAAGGAGGGCGCGAAATTCGAGGACGTGCGCGAACTCGTGGCCGGCGCGCGCGGCAAGATGGTCTACGCGACCGGTGATGCCGATGAAGGCATCTGGTCCGCCGGACAGGTGCAGGGCTTGATCCACGACATCCCGACCTGCGCCGAACTGGTGTCGCGCATCATGCGCGACGCCGAAGCCATCATTCAAGGCCGGCTCGAAGGCATGATGTCCGGCAGTCGCCGGCAGGCCGCCGAATAGCGAACCAACGCGGCCTGTAAGCCGCCAACAAAAGAGAAGAGCCCATGAAAGCCTATGTGTACGGCGCCAACGGCGCTGAAATCATCGACGTCGCAAAGCCCGCGCCGAAAGGCACGCAGGTGCTGGTCAAGGTGCATGCCTGCGGGCTCAACCGCGCCGACCTCGGCATGACCAAGGGCCACGCCCATGGCAGCGCCGGCGGCGCCGGCACCGTGCTGGGGATGGAATGGGCCGGCGAAGTCGCCGAACTCGGGCCTGACGCCAGGGGCGTCAAGGTCGGCGACAAGATCATGGGCTCCGGCGGCTCTGCTTTTGCCGAATATACCCTGGCCGATCACGGCCGGCTGTTCCGCACGCCCTCGAACATGAATTTCGAGGACGCGGCCACCTACCCCGTCGCGCTTGCCACCATGCACAATGCGGTCGTGACCGCAGGCGCCTTGCAACCGGGCCAAACCGTGATGATCCAGGGCGCCAGCTCCGGCGTCGGCCTGATGGCGATGCAGATTGCAAAACTCAAGGGCGCCAAGCTCGTGGTCGGCTCGTCGACCGACGCCGCGCGTCGCGGCCGGCTCAAGGAATTCGGCGCCGATCTGGCGGTGGATTCGTCCGACCCCGGCTGGGTCGATCAGGTGCTGGAAGCGACCAGATGGCGAAGGCGTCGACCTGATCGTCGATCAGGTTTCGGGCCCGGTCGCCAGCCAGAACCTCAAGGCCACAAAGGTAAAAGGTCGCATCGTCAATGTCGGCCGGCTCGGCGGCACCCACGCCGATTTCAACTTCGACCTGCACGCCGCGCGCCGCATCAATTATATCGGCGTCACCTTCCGCACCCGCACCATGGAAGAAGTCCGCGAGATCTTTGAGGAGGTCCGGAAAGACATCTGGGGCGCGGTGGAGTTGCGAAAACTGCAATTGCCGATCGACAAGGTGTTCAGGTTTGAGGACATCGGCAAGGCGTTCGAGCACATGGAAGCCAACAAGCACCTCGGCAAGATCGTGGTGACGCTGTAGGCTGACCGAGCTTTGCCCGTGATGACGCGGGCCGCTGTCAATTCGACAAGAGCGGACCAATGCAAAAATGTCCGCCGGGGGGAGACTTGCATGGCTCTGCGTCGCACATTTATCGGTCTGATCGCGATCGGTATTTCCGCAATGGCGTCGATCGGCGGCGCTTCGGCGCAGGATTATCCGACGCGGCCGGTGCGATGGGTTGTCGGTTTCGCGCCGGGCGGCGCCAACGATATCCTGGCGCGGTTGATCGGCGCGCGGCTGTCGGAGCGGCTGGGCCAGCAATTCGTGATCGAGAACAAGCCCGGCGCCGGCGGCAACATCGGCGCGGAAACCGTGATCAGTGCCGAGCCCGACGGCTACACCGTGCTGCTGGTCAATCCCTCCAACTTCATCAACACATCGCTCTACGCCAACCTGAAATTCAATTTCGTGCGCGATGTCGCGCCGGTCGCGTCGTTCATCCGGGTGCCGAACGTGATGACGGTCGGCAAGGGCGTCGAGGCGAAGACGGTCGCCGAGTTTCTGGCTTACGCGAAGGCCAACCCCGGCAAGGTCAACATGGCGTCGGCGGGCACCGGCACGTCGACGCATCTGTCCGGCGAAATGTTCATGGCGATGACCGGCATCAAGATGCAGCACGTGCCCTATCGCGGCTCAGGGCCCGCGGTCACCGACATGCTCGGCGGCCAGATCCAGCTGATCTTCGACAGCATGCCGTCGATCATCCCCCACATCCGCTCCGGCGCCTTGCGCGCGCTGGCCGTGACCTCGGCTATCCGGTCTTCCCAATTGCCGGATACGCCAACCGTCGATCAAACCGTGCCGGGCTATGAGGCCAGCGCGCTGTTCGGCATGGCCGCACCCAAAAACACGCCGAAGGAAATCATCGAAAAACTGAACAAGGAAATCAATGCTGTGCTGGCTGAGCCGGAAATCAAGAAACGGCTGGTCGATCTCGGCGGCGAAGTCCTGATCGGCCCGCCGGAGGCCTTTGGCGCGATGATCGCGGCCGAAACCGAGAAATGGAAAAAAGTGATCGAGGGCGCCGCCATCGAGAAGGTGCAGTAACGGGCGGGCTGCGGTGGGCGCTATTTCGAGGGGCCGCGCTGGCATGCCGGCCGACTCTGTTTCGCCGACTGCATGGCGCGCATCCTTCGACCAGGATCCGGGTACACCGTGACGGCTGCGAGCTGCCGCGCATCGAAGTGCCCGGCCGCCGCGCCCTCGCCTGCGTTGTCGGCGGCGCCGATCGGTGGACGTTGTTCTGCCTGAGTGCGGCAACGTCCGACCAAGAACTCCGGCAACGCAAATCATCTTTCCCGCATCGAGACTTTCTCAAATTGACTCTGCTCCAGCGCTGCGTTAGCAATCAAATTAATGGATGAAACCAATGTTTCGTTGAACGGAACAACGATGGAGTGAGTGAAAATGCGTATTTCCGTGGGCCGTTGCGAGCGGCCGACCCGATGAGCGATCTTGCAATCGTCACCGGCGGCGCCCGGGGTATTGGTGCTGCGATCGCCGAGCGGCTGACCGCGGACGGACTGGGTGTGGTCGTCGTCGATCGCGCCGAGCCGGACCACCGCAATCTCGTGGAATTCGTTCGTCTCGACCTGTCCGATCGTGCGCGCACCGCGGACGAGCTTGCCCGCTTGTGCAAGACGATGGCGATCACCCGGCTCGTCAACAATGCCGGCATCGTCATGCCGGGGTCGATCGAAGAGATCGATGCCGACAGCCTCGATCAAGTCATGGCCGTCAACATCAAGGCGGCGATCCTGTGCATGCAGGCGCTGTTGCCGGCGATGAAACAGGCGCGGTTCGGCCGCGTGGTCAACATTTCGAGCCGGGTCGCGCTGGGCAAGGAATTGCGCACCGTCTATGCGGCGAGCAAGGCGGGAATGCACGGCGTGACCAAGACCTGGGCGCTCGAACTTGGCCGCCATGGCATCACCGTCAACGCGGTCGGGCCCGGCCCGATCCGGACCGCGCTGTTCGATGAGGTCAATCCCGCGGACTCGCCCCAGACCAGAGACATCATCGCGCGGATCCCGGTCGGCTTCGTCGGCGAGCCGACAGATATCGCGGACGCCGTCAGTTTCTTCCTGTCGAAGCGCGCGCGGTTTGTGACCGGGCAGGTTCTCTACGTCTGTGGCGGAATGACCGTGGGCTCGACCTGATTCAATTCTCTGCAAACAGGCGAGAATAATTCGCAACAATCGGCTTGCGAATGAGTGGCGATAGCATGCCCGATCCGCGCTTTTATCCTGCGGGACGCCCTGCTACACCCCGCCCATGCCTCAGCCCGTTCACAACGTCAAAGCCCGCGTCGCCGTCATATCGATCTTCGCCAGTGCGGCCATGGCGGCGGCGAAATTCGTCGTCGGCATCAGCATCGGCAGCCTCGCGCTGATCTCCGAGGCGCTGCATTCCACGGTCGACGTGGTCGCGACCGTGATCACCTGGCTGGTGGTGCGGGTTTCCGATCGCCCCGCCGACGAGGAGCATCATTACGGTCACGGCAAGTTCGAGAGCCTCTCGGCGCTCGGCGTCATCGCGATGCTCTATGTGCTGGCCGGCGGCATTCTCGTCGAGTCCTGGAGCCGGCTGCAGCGCAGGCGCCGTGCCGCCGACGCTTTCGGCGATTCCATTCGTCGTGCTGGTGATCGATATCGCGGTGAATTTCTGGCGCGCCCGGGCGCTGCATCGCACCGCGCGCGACACCAAGAGCCAGGCGCTGGCCGCCGATGCGCTGCATTTTGCCTCCGACGTGCTCGGCTCGATCGCTGTCATCGCCGGCCTTGCCCTGTCCGGGCTGCGGCTATGCCTGGGGCGACGCCGCCGCCGCGATCGGGGTCGCGATCGTGATCTCGCTGCTGGGGCTGCGGCTGGCGCGCTCCACCGTGGAAACCCTGCTCGACCGCGCGCCCGCAGGCGTATCGGAACAGGCCGCCGCCGCGATCAGGACGGTGCCCGGCGTGGTCGATATCGAGCGGCTGCGGGTACGGATGGTCGGGCCGACCCACTTCATCGACGCCATCGTGCAGGTGCCGCGCACCTATCCGATCGACCGCGTCGAAGAGATCAAGCGAATAGCGCAACAGGCGGTCAGCAAGGCGCTCGGCGATGCCGACCTGACCTTCACCGCGGTGCCGGTCGCGCGCGACAATGAGAGCGTCCGCGAACGCATCATGGTGATCGCCCGCAATTCCGGCCTCGCCGTCCACCATGTCACCGTGCACGATCTCGGCGGCAAGCTGACCGTCAGCATCGATCTCGAGGTCGACGGCGAGATGGCGCTGACCGCAGCCCACGATATCGCCCACGAGCTGGAGCGCAATATCCGCGAGGAATTCGGCGAGGACGTCGAGGTCGACACCCACATCGAGCCGCTGGAGCCCGAATTGCCTGTCGGCACCGACGCCGCGCCCGACCGCGTCGAGGTCATCAAGCAGGCGCTGGCGCGCTTTGCCGGCGACGGCGCGATCCATGACATCCATAACGTGCGGGTGCGCAACACCGAGGCCGGCGAAATCGTCAATTTCCATTGCCGCGCCGCGCCCTCGATGAGCGTGATCAAGGTCCACGAGAACGTCGATGAGATCGAGCGGGCGTTGCGCCGCGCGTTTCCGACCGTGAAGCGCGTCATCAGCCACGCCGAGCCGCCGCACGCGGAATGAAATAAAAAAACAACGCGTTCCTGTTTCGGACTCACCGCGCCGGTATTTTTGCGGGCATTTTCGAGTCCCGATTCGCCGTTGGACAACATTTATTTGCATTAACGAATCGTTGACTCTCGACAGCCCGGCCAAACTGGATTCAAATCGCTGTGATTTGGAAGAGGACTGGGGCTCTTCCGAACCAGGTGCAAAAGTTTTTTCCGAGGGGGCCAAAGGCATGGCGCGCGCACACGCGGCGAGCGCGTGCGTCCAATCCGATTCGATCAAGGGATTGGCGCAATCGATCGCAAAACCTGCCTATCACAGGCTGTTGATAGCGGAGCCTGCGCTTCGCCGCGCGGTGCCGACCCTGATCATCGCCTTCCTGATCACCATTTGCCTGGGCGCCTTCGTGCAGGTGGTGGATCAGAACCGGCAAAAGCGCTCAGCGCTCAAACGCGACCTCGCGGCGGTCGCCGATCTGCTCGCCGAGCGCCTCGACCGCATCGCCTCGGTCCGCCAGGATCGCGCTGCCAACATCGACCGCCTGCAAAGCCTGTTGCCGGGCCTCATTCCGTCCTGGGGCGTCGCCGCCGGCCGCCACGTCATCGTCACCGGCGCGGACCAGCGCGTGCTCGCCCGCGTTCCGATCGAAACGGTCAGCGAGAGCGACCGCATTCTCGACGTCATCAGCGCGGTGCTGCCGTTGGCCGCGCCGGGCCAGCAGGCCGGCATCAGCGACATCACCTTGCCGAACGGCGGCGAGCGCGCTGGCGATCCAGCACGTCGTCAAGTCACTGCCCGGCCAGGTCATCATCATCCAGGAAAAGGTCGACTCGCTGTGGCGGTCGGACGCGGCGCTGTCGGTGACGCTGTCGGCGACCACCGGCTTTGTCGTGCTGATCCTGGGCTTTGCATTCCACTGGCAATCGACCCGCGCGCGCGAAGGCGATCTCATCAACGACGCCGTGCGCGGCCGGATCGACACCGCGCTCAATCGCGGCCGCTGCGGATTGTGGGACTGGGACCTCTCGCGCGGCCGGATCTTCTGGTCGCAGTCGATGTTCACGATGCTCGGGCTCGACACCCGCAGCGACCTCCTGACCTTCGGCGAGGTCAATGCGCTGGTGAAATCCGACGACATCGATCTGTTCGCGATCGCCGATCAGCTGATTTCCGGCAAGGCCGATCACATCGACCAGACTTTCCGCATGCAGCACACCGACGGCCACTGGATCTGGCTGCGGGTCCGCTGCGAACTCAGCCAGGGCCAGGGCCAGGACGACGCCGGCCTGCACCTGATCGGCATCGCCGTCGACATCACCGAGCAAAAGAGCCTCGCCGAAAAAACCGTGGAAGCCGACCTGCGGCTGCGCGACGCGATCGAGACCATTCCGGAAGCGTTCGTGCTGTGGGACGCCGAAGATCGCCTGGTGCTGTGCAACTCGCATTTCCAGCGCCTGCACAAGCTGCCGGATTCGGCGGTCACGCCGGGCACCTCCTATGAGACCGTGATCGAAGTCGGCTCGATGCCGGAGGTCCGCACCCGGCTGCAGGAATCCGGCACCCAGGCGCCGGGCGCGCGCACCTTCGAGGCACAGCTCGACGACGGCAGCTGGCTGCATATCAGCGAGCGCCGCACCAAGGACGGCGGCTACGTCTCGGTCGGCACCGACATCACCCGCATCAAGGAGCACGAGCAGAAGCTGGTCGACAACGACCTGCGCCTGCGCGCCACCGTGATCGATCTGAAACGCTCGCAGACCGCGCTGGAGCGGCAGGCCCTCGAACTGGCCGACCTCGCCGAAAAATACTCTCAAGAGAAAAACCGCGCCGAGGAAGCCAACCAGACCAAATCCAAATTCCTCGCCAATATGAGCCACGAACTGCGCACGCCGCTCAACGCCATCATCGGATTTTCCGAGATCATGGAAAGCGGCATGTTCGGCACGCTCGGTTCGGAAAAATACCAGGAATACTGCCACGACATCCTGACCAGCGGCCATTATCTGCTCGAAGTGATCAACGACATCCTCGACATGTCCAAGATCGAAGCCGGCCGCATGAAACTCGATATGGAATCGCTCGACCTGTCGAAAACGCTGGCGGAATCGCTGCGCGTGGTGTCAGGGCGCGCCGAGGACAAGAAGCTGGTGCTCGACGCGGATATCCAGGGCGCCATCTCCGTGGTCGCGGATCGGCGCGCGATCAAGCAGATCATCGTCAATCTGTTGTCCAACGCGGTCAAGTTCACGCCGGATGGCGGCAAGGTGACGGTCCGTGGCCGCGTGCTCAAGGATTCGATCATGCTGATGATCGCCGATACCGGCATCGGCATCGCACCGCATTCGCTGCTGCGGCTGGGCAAGCCGTTCGAGCAGGTCGAAAGCCAGCTCACCAAGACCTATCACGGCTCCGGACTTGGCCTCGCCATTGCCAGGTCGCTCACCAACCTGCACGGCGGATCGATGCGGCTGCGCTCGCAGCTCGGCACCGGCACGGTGGTCTACGTGTCGCTGCCGCGCGACGCGCGCAACGCCAAGCCGAAGATTTCGGCGGCGGCTTAGCTGAGAGCCTGTAAATATTCTCGACCTCATCCTGAGGAGCTCGCGAAGCAAGCGTCTCGAAGGATGGCCGCGAGTCCGATGTTGCATCCATCCTTCGAGACGCAGGCCAAGAGGCCCGCTCCTCAGGATGAGGTCGGTACTTGTTGGGGAGCCGCGTCGGTACCTAACCCCGCCCCTGCACCAGTTCCCCGAACACCCGGCGCACTTCGGTCTGGGTCTCGCGCACCCGCGCCTCCAGCGAGGAGAAATCCGGGGCGTCGCCGGCCCGCGCCATCACGCGCAACAGATCCTCGCCTGCGGTTTCCGGCTTGAATTTTTCGGTGACGCAGAGCCGCAGGATTTGCGTGAGGTCATGGTAGAGCCGCGTCGCCGGCCGCAGGATTTCAGCTGCGGCCCGCGGCAGCACGCCGAGCCGCGCGGCGTTGTCGAGCACCTGCAGCGTCGAGACGTCGAGAATATCCGGCTTGTCGGCGGCGTGAACCAGCTGGAGATATTGCGCGATGAAATCGATATCGACCATGCCGCCGGCGGCATATTTCAGGTCCCAGATATCGTCCTCGCCCTTCTCCAGCGCCACGGCGCGGCGCATGTCCGCGACGTCGCCGGCGACGCCGGCGGCATCGCGCGGCCGCGTCAGCACGTCGCGAATGATGCGTTCGATTCTGGCGGCGAAATTCCGGCGACGCTGAAATCACCCGCGCCCGCGTCAGCGCCATGTGTTCCCAGGTCCAGGCTTCGCGCTCCTGGTATTCGGCAAACGACTTGATATGCGAGGCCACCGGGCCGGCGCGCCCCGAGGGCCGCAGCCGCATGTCGACCTCGTAGAGCACGCCGTAATTGGTCCGCGTGGTGAAGGCGCTGATCAGCCGCTGGGTGAAGCGCGCGAAATAATGCGCGCCTTGCAGCGATCGCGCGCCGTCCGAATCCGGATGTTCGTCGATCGAAATCATAGAGCAGGATCAGATCGAGATCGGACGACGCGGTCATCTCGCGGCTGCCGAGCCGGCCCATCGCGAGGATCGCGGTCTCCTGCCCCTTGATCCGGCCGTACTGGGCCGCGAACTGGTCGGTCACCAGGCCATGCACGGTATGGACGATGCCCTCGGCGACGTCGGCGAAGGCGACGCTGGCCTGCTGGGCGGAGACCGTGCCGGACAGGATCCGCGTGCCGATCAGGAACAGGCTTTCCTGGCCGAACAGCCGCAGGCGATCGAGGAACTCTTCGTAGGAATCCGCATCCGCCAGCGTCGCCGCAAGGCGCGCGGACAATTCGCGCTGGTCCGGCATCGCGCCGAAGAAACGCGGATCGATCAGCCCGTCCATGATCTGCGGCTGCCGCGCCAGCATGTCGCCGAGCCGCGGCGCGGCGCCGAGGATCAGCGCCACCAGGGCGACGAGGTCGCGGTTCTGGCTGAGCAGCGAGATCAGCCGCCCGCCGCGCTGCAACGCCTGCAGGAAGCGGTCGAACGCGGCGACCGCGTTGTCGGGCTCTTCGGCGTGCGGCCAGGCCGTCGATCAGCGCCGGAACGAACTCGACAAAGGCGCTGCGCGTCGCCGCCACGCGCAACACGCGATAATCGCCGGCCATCCATTGCTGCACGGTCTTGGCCACCATCGATCGGCTTCTTGAAGCCGAGCGTGGCCAGATGCTCGAGCAGGCGCGGATCGTCCGGACCGGCGCCGTAATCCGCCGCCGGCAGTTTCGCGGTGCCGGTCGGATCGCCCTCGAACAGCTTGCCGTAATGCCCCTGCACGACGTTGAGATGCCCGAGCAGGTCCTTGGCGAAGGCGGCGCGGCTGTCGTAGCCGAGGAAACGCGGCGAACCGCTCCATCGCCTCGGCATCGTCGGGCAGCGTATGGGTCTGCTCGTCCGCCACCATCTGCAGCCGATGCTCGACCCGCCGCAGGAAGACGTAGGCCGCGGACAGTTCGTCGCGCGCCTCGAAGGTGATCCAGTTGCTCGATGCCAGCACGTTCAGCGCTTCCAGCGTCGGCCGCACCCGCAATTCGGGATGCCGGCCGCCGGCGATCAATTGCTGGGTCTGCGCGAAAAACTCGATCTCGCGGATGCCGCCGCGGCCGATCTTGACGTTGTGGCCCTCGACCGCGATCTCGCTCTGGCCGCGAAACGTCTGCATCTGCCGCTTCATGTCGTGGACGTCGGCGAGCGCTGCGAAATCCAGATGCTTGCGCCAGACGAACGGCGCGATCTCCGCGACCAGCGCCTCGCCGGCCTTGGCGTCGCCGGCGCAGGGCCGCGCCTTGATCATGGCGGCGCGTTCCCAGGTCCGCCCTTCCCGCTCGTAATAATGCAGCGCCGCTTCGGTCGAGATCGCCACCTGGCGTCGAGGCCGGATCCGGCCGCAGCCGCAGATCGACGCGAAACACGTAGCCGTCGCCGGTGCGCTGCTGCAGCAGCCGCGACATGCCCTGCGTGACGCGCACGAAGAACGGCTGCGGCTCGATGTCCGGCGCCAGCGTCGGCGCTGCGGGATCGAAGAACACGATCAGGTCGATGTCGCTGGAATAGTTCAGTTCGCCGGCGCCCATCTTGCCCATCGCGAGCACGACCAGGCCGCTGCTCGTCCTCGGGATGATCGGGATCGGGCGGCGACAGCTTTCCGCGCGCGGCTTCCTGCCGCAGCAGAAAGCGCAGCGCCGCCTGCACCGAGGCGACCGCGAGATCGGTCAGCGCCGCCGTCACCTGCATCACCGGCCAGACCCCGCCGATGTCGCACAGCGCGATCAGCAGCGCCGCCTCCGATTTCATGCGGCGCAGCAGCTGCATCGCATCGGCTTCGCTCGACGGCGGCCGACACGTCGCGGCAGGCGTTTTCGATCAGTTGCGCCAGATGCGGTTCCGGGTCGCATTCGAGCAGCCGGATCGCGCGCGCGGCATCGGCGCGCATCAGATCGAACAGATAGGGCGAGGCTTCCGCGATGCCCAGCAGAATGGTTTTGGCGCAGCGGGAACCGCGCCAGCAAGATCGTCGATCGCAGCCGCCTGCTCGGCCGCGAGATCGGCCAGCCAGTCTGCCAGACGCTGCTCGGCTTGATCGGGCGCGGACAGATGCGGTCCGTCCACGAACCGCGCGGCCAGACGATGTCGGTCCGCGTCGCCCTTCGCGGATGAGTTCATGCCACCTTCTGTGGCACATCCGCGTTTGAGCCGCAAGCCTGTCGCTGGACGCCGGCCCGCGCCGGGATCGCCAGCGTCGCGCGCAAGCCCGGGATGCGCGTCGCCGAGCCTGAGTTCGCCGCCATGCAACGTCGCCACCGCCGATGCCAGGCTCAATCCGAGGCCCGGAGCCGGGCTGGGTGCGGCTGGCTTCCAGCCGCACAAATCGTTCCACCGCGTGGCCGCGATCGGCTTCCGGAATGCCCGGCCCGTGATCGGTGACGCTGAGCAGCACCTGATCGCCGTCGCGCCGGGCCTCGATCAGGATCTCCTTGCTGGCGATGCGGCGACCGCATCGGCGCCCAGCGGCTGCGCCGCCGGGACCGGCTTGCCGTATTTGATCGCGTTCTCGACCAGATTGGCCAGCGCCTGGCTGATCAGTTCGCGGTTGCCGTGCAGCGGCGCCGGCTCGGCCTTGACGCGCAAGCGTCATGCCGTCGTCTTCCGCCAGCGGTTCGTAGAGTTCGTGAATGCCGCTGGCGACGTCGGCGGCATCGAAATCGTCCATGTTGCCGCGCGCCTGCCCGGACTCGGCGCGCGCGATCATCAACAGCGCATTGAAGGTGCGGATCAGGCCGTCGGATTCCTCGATGGTGCGTTCCAGCGCGCTGCGGTATTCGGCCTCGTTGCTGGATTTCGCCAGCGCCTCCTCGGCGCGGTTGCGCAGCCGCGTCAGCGGCGTCTTGAGGTCGTGGGCGATGTTGTCGGAGACTTCCTTCAGGCCCATCATCAGCGCCTCGATCCGCTCCAGCATGGCGTTGAGATTTTCCGCCAGCCGATCGAGTTCGTCGCCGCTGCGCCCGACCGGCAGCCGCCCGCTGAGATCGCCCGCCATGATGCGCTGGGTGGTGCCGGTCATGGCGTCGATCCGCCGCAGCACCCGCCGCGCGACAAAGATGCCGCCGCCGAGGCCGAGCACGACGACGATCAGCAGCGACCACTGCGCGGCTTTCGCGACGATGCCGAACAGCCGCCGCCGCTCCTCCAGATCGCGCCCGATCAGGAGCCGGAAGCCGCTGGACAGTTCGGTGACGCGCACCAGCGCGCGATGATCGGCGGTGTCCTGCTCGTCGAGCCGCCGATAGGCGGTCTCGGACCAGCCGTCGGTCGCCATCACGCCCGGCGCCAGCGAGCCGACATTGCCGGCGACCGCCTGCCCCGCCGGCGTGGTGACGAGATAGAGATTGGCGCCCGGCCGCAGCGCGCGGTTCTCGATGGTGAAAACCAGCCCGCGCAAGCCGCGCCGCGCGAAGATGTCGCTGATCTCGCCGGTTTCGGCATTGACGGTGGTGGTGATCTGCTCGGTGATCAGCCGGCGCGTATTCCAGGCGAAATAGCCCAGCAGCGATGCCGCAAACAGCGCAAACAGAAACAGATAGGCCAGCGTCAGCCGGAACGCCGTGGTGCGGATCAGTTTACCGAATGCCGTCACGGATCATGTATCCCGCGCCGCGAATCGTGTGCAGCAGCGGCCGCTCGAAACCCTTGTCGATCTTGGAGCGCAGCCGCGAAATATGCACGTCGATGACGTTGGTCTGCGGATCGAAATGATAGTCCCAGACGTTTTCCAGCAGCATGGTTCGCGTCACCACCTGGCCGGCGTGCTTCATCAGATATTCCAGCAGCCGGAACTCGCGCGGCTGCAGCGTCAATTCGTCCTTGCCGCGCGCCACCCGATGCGACAGCCGGTCGAGTTCGAGATCGCCGACGCGATAGGTGGTTTCCTCGGCCGGACCGCCATGGCGGCGCGACAGCACTTCGACCCGCGCCAGCAGTTCGGCGAATGAATAGGGTTTTGGCAGATAATCGTCGCCGCCGGCGCGCAGGCCCTTGATGCGGTCGTCGACCTGGCCGAGCGCCGAGAGGATCAGCGCCGGCGTGCGGTTGCCCTTTTCGCGCAGGGTGCCGATCAGCGACAGGCCGTCGCGTTTCGGCAGCATGCGGTCGATCACCAGCACGTCGTAGTCGCCGCTGTCGGCAAGCGCCAGCCCTTCCTCGCCATCGCTGGCGAGATCGGCGACATAGCCGACTTCGCGAAACGCCTTGACCAGATAGTCGGCGGACTCGCGGTCGTCTTCGATGATCAAAAGGCGCATCTGGGTGTCGGTTGCGGTCAAGTGGGTAAGCTTTCTGTCACCATGGCGCGGCCGGCATGCTTCATGCAAGGCGACCTGCACGCCTGTCGATTCGAGCGAAAAAAGCGGGCGGTGAAGCTGGGGGAACCTCACCGCCCTTTAACCTTCCGACGGAGGGGGGCGTATTCCACCGGAAGGTAACTTATAGGGAGCGGGCTTTTGGCCCGCCCCCCGGAAAGAGCCGTCGGCGGGGGCGACTAATGCCGGCGACACTTCCCATCTCGTAAACGTCTGCATGCTCAGCCCTTGGCCAGCGGCACCGCGACGAAGCGCGACGAACCGCCGCTCTTGACCCGCATCAGGACGCTGTTCTTGTTGTCGGTGCGCGCGGCGTTGATCGCCTCGCGCACATCGCCGGCATTGGTGACGCTCTTGCCGGCGACTTCGAGAATCACGTCGCCTTCCTTGAAGCCGCGCTCGGCCGCCGCACTCTTCGGATCGACCTCGGTCACGACGACGCCGTCCTTGCCGGCGCCGGCAACGCTGTTGGCCGGCGCCAGCGTCAGGCCGAGCTTCGGCACGTCGGTGCCGCTTGCTCGGCGCCGCCCTTGTCGCCCTTGTCGGTGTCGGCCTTGGCCTCCACCGCGTTCGGCAACTGGCCGAGCGTCAGGTTGACGACCTTGTCCTGGCCCTTGTGCAGCACGTTGAGCTTCACCGCATTGCCGGGCGCCAGCCCGCCGATGGTGCGGGCGAGTTCGCGGGCATCCTTGACCGGCTCGCCGTTGACCGCGGTGATCACGTCGCCGGATTCGATGCCGGCCTTGGCCGCCGGACCGTTGGCCTGCGGTTCGGCAACCAGCGCGCCTTCGGCCTTCTTCAGGCCGAGGCTGTCGGCGATGTCGGCCGTGACCGGCTGAATCTGGACGCCGATCCAGCCGCGGCTGACCGAGCCCTTGTCCTTGAGCTGCGCGATCACGCGTCTTCACGGTCGACGCCGGGATCGAGAACGCGATGCCGACGCTGCCGCCGGACGGCGAATAGATCGCGGTGTTGACGCCCATCACCTCGCCTTCGGTGTTGAAGGCCGGGCCACCGGAGTTGCCCTTGTTCACGGGCGCGTCGATCTGGATGAAATCGTCATACGGGCCGTTGCCGATGTCGCGGCCGCTGGCCGAAACGATGCCGGCCGTCACGGTGCCGCCGAGGCCGAAGGGATTGCCGACCGCGAGCACCCAGTCGCCGATCCGCGGCTTGCCGTCGGACAGCTTGGCGAACGGGAAGTCGGTGCCGCCCTCGACCTTGATCAGCGCGACGTCGGTGCGCGCGATCGGTGCCGATCACCTTGGCCGTGTAGGTCTTGCCGTCGTCGGTCGTGACTTCGACCTTGTCGGCGCCGTCGACCACGTGGTTGTTGGTCACGGCATAGCCGTCGGCCGAGATGAAGAAGCCGGAACCCTGGCCGGTCACCGCGCCGCGGCCGCCGCGCGGTCCACCGCGCATGCCGGGCGGCAAGCCATCCGGTCCGCCGAAGCGGCGGAAGAAGCGCTCCATCGGCGAGCCCGGCTGGAACGGCGAGTCGTCGTTGTTGGCGCTGTCGTCCTTGGGCGACCTTCTCGTTGATATTGACCTTCACCGAAATCACCGACGGCTTCACGCGCTCGACAATGTCGGCAAAGCCGATCGGCTGCGCGACCTTGCGGACTTCGTTGTTGACCTGCGCATGCGCGGGCTGGTGAAGATATCGACCGGACCCTGCGACGGGCTGAAGCCATAAACGGCGACGCCGAGGCCGGCGACGACCGAGGCCATCAAGCGCAAATTTGCGCGCGGAAAACAGCGAGCGGCGCGGCGCCTGATAGGACGGAAGCGACGAAAGATCGGTGGGACGGTCGGTCATACAGAAATCTCCAGAGCCTGAATCGACGGTGCGGGGGCGAGCACCTTGTGGGTCTGAAGATGGGGATTTCCGCCTTACAGCGCGCTGGCGGGGGAATTAAACTTTTGTAATAAAGCCGGAATCGAATGCGGCAGTTTATCGCAGGGCGAAAACGGCTTATCGCAGCGCGAAAGCGGCTTATCGCAGGCGAACGCTTACCGTTAAACCGGCTTGTCCGGCGACGGTTCTGCCGCGATCAGCCGTTCCAGCCGCGCTTCTTCGTCCGCGGTCAATTTGAACAGCGACTGATCGTCCGCCGCCCGCGGATCTGCGAACGCCGCCGGCCATGGATCCACAGCGCGAGCCCGCCCCCGGCCAGCGCCAGCGGCGGCAACAGCCACAGCAGCAAGGTGTGGGATTTCAGCCGCGGCTTCAGCAGCACGAACTCGCCATAGCGCGCCACCAGAAAATCGATCACCTGCGCGTCGCTGTCGCCGGCCGCGATCCGCTCGCGCACCAGCAGCCGCAGGTCGCGCGCCAGCGGCGCATCGGAATCGTCGATCGACTGGTTCTGGCAGACCATGCAGCGCAGTTCGCGCGACAGATTCGCGCGCCCGCGATTCCTTCGCCGGATCCGCCATGATCTCGTCGGGCTGCACGGCGTAGGCCGGCCGGCGATCCGACGCATCACGGCATGACGCAAACACGGCATGCGAGAATTCGTTTCAACGCGATCACTCCGCCGCCTGCAGTCCGCGCGGCGCCTTCGCCGGCTTCGGCGCGCCGACCCGCAGCCGCCGGTCCGACAGCGACAGCATGCCGCCGAACGCCATCAGCACCGGGCCGAACCAGATCAGCAGCACCAGCGGCTTGTGATAGATGCGCACCGCGATCGCGCCGTCGGCGGCGGTCTCGCCGAGCGAGATATAGAGCTGGCTGGCGCCGCGCGTCAGCAGCGCGGCTTCGGTGGTGGACGATCCCGCGCGTGGTGAAATTGCGCTTCGACGGCGTCATCACGCTCGAGCCGCTCGCCGTCGAGGCTGACGGTGAACTGCGCCAGCATTTCGCGAAAATTCGGCCCCTGCCGCTGCGTCGACGCCGTCGAGCTTCAATTCGTAGCCGGCGACTTTGGCGACGTCGTCGGGCTTCATCGCTCCGATATATTCGCTGTTCCAGGTGGTCTCGCAGACGATCCCGATCAGCGCGACGCCGACGCCGGCATGGGCGAACACCGTGCCCCAGGTCGAGCGCGGCAATCCGCGCGCCCGCCGCGCCGCGATGCCGAAGCGGCACGCGGAACAGACCGGTGCGCTCGGCGAGATCGCTCAGCGCGCCGCGCGATGACGAAGACCGCAAGCCCGATCGCCAGCGGCGCGAAGGCGCTGCCGCCGCGCGTCCACGCCCACAGCACCGCGATCGCGATCAGCGCGGCGATGCCGGCCGCGATCAGGCGCTGCGCCGCGCCGAGCAGATCGCCGCGCTTCCACGCCAGCAGCGGCCCGAACGGCACCGCGATCATCAAGCGGCACGAACAACGGCGCGAAGGTCAGATTGAAGAACGGCGCGCCGACCGAAATCTTGTCGCCGGTGATCACTTCCAGCGCCAGCGGATACAGCGTGCCGACGAACACGGTGGCGCAGGCGGTGGTGAGGAACAGATTGTTGAGCACCAGCGCGCCTTCGCGCGAGATCGGCGCGAACAGGCCGCCCTGCTTCAGCGCCGACGCGCGCCAGGCATACAGCGACAGGCTGCCGCCGATGAAGATGCAGAGGATCAGCAGGATGAACACGCCGCGCGTCGGATCGGTCGCGAACGCATGCACCGAGGTCAGCACGCCCGAGCGCACCAGGAAGGTGCCGAGCAGCGACAGCGAGAACGTCAGGATCGCCAGCAGGATGGTCCAGACCTTCAGCGCGTTGCGCTTCTCCATCACCACGGCCGAATGCAGCAGCGCGGTGCCGGCAAGCCACGGCATCAGCGATGCGTTCTCGACCGGATCCCAGAACCACCAGCCGCCCCAGCCGAGTTCGTAATAGGCCCAGTACGAGCCCATCGCGATGCCGAGCGTGAGGAAGATCCACGCCAGCAGCGTCCACGGCCGCACCCAGCGCGCCCACGCCGCGTCGATCCGGCCCTCGATCAGCGCCGCGACCGCGAACGAAAACGAGATCGAGAAGCCGACATAGCCGAGATAGAGCATCGGCGGATGCACCGCGAGGCCGATGTCCTGCAGCACCGGATTGAGGTCGCGGCCCTCGATCGGCGGATTGGCGATGCGCAGGAACGGATTCGAGGTGATCAGGATGAACAGATAGAACGCGCTGGCGATCCAGGCCTGCACCGCCAGCACATGCGCGCGCAGCGACAGCGGCAGATTGTTGCCGAAGGCCGCGACCAGGCCGCCGAACAGCGCCAGGATCGACACCCACAGCAGCATCGAGCCTTCGTGATTGCCCCACACGCCGGTGATCTTGTAGATCAGCGGCTTCAGTCGAATGCGAATTCTCGAACACGTTGACGACGGAGAAATCCGAAGTGACGTGCAGCGTGACCAGCGCGGCGAACGAGACCGCGACGAACAGCAATTGCGCCAGCGCGGTGGAGCGCGCGACATTCATCAAGGCGGGATCGCGCCAGCGCGCGCCGACCATCGGCACGGTGGACTGGATCAGCGCCAGCGCCAGCGCCAGCACCAGCGCGTAATGTCCGGCTTCCGCGATCACTGCGAAACACTCCTGTTTGGCTTGCGGCATGCGCTTGCTGCGCCTGCGCGGCCGCCGGCTTGGCGCCGTAATCGTCCTTCCAGTGTCCCTGTTTCTTCAGCGCGTCGGCGACATCCTTGGGCATGTAGGTCTCGTCATGCTTGGCCAGCACGGTGTCGGCCTTGAACACGCCGGATGCATCGAGCGCGCCTTCGGCGACCACGCCCTGCCCTTCGCGGAACAGATCGGGCAGAATTCCCTTGTAGGCAACCGGCAGCGTGGCGCTGCCGTCGGCGACCTTGAAGGTCACCGCGAGATTGTCGCCGCGCACCAGCGAGCCCGGCTGCACCAGGCCGCCGAGCCGGAAACGCTTGCCCGGCGGGAATATGCTTTTCGGCCACCATCGCCGGCGTCGAGAAAAACACGATCGAAGTCGCGCATCGCGTTCAGCACCAGCGCCGCCGCGACCGCGAGCACCGCGAGCGAACCGCCGATCATCGTCAAACGCCGCTGCTTGCGCGTCATGCGTGGCTCTATCAAACCGTTCATTCGGCATCATGCTATCCATCAGCCCGAGATTTTTCAGGCCCTCGTTCAGTTGCCGCAGCCGCTCGGCGTCGTTGGCGACGGCCTGGCGGGCATCGGTCAGCGCGCTCCTGGCCTTGTCGCGATCGCCCATCACCATATAGGCCCGCACCAGCCGCAGCCATCCCTCGACGTCGTCGCCGTTCTGCTTCAGTCGGCGTGGCGAGGCGATCCACCATGCCGCGGATCATGGCGCCGCGGTCGGCCTCGTTCATGTCCTTGGCCGCGGCGACCGCCTCATTCGACAGGACCGGCGCGGCGGGACCGCCGACGCCGCGCCAATGCGGCCTGGACCAGCGGACGCCACGGCGCATCCGGCGGCGCCTTTGCCAGCATCGCGCGCCAGATCGAGGCCGCCTCGGCGGCGCGGCCGTCCTGCTCGGCGGCGAGGCCCAGGAAGTAGCTCGCCTTGACTTCGTCCGCGTTCAGCGCGACGGCGCGCTCGAATTCGGCCTTGGCCTCCGCCGTGACGACGCCGCCGGCCGCGACCGCCAAGCGCTTCGCCGAGATCGGCGCGCCGCTCGGCGCTGTCGCCATTATAGGTGATCGAATTGCGATAGGCCCGCACCGCATCGTCGTAGCGGCCGAGCTTCGCCAGCACCGGCGCCAGCACGTTCCAGCCGCGGCCGTCGGTCGGATTTTTCTCCAGATGCGCCTCGACCTGCGCCACCAGATTGTCGAGCGGCTGGCGTGGCATCGGGCGCGCGCGCGCGTTGCGCCAGCGGAAAATCGCCGAGCTGCGGCGAGCCGAGCGGCAGATAAAAGCGCGACCGCCATGATCGGCAGGCCGACCAGCGCGATCACCGCCGCCGAACGGCGCAACCGCGTGCTCGATGCGACAGGCCGGCGCGCGCTCGCCGTCCGCCGCGGCCAGCAGACGGCGGCTGATCTCGACGCGCGCGGCCTCCGCCTCGGAAGCGCCGATCAGGCCGGCGGCAACGTCGCGATCGACCTCGGCGAGTTGATCCTTGTAGACCGCCGCCTCGCTGCCATCGCTTCGGCGTCCGGCACGCCGGCCGCAGCGGCCAGAGCACGGCGAAGATCGCCGCGGCCGTCATCAGCGCGAACACAAACCACAGCGTCATCGAACGGGTTCCGGTGGACCGGCGCAGCCACGGAAAATGCGCGCCGATGCGCCGCTTTACACCACGGGCGGCAAGCCCGGCAATTGACTTTTATCAAGCCGCAAATGTGGCGGGAAACCCCGAAAACCCCGAGAAATTCCGCTGTCAGCCCGGCTTCTACGCCCTAGCCGGCGCGCGAGGGCTTGCGTTCGCCGGTCACGGCATTTTCGGCCGCCCGGCTCATCAGCGACGCATAGTCGTGGCCGAACAGCACGTCGCAGAAACGGATCGCCGCCTTGACCTGCATCTGCCGGTAGGCGCGCGACTTGGCGTCGCCGCCGCGCAGCGACTGCACCAGCGCCTCGGTGGCCTGCTCGACATAATGCTGCAGGTCGGAATAGGTCCGCAGCGTGACCTCGTTGATCGCGAGCTCGCTGGCATAGGTGCGGCACACCGCGACGAAATCGATCAGCGCGGCGGTTTCGTCGACCTCGCCGGCATCGACCTTGGCGCCGGCGGGAATATCCTTGTCGGCACGCTGGCGCAGCAGCCGCCGGACGCGGCCGGGCACGCTGTCGATTTCCGATTGCAGCGCATTGGAGATATCGGCCCGGATCGCCGTCAGCTGCTTGCCCCAGGCGGAATCGTTGCGCAGATCGAGTTCGGTGCGCAGGCCGCGCACGCCGTCATGCAGCGTCTTGAGATGCTCGGCGACGTTGTCGAAATGGCCGCGCTTGATGTCGGTCCGCAGCCCGGCGGCGAGACAGGCACAGATCATGCAGCGCGATGGTGACGGCAACGCCGTAGGGCGTGGCCGCAACGCGGATTTCATCGTCGGACGCGGCCATCTTGATGGCGAGGCGGATGATCTGCCACGGCGCCGTCAGCCGCTGCATCACCAGCGACAGCGCGAACGGCAGCACTTGCGGCGTTTGCAGCGAGGGAACGTTCAGCGCGCTGCCGACCGAGGCGATCTGCGACTCCGCGAAAATCCGCAAGTAACTGGGAAGCCGGCTGTTAAGGGCGTCCAGCGCTTCGCGGGCCTGCAGAACCGAGCCGATCGGCAGCAGGTCCTCGACCACGTTCGGTGGCCCGACGCGCGCCAGCGCCCGCTGCTGGTCGCCGCCGGCCATCGGCTTGGCGATCTTGAAGATCGCGTCCGCGGCGGCGAGCTGGAATTTGCGGACCGCCGGCTTCGAGTTCGTGGTCGGATCCGGTTTCCCGCATCTGCGCCAGCGCCGCTTCGAATTCGCGCGCCTGCTCGGGCGCGCCGTCGCGGATCAGCCATTGCCACACCGGCAGCAGCGACGCGCGGCGGATCTGGCCCGGCCGTGCTGCAAAATTGCCTTCGACGAGAAACGGCTCGAGCGGCCGGAACACCAGCCGCGCCGGATCTTCGGTGCGCGGCCTGCGCGTCCTCATCGGTTCCGCGCACGACCTTGCGCAATTGTTCGAGCACGAAGGTGGCAACCGTGGTGTCTTCGCCGCGCTCGATGGCGCGCTCGAACTCCCGCATCAGCAACGCCTGCGCCTGCGGCGGAAGCTGCGCGAGATAATCCCTCAGCCGCTCGATCGATGTCTGGCTCATGCGCCCGGTATGCATGCTGGTATGCGTGGACGGCCCAACGCGTCCACCGGGCATCATAAAAGCGCCGGCGTTAAGAAGTCGTTTAGGAATAACGGCTTGGAGGCGTTCCCGGCATCGTTCTGAGGTCGGCGACGCCGATGACGCGACAGCCTTCACACCCCCGGCAGCACCAGTTCCGCCCGCAGGCCGCCGATCGGCGCGCTGCCGAGCGACAGGCTGCCGCCATACAGGGCGGCGAGGTCGACCACGATCGACAGGCCAAGCCCGGAGCCCGGCTTGGACTCGTCGAGCCGCTGGCCGCGGCGCGAGACCTGGGCGCGCTCGGCCGCCGACAGGCCGCGGCCGTCGTCATCGACGATGATCCGCAAGCCCGGCCCGGCGCCGGGTTCCGCTGGCCGGTTCCACCAGCACCTCGATGAAGACCTGCGATGCCGCCCATTTGCAGGCGTTGTCGACGAGGTTGCCGGCCATCTCCTCCAGATCCTGCCGCTCGCCGCGAAACTTCGCCTGCGGGATCGGCCTTGACCTCGATGGCGATGTCGCGATCGCGATGGATCTTCTCCATGGTCCGGCGCAACGCCTCGATCGCGGGAGCGACCTCGGTGACGGTGCCGATAACGGTCAGCCGCGCGGCGATCCGCGCGCGTTCCAGATGATGCGCCACCTGATCGCGCATCACTTCGGCCTGCTCCAGAACCTTGGCCGCGAACGGATCGCCGGCATGCGTGGAGGCCTCGTTGACGATCACCGACAGCGGCGTCTTGATGGCGTGCGCGAGATTGCCGACATGGGTGCGGGCGCGCTCGACGATTTCGCGGTTGGCGTCGATCAGCGCGTTGGTCTCGCGCGCCAGCGGCGCGATCTCGACCGGGAATTCGCCCTCCAGCCGTTCGGCGCGGCCGGAGCGGATATCGGCGATCGATTCCGAAATGCGTTTCAGCGGCGCGAGCCCGAAGCGGACCTGGAAGATCGTGGTCAGCACCAGCACGATCGAAAGCGCCACAAAGGTGCCGCCGAGATAGTAATCGAAGCTGCGGGTTTCATCGAAAATCTCGGTGGCATCGCCGGCCACGCTGACCAGAAACTTGCCGTCGGCGCCGAGATCGACCGGCCGTTCCACCATCCGCAGGTTCTGGCCCTCGGGCCCCTCGACATAGCCGAGGCGGATGCCGGCCGCGGTCAGTTCGGCGCCATGCTCTTCGAGCTTCGGCAGCTTCTTGTCCCACAGCGAGCGCGACTTGCGCGCGTCGGGCTTTTCGGAATCGGTGCGGGTGACCTGCCAGTACCAGCCGGACAGCGGCAGTTCGAACAGCGGCTCGCCGAGCGACTGGAACTGATCGGGCGTGGCGTCCGGGGTCGCGACTTCGGCGATGATGGTGCGGAGATAAAGATTGAGCCGGCGGTCGAAGGCGCGCTCGGTGGCATCGCGATAGACCGACGACAGCACGATGCCGGTGATGAGCAGGATCACCACCACCCATGCGGTCGCCGACAGGAACAGCCGGGTGGCGAGCGAGTTGCGCGCATCAGGGCATGATCCCGAAAAGCATGTCCGCGGGCCGCGACCCGACGAGGAGATGCAGGTTTTCGGACAACGATCATATCAGAACAAAAGAGTAAGTCCGGCGCCCGATCAACAGCTTTGATCAGGTCGTGGACGTCGGCGGCGTCAGCAGATAGCCGAGCCCCCGCACGGTCTGGATGATATCGACGTCCAGCTTCTTGCGGATGCGGCCGACGAACACTTCGATGGTGTTGGAGTCGCGGTCGAAATCCTGGTCGTAGAGATGCTCGACCAGTTCGGTGCGCGACACCACGCGGCCGGTATGGTGCATGAGATAGGCGAGCAGCCGGTACTCATGCGAGGTCATCTTGATCGGATTGCCGGATACGCTGACCCGGCCGGTGCGGGTATCCAGCGAAACCGGCCCGCAGGTGAGTTCGGACTGGGCATGGCCGGTCGAGCGCCGCAGCAGCGCGCGAATCCGGGCCAGGACTTCCTCGAGATGAAACGGTTTGGCGACGTAGTCGTCGGCGCCGGCATCAAAGCCCTGCACCTTGTCGCTCCAGCGGTCGCGCGCGGTGAGGATCAGCACCGGCATGATCCGGCCGTTGCGGCGCCAGGCCTCCAGCACCGAGATGCCGTCCATCTTCGGCAGGCCGATGTCGAGCACCACGGCGTCGTAGGGCTCGCTGTCGCCGAGAAAATGTCCCTCCTCGCCATCGAAGGCGCGGTCGACCACATAGCCGGCGTCGGTCAGCGCCGTGGTCAGCTGACGATTGAGATCCGGATCGTCTTCAACGACGAGCAGGCGCAAGCTGGTCTTCCCCCAAATTATCCTGGCAAAATCGCCGCTATCCAGATGGCGGTTCGCGGCGTGAATGCCGGATGAACGGATATCGATACCGCTCATTACTTTTTCTTCACAAGCGCTGCGGAGCGGCCAAAGCGTCGGGCCTTTGGCCGGCTAAGCGCTGTGCAAACGCGTATCACGGCGAATCGAAAGCCCCAAGAGGCGGGCTATCCCACCGCGGGTCGGCGGCCGCGGGCGAGCCCCCGGCCAACATGCCGAGCTATCCGGATATTCCGCTTACCGAGGAGCGTCGCTGCGCTGTTGAAAGCCTCGCCGCCTAGGTGCGGAAGAACACGAACCAGACCACGCCGAGGATCAGGATCGCGAGCCCGGTGGAGACGGTGAGGAGTGCGAGCACCGAGGGACCTGGCTCGGCCTGGCGTGCTTCGGTCGCGGTTTCGACGATCTGATCGTGCTGTCTCGTTGCCATGATGCCCTCGATTCCCTTGGTGTTGCGAGCGCCTTGCCGCGTCATGTGTCGAGAGCAACGCATGATGCCGGACGATGTTCCGGGATTTGGCGGCTGCGATGCAGCCCGGCGCCACGGACATTGCGGGATCGCGCCGCCTTGTCTCACGCCCGATTGTGGAGCAAGCCGTCAATCGATGCCGGCACACGCGCCACAAGGTATAAATTCCTGGCTGCGGTCAGGCGGGCCACGGATTCCAGGGAGCTACCATGAGCGAGAAGCCGGCAACCAACGAGGTTTTCATCCCGATCCGGGATCTGCCCTCCGCTCCCATCATCTTCTTCGAGTTCTGCCCGACGCTCGGCAACCACAACGGCCTGATCAACATCATGCTTGCCGCCGGGATCGTCATGCCTTCCGGGGGCCCTGGCACCGATGTCGTTCCCGTCGCCGTGGCTCACCTGCGCTGCACCGCAGCCGCGGCCGTCCAGTTGCGCGATGCCATCGACAAGGCGCTTCTGATCGGCACCCCCGTGCAAAATCCCGAGGGCAAGACGAACTGATCAAGTCGAACTGATCGAGGTACGGTCCAATTCGGCCCGATTCATTGTGATTTGGGGGCTTTGCCCGGGCCCTGTTGCAACCAACCGGCCCCGCCACGGTTAACGCCGTTATTAGATTCCCGTTCTAGCTTGCTTGAAACCCGGTTCCCCGGTGGTATCGTCACCGGTCGTCTGTTGCGTTTTCGGAGTATCCCATGGCCCCCCGCGCCAACTGGAAAGGCTTTTTGCGCCTTTCGCTCGTGACCTGCCCGGTCGCCCTGTATCCGGCGACGTCGGATACCGAAAAGGTCTCTTTCAACCAGATCAACCGCAAGACCGGCCATCGCATCAAATATGCCAAGGTCGATGCCGATACCGGCGAGGAAGTCGCCTCCGAAGACATCATGAAGGGCTACAAGGTCGACACCGACACCTACATCGAGGTGTCGAAGGACGAACTCGACGACATCGCGCTGGAGTCGACGCGCACCATCGAGATCGACGAGTTCGTGCCGAAGACCGATATCGACAACCGCTATCTGATCCGCCCCTATTATCTCGTGCCCGACGGCAAGGTCGGTCATGACGCCTTCGCGGTGATCCGCGAAACCATCCGCAACATGAACAAGGTCGCGATCGGCCGCGTGGTGCTGACCAACCGCGAGCACATCATCGCCCTCGAGCCGCTCGACAAGGGCCTGATGGGCACGCTGCTGCGCTACCCCTATGAGGTGCGCGGCGAGAAGGAATATTTCGAAGACATCCAGGATGTGAAGATCACCAAGGACATGCTGGATCTCGCCAGGCACATCGTCGAATCAGAAATCCGGCACATTCGAGCCGGAGCAGTTCGAGGATCGCTACGAATCCGCGCTGATCGATCTGATCAACCAGAAGCGCAACGGCTTGCCGACGGCGAAACCCGCGCCGAAATCCAGCGGCAACGTCATCAACCTGATGGACGCGCTGAAGCGCAGCCTCTCCAACGAGAAACAGTCCGCCCCTGCCCCACAGGCCAAAGGCAAGAAGCCGCGCAAGGCCACCGCCGGCCAGCGCGAAATGCTGCTGCCGATCAGCGGCAAGCGCGCCGCCAAGGAAGCGACCAAGGCGCAGCCTTCGAAGAAGGCCGCGAAACCGCCGGCACGCGCAGCCGCCCGGTCGAAGAAGGCGGGATAGTGCGCCAATCGCCACGGCACACGACGACTGGCAGTTGCACGTGACTTCACCCCCAGCGCATTCCATGGCCTGAGATGCCGTGGTCGACGCCGTTCGATGAGCCGATCCCGCTAGGCGGCGGCGCCAAGATCGTGACGCTGCAGCAGGCTGCCGATTACATCATGAAGCTGCCGGAGCATGACCAGCAGCAGCCGCACTGGCAGACCGCGGTCGAGAATCTGATCAACGCCGCGGAGACCGGCGGCGGCTGGCTGATGTTCGCGCGGATCGGAATGATGCAGGCGCTGAACGGCGACGGAAAAAGCCGCTGACGGCGGGATCAGTCGCCGCCGCAACCGCCGCCGTCGCTATCGCTGAAGGTGCCGCCGGAGTTGCTGCCAACTCCCCTCGCTCCCATGATCAAGCCGATCACGAGACTGAAGAAGGTTATTGCAGCGGGCAGTGCCCACGGCTGTTGCTTGCAGAAGGCGATGATCTGCGCGCCCCAGGTTCCGAACAGAAGTCATGCATGGCGCTGGCATTCGATCTGCCGCTATTTCAGCGACGAGTTTACCGAGGTGAAGTTGGTGTTCAGGGTGGTGCCGATGCTGTTGACGGCGGCAAGGATCACGATGCTGAGGCCGGCCGCGATCATGCAATATTCGATTGCGGTAGCACCCGATTGATCGCCAAGGGATTTTGCGAGGAATTTTGAAAACAGCTGACGCATTCAAAACTCCTGTCGACACGCCACGGGCTTCTCCCGCGCCAAAAACCGAGAGGGAATTTAGGCCGGAATGGTTTCCGGGCTGTTGAAGAACAGCATGAAAGATCGATTAAGGTGGGAATCGGCCGGTTTGCCGGCCACCAAGCGCCTGACCGCGCCATTGTAGCGGCCGGGCTGCAAACGCATATCAGCGCTTCCCGGGCCGAGCGCCCTCCGCGCTTTACCGATCGCCAAAATCCTGTTCCAACTGTCGACAAATCCGCCGGACCAACCGGCCGCTACCAGGGAGAGACCGTCATGAAACTCGGCACCGCCATTGCGGAAATCATGAAGCGCGAGGGTATCGAGATCCTCTGCGGCTATCCGGTCAATCATCTCATCGAACATGCCGCCAATGCCGATATCCGCCCGATCATGGTGCGGCAGGAGCGCATCGGCATTCACATGGCGGACGCGATCTCGCGCGTCACCTCGGGGCGCACCATCGGCGCCTTCTGCATGCAACACGGGCCCGGTGCTGAAAACGCCATGGGCGGCGTGGCGCAATGCTACGGTGAATCCGTGCCGGTGCTGGTGCTGCCGATGGGCTATGCGCGCCGGCTTGCCAACATCGATCCGAATTTCAATTCCAGCCAGGCGATGCGGGCTTTCGCGAAATCCGCCGAGCCGATCAACATCGCCGCCGAAGTCGGCAACATTTTTCGCCGCGCTTTCACCAAACTGAAGAACGGCCGCGGCGGACCTGTCATCGTCGAAATTCCGGCCGACATGTGGAACGAGGAAGTGCCGGAGCCGCTGAACTACACCCCGGTGCTGCGCACCCGCTACGGCGCCGATCCCGTGCATGTGAAGGAAGCCGCAGCCCTGCTGGTCGGCGCCAAACGCGCCGTCATCTATGCCGGCCAGGGCGTGCACTACGCACAAGCCTGGCCGCAGCTGAAGCGGCTCGCCGAACGGCTCGCGATTCCCGTCACCACCAGCCTCGGCGGCAAGTCGTCATTTCCGGAAGACCACCCGCTTTCGCTCGGCTCCGGCGGTCTCGCCGTGCCGCGCGCGGTGCCGAAATTCCTTGGCGAGGCCGACGTGATTTTCGGCATCGGCTGCTCGTTCACCGAGACCTCGTTCGGCATCGCAATGCCCAAGGGCAAGACCATCATCCATTCGACGCTGGATCCCGCCCATCTCAACAAGGATGTCGAGGCAAAGATCGGATTGGTCGGCGATGCCGGGCTGGTGCTCGATGCACTGCTGGAGGAGATCGGCAAGTCAGTCACGTCCAACCGCGATGCGTCGGCCGTGTCAGCCGAAATCGCGGCGTCGCACAAGGAGTGGCTGGCGAAATGGATGCCGAAGCTGACCCACAACGATGCGCCGTTGAACCCCTATCGCGTGCTGTGGGATTTGCAGCACACCGTCGACATCAGAAACACCATCATCACCCACGATGCCGGCAGCCCGCGCGACCAGCTGTCGCCGTTCTGGAAAGCGATCGAACCGCTGTCCTATATCGGCTGGGGCAAGACCACCCAGCTCGGCTACGGATTGGGCCTCGCAATGGGCGCCAAGCTCGCAAAACCCGACAAGCTCTGCATCAATGTCTGGGGCGATGCCGCGATCGGCTTTACCGGCATGGATTTCGAGACCGCGGTGCGCGAGCGGATTCCGATCATGTCGATCCTGCTGAACAATTTCAGCATGGCGATCGAATTGAAGGTGATGCCGATCTCGACCGAAAAATACCGCTCGACCGACATCTCCGGCGACTACGCCGCGATGGCGCGCGCGTTCGGCGGCTATGGCGAGCGGGTGACAAAACCCGAAGACATCATTCCCGCGATCCAGCGCGGCATTGCCAAGACCAAGGAAGGCATCCCGGTGCTGCTGGAGTTCATCACCTCGAAGGAGACCGAGGTTTCCAGGCCGGGGACCTGAGCGTTAACCCCGCTGGATAATTGACCAATTGGGCACGCAAAAGGGCCTGCGGGCGCTGGCCCGGAAGCGTCCGGGATGGGATAATCCGGTCCATGAGCGGATTGGATTGATGGAATGACGGCGCTTCCTCCGGACGCGGTGGCCGATCTCGAGCGGGAAAACGCCCGGCTGCAGGCCGAGTTGCGCGCCGCCCGTGATCGTCAGAACGCCAGCGCCGAGATCCTGCGGACGATCGCAAATGTGTCCGGCGATGCCGAGCAATCCTTGCTGCGGATCGCCGAGATTACCGCCCGCCTGTTCGCTGCTCCGAGCGTCACCATCCAGATCGCCGAAGGCGACGGATGGAGCCATACGATCCGCTTCGGCGACAACGCGAAACGTGTCGGCGCCACCGTTCCAAACAATCAGCTGCGGATTGGCGGCAATAACATGCCGGGCTTGGTCGTTGCCCAGAATCGCCAGATCCATGTCCCCGATCTCGACAATGTCGATCCCGCCTACGCCGACTGGCCGGGCCTGCCGCCGTCGCGCGCGGCCGGCACCCGCACCATGGCCGGCACGCCGCTGCGGCGCGAGGGCAAGGCGATCGGCGTCATGATCGTCTACCTCAACCGGCTGGCGCCGTTCACCGATGAGGAACTCGCGCTTCAACAAAGCTTCGCCGACCAGGCCGCGATCGCCATCGAGAACGCGCGGCTGTTCAACGAGACGCGCGAAGCGCTGGAACGGCAGACCGCGACAGCCGAAATCCTGAAGGTGATCGCCAGTTCGCCTTCGGATGTGCAACCCGTCTTCGAAGCCATCGCATCGAGCGCAAAACGCCTGCTCGGCGCCTTCTCGACCACGGTGCTGCGTTTCATCGGCGAAGAGCTGCATCTGGTGGCCTATACGCCGACCGATCCCGCGGCGGACGAAGCCTTGAAGACATCGTTTCCACGGCTGCTTGCCGAATTTCCGACGTTTGCGCTGGTCCGCGACGGCGCACCGTGCAGTTCCCCGACACCGAAGCGGAAACGGTACCCGTCGCCAACCGGGAACTGGGGCGACTGCGCGGCTTTCGCAGCGTGCTGTTCACGCCGCTGATGAACCAGGGCATGCCGATCGGCATGATCAGCGTGACGCGGGCGGAGCCCGGTGCGTTCGCGGCGCATCACGTCCAATTGCTGCAGACCTTCGCCGATCAGGCCGTGATCGCGATCGAGAATGCGCGACTGTTCAACGAGACCAAGGAGGCGCTGGAGCAGCAGAAGGCCTCGGCTGATATCCTGAGCGTCATCAGCAATTCGGTCGCCGACACCCAGCCGGTATTCGACGAGATCTTGCGCAGTATCGAGCATCTGTTTGGCGTCGATGAGCGCTTCATATACCTGGCCGGCGAAGATGGACTGCTTCATATTGGCGCCGCGCACGGCCGCCACGCCGAGCGCGTGCGCGCGCTGTACCCGGTGCCGCTGGAAGGGACCGCGAGCGAGGTGGCCTTCCGCGAGCGCCGCCTGATCGCTTACGCCGATGTATTCAACGATCCTGATGTGCCCTCCGCCCTGCGCGAGATCGCTCATCGTATCGGCTACAACTATGCAATGGCGCTGGCGCCGATGCTTTGGGAGGGGCGCCCGATTGGCTCGATCTTCGTAGGCCGCACCTCCATGAAGCCGTTCAGCGAAAAGGAATGCAGCCTGCTGCGTACTTTCGCCGATCAGGCCGTGATCGCGATCCAGAACGCGCGGATGTTCAACGAGACCAACGAAGCGCTGGAGCGGCAGACCGCCACCGCCGATATCCTGAAGGTGATCGCCAGCTCGCCCTCCGATGTGCAGCCGGTATTCGACGCGATCGCGATCAGCTCCAAACAGTTGCTCGGCGGCTTCTCGGCCACGGTGTTTCGCTTTGTCGACGGCGATCGTCAATCTGGCGGCGTACACGCCGGTCAGCCCGGCGGCGGACGAAGGTCCTGCAGGCCTCCTTCCCGCGCCCGGCCTGCCGATTTGCCGATCGTTCGAACTGGCACAAGCGCGGCGAGGTCGTCCAGGTAGCCCGACAGCGAAACCAACCCCGATGCTGCCATGAGGGAGTTGTCGCGGGCGCGCGGCTTCCGCAGCTTCGCTGTTCTCGCCGCTGATGAGCAAGGGAACGCCGATCGGCCTGATCGTGGTCACGCGGAAGGAGCCCGGCACCTTCGCCGCCCATCACGTCCAGCTGCTGCAGACCTTTGCCGACCAGGCCGTGATCGCGATCGAGAACGTGCGGCTGTTCGACGAGGTTCAGGCGCGGACCGAAGATTTGCGCGAGTCGCTGCAGCAGCAGACCGCCACCGCCGACGTGCTCAAGGTCATCAGCCGTTCGGACGTTCGACACTTCAGCCGGTCCTCGACGACGACTTGTCGCAGTCCGCCGCCCGCCTATGCGAGAGCCGACAAAGCGCATCATCTACCTAGCCGGGACGGCGACGCTCTACCGTTGGCGCGGCGCAATTTCGGTAACCCGCCGCGAACTCGAAGCGCTTGCGAAAGCCAATCTGTTCAAGCCCGGTGCCGCTATGCGGTGACTTCTAGCGGGTGGCGTTCCAGAGGGCAAGACCTGTTCATGTACGCCGGATGTATTGGCCGATCCCGAATACGCCGTCCAGCGCCTGCGCGAGATCGACTAGGGATCGGCTATCGCACGATGCGCTCGGCGGTGCCCGTTGCTGCGCGGAGGAACGCCGCATTGGCTGATCTTCGCGCTGACGCCGGACCGACGTGAAGCCGTTCAGCGACGAAACAGATTGCAACCTGCTGCGACACCTTCGCCGACCAGGCGGTGATCGCGATCGAGAATGTCGCGGCTGTTCGACGAGGTGCAGGCCAGGACGCGCGATCTCACGGAGTCCTGCAGCAGCAGACCGCCACCGCCGACGTGCTCGAAGGTGATCAGCCGTTCGGCGTTCGATCTGCAGACCGGTGCTCGATACGCTGGTCGAGATCGGCGGCGCGGCTGTGCGATGCCGACCGCGCCTGCGTCTTCCAAAAGAGCGGTGAGCTGTTTCGACTGGGCGTCTCAATTACGGCATTACTCCGACGAACTCATTGCCTATGCGAACACGCATCCGTTTGCCGCCGGCCCTGGCCAGTACAACCTCGCGCGTTGCGCTCGAAGGCAAACCCGTCCACAACCCCGATGTGCCTGGCGGACCCCGAACTACAAGGCCTCGGAATACCAGCGCGCTCGGCGATTACCGCACGCATGCTGGGCGTGCCGCTGCTGCGCGAAGGCGACGCCGATCGGCGTGTTCATGCTGGCGCGCGAGCAGGTCCAGCCATTCACCGACCGCCAGATCGAGCTTGTCACCAGACCTTCGCCGACCAGGCCGTGATCGCGATCGAGAACGTGCGGCTGTTCGACGAGGTGCAGGCGCGCACCAGGGAACTCGCCGCCTCGCTCGACGACTTGCGCACCGCGCAGGACCGCCTGGTGCAGACCGAAAAACTGGCCTCGCTCGGCCAGCTCACCGCCGGCATCGCCCACGAGATCAAGAACCCGCTCAATTTCGTCAACAATTTCTCCTCGCTCTCGGCCGAGCTGACCGACGAATTGAACGATGTGCTCAAGTCCGCCGAACTCAGCGAAAAGATCCGCGAGGAAGTCGACGAGTTGACCGGCCTGCTGAAGGACAATCTGCAAAAGGTGGTGCAGCACGGCAAGCGCGCCGACTCCATCGTCAAGAACATGCTGCTGCATTCGCGCGAAGGTTCCGGCGACCACCGGCCCGCCGACATCAACGCGCTGCTGGATGAGAGCATCAACCTCGCCTATCACGGCGCACGCGCCGAAAAGCCGCAGTTCAATGTCACCTTGCAACGCGACTTCGACGACAAGGCGGGTATCGTCGAGCTGTTCCCGCAGGAAATCACCCGCGTCTTCCTTAATTTGATCTCGAACGGATTTTATGCCGTGGCCAAGCGCAAGGCGGAGAACGGCGGTTCGGATTTCGAGCCGACTGTCAGCGCAACGACGAAAAATCTCGGCGACACCGTCGAAATCCGGATCCGCGACAACGGCACCGGGATTCCGGCCGAGGTGAAGGAAAAGATGTTCAACCCGTTCTTCACGACCAAACCGGCCGGCGAAGGCACCGGGCTCGGACTTTCGATGAGCCATGACATCATCGTGAAACAACATGGCGGCAGTATCGACGTCGAGACCGAGCCGGAGCAGTTTACCGAATTCACCATCGTGCTGCCGCGTGCGAGCAATCCGCAGGACAAGAAGCGAGGTCAATCGTGAGCGTGCTGGTTCTGGTGGTCGATGACGAGCCCGACGTCGAGGAGCTGTTCCGTCAGCAATTCCGGCGCGATCTGCGCGCGGAACGTTTCGTGATGGATTTTGCCAACTCGGCCGCCGACGCGCTGGCGCACATTGCCGGCGCGACCGGACAGTCGCTGATCCTGATCCTGTCGGATATCAACATGCCCGGGATGACCGGGCTGGAAATGCTGCCCAAGGTCAAGGCGCTGCGGCCCGACGTTCCCGTCATCATGATCACGGCTTACGGCGATCCCGAAACCAGGCGCAAGGCGATCGAAGGCGGCGCCGAGGGTCTGCTGACCAAGCCGATCGACTTCAGCCTTGCTGCGGGGCGAAATCGATACGCGGCTGGAACGGGCGAGTTGAGCCGAAAACCTACGGCTTGAAAAACGCGGGGTCGTTGAGCGCCTTGATCATGGTGTCGACCATGTCGGCGGCGGCGTGGTCCTCGCGCTCTTCCAGAAGCTCCCACATCTTGCGCAGATTGGCGCGCATCGGCGCCTTCAGCGAGGGATCGCGCTCGATCAGGGTCCGCGCGATGCAGAAGGCGATGCCTTCGGTGCCCATCCGGGTCTGCTCAATGGTGGGTTTGCTCATGGCTGGCTCCTGATCGACTTGATTTTGCGTAAGATCGTTGCCGCCGCTGTTAGATGAATTTTGGGCCGATGGATAGCCGATGTAGCGACGATCCCGCGCAACGCCATCGGCGCGGCCGTCATCGCATGACGCCGCCTTGCAGTAGTTCCGCCCGTGGAAAATTCGGCGGGCGCTGCGCTTTAGCGCCGGCGGGCCACCGCCACGCCGAACAGGAACGCCACGAACAGGCTCGCCAGCGGCGCCTCGCGGGTAATGGCGCTGATGGTGGCCAGCGGCTGTCCAGGCTGCCGCGCAGCCTCGACCGCGGCGCTCAGCCGGTCGACCGCGGCCTTGAGGCCTTCGGTTACATCGTTGACGGTGCGCGATACGTCGGTGGCGGTATCGATGGCGCGTTCCGCCATGCCGGGTTGAAATTCGGCGTCCATGATCGTCCCCTGAATTGCTGTCACGCCATCAAGCGCCGGGCGCCGAAATTGTTCCGGGGGCGGACCTCGCAGCTTGCCGCGCGCCCTACTCCGCCATGTCACGGCGGCGCGGCCGGGCCGGCCAGCGGCCGTTCTTCCATCAGGACCATGCACAGCGAGGCCAGCGCCAGCAGGGCGGCGGCAGCGCCGAACACGTAACTGAACGCCACGATCATGTCGGCGCTCGCAATCGAATTGACCGGGCCGCGATGCTCGCCGCCCAGCGAGATGTCGGCGCCGAGCGCCATCAGCAGGATGGCGGAGAATGCCGCCACCGTGAACGAGGCCATCAGCGCGCGGAAGAAATTCATCGCACCGGTGACGGTGCCGACTTGCGAGCGCGCCACCGAATTCTGGATCGAGACCACGCTGATCGGAAATGCGGTGCCGAGCCCGAGCGCGAACACGCTCAGCAGCACCAGCAGCACCCATAGCGGCATCGGCACCAGCGCCATCACCGCTCCCGCCAGCGCGGCACAGGCCGTTCCAATGATCGCGACGCGCTTGTAGCGCTTGGCGCGCATCATGGTCCGCCCGGCGATCGCCGCACCGCCGGTTGAAATCGCCGCCAGCGGAATCAGCGCCAGTCCCGCCTCGCTGGCGCTGAGATGATAGACCACCTCGTAATACAGCGGCAGATGCACGGTCAGCCCCAGGATCGCGCCGAGCGCGCAGCCGCCGGCGGCCATGCCATAGGGCACCACCGTTCCGCCCATCAGCGGCAGCGGCAGGAACGGCTCCTCGGCATTGCGCGCATGCCACACGAAGGCGAACGCCAGCGCTGCGGACGCGCCGATCATCGCCATGATGACAGGCGACAGCCAGAGATAGCGGTTGCCGCCCCAGGTCAGCACCAGCATGAACACGACAGCGGCGGCCATCAGCAGCACGCCGCCGAGCCAGTCGACCTTGCGATGCCGGTGAAATACCGGGATCTTGGCCATGTTCGGCAGCAGCAGCGCCAGCGATGCGAGGCCGAGCGGCACGTTGATCCAGAAGATCATCGACCAGTGCAGATGTTCGGCGAACACCCCGCCGATGACGGGTCCGCCGATCCCGGCGGCCAGCCATACGCCGCTGAAATAGGCCTGGTACTGGCCGCGTTCGCGCGGCGTCACGATGTCGGAAATCACGGTCTGCACGATCGGCATGATGCCGCCGCCGCCGAGCCCCTGCAGGCCGCGCGCCAGAATCAGCACCGGCATGTTCGGCGCCACCGCGCACAGGATCGAGCCCACCACGAACAGGCTCAGTGCGACGACGATCATGGCGCGGCGGCCGTAGATGTCGCTGAGCGTGCCGAACACCGGCGCCACCGCGGTCGAGGCCAGCAGATAGGCCGTGATCACCCATGACAGGTTGGAGACGTCCTGGAATTGCCGGCCGATGGTCGGCAGCGCCGTCGCGACGATGGTCTGGTCGAGGGCTGCCAGGAACATCGTCAGCATCAGGCTGATGACGATGGTGCGGACTTCGCTTTGGGTCAGCGGCGCCTTCGGCGCGATCGGCGGCGCGTCGCTGATTTCGATGACCTCGCCGGGCATTTTCGACACATCGTCGGCGGCGGCTTCCGGCAATGTCTGTTGGTCGGCCGGTTGACGGCCCTGCCGTTCGAACTTGTTCATGCGGACGTGTGTTCTGACGTAGGTTCTAATGAGTGCGCGACGGCGCGGCGCGGAATCGCTAATGCGCCTGCAATCTAGGCGGTAAACCCAAGTTGCGGCAGCGGGTTAGGCGCATGGGTGGGTCCCGCGAAGGGGTCATCGCAATCGCGTGACCATCCATAGTGTTTTCGAGCGAAGTGGGGACCGGTTCGCGTGAGAAACAGGTCAACTGAAGATTCTCAGGATGATTGCGGCCGCTTCTTCAGCCGCGCCCGCTTCGGCAACAGCGCCGGCCATTGCACGATGTGATCTTCCAGATCGGCGTCGGCGATCTCGTTCTCGGTGCCCTGCACCCGGCCGCGGACGGAGACGCCGGCCTCATGCACGGTATTGGGATCGCCTGAAATCAGCGGGTGCCACCAATAGAGGTCGCGGCCCTCGGCGACGAGCTTGTAGCCGCAGCTCGGCGGCAGCCAGTTCAGGGTGCGGACATTGGCCGGCGTCAGCCGGACGCAGTCCGGAACCAGGTCGGAACGGTGTTGGTAATCCTTGCAGGCGCACAGCCCGGCATCGAGCAGCTTGCAGGAGACGTGGGTGAAATAGATCTTGCCGGTATCCTCGTCCTCCAGCTTTTCCAGGCAGCAGCGCGCGCAGCCGTCGCACAGGCTTTCCCATTCGGCGCCGGACATCTCCTCCAACGTCTTGGTTTTCCAAAAGAATCCCTCTTGACCCGAGGGCGGCTTGGCAGGTGCGGTCATGGGTCCCGAAGGTTTTGGCGGCGGCGTTGATCAAGCCCCTAGTAAGGGCTGCCGCGGCAAAGGCGCAAGCGGCAAGGCCCAAGGCGGCCTAAATGCCGGGGACAGCGTTAGCCCTGCCGATCAAAATCGCGAGCCCGGCCATTGGTTTATGGCCCCCGCTCGGTTAGAAAGTGACCGACTCCCATGGTGCATGAAAGCGCCTTGGGTTTGCCGCAACGTTCACGCAAAACGTCTCAACGGCGCCCCATCGGGCGCCTGAGCGCTGCTTCGGAAAACGGGCACTCGTGCGCCAGATCGTACCGCCGCAACTGAAGAAGAAAATCCGGCACTGGATGCTGGATTTCGATGCGCGCATCGACTCCACGCTGTTTTCCTCCGGCAAGGGCGTGCGCGAACTCTACGAGCGGTTCTCGACCTTCATGGACCGGTTCTATGTCGGCCGCTGGAAGCGCTGGGTGTTCATCGAGCCGGCTGTCCGAAGGCGCCACCCTCGGGCTCGTCGGCCTGATCATGATGCTGGCGCTGGCGGTGCCGGCGTTTCGCGAAACCGCCGACGACGACTGGCTGAAAAAATCCGACCTCGCGGTGACGTTCCTCGACCGCTACGGCAATCCGATCGGCAGCCGCGGCATCAAGCACAATGATTCGATTCCGCTGGAGGACTTTCCGGACAATCTGATCAAGGCCACGCTCGCCACCGAGGATCGCCGCTTCTACGATCATTTCGGCATCGATCTCGGCGGCACGACGCGCGCGCTGATGACCAACGCGCAGGCCGGCGGCGTGCGCCAGGGCGGCTCGTCGATCACCCAGCAGCTGGCCAAGAACCTGTTCCTCAACAACGAGCGCACCATCGAGCGCAAGGTGAAGGAAGCGTTTCTCGCGGTCTGGCTCGAGACCCGCCTGACCAAGAATGAAATTCTGAAACTCTATCTCGACCGCGCCTATATGGGCGGCGGCACCTTCGGCGTCGACGGCGCCGCGCATTTCTATTTCAACAAGTCGGCGCGCGACGTCAATCTCGCGGAAGCCGCGATGCTGGCCGGGCTGTTCAAGGCGCCGACCAAATACGCGCCGCATATCAACCTGCCGGCCGCGCGCGCCCGCGCCAACATCGTGCTGGACAATCTGGTCGACGCCGGCTTCATGACCGAGGGCCAGGTGTTCGGCGCGCGGCGCAACCCGGCCATCGCGGTCGATCGCCGCGACGAGAATTCGCCGAACTACTATCTCGACTGGGCGTTCGACGAGATGCGCCGGCTGGTCGACACCTTTCCGAAATCCTATACCGAGCGCGTCTTCGTGGTCCGCGCCGCGATCGACATGACCGTGCAGCGCGCCGCCGAAGCAACCGTCGAAAACCAGTTGCGCCAGTTCGGCCGCGACTATCATGCGACCCAGGCAGCCGTCGCGGTCGCCGATCTCGATGGCGGCGTGCGCGCGATGGTCGGCGGACGCGACTATGGCGCGAGCCAGTTCAACCGCGCGGTCGATGCGATGCGCCAGCCCGGCTCGTCGTTCAAGCCCTATGTCTACGCCACCGCGCTGATGAACGGCTACAAGCCGTCCTCGATCGTGGTCGACGGTCCGGTCTGCATCGGCAACTGGTGTCCGCAGAACTACAGCCACTCCTATTCGGGACCGATGACGCTGACGCAGGCGATCACGCGTTCGGTCAACGTCATTCCGGTCAAACTATCGATCGCGCTCGGCGGCAAGTCACCGAACCCGGCCAAGGCCGGCCGCGTGAAGATCACCGAGGTGGCGCGCAGGTTCGGCCTCAAGGCGCCGCTGCCCGATACGCCGTCGATGCCGATCGGCTCCGACGAAGTTTCGGTGCTCGAACACGCGGTGGCCTATGCGACCTTCCCGAACAAGGGCAAGGCGCCGATCCCGCATGCGGTGCTGGAAGTGCGTACCGGCGCCGGCGATCTGGTCTGGCGCTTCGATCGCGACGGCAAAAAGCAGATGCAAGCCATTCCCGTCTCGGTCGCCGCCGACATGTCGGAAATGATGAGCCACGTCGTCAGCGAAGGCACCGCACGCCGCGCGCAAATCGACGGCATTCCGACCGCCGGCAAGACCGGCACCACCAACGCCTATCGCGACGCCTGGTTTGTCGGCTTCACCGGAAACTTCACCTGCGCGGTCTGGTACGGCAATGACGACTATTCCCCGACCAACCGCATGACCGGCGGCTCGCTGCCGGCACAGACCTGGCGTGAAATCATGGTGGTCGCCCACCAGGGCGTCGAGATCAAGGAAGTGCCGGGAATCGGCATGGGCCAGAAGCGGCCGCCGACGCCGCAGACCGCTGCCGCAATGGCCGCGGGCGCGCCGAAGATCATCGACACCAAGCCCGGACCGCCGCCGATCCTCACCAAGCGCGGCGCGGATATTCTGGTGCGCGTCGAAAAGATGCTCGACGAGGCCGGCAAGACCGCGGGCAAGACTTCCTCCAGCGATCCATCGAAGCCGATCAAGCCGGTGTCGTCCAATTCAGTCGCATTCCCCGACAGCTTTGCGGCGGCGGAGCCGGGCAGCGCGGCTGCGACACCCGCGCCGCGCAAGAACTGACCGTGCGGCTGATCTTCATCACCCTGGTGGCGCTGATGCTGGCCACCGTCGTCGGCCTCGGCGCGACATGGATGACGGCGACGCGCGGCACCGATCTCGGCACGCTCGACGATCGGCGCCTGGACCGCGCGGCCGAAGACCGGCACCGCCGACGTCGATCCCTATTCGCGCGCGTCGATCGCCCGCAGCGGCGAACTGCCGGTCGGCACCGGCGACGGCGTGGCGTTTTCGGCGACCACCGACGACCGCAAGCGGCCGCTCGACGGGCGCTGCGACGTCGTGGTCAGCGGCGTCACGCCCGCGGCGCGGTTCTGGACCCTGACGCTGTACGACACCAAGGGACATCTGGTGGCGAACACGCTGCAGCGTTACGGCTTCACCAGCCAGGAAATCATCCGCGGCGCCGACGGCGCCTTCGAGGTGCGGGTGGCGTCACGGTCGCGCGCCGGAAACTGGCTCCCGACCGGCGGCATCGAGCGCTATGCGCTGATGCTGCGGCTCTACGATACGCCGGTCGGCGTGGCGACGCGGACCCAGCGCGACGCGCCGATGCCTTCGGTGTCGACCGTGGGGTGTCCATGATCCGCCTGCTGTTCACCATCATCGCGGGCGTGCTGCTCGGCGCCGTGGTGCATCTGGTCAGCGTGCTGGCGCTGCCGCGCATCGCCACCCAGGACGCCTATTCGCGCCTGACGCCGATGACCAAAGCTCAACACCGTGACCGCCCTGCCCGCTGGCGGGCCCGAGCAACGCCCCGATGCCGTTCATGGATCCGGCGTTCGCGATCGCGATCTGCCGCTACGATCTCACGGAAGGACCGATCAAGCTCACGGTCCCCGTTAGCCAGGCCTATACCTCGGTGTCGTTCTATACCCGCAACGAAGTCGCCTATTACGCCATCAACGACCGATCCGCCGGACGCAAGGTGATCGAGCTCGATCTGATGACCGAGGCCCAGCACGCCGAATTGCCCGAGGACGAGGACGTCACGGCGGCCGACCGGCTGATCATCGATTCTCCCACCGCGACCGGACTGATCGTGCTGAAGGCGCTGGCGCCGGAGCCCGGCCTGATGCCGCAGGCCCAGGCGACGCTCGCCGCATCGAGCTGCCGGGTGCAGACCGAGCCGCCGGCGCCGAAGCAGGAAGAAGCCCACGCCCGCCGCCGCCACCGCCGGCGCCGCGGCCCAAGCGCTGATGCACATTGCGCGGCGCGAATGCCGGCGTTCCGCTTTGCAAGCAGGAGAAAACGGACATGCCAGGCATCCTCGACCGCAAGGTGGCGCTGGTGACAGGTGGGGCCTCCGGCATCGGACGCGCGACGGCGCTGGCCATGGCACGCGAGGGTGCGCGCGTGGCGGTGGCCGACCGAACCGAGGAGAGTGCGGCTGCAACCGTCGCCCTGATCAACGCCGCCGGCGGCCAGGCGATTGCGATCGGTGGCGACGTCACACGCGAAGATCAGGTGGCCGCGATGGTGGCGCGCACGGTGGCCGGCTATGGACGGATCGATTGTGCGTTCAACAATGCCGGCGTGGCCGGAGGGTCCGTTGGCCCGGGACGCCAGCGCCTGCACGAACTCAGCCAGACCTCGTTCGACGCCATGCTGGCCGTCAATCTCACCGGTGTGTTCCTGTGCCTGAAGCACGAGATTGCGCAAATGCTGGCACAAGGCGGCGGCGGCGCCATCGTCAACACCGCCTCGATCGCCGGCCTGATCGGTCTTGCGACATCAGGACATTATGTGGCGGCGAAACACGGCGTGGTGGGACTGACCAAGACCGCGGCGATCGAATACGCGCAGGACGGTATCCGCGTGAACTGCGTCAATCCCGGCTATGTCACCACCCCGATGACCGAGGAAGTGGTGAAGACGCGCTTCGATGCCGTGATGGCGAAGGTGCCGATGAACCGCATGGGCGTCCCCGAGGAGATCGCGGAAGCCGTGGTCTGGATGTGTTCCGACAAGGCGTCGTTCATGACGGGCGCGTCGCAGGTCGTCGACGGCGGATACTACGCGGCGTAGACGCGCGGTATCTAGGCGGCTCATTCAGCCGCTTCACGCTCACGGGGCGTCCGATCACCGGCTGCGCCGCGACCGGCGGATTGGCGGTCTGCGCGGCGAGTTCGCCGATCAGGCGATCGGCATCGGCGGCGATGTTGTCCGGCGCCTGGATCACCAGCCGCTCCAGCGCCCAGCGATAGGACGAAATTCGCCGCTCCAGGCACTGCTGCACCCACTGCACGATCAGGGAATTCTCCTGCATGCGCGCCACGGCGTCGTCGCGCTCGCGCGGCGCCAGTTCCGAAACCAGCTTCAGGCTGGCATTGCGCTTCTTGTCGAGCTCGATGACCCGAATTGCACTGGCGAAGAACGGCTCGAACCGGGTGATGTCGTTGCGGACGTCTTCCATCAGCTGCGCATAACGCGATGTATGCGAACGGTGCGGTTCGTCGATCAACAGCCGCCCATAGGCGCTGCGATCGAACACCACGCTCTGCCGCCACGGCGAAGGCAGCGCCTTGTAATCGCCGAACACGCTCTTCCAGGCCGGCCGCGAATGCGGTGGCTCGATCAAGGGGTAGGCCAGATCGCGAAGCTGGCGTTCGCCGTCGGTGAGCTGGAATTGCGAGGCAGCCAGGCCGACGCTTGCGGTTGCCTCGGTACCGAGCCAACGGTGCATGTCGTCGTTGCGAACGCTGTCACGGCTGCGGCCGAAATCGCCGCCGCTGCAGCCGCCGAGCGCCACGCTCAACAACAGCGACGGCCAGAACCCGCGATGAGATCGGAAACGGCTGGCTTGTCCGGATCGGAACCTGCGTCTCCGGCATATCGAAAGTCCGAAGTCAGGTGCGCCGACGGCGACGGCGGCCCGGAGCGGTACCCTCTTCCGGTCCGCTGCCACCGCTGGTCTCGTCGGTGTCGCGTTGGATCCGGACGGCGGGAAGGATCAGGATGGTGGCCGTGCCTTCGCGCGGGGCGCCATCCATGGTTGAGCCCAGCCGCCGCGAGGCGGCATCCGCCGGGAATTCAATGATGGTGCCCATGTCAAACTCATCTCTCTGGTTGCCGCTGCGGCACGATCTGGCCTGCGGCATGCCGTCATTAAGATCAGGACGTGGTTAACGGCATCTTAATTTGTTTGTCGCGCTGCCGATTTGGAGCCGGCATCGCACGCGGCCGTCGTGGCCGACGACACTTCGAATAGACGCGCGGGTCTTCACAGATTGTTTTCCTTAACGCGGTGTTAAAGCAACCCGCCTAGGCTGGCGCCGATATTACTCAGTCGCGTATCCAGACATGACCGCACCTCCATTATTTCCGGGCTTCGACGGCTTGATGACCCTCTCGCGCCGTGAGGGCGTCGATATCCGCCCCACTTTGCTGCGGGTGCTGACCGACCTCTATGTTCAGACCAGCGTCCACAGCGCCGAAGAAGAGCGGCAGTTCGTCGAACTGACGTCTCGGCTGATCGACCAGGTCGACGACGCGACGCGCGCGGCCGTGCGGGCGCGGCTTGCGATCTATCCGGCGACGCCGGCCGAAGTGTCGAGGCGGCTCGGGATGAAACCGGCCAGTCCCGACGCCCGCATGCCGGTCGCGGCGGCAATTCCTGCAAGCATGCCGACCGTGGCACCGGCCAAGGCGCCGCCCACCGAGGCGCAATTGCGGATGGCATCCGGTCTGTCGATGCAGCCCAAGGACGCTGCCGAGATCAGCGACATGTTCTTCGGCGCCAGCGCCAGCGAGCGCGCCTTGATCCTGCACAATCTGCCGGAGACGCCGCTGAAGGCTTCCGCGCGGATTCCGGCGGCGCGCGCCAAGCGCGCCATTGAAACGCTGGAAATGGCGGCATACGCCGCCGACATCGAAAACTTCACGCTGGAACTCTGCGAGAGCCTGATCCTGCCGTCGCGGGTTGCAGCGCAAGTGGTCAGCGATCCCGGCGGCGAGCCGCTGGCGTGCGCGGTCCGCGCGCTCGACATGTCGAGTGCCGCGTTTCAGCGGGTGCTGATGTTCCTCAATCCGGAATCCGGCACATCGGTGAGCCACGTCTACCGGCTGTCGCGGCTGTATGACCGCTTGAGCGAACGATCCGCCCTGATCATGCTGGCAGCCTGGCGCGGCTCCACCATGGCGGTGACCCGGGCCAAATATCGCCCCGCGCTCTACGACGACGAACGCCACCGCGCCCGCGCCGCCCCGGCACAGACGCGACCCGCCGTGCAGCCCGGCTCCGTGGTCGTACCCCGCAAGGGTTCGCAAGGGTCGGGAAGCTAAGCCCGCGCCAGATCGAGAAAATGCCGCCCTGCCCGGTCCTCGGTCTCCACGATCCAGACATCCGGGTCGAACCGGATTTCCTTGGCGAGGCGCTCCTCCACCGACGCTTCAGGCACCGGTTCGCCCGATGTGGCTGCGAAGATGCGCTCGATCGGCCTGGAGTCGTCATACACCGTCTGTGGCGCTGGCGCGTACAGCATGGCATTGCCGTCGAGCGTGGCGACCTTGACGAACACCGCACCAGCCTCTTCGGCGCCACGCCGGCGCACCGCGCCGAACACGCCCTCGCTCTGGCAGCGGCGCAAATAGGCCGCCACCCAAATACTGGATTTCAATCGCATGGCATGGACGATAGGCGAATGGATATTCTGGCGCTAGTACCCGGAATCCGCGCAGCGTCGCTCAAGCCGCGACGACGCCTTTGCCTTTCGCCCCGGAAAGCAGCCGCCTGACCTCCGCGACCGGCCGCGCCGCGCTGAACAGATAGCCCTGCATTTCCGTGCAGCCGAAGCCGAGCAGCATTTCTCGTTGCTGTTCCGTCTCGACGCCCTCGGCCGTCGTCCGCATGTTGCGCGCCCTGGCGATGTTGATGACGGCCTGCACGATGGGCGACGAGCCTTCCGCCGCCGCAATATCGTTGATGAAGCCGCGATCGATCTTGATCTTGTCGAATGGAAAGCGCTGCAGATAGCTGAGCGAGGAATAGCCGGTTCCGAAATCGTCCAGTGCGATCCGCACGCCGAGGGCACGAAGGTGCTGCAGCATGGCGAGTGCTGCCTCGTCATCCCGAATCAGCACCGCTTCGGTAATCTCGAGTTCGAGCCTGTTGGCGGCGAGGCCCGACGTCGACAGCGCATTGGCGACCTTCAACGAAAAGGCGTGGCTCCTGAACTGAACCGGCGAAACGTTGACCGCGATGGTGATACCAGGTGGCCAGTTGGTTGCCTCGGCGCAGGCCGTCGCCAGCACCCAGTCGCCTATTTCACAGATCAGACCGGTCTCTTCCGCGATCGGGATAAACTCGGCGGGAGATATCATCCCGCGCTGGGCATGGTTCCAGCGCAACAGGGCTTCGCAGCCGACAATCGCGTTGGTTTCGAGATCGACGACAGGCTGATAGTGGAGCGCGAAATCGCCATCGGCGATGGCCTGACGCATATCCAATTCCAGCGTGCGACGCGCTTTGACGCGCGCATCCATCTCCGGCTCGAAGAAACGATAGGTCCGGCGCCCGTCGGCCTTGGCGCCGTACATTGCCAGATCTGCCCTCTTCAACAACTCGTCGAGGTCGGTGCCGTCATTCGGGGCCAGTGCGATGCCGATGCTGGCGTCGGTCGCGACCCGATGCCCGAGGCATTCATAGGGTTCGCGGATGGCGTCGTAAATTCGCTTGACCAGGTCCACGACATCGTCCGGCTGCGCGATGCCGGTTTGGACGATGGCGAATTCGTCGCCGCCAAGCCGGGCAACGAAATCCGTCGCTCTAACGCAGCTCTGCAAGCGAGACGCCACCGCCTTCAGCAATTCATCGCCGGCGGGATGACCGAGCAAATCGTTGACGCTCTTGAATTCATCGATGTCGATGTAGAGCACGGCGAGCGGCTCGCCTCTTTTGGCTCTCTCGAGTTCGCGCTCCAGCTGCTCGCGGAACAGCGCCCGATTCGGCAAATCGGTCAGCACGTCGTAGTGGGCCAGATGGGTAATTTGCGCCTCGGCACGCACGCGCTCCGAGATGTCCTCTTGCGTGGCAACCCATCCACCATTCGCCAGCGGCTGATTGACGATCTGGATCGAACGGCCGTCCGTGGTTTTCAGGACACTGTTTGTCGCGCGCTTTTCCGCAACGTTGCGCAGCACGGAGGTAACAAACTCGTCAACATTGCCTGCGAAGGCGCCGATTTTCTTCCGATACGTCAGCAGGTCGCGAAAATGCAAACCAGGCTTCACCACGTCTGGAGCGAGATTATACATGTCCAGATAGCGCTGGTTGCACAGAACAATCCGCGCATCTGAATCGTACAATAGCAAGCCCTGCGTCATGTTGTTGATGGCGGTATGGAGACGCTCTTTTTCGAGCGCAAGCCTTCGCTCGGAGTTTCGGTGCTGCTCTGAAAGCTTTCGAACGATCAGGAACAAGGTACAAGCCATCACCAGCGCCACAAGTCCGGCCGCAATCACCAGCGACCGCGTTTGTGCCCGCCAATCGGCCAGCGCCGTTGCGACCGTCGTGGTGGCGATGATGGAAAGCGGAAATTCACGCAGCGCGCGAGCCGACGCCAACCGGTCTTCGCCGTCGACGGGGCTGACCAAGCGTGTCGTTCCATGATCGGCCTTGGCCAGGATCTGCTGCACCGGAGCTGTCCGGAAACTTCGTCCGATCATCGCTTCGACGTGGGGGTATCGCGCGAGCATCGTTCCGTCGCGATGAAACATGGAAATGGCCGAGCCGGTCCCGAGCACGACCAACTCGAAGAAGCTCTCGAGGTTGGAGGGCGAGATGTCTCTGGAAACAATGCCGAGAAACTGTCCGTTCGGCCCCACCACTTTGCGCGCAATGACCGTGGTCCAGGCCGCCGTGAAGGGGCTCTTGACCGGCGCAAGGTGCACGCGCGGCGACCGCTCATCCGCCGCGAAATCCTTGAAATAGGTGTGATCCGCGATGTTGATGTCGGCGCGTACCGGCCAGGATTGCGACGAGTTGATCAGCTGTCCACGGGAGTCGAACACATGGATGGCGGCGACATCCGATACCCCGTCGGCCAGCCCTTTCAGATTGGCGTGAAATCGCTCGCCGGACACCTGGCGCCTGAATTCCTCCGGCGAAGCCACGCCTGACCGCTCGATGCGGCGGACCACGTCGTTCTGGATCGCTTCGAAATCGTGCAGTTGCCGGTCAAAATGACGGGCCAGCAGCAGAACGGTATTTTCCAGTTCGCGCTCGCTATTGTTCAGCGCGCGTTCGCGAAAATCCAGGACGATGATGGCGGTGCCGACGACGACGGACGCGATCAGCAGCACGCCGCCAATGATAAGCCAATTGAGCGGGTTGCGCCGATCGAACGCAGATCGACCGCGGTCATGCGTGCTGCCTCCGGAACCCTTCTCCCGCATCGAACCCTCCCCAGGAGGTGCATGGATACAGGGGTTGAGTGGAGGAACCCTTTGGAACTAGGGTTACCGGCGCGTTAACAAACCTTCCACCACGATTTTTGGGGCAATCATCGTCCGCTGACGGGGCACCGCGGACATTCCGGCAATCAATGATGTCCGCCAAGTGCCAAGAGCGGACCTTGATGCTCTTACTTGATGCTCTTACTCGATGATCTCATCGGCGCGACCGAGTAGTGCTAGCGGCAGGCTGATGCCGAGCGCCTTGGCGGTCTTGAGGTTTATGATCAATTCCACCTTTGTGACTTGCTGGACCGGCAGATTGGCCAGCTTCTCTCCCCTCAGAATCCGCCCTGTATAGATGCCGGCCTGCTTGTATGCCTCCGAGGCATTGCCGGCGTAGCTCATCAGGCCGCCGGCGGCGGGGTACGAATCAGCTGGATAGATCGAGGGCAGCCTGTTGCGAAGCGCCAGGGCAACGATCCGGCCGAACTGCGAATTGAAGAATGGGTCGCCGGTGAGGACGAGGCCACCGATGGGGAGTCTGGCCATATGCTCGAAGGCAGCGTCGATCTCCTCTGAGCTGCTGGCCTGCATCTCATGCAACTCGATCCCGAGCGCGCGAGCTGCAGCTTGCAGGGCCGCTCGCTGGGGCCCGGTCGTGGGGTTGGTTGGATTGATGAGCAGAACCATCGATGTGGTCGCTGGAAGTGCTTCGCGCATCAGTTCCAACAGTTTGGGTCCGAGTTCCTGGTTCAGATAGGTCGTGCCTGTCACGTTGCCATCAGGTCGGCTCAAACTCGTGACCAGGCCTATCCGCACCGGATCGCTGATGGTGGTGAAGACGATCGGAGTTGTTGTCGTCGCGGCTTTTGCGGCAAGCGCCGCAGGCGTGGTGAAGGCGACAAGCACCGACACGGATTGCCGGACCAGGTCATCCGCCATTTGGGCCAGCCGCTCGTATTGCCCTCCGGCCCAGCGATATTCGACCGCGACGTTTCTGCCTTCGGTGTAGCCAGCCTCGCCCAGCCCCTGATGGAACGTCGCCGTCAGCTTGGCCCATGCCTCAGCTGTGGCAGTTCCCAGCAATCCAATCACCGGCATCTGTTGCGCGCGAGCCATGACCGGCCAGGTCATCGCAGCGCTGCCACAAAACCTTATGAACTCGCGCCGCTTCATACTCACTCCAGTTTTCTGAAAGGCACCCTAGCGGCTGACGCAGGAATACTGAAGGGCTCCACGATGTCTGCTTTGGGACAAAAGCCGACCTGGAGGATATGTCCGCTTCTGGCGCAAAGCGGGCGTCCGTGCCAAAAGCAAAGCAGAATGGTTTCGATCGGAGAGGATCCGATGGCTTTCGAAGACCTCTACGGCCTGCCCGTTTCAACGCCGAGCGAGGCCGCCGCGCGTGCCTATCGGCAGGGCATCGAGCTGATGCTGGCGGGCTGGCCCGGCGGTTCGGAAGCATTGGACCTCGCCATCGAAGCCGACCCCGACTTCGCCCTGGCCCATGCCGCCCGCTCGCGGATGCATTTGATCTACGGCGACATGCCGTCGGCCCAGGAGAAGGCCGCCGTGGCGCGCCGGCTCGTCGAGCGCAACGGTACGGCGCGTGAAAAAAGCCATGTCGAGATTTTGGCGCTGACGACGCAAGGCCAATCCGCCAAGGCGCTGGAAATGGCGCTGGGCCATCTCGAGAGCTGGCCGCGCGATGCCCTGATCATGTCGCTGCCGCTCGGCGCCTTCGGCCTGTTCGCGTTTTCCGGGATGGCCGGCCATGACCAGGCGCGAGTCGATCTGTGCGAACGGCACGCGGGGCATTATGACGACGATTGGTGGTTCCTGACCTATCTCGGCTGGTCGCATACCGAAAACGGCAGCGTGGTGAAGGGGCGCGGTATCACCGAGCGGGCCTTCGGAAAACGGCGCGAGAATGCTCACGCCCTGCACGCTTTGGCGCACGCGATGTTCGAAGACGGCTCGACCGGCGACGCCGAGGCGCTGATCGAGGGCTGGCTGCCGATCTATCACCGCTCCGGATTGATGTACGGCCATGTCGCCTGGCACCAGGCGTTGCTGGCGCTGGAGCAAGGCGACACCGGCAAGGCCAGCGCGATCTACTTCGAGCGCATCCAGCCCAGCGTGAACCAGGCGCCGCCGCTCAATGCCATGACCGACGGCGTTTCCCTGCTGTGGCGGCTGCAGGCTTCCGGCCAGCCGGTCACTGGAGACGCCTGGCGCGAAATTGCCGATTATGCCGAACACCGGTTTCCGCGCGCCGGCAACTCGTTCATCGACGTGCACATGGCCATGCTGGCGGCGATGACGGGAAACGCCACGGCGCTGGAGCAGCGGCTGGCCGATCTCGACAACAGGCGCGCCAGCGGCAAGCTGCCGGCAGGCTCAGTCGTGCCGGACATCTGCCGTGCGGCGCGGGCTTTCGCCGCGCAGGATTTTCAGGATTGCGTCAAGATACTGGAGCCGGCGGCCGCCGAAGTGGTGCGCATCGGCGGCAGCCACGCGCAACGCGAAATGTTCGAAGACACGCTGCTGATCGCGCTGATGAAGTGCGGCGAAGCCGCCAGGGCGCGCGACCTGCTCGACCGCCGCCTGCATCGCCGGCCTTCCCAGCGCGATGCGCGCTGGCGGACGGCGGTGTGAGCGCGGCGGCCTAGTCGATCGGCTTGCCCGTCACCGCGGTGAGTTCCTTGACCAGGCGATCGGACATCTGCCCGGTGACCGGGATCTTGCGCTCACGCTCGAATCGCTGGATCGCGGCCTGGGTGTCGGAGCCGACGGTGCCGGTCGGCTTCAACTGGCCGTAGCCATATTCCGTCAGCGCGCGCTGCACCGACGCAACGCGGCGCGAGCCCGAGGCCAGGCCGCCATCGTTGCGGGACGCAGCCGGGATCGATGCCGGCGGGCGGGGCACGGTCGGCGACGCCGCAGGCGCCGCGGTGGTCGCCCTGACCAGATTGGCCATTGGATCGTTAAGCTTCGGCTCGGCGGATCTGGATTCGACGGGCCTGGATTCAGCCGGCTTGGACTCCGCAGCCTTCTGCTCGAACAATGCGGCTTCCGCCGGCCGGGGACGCGGCAATGGGTTCGACAATCCCGCCGCCGGTATCGCGACAACCGTGCCGAACATCGGCGAGGGATGGCGTCCGGCCTGCAGGAACAGCGCGTTGGCGATGATGGCGCTGACCGCGGCAAACGCCAGCGCGCCGGCGATCATGTCCTTGGGGCTATGCAGCAGGATGCGCATCGCAAGGCCGCGCTCGGTCTCCGCTTCGATCGCAACCGCACTGGCGCCACGGCGGCGGCGCGGCATGTCGTCGTCTCTGGCAATCTGTCTAGGCACTTTTCTTCACCTGATGAGCTTGGTCTGGAGTTGTGGATCGCGACGCCGGCGTCAGTGTCGCGATGTTGCTGGATGGCTTGGCTTCCGGCGGCGTGAACGCCAGCGGCAACGCGATCGTCACCGTGGTACCCTCATCGAGCTTGCTTTGCACGGTCATCTCGCCGCCATGCAGGCCGACCAGGCTCTTCACGATCGACAGCCCGAGCCCGGTGCCTTCGTGGCGCCGCTGATAGGTCTTGCCGGCCTGGAAGAAGGGATCGCCGATCCGCTTGAGGTCGTCGACCGCAATGCCGACGCCGGTATCGGTGACGCGCAGCACCAGGCGCGATCCGTCGACGGCGGCGGCGACCGTCACGGTGCCGCCACGCTCGGTAAACTTGATGGCGTTGGAGACGAGATTGAGCACGATCTGCTTGAACGCGCGCGGATCGCCGTTCAGGAGCGGCAGATCGTCGGGCGCCCGGCTCACCAGATCGATGCCGCATTCCCGCGCCTTCAATGCCAGCAGGTTGCAGCAATTGAGCAGCGCCGGACGCGGCGCGAACGGCTCCGGCGAAATCTCGAAATTGCCGGATTCCATCTTGGACATGTCGAGAATGCCGTTGACGACCGACAGCAGATGCTGACCGGAATCGTTGATCAGCTGGGCATATTCCTTGCGGCGCGCGGCATCGACCATCAGCACGTCTTCCTGAACCAGCATCTCGGAGAACCCGATGATGGCGTTGAGCGGCGTGCGCAGTTCGTGACTCATGGTGGCGAGAAAACGGCTCTTGGACGCGTCGGCCTGCTCGGCGGCGGTGCGCGCCAGTTCAAGCGCCTGTTCGCCGATTTTCCGGTCGGTGACGTCGCGCATCACGGCGACCACTTCGGCCTCCAGCGGGGCCGCGGTTTCCGACGCCTGTTCGAGCGGCCGGCAGCGCATCTCGACCCAGATGAAATCGACCGAAGGGCTGCCGCCCCGCTCGCTGCCGCGCGGCACATCCCTTCGCAAACGAAATTCCACGCTGCGCGCCTCGCCGCCGCGCGCGGCGTCCGAAAGTGCTGTGAGATAGGCCGGCCGATCGGCGACGTGGACGCGGTCGAACAGCCCGTGCCCCAAGCAGCCGCGGCGCCGGCGTTCCCAGCATCGTCTCCGCCGCCGGTGAAATGAATTGTACCGCGCCGTTGCGGCGATGACGCGAAATCACATCGCTCATGTTGCGCGCCAGCAACCGGTAGCGATCCTCCTCGACATAGAGCAATGAGACGCTGGTGCGCGCCAGCGACTCCGCGCTGAAGGCGAGCCCGGCGGCATAGAGCGTGGCCGATGCCACACCGAACGCCATGAATACCGCCGCGCAAGGCGGCACTGGGATCCGCCGGCGGCAACAGTTCGAAATGTCCCGACACGATCAGCAGCGCCGTGCAGGCCAGCGCCAGCGCCGAGGCGAACGCCACCACGCGGCGCGATGCCGACAAGGCGGCCTCGAGCGGAACCACCACCAGCCAGATCGCGGCAAAGGATTCGATGCCGCCGGTGGTCATCGCCACCGTCATCACCAGTCCCGCCAGCGCCAGCGACGACAGCACATGCGCGCCCTCGTAATGGCCGGTACGCGACAGAAACCACGACAGCAGGATCGGCGCGATAAGCCAGGCAAAGGCCGCGACCTCGAGTGCGGTGGGCGCGCCGCGCATGGCAAGATAGACCGGGAATGCCGCGAAGGCCGCCAGGCTGCCAAGCAGCCGCGGCGCCATGAAGGCGCGATGCCGCGCACTCGTCAGCGCGTCATATCGCGCAGACGGATGCAGCAACGCATCGAGACAATCGCGGATGATCTTCAAAACAGTCACGGCTCTCGCGCTTCGGCTTGTTCGTCAAAACAGACGCGCCGGAACGCCCCCTTTTATCGTTGCCTCAACCTGTCAGAGTGAAATTAAGCGAACGCTAAGGCGTCCGTCGCCGCGGCCAAACACCGTAGGATTAGCGGGGTTTTGCGCGCCGCGCCGCGGTTCATTCGATGCAGATGGTGAACGGCGGGTTTCCAGCGCGGACCGGCTATGGTTTCGAAATGGTGGATGGCCCGGGCACCGCGGCTGCACCGAGCCGGCCGGCATCAATCGAAAATTTACACCGAATCAAATCATTCGGGTTTTTCGCTAATTTTCGACGATTTAACCTCAATGCAAACACTTCCGATTTATCGACGGCTGTTACGCAAGGGCTGATTGCGAGATCAATCGCAACCGTCGTGGGCGATCGCAGTGTGCGATCTCGATCGCAGTACCCTGCGATCGCGACGGGATCAAAAGAAACGACCGGGGTCGCGAGATGTTTTTTCTGATTCGCATGGCATTCTGGCTCGGGCTGGTGCTCGTGCTGCTGCCGAGGGAAAAGACGCCTGAATCGGACAAGCTGCCGCAGGTGGGCGCGTCGGATGCCGTGTCCGCTGCGACCGCGGCGGTGTCGGACATGGGCCAGTTCTGCAAGCGCCAGCCGGCAGCCTGTGAGGTCGGCGGCCAGGCCGCGACCGTGATCGGCCAGCGCGCCCAGGAAGGCGCGCGCAAGCTCTACCATATCATCACCGACAAGAAGTCGGACACGACCGGCTCGATCGGCGGCGCCGACGATGCCGACGCTTCGCAAACGGCAGCAGCGCCGCCTGACACGCTGACGCCGGATGATCTGGCGGCGGAATGGCGTCGCCTGCCCTGAGCGCCGACCGGGGCCGGAACCAGCCCATTTTCGCCCTCGCAGTATCGCTTTCGATCGCCCGCAATCCTATATAGGTCTTACGGGATTGAGCACGGGGCGCGGATGACGACGATCGACGAAATCAGGGACAATTTTGCGCTGCTGGAGGACTGGGACGACCGCTACCGGTACGTCATCGAGCTCGGCCGCACGCTCGATCCGATGCCGGAAGCCGAGCATTCCGCCGCCAACAAGGTGCAGGGCTGCGCCAGCCAGGTTTGGCTGTCGAAGCAGATCGACCGCAGCGGCGGCGACGAACCCGTGCTGAAATATCTCGGCGACAGCGACGCGCACATCGTGCGGGGACTGATCGCGATCCTGCTGACGCTGGTATTCCGGCCATACCCCGCAGCAAATCCTGGCCACCGACGCGCCAGCGGTGTTCGACGAATTCGGATTCCGCGAGCATCTGACGCCGCAGCGCTCCAACGGCCTGCGCAGCATGGTCGAGCGCATCCGCTCCGACGCCCGCGAGGCGCTGGCGGCGGCCTCCTGATTTATCGTCATCGCGCCGATAGAAATCATCTCCTCAAGGCAATAGCGCAGGCGAACGCCAGCGCCCCGCCGACGGCTAAAATGCTAAAGGCCAGACCCCACGATACAGAAGCGGGTGTCATGTCGAGCGCCACACCGAACGCAATGGGCGACACGGAACCCGCGCCAACGCCCAAAATCGATCGCAAGCCAAGCGCCCGGCCCAATTGCGATGCAGGTGCGGCTTCGGTCAAGGCGGAGGAAAGCACCGACGAGTTGCCAATGATCGCGAAGCCGTAGATCCAGACCAGAGCAAGCAATAGCGCAACGTTGAGTTCACCGAGCCAGCCCACGGCGAGGGAACAGCCGGCGCCGACCAGTGAAAACGTCACCAGAACCGGCTTGGCGCCAAAGCGATCGGCTGCGTACCCCGACAGGAAGGAGCCGAAGAAGCCCGAGACGTGGAGCGTGACCGCTGTCCAGACGCCAATCTCGATGCCGGTCATTCGGCCTTGCGACAGCAGCGACGCTGTCAGGAAAGCAGGGATCCATGCCCATGCTCCAAACAGCTCCCACGTATGGCCAATATATCCGAGCGTGAGAAGACGGGCCTGGCGCTTCCAGGGACGATCGTACGACGTCTCGATCAGGTCCGCTGGCGCGACCTGATCGCGGGCGTTCCGCGTGGCGGCGATGCTGAGCGCCGAGCCGACAACCGCGACGCCAGCCGTGACGGCGAACGACAGTCGATAGTCCGCGACTGCGAGCATGGCGTTTGCAATGAGAATGGACATTACGTAGCCGGCTGACATGCCGGCGAGGATCCATCCGACCGCCGAAGCCCTCCGATTGGCGGTGCGTTGGTCGAAGCAAGCATGATGGCAGGTGTGTAGGTGGCACCCTGTGCCAGCCCCAAAAGCGCCATGCATACAAGTCCGCTCTCGAAAGATCGTGCGAACGCGGCAAAGAACAGAGCTGAAGCAGCGCACGAAATGGCTGCCCAGGTGAACACGCTTTTTGCGCCGAACCTGTCACACAGAAAGGAGACGACGAGTAAGGAGACGGCAAACGAGGCTGTGAATGCTCCTTGCACCACACCGGCCCGGGTTGCCGTCATTTGCCAGGCGTCCATGAGCGAACCCAGACACGCGGGATAAGTCATGAATACCGTGGTCGTGCATGCCCGAGCAAGGACGAGCATCGGCATCTCTAGGGATGACGGTGGCCCCGACGGGAACCGTTCGAGTTCAGAGGTCATGGATGCCCGGTATCCCGGAGACGTTAGACAAAACCAGAAGCCACAGCGTACTGGATCGCCCGGCATAGGCGAGCGGAAGCGGCCCTGCCGGCCGGAATGTCCGCGCTATCTCTTCTTCGCCGCTGCTGCCAACCTCTGGACGGAGGTTCTCACTTATTCTTCTGTCGCCGCCGCTGCTGGCCCAGTCCCATTTTCTTGGCGAGCGCCGAACGCGCCACCGCATAGTTCGGCGCCACCATCGGATAGTCGGCGGGAAGGCCCCATTTGTCGCGGTACTGCTCCGGCGTCATGCCGTATTGCGTGCGCAGGTGCCGCTTCAGCGATTTGAAGCGCTTGCCGTCTTCGAGGCACACCAGGTAATCGGGCGTCATCGATTTCTTGATGGAAACCGCTGGTTTCGCCGGCTCCAGCGCCGTTTCGGTCCGGCCGGTCGAGACCCGCTGCAAGGCGGCGTGAATCTGGCTGATCAGGTTCGGAATTTCCGACGCCGGCGTCGGGTTGTTGCTGAGATAGGCCGAGACGATGCTGGCCGTGAGGTCGATGAAATTCTTGGGCGCCGCGTCGGACATGGCCTGAACCTTTCGAGCATCGTCATCGCGCCGGAAAACCTTGCGGCCCCGACAGCATCCCGTAAGCCAATACGCTTTCGGAATCTTGCATTACTTGCCGAATATGAGCGGATTACTCGGAGCGTGACAAGAACGCCGCCGTTTTATTTCAATTCGCTGCACCGGAAAATACAGCCCGGTCAGGGGCGCTGGTCGAGGTGCGAGCGCAGTTCGTCGATCGAGGCGAACCGCATCATGCCTTCGGGCATTTGCGCCTCGATCGAACCGTCGGAATACAGCGAATAGGCCATGCCATCGACGACGCCGGATTTGAGCACCGTAATCGGCGGCTGCTCCTCGACTCGCGGCGGCGCCGGCGGTTGACGTTCCGCCGCAGCGGCGCCGGCGCCTGCTTCGGCAAACGTCGAGGGCGTGCGGACGCGGCGCGGCAGCGGCGTATCGGCGGTCCTCGCGCGTTCCGATTTGGGCCAGGCCTCCTCAAAATTCACCGGCGGCGGCTCGGCTGGTGCGTCCACCGGCGGCGCTGCGGTCGGCGCGGAACCCGGCTCCGCTGACGGTTCGATGCGCGTCTGGGCACGCTCGCGTTCCTTGCGCGACGAGGAAGAGAACAGGAGATTGCGCCGCGGTTTGACCGCCGGTGCGCTCGGCGGATTCCGGCGTAGCCTCCCCGTCATTGCGCGCGCGATCGCGCGACGCGGTCTCTTCGAGCCAGGGTGCCGGCGAAGCCAGCGATGGTGAGGTTGCCGCTTCTCCGTCCCCTGCATTTTCGGTGGCCGCGTCCGGAATGCGCGGCGCGGTGCCGGCGGTTGCGGCCATCAGCGCCGCGTCGCCATGCAGTTCGGCGGGAATGCCGGAGCCAAGCCCCCGCGCGATGCTTTTCAATTCCCGAACCACGATCCAGAGCGCGAGCATGATCAGGCCCGTGCAGGCCGAAACCGTGCCCGCAACGATCAGGGTGTTGCCGAAACCGAATTCATTGATCGGGATCCCGTACCCGATCGCCAGCAGGCCGCCCAACAGCAAGCCAATCCCGGCGATCAACACCACAAGCATCATCGAACTCACCCCCGCGCAGGAAATGCGCGCCTAGCCACCCAACGCCACGATACCGTCATAATGTACCCATCGCCAACCGGGAATTGTGGATCGGGTTCCCATGGGCTTGCTGCGTCTCCTACCGGACCGAGGGTCCGGATCTCCAACTCTGGCTTCGCCGGACCCCTACCAAGGTTCTTAAGCCTGCCTGCGATTGCTGCATTGCATCAGGAGATTACGCCACAATTCCCAATTACTTGGAAAGGGAACTGCGCTATATGAACGTTGGGGAATTTGCGGCTCAAAGCGCAAAAGCTGGGCCATCAGGGGACGCCGGGTTACCAATAGTCATGTCATCCATCACGACTTCGGCCATCGTTACGCCCACACGGCGCTCGGTGGCACGGACCTACGACGACCTCGCCATCGCGGTACTGGCTGCGGTCGGATTGATCGCAAGCCTGACCTTTCGCGATTACGGATTGGGCTGGGATGACTACACCCATGCCGAATATGCCGATCTGTTGCTGCGCATGTACGGCTCCGGTTTCAAGGATACCGCGGCGCTGTCGTTCGCCAATCTCTATATGTATGGCGGCGGCTTCGACATGGCCGCAGCACTGCTGCACAAGATCGTCCCGCTGGAGCTGTTTGAAACGCGCCGCCTGCTCGGCGCCATCGTCGGCCTGATCGGCCTGACGGTGACGTGGCGGCTTGGCCGCCGCGTCGGTGGCCCGCTTGCGGGCCTGGCGACGCTGCTGCTGCTGGTGCTGTGCCCGACCTTCTACGGCCACATGTTCATGAACCCGAAGGACGCGCCATTCGCCATTGCGATGGTGATCCTGATGCTGGGCCTGGTCCGGCTCGCCGAGGAATATCCGTCGCCCTCGCCGCGGACCATCCTGATCGTCGGTCTCGGCGCCGGCATGGCGATCGGTTGCCGGATTCTCGGTGGACTGGCGCTGATCTATGCGCTGGTCGGCTTTGTGCCGTTGTTCGTGGAGGAGATCCGCACCCACAATTTGCGCGTGGCCGCGCGCCGCTTCGCGCATATGGCCTACGCGCTGCTGCCCGGCCTGATCTTCGGCTATCTCGTGATGGGACTGGTCTGGCCGTGGTCGATCCTGGAGCCAGCCAATCCGCTGCGCGCCCTCACCTACTTCTCGCACTTCTTCGAGAAGCCGTGGAAGGAAATGTTCGACGGCGCGCTGGTCTCGGTGCCGGACATGCCGTGGTCCTACTTGCCGACGCTGTTCGCGCTGCAGCTTCCCGAAATACTGCTCGCGCTTTTGACCGCGGCCATCGCCGGCACCGTGTTGTCGCTGTCGCGCAGCGACGTCTCGGCCCGCCGCAAGACCATCTTCCTGATGCTGACCCTGGCTGCAACGCTGCCGCTGGTAATTGCAATGGTGAAGCGGCCGGCGCTCTACAATGGCATCCGCCATTTCATTTTTGTGATTCCGCCGATGGCGGTGCTGGCAGGTGCGGCGTTCGCATGGGCGGTGAACTGGCTCAGGCAGAATCACCGCAGCTGGCAACCCGTCGCCATGGCGGTGTTCTGCTTCGGCCTGTTGTTGCCGCTCGGCGAAATGATCCGGCTGCACCCCTATCAATACACCCACTTCAATCAGATCGCCGGCACGGTTCGCGGCGCCAATGACCTGTTCATGCTGGACTATTGGGGCCTCGCGCTGAAGCAGGCCTCCGACGGCCTGCGCGCGGAACTGATCGAACGGCAGGAATCGGCGCCATCAGCGCGCAAGTGGAAGGTCGCGGTGTGCGGTCCGCAACGTCCGGCTCAGATCGCGCTCGGCCCCGACTTCACCATCGGCTGGGACTCCAATGCCGCCGACTTCGCCATGACGCTCGGCGAGTTCTACTGCAAGGGCCTCACCGCACCCGTCATGGTCGAGATCAAGCGCGACGACGTGGTGTTCGCGCGGGTCTACGATATTCGCGGACGAAGCATCTCCAGCCTGCTGGCGATTCCGGCGCCGTAGCGGCGCGCACAACCTCGCTACAACAGCATGACTGCCACGCAGGCCCCGCGCCTTGCTGCAAAGCAAGCGCGGAGTTAGTGTTTAGCCAGCGAAATTCATCAATCTCTGGAGAACTCGGCCATGTCACCAGCGGAAGCGCGCCTCAAGGAAGTGCCGTCGGACATGACCGAGGCGGAATGGGGCCAGCGGGTCAATCTCGCCGCCTGCTATCGCCTGATCGCGCATTACGGCTGGGACGATCTGGTCGACACCCACATCTCCGCGCGGGTGCCCGGACCCGACCACCACTTCCTGATCAATCCCTACGGCCTGATGTTCGACGAGATCACCGCCTCGAGCCTGGTCAAGGTCGACCTCGACGGCAACCAACTCAGCAAGAGCGAGTACAGCATCAATCCGGCGGGCTTCACTATCCATTCCGCGATCCACGAAGTGCGCGAGGATGCCGGCTGCGTGCTTCATTTGCATACGCCCGACGGCACCGCGGTGGCGAGCTCGATGGAAGGGCTGCTGCCGATGAACCAGACCGCGCAACTCGTCACCCACGATCTCGCTTATCACGACTATGAAGGCATCGCGCTCGATCATGACGAGCGCCCGCGCCTGCAAAAGGATCTCGGCACCAAGAACCACATGCTGCTGCGCAATCACGGCACGCTGACGGTCGGCCGCTCGGTCGCCTCCGCCTTCGAGCGCATGTTCCATCTGGAGCGGGCCTGCACCATGCAGGTGCGCACCCGCATGCTGGGTCCGACCGCCTACCCGGTCGAACAGGCCGTGGTGGACAGGAACGCGGCGCTGTTTGTGAACCCCGACCGGCAGGAAATGCGTTCGACCACGCTGGTATGGCCGGCCCTGCTGCGCAAGGTCGACCGGCTCGACCCCGGCTACAAGACCTGACGCCTGCAGGCGGGCGAGCAGCGCGAAAGGGACCGTGGGCGTGACTGTTCTGGTGACCGGCAGTTCCGGACATCTCGGCGAGGCGCTGGTTCGTACCCTGAAGGCAGAGCGACGCGATGCCGTCGGCATCGATATTCTCCCCGGCGCGTTCACGCACCAGGTAGGCTCCATCGTCGATCGGGCCTTCGTCCGCCGTTGCATGAAAGACGTCACGGCCGTGCTGCATGCCGCAACGCTGCACAAGCCGCATGTGGCAACCCATAGCCGGCAAGACTTCATCGACGTCAACGTCACCGGCACGCTCAATCTGCTCGAGGAAGCCGCCGCGGCCGGTGTCACGGCATTTGTCTACACCAGCACCACCAGCGTCTTCGGCGATGCGCTGGTGCCGCCGGCCGGCGAACCGGCGGCCTGGGTGACGGAAGACGTTGTCCCGGTGCCCAAGAACATCTACGGCGTCACCAAGGCGGCCGCGGAGGACCTGTGCCAGCTGTTCGCGCGCAACCATTCGCTGGGCGTGGTCGTTCTGCGCACCTCGCGTTTCTTTCCGGAGCAGGACGACGACAGCGCAACGCGCGAGGCGTACGCCGATGCCAACGCCAAGGCCAACGAGTTTCTCTATCGGCGCGTCGATATCGAGGACGTGGTCAGCGCGCACCTGCTGGCGGCCGGCCAAGCGTTATCGGCCGGCTTCTCGAAATACATCATCAGCGCCACCACGCCGTTTTCGCGCGATGACGCGACGGAACTGCGCAACGACGCACCACGGATGGTCCGCCGCTACGTGCCGGACTACGAGGCCGAATTCGCCCGGCGCGGCTGGGCGATGATTCCCGGCATCGATCGGGTTTACGTCAATCACAAAGCGCGCGCCGAACTCGGCTGGCAACCGCGCCATGATTTTCGCACGCTGGTCGCGCGGCTGCAGCTCGACGACGACATCCGCAGCCCGCTCGCGCGTGACGTCGGCAGCAAGGGCTATCACGATCGCGTCTTCCGCGACGGGCCCTATCCGCTGGATTGAGGCCTGCAGGAAATTTCCGATGGACGAGCCGGGCGAATGCGCTAAACTGCGGCTCACACACCCTCTACACGTTCGGAAATCAAACGCCGCCCAATTCCGGGCGGCGTTTTTGTTTGGATTGACGGCTCGGGTCCCGGACGCGGTGCACGAAACGCCACTGCTTCGCTTCGCCCACAAGCGAAATCTCGCGCTCCGCCCGCGACAAATCAACACGACGGGCAAATCACCCAAAACCTGTCAAGACCCCTTTTAAAAAAATATTCTGCTTTTCCGAAATGGCAAATCAGCTCCATATCCCACTGGTCTCACCCGATGAGAGGGGCGGGTCGCGATCGTCACGAACGCGCGGTGGGATGCGGTGGACGCTGGAGCTGCGCTTGACGCGCGTGGCTCAAGCGTACGGCGAAATCGCGTGGTTCTGGCGCCCGAAGCTGGCGCCAAGTTCTTGGGAAGCAAGTTCTCAGGGGCGACGGTGGCAACAGAGCTCGGCTCACCGGGGAGATCGCGTTATAAGCCGTAAAGCCACTGCGCAGGGAAAGCCGGGTGTTCTCCGCTGGACCTGTATGCTCGTGTGCGCACTCTCTTGTGCAATTGCACACGGGACCGCGGGTGCAGCGCGCACCCGGCTTTCCCTGCGCCCTCTTGTTTTTCGGAGGGCGGAGACTTCTTGCAAACCTCGGGCGCAGCGCGCCGCGAGAACGCGAAGGTGTGTTCAATGAATGCCGGCCACCGCATGTTCAGCTGTCATCGTCCGTAAATAACGACCCTTCGTTGAGAAAGAGAGCTGTAGGTAGGTTGAAGCAACAAACACTGCGGCGAGCCTAGTCTCGGAAGAAGCGGACTGCGTTACAGACAGTGCTGACCAGGAAGGCGATATCTACGAGGAATACGACTGCTGGCTGGCTGAGACCGAGTTGCTGATCCGCGCCTACCATGATCGGATCTCGGAGATGGTGGCACGCTGTATAGCTGCGTGCGAAACGACGCTGAACTAGGCCGCGACACAATTAAGCTGCCCGCCGATCCGGCTCGAGCCGCTCGCACAGTTGTGCTGGCGCTGCGCGCGCGAACGGTCCGCTAATGCGGCCGAAGCGTAACCATCCTGCCGAAGCGGCAATCTGCCGAGAAGGTCTGCTTACCTTGGTCGAGGGCCTGAGGTCGAACCGCCCGACGGGGTAACGCCGGTGCATCGGCGATTGCTGACCACACACGCGGTGGTCACACTCGAAGAAGCATGTGGGATAATCGGCTCGACCGGACGATCCAGTATCCCAGAGACGCCTGAGATGAAATCGAGAACCCGCGGAATACTGGATGCTCCGCTTTCGCGGAGGATGACGGCTGGTGGTGAAGCGACGCCTTTGGCAACAGCGCCGTCCTACGATTCCTACCGCGGCGCCTCCGCCAGCGCCGAAAGAATCCTTGCCCAGGAGCGAATGCCCTTGTGAAAACTCTTGAGGTCGTACTTCTCGTTCGGGGAATGGATGTTGTCGTCGTCGAGCCCAAAGCCGACCAGCACGGTATCGAGACCGAGGGTGCGCTTGAAATCGGCAACGATCGGGATCGAGGCGCCCGAGCCCATCAGCACCGTTTCCTTGCCCCATTCGTCGGTCAGGGCCTGCCGGGCGGCGGCGAGCGGCTTCATGTTCCAGTCGAGCGCGATCGCCGGCGCGCTGGAATGGTCGCCGAATTCGGCACTGCAATCTTTCGGCAGCCGCGCGGTAACGTAGTCGCGAAACGCCTTTCGGATCTTGTCGGGCTGCTGCCCCTCCACCAGGCGGAACGAAATCTTGGCGGAGGCCTCCGCCGCGATCACGGTCTTGGAGCCCTCCCCGGTGTAGCCGCCGAAGATGCCATTGATGTCGCAGGTCGGGCGCGAGGAGATTTGCTCGATCAGGAGCCGGCCCTTTTCGCCGGCGGGCACCGAAAGCCCGATCGGCTTGAGAAAGGATTCCGGCGTCAGATTGAGCTTCGACCATTGCGCCAGCACATCCGGCGGCAGGTCCTTCACGCCGTCATAGAAACCGGGAATGGTGATGCGGTTGTCGTCGTCGAACAGACTGCCGAGAATGCGGGTCAGCACCCGGATCGGATTTTGCGCGCCGCCGCCGAAGATGCCGGAATGCAGGTCGCGGTTGGCGGCCTTGATCTTCACTTCGTCGTACACCAGCCCGCGCAACGACGTCGTGATCGCCGGCGTGTTCGGGTCCCACATCCCGGTGTCGCAGACCAGGGCGAAGTCGGCCTTGAGTTCGCCTTTGATCTTTTCCAGGAACGGAACGAAATTCTTCGATCCGACTTCTTCTTCGCCTTCGATGATGATGGTGACGTCGACCGGCAGCGCGCCGGTCACCGATTTCCAGGCCCGGCAGGCTTCGACGAAGGTCATCAGCTGGCCCTTGTCGTCTTCGGCGCCGCGCGCGACGATGATCTTGCGGCCGTCGGCGTGATCGGTGACGGCAGGCTCGAAGGGCGGGCGGTGCCAGAGATTGAGCGGATCGACCGGCTGCACGTCGTAATGCCCATAGAACAGCACGTGCGGCCGCCCGTCCTTGCTGGCGCCGCCGTTGGGCTTGGCCACGATGGCGGGATGACCGGCGGTCGGCCTGACATCGGTGGCAAAGCCGAGCGTCGCGATGTCCTTTGCCAGGTGATCGGCGGCCGCCTTGCAATCCCCGGCAAAGGCGGGATCGGCCGAGATCGACTTGATCCTCAACAACGCGAACAGCCGCTCGAGGCTGTTGTCGAAATCGGCATCGATGCGGTCGAGCACCGATTGAAGTTGCGATGCGCTGGACATATCCGGTGTTCCCTAGCTGGTGGGGTTGGCTTGCGGACCCCGTTGTAACGTCCCGTCCGTTTTGGACGGGGAGCTGACCGTGTCATCCGCGGGCGGATGCAGGATGTGCCAGACCAATGCGCCGGCAATGATGGCGGTAGCGAGGAGATTGTTGCCCCACGCCTGCAGAACCTTCGGAAAAATCGGTAACGACAGGCACATCAGCAGTCCCGCTGCGGCCAGCGACATCCAGCTGCCGGTCCGCACCCTGGGGCGGGGATCATAGCCGACGCGATGGATCAGGACGGTCATCGGAAAGAACAGCCACATGAAATAATACTGCCGCGCCAATGGCGAGGCCACCGTCATCAGACAGAACAGGATACCGAGTTCCTCGGCGGTCGACCGTGGCGTCATTTTCGACTGCGCCGGCATCACCGCGATGAAGCCAAGTCCGATCGCCAGCGATATCGCAACCACCACCCAGTTCGCGCTCTTGAAATCGAGGTCGAGCAAATTCATGTAGGCCGGCTTCACCGCCGCATTATCCTGGTTGTAGTTGACCGGGCGCACCAGCCGATGCGTCACGGCGATGATGGACTGATTGACCCACGACCAGTTCTGCTCGGAACGCTGTCCAAAGCCCTGCTCCGAGCCGACCATGGCGTTAAACCATGTTTTCAGTTCGGAGACATTGTGCTGGAAGCCGCGCACCGGCGCCGGAACGACAAACAGAAAGATTCCAAGGAAGGCCACCATGCCGGCGGCCGACGCCCAGCGCCGCCGCCACAGCAGATAGGGCAATACCGCGACCGGGAACACCTTGATCGCGGTGGCCAGCGCAAACATGCTTCCTGCCGTCCACGGCCGGTCGTGCTGCAGCAGCCAGAACCCGAACAGCATCATCGCCAGCAGAACGAGGTTGGGCTGCCCGAGATCGAACATGTCGAAAACAAAGGTGATGGTCATAAATCCCGGCAGCGCAAACGCCCAGGGTGCGGGGGTTTGGCCCGATCCCGTCATCGCGTTGGCGAATTGACCCGTCATCCACCACGCGATCGCGTTGAACAGCGACAGACACAGATACAGGGGAATCTTGCCGAAATAGCTGGGTATCGCGAGCAGGACCGCCGACAGCGGCGGATAGATGAATTCGAAATAGGTGTTGATGTTGCTGGGGTAGAGATCCTTGCCGGCGAGCACCTGCTGTCCGGCCCAGAACCAGAGCGGATAGTCCTTGGTCTTGCCGTTCCCCCAAATCTCAGGAGCCAGAACGACGGTGGCGGTCAACCCAATGCAGACAATCAGAAAAAGAACATCGATCGGTGCTCGCAACGAGGGATATCTCAGCACACGCTCGGTTCCGAAAATCAGAGGAAGATCACATCGCAGCAAGCAGCAAGAAATTTCTACCGTCGCAGCAAGCCGCCGAGCGCGCCGCGCACCAAGGCGCGGCCGACCGAACTGCCCATCGCGCCGCCGAGCGATTTGCCGACGCTGGCGGCGACCCCGCCGGCCACCTGATTGGTGACCGTGCGCGCGACGCTTCGTGCGACAACCTGACCGGCCGACAATTTGCCGCGCGAAACACCGGTGCCGAAAATCGTCCCGACGATCGCGCCGATCTGCGCCAGAATCCCACCACCGCCTCCGCCACCGGCAGGGGCTTCAGCGGGCGCCGCAGTGCCGGCCACGCGCTTTTGCAGCATCTCGTAGGCCGATTCGGCATCGATCGCGGTGTCATATTTACCCTTCACCGGGCTCTTGCTCATGATCGCCTTGCGTTCCTCCGGCGTGATCGGCCCCATCCGCCCCGTAGGCGGCCGGATCATGACGCGTTCGACGATCGCCGGCGTACCGTTGCCTTCCAGGAACGACACCAGGGCCTCGCCTTTGCCCAATTCCGTAATGGCCTTGGCGGTGTCGAGTTTCGGATTGGGCCGGAAGGTCTGCGCGGCCGCAGCAACAGCCTTCTGATCCCGCGGGGTGAAGGCGCGCAACGCGTGCTGCACGCGGTTGCCCAACTGGGCGAGCACCTTGTCGGGCACGTCGATGGGGTTTTGCGTCACGAAATACACGCCGACGCCCTTGGAGCGGATCAGGCGCACAACCTGCTCGATCTTGTCCAGCAGCGCCTTCGGCGCATCGGTGAACAGCAGATGCGCCTCGTCGAAGAAGAACACCAGTTTCGGCTTCGGCAGATCGCCGACCTCCGGCAGTTCCTCGAACAGTTCCGACAGCATCCACAACAGGAAAGTCGAATAGAGGCGCGGGCTCTGCATCAGCTTGTCGGCGACCAGGATATTGACCATACCGCGGCCGTCGCTGTCGGTCTTCATGAAATCCTTGAGCACCAGCGCCGGCTCGCCGAAGAATTTCGTCGCACCCTGATTCTCCAGCACCAGAAGCTGGCGCTGAATGGTTCCGACCGTGGCCTTGGCCACGTTGCCGAAGGCTTGCGCCGCCTTGCGGATCGACGCCAGCGGATCCTCGCCGGCATCAGCGGCCTTCTTGCCGCTGTCAGGAACGATCGCATCCAGCAGCGACCTGAGATCCTTGAGGTCGATGAGCGTCAGCCCGTTCTCGTCCGCGACGCGGAAAGCGACGTTCAGGACACCTTCCTGCACATCGTTGAGATCGAGCATTCGCGACAACAATAACGGCCCCATTTCAGTGACCGTGGCACGCACCGGATGGCCCTGCTCGCCGAACACGTCCCAAAACACGGTCGAAAACTGGTCGGGCTGGAAGCTGAGCCCCATCTCGGTCGCCCGCTTGAGGATAAAGTCCTTGGGCTCGCCCGCTTCGGAGATGCCGGAGAGGTCACCCTTGATATCGGCCGCGAATACCGGGACGCCCGCACGCGCAAATCCCTCAGCCATGACCTGCAGCGAGACGGTTTTTCCGGTTCCGGTAGCGCCGGTGACGAGGCCATGCCGGTTTGCGAGCCCGAGCGTCAGCCACGACGGCTGCTCGCCCTTGCCAATAAAAATTTTCGTATCGGTATCGACCGTCGTGTGATCCGAGGTAGCCATTGCACCGCCTCTTTGCGCGCGTCAGGGGTTCAGTCGCCAGACCCCGTAATCATACTGATCTTGCAAGCCGATTGAAACCGGTCAACGGCCTTTGCGGGACTGAAAGGCCGGGTTTGGCGAAACGAGACCGGCCGGCTTCGTGCTCGCTTGCGTCGAAAGTCGGAACGAACATGCCTTGCGGCGACAATTTTCCGCGGATTGCGCGCCCGCTCTTGCATTGCTGCAACACTCGACAAGCGATCGAAGTGAATCGCAGTTTCGAATGCGGTCATCGCTTGTAATTCGTAACGCGGAAGATCAAGATAAATTCCCAAGTTAAGGATCCGGCACGCAACCGGCTGAGGGCGGGGCAATATGGACGAATTGATAGGACGGCTGGCCGTAAAGGCCGGCATTGACAATGCTGTGGCCGAAAAAACCATCGGCATCATCCTGGGTTTCCTTCGCAATGAGGGTCCCTCCGACAAAGTACAAGCCTTGATCGACCAGATTCCGGGCGCGGAAGCCGCGATCGCTGCCTCCAGCAGCGGCGGTGGCCTCGGCAGGCTGATGGGCGGCGGCCTGATGGCGCTCGGCACCAAGCTGATGGGACTTGGTTTGGGCATGGGCGAGATTCAGAACATCGCTCGTGAACTTTTTCGGTTCGGCCGCGACAAAATCGGAGCGGATCAGATGGGCGAGATCATCGCAGGGACCCCGGGCCTCAGTCAGTTCGCCTAAAGCGGCTTTCCACCAAACGTCTCTCGCCACGTCTCGCCAACAGCACTTCTCGTCAAGACCAGCACCTTTTGCATATCGAGTACCATGACATATCCAATCTCCGAGATTGATGGCCTGCCATCATTCGCCGCTTCCAAACTAAAATCGCTTGGCATTCGAACCACCGAAGGGCTGCTTGAGGCCGCCCGGACCGTAAAGGGACGCAAAGCCCTTGCCGCCAAGACCGGCATCAGCGAGCAGCAGCTGCTGGAATGGGCCAATTTTTCCGACTACATGCGGATTCCCGGCATGGGCAAGGCGAAGGTCGGGCTGGTGCGCGCCGCCGGCGTCACCACGGTTCGCGAGCTTGCGCTTCGCAATCCGGCCCGCCTGGCGCAGAACATGAGAGAAATAAACACCAAGCGTAAACTCGTCCGCGTCTTGCCGTCGGAAAAGGCGGTCGAGCAAATGGTCGCGCGGGCCCAGAAGCTTCAGCCCAAAATTACCTACTAGAGATTACCTGCCGGAGCGCGCCTGCCGGACCGCCGGAAGCGGCTCGCCGGCACGCGCGGCCTTGTGCCGGGCATCTTGACTCCCATGCACGGACCGCGCAAAGCGACCGCATGATCGCGACCTCGTCCAGACCCGCCAAGGGGACTACCATGGCGGCCATCCCGGCCGATCATCCGGTGCTGCGGGCACTGTTGTCCCGGCCGCATCCAGCCGTGATGGGTGTCCTGAACCTCACCCCGGATTTGTTTTCCGATGGCGGACAGTTTGTCGCGCCGGATCGCGCGCTGGCGCAGGCCCGCCGCATGATCGCCGAGGGCGCCGACATCATCGACATCGGCGCGGAGTCCACCCGGCCCTATGGCGCGCAACCGATCTCGGCCGATCAAGAACTGGAGCGGTTGCGGCCGGTATTGGCTGAAGTCATCTCCCTCGGCATTCCCGTCTCCATCGACAGCATGAAACCGGCCGTCATCGCCTGGGCGCTGGATCAGGGTGCAGCCATCGCCAACGACGTCTGGGGCCTGCAGCGCGATCCCGACATGGCAGGGTTGCTCGGCGCGCGCCGCGCGCCTGTTATCGTCATGCACAACCGCGACCGGGTCGATGCCGGCATCGATATCATGAAGGATATCGCCGCCTTTTTTGCGCGCTCACTCGAGATCGCCGCGAAGGCCGGTATTCCACGAGGGAATATCGTGCTCGACCCCGGCATCGGCTTCGGCAAAACCCCCGAGCAGAGCATGACGGCGCTGGCCCGGCTCGGCGACTTCAGGGAATTCGGCCTGCCGCTGCTGGTCGGCGCCTCGCGCAAGCGCTTTATCAGTACGGTCGTCCCTTCGGAGCCGCATCAGCGCCTGGGCGGTTCGATCGCGGCGCATCTCATTGCGGCACAGGGCGGCGCGCGGATCATCCGGACCCATGATGTGTCGGAAACCGTGCAGGCGATCCGGGTGGCGGCGGCGATTTGGGACAAACAATGACCGACATGATCTTCATCACCGGCGTCGTCATCCATGCCCGCCACGGCGTGATGGAACACGAGACCGAGGTCGGACAGCGTTTCGTCATCGATCTCGAACTCTCCACCGACCTGTCGGAGTCGTCGCGCACCGATCGCCTCGCCGATACCGTGTCGTATTCCAACGTGGTCGCCACCGCGAGCGCGGCCTTCAAGGATGCCAATTACAAACTGCTGGAACGCGCGGCCGGCGCGGTTGCCGACGCCGTCTTGGCGGCATTTCCGAGGGTGAGCGCGGTCAAGGTCACCGTTCACAAGCCGCACGCGCCGATCGCCGCGATTTTCGACGATGTCGGCGTGATCCTGACCCGCACCCGGCAAGACCAGCCTCATGGCTGACGTCCTGATCGCGCTGGGCGGCAATGTCGGCGATGTCCGCGCGACCTTTCAGAAGGCGATCGCCAATATCTGCGGCATGACGCAGGCGGCCCTGCTCGCGCGTTCCTCGGATTACGCCACGCCGCCCTGGGGCGACGGAGAGCCAGGCCCGCTTCATCAATGCCTGCATCGAAATCGAGACCAGCCTCGACCCGCACGCGCTGCTGTTCACGCTGCACAAGATCGAGCACAAGTTCGGCCGCGATCGCGCGAAGGAAACGCGCTGGGGCCCGCGTACCCTGGACCTCGATCTGATCGCCTATGACGACGTTTCGATTCAAAAGCCGGAACTGACGCTGCCGCACCCCCGGCTGTTCGAGCGCGCCTTCGTGCTGGTGCCGCTGGCGGAGATCGTTCCCGACCGCCTGATCGCCGGTCGCCGCGTTTCGGAGGCGCTGGCAGGGCTGTCGACCGCCGGAATCGAGCGGTTGCCGGACCTGAACTGACCAAAACGGCCCAAAAACAACCGTTTGGCTTGGCGGCCGCCACGTGGCAATTTCCGGCCAACAAATCAAATCGACGGCGCCCGGGAGTCCCTTTCGTAGATGACATCTGCAACTGACGATCTGCGGCTGGCGGCGGATTTCGCGCCGGCAACCTATGACGACTGGCGCAAGCTGGTCGACGGCGTGCTCAAAGGCGCGCCGTTCGAGAAGCTCGTCAGCAAGACCTATGATGGATTGCGGATCGAACCGATCTATCAGCGTTCCCAGGACGCCGCAGCGGTTGCCGGCCGCGCCGCGGCCGCACCCTGGCAAATCATGCAGCGGATCGATCATCCGGACGCGGCCGCCGCCAACGCGCAGGCCCTGCATGATCTGGAAAACGGCGCCAACGGCTTGACCCTGGTATTCGCCGGCGCCAATGGCGCCCATGGCTTTGGGATCGAGCCATCGGCGGAAGCGATCGAGAAGGTTCTGGACGGCGTCTTCATCGATGCCGGAATTGCGATCGAGCTGCAGATCGGCCCGCAGTCGCGAATGGCCGCGATCCACATCGCCGAATACGTCAAGCGCAAAGGCCTTAACCCCGCCGCCTGCGATATCCGCTTCGGCCTCGATCCGATCGGCGCATGCGCCGTCTGGGGCTCCAGTCCCTATGCCTGGCCCGAAATCGTGCCCGCGGTCACCGGCGCGATCAAGGGTCTCTCCGCGATGGGATTCAAGGGCCCGTTCGCGGCTGCCGACGGCCGGGTGATCCATGATGCCGGCGGATCGGAAGTGCAGGAGCTGGCGTTCGTGCTCGCGGCCGGCGTCGGCTATCTGCGTGCGATCGAAAGCGCCGGCGTGGCGCTCGAAGATGCGCAAGGGATGATCTATGCGCGGCTTTCCGCCGACGCCGACCAGTTCCTGACCATGGCCAAATTCCGCGCGCTGCGCCTGCTGTGGGCGCGGATCGAGCAAGCCAGCGGCCTTGCGCCAAAACCGCTGTTGATATCAGCCGATACCGCATGGCGGATGCTGACGCAGCGCGACCCCTATGTGAACATGCTGCGCGCGACCATCGCGACATTCTCCGCCGGCCTCGGCGGCGCCGACAGCATCAATGTGCTGCCGCATACGCTGGCGCTGGGATTGCCGGATCCGTTCGCGCGCCGCGCCGCGCGCAACACCCAGCTGGTGCTGCTGGAAGAATCCAACCTTGCCAAAGTGTCCGATCCCGCCGCCGGCTCCGGCGGCATCGAAAGCCTGACGCGCGAGCTTTGCGAAGCGGCATGGTCATTGTTCCAGGAGATCGAGCGGGCCGGCGGCGTGTTCGCAGCCCTCGAACAAAACCTGATCCAGCGCAAGGTGGCGGCAACGCGCGCCGTCCGCGAGGCCAATATCGCCCGGCGCAAGGAGGTGCTCACCGGCGCCAGCGAATTTCCCAACCTGCACGAGGCGCAGGTGGCGGTGCTGGACGCCAAACCTGTGGCGCTCGCGCCCTATGGCGAGACCAAAATCAAGTTCGACGCGCTGCCGCCGATGCGGCTGGCCTCGCCGTTCGAGGCGTTGCGCAACAAGTCGGATGATCTGCGAAAACGGACAGGCGCGCGGCCAAAAGTCTTTCTCGCCAATCTCGGCACGCCGGCGGACTTCACCGCACGCGCTGCGTTTGCCAAGAGTTTCTTCGAGACCGGCGGCATCGAGGCCATCGATACCATGGGCTTCAATGATCCGGCGGCGCTGGCGGCCGCCTTCAAGGCCTCGGGCGCCGATCTGGCCTGCCTGTGCTCGTCGGACAAGGTCTATGCCGCCCTCGCCGCCGGCGCGGCCAAGGCCCTTCAAGCCGCGGGAACAAGACATATCTATCTGGCAGGCCGGCCCGGGGAACAGGAAGCCGCGTTCCGCGCCGCGGGCGTTAACGATTTCATCTTCGCCGGCGGCGATGCGCTGGCGATGCTGCAGCAAGCCTACCGGTTGGCGGAGGGAGCATGACGGCGGCGAGAAAGGCTATTCTGACCGGCGGCTGTCAGTGCGGCGCGGTGCGCTTCGCCGTGTATGCGGGGCCGGTGAAAATAGGATTGTGCCATTGCCGGATGTGCCAGAAGGCGGTTGGCGGTCCCTTCATATCGCTCGCCGATGTCAGGCACGAGGATTTCGCGTGGACACGCGGCAAACCAGCGAGCTTCCGCTCGTCGTCGATCGCCGAGCGCGATTTCTGTGCGGCCTGTGGAACGCCGCTCAGCTATCGGGCGATCGGCGGAGACAAGATTGAGCTCACCACCGGCAGCTTCGACCGGCCGGACCTCGTGGTCCCGACCTATGCCACGGGAACCGAAGCTCATCTGGCCTGGGTCGGCAGGATTGCCGATCTGCCCGGCCGAAGCACGCTTGAAGTTGCCGGCGCCGAAAAGCTTAACCGCATCGTCAGCCACCAGCATCCGGACCGTGAGTAGAGCATTTGACCTCGCGAGCGCAGAACATGGCTGGTCCCGATCAACTTGCTCAACTCGAAGCCGAACGCGATCGATGGCTATCGATGATCGCCCATCACAAGCGCGCAAGGGTTGGGGTTGAGCCATGGTTTCATTGGGTCGGAATTGGCATGATTTGCGGCATCGTGGTCTTGGCCGTGACAGGGTATTTCTCCGGTCAAATTGCCCTCTCCCACCTCATTTTCGTAGTACTCTTCCTGGGCGGCCGCGGCGTACATCTGGACCAGAAAAATAACGCTATTCGGGATTACGATGCGGGTGGCTGAGGTCGAAGATCTGCTTGAACCCGGAGCGCCGGAAGCCCATCGGCGTCTTGCCGACTGTGAGGCACAAATCATGAAATTAAGGGAAGGCCGCCCGTGAGCAGGATTCCTGATTTCGCCGATGTCGCGTTCGGGCCCGTTGCGGCGGCAAGCTCCGCCGGCGGCGCCGAGCCATGGCTCACGCCCGAGGGCATCCTGGTAAAGCCGGGCTATAGCGAAGCCGACCTCGAAGGCATCGATTTCCTCGAGACCTGGCCCGGCATCGCGCCCTACCTGCGCGGCCCCTACCCCACGATGTATGTCAACCAGCCCTGGACCGTCAGGCAATATGCCGGGTTCTCGACGGCGGAAGATTCCAACGCGTTCTATCGCCGCAACCTCGCCGCCGGACAAAAGGGCCTTTCGGTCGCGTTCGATCTCGCCACCCACCGCGGCTATGACTTCGGATCATCCGCGCGTCACCGGCGACGTCGGCATGGCCGGCGTGGCGATCAATTCGATCTACGACATGCGCACGCTGTTTTCGGGCATTCCGCTCGACCAGATGAGCGTGTCGATGACCATGAACGGCGCGGTGCTGCCGATCCTGGCGCTGTTCGTCGCCGCCGCCGAGGAACAGGGCGTGCCGCCGGAGAAACTTTCGGGGACCATTCAGAACGACATTCTGAAAGAGTTCATGGTGCGCAACACCTACATCTATCCGCCGGCGCCCTCGATGCGGATCATCTCCGACATTTTTTCGTACACCTCGCAAAAGATGCCGAAATACAACTCGATCTCGATCTCCGGCTATCACATGCAGGAAGCCGGCGCGACGCAGGACCTCGAACTCGCTTACACGCTGGCCGACGGCGTCGAATATCTCCGCGCCGGCCTTGCCGCGGGCCTCGACGTCGATCGCTTCGCACCCAGGCTGTCATTCTTCTGGGCCATCGGCATGAATTTCTTCATGGAGGTGGCAAAAATGCGCGCGGCGCGGCTGTTGTGGGCCAAGCTGTTGACGCAATTCAATCCGAAAGATCCGCGCTCGCTCAGCCTGCGCACGCATTGCCAGACCTCGGGCTGGTCGCTGACCGCGCAGGACGTCTACAACAACGTGATGCGCACTACCATTGAGGCGATGGCGGCGACCCAGGGCCACACCCAATCGCTGCACACCAACGCGCTTGACGAGGCGCTGGCGCTGCCGACCGATTTCTCCGCGAGAATTGCGCGCAATACGCAATTGTTCCTGCAGCAGGAAAGCGGCACCAACCGCATCATCGACCCCTGGGGCGGCTCCTATTATGTCGAGCGGCTGACCCATGACCTCGCGAAAAAAGCCTGGGGCCACATCCAGGAAGTCGAAGCGCTCGGCGGCATGGCGAAGGCGATCGAGGCCGGCGTGCCAAAATTGCGGATCGAGGAAGCCTCCGCCAAGACCCAGGCGCGGATCGACGCCGGCAAGCAGGCGGTGATCGGCGTCAACAAGTTCAAGCCGTCCAATGAGGGCGCCGATCGACGTGCTCAAGGTGGAAAACGCCACCGTGCGGCGCTTGCAGATCGACAAGCTGTCGCGCTTGCGCAAGGAGCGCAGCCAGAAGGACGTCGACGACGCCTTGGCGGCGTTGACCCGCAGCGCCGGCGAAGGCAATGGCAACCTTCTGGCGCTGGCGATCGATGCCGCGCGGGCAAAAGCCACCGTCGGCGAAATTTCCGATGCGATGGAAAAGGTGTTCGGCCGACACCGTGCCGAAATCAGATCCATCACCGGCGTCTACAAGCGGGAGGCGTCCACCATGTCCAACCGGGTCGAAAAAGTGCAGGCGCTGATCGATGCGTTCGAGGACGCGGAAGGGCGAAGGCCGCGCATTCTGGTGGCCAAGATCGGCCAGGACGGTCACGACCGCGGCCAGAAGGTGATCGCATCCGCCTTCGCCGATGTCGGCTTCGACGTCGATATCGGGCCGCTGTTCGCCACCGCCGAGGAGGCCGCGCGGCAGGCGGTCGAGAACGACGTGCATATTCTCGGACTGTCGTCGCTGGCGGCGGCGCACCTCACCGCGGTGCCGGAACTGAAGGCCGCGCTGAAGAAACAGGGCCGCGACGACATCATGATCATCATCGGCGGCGTGGTGCCGCCGCAGGATTACGACACGCTGTACAAGGCCGGCGCCGAAGCGATCTTCCCGCCGGGCACCGTCATTGCCGATGCCGCCGAAGAGCTGATCCACAAGCTCAACGCGCGGCTGGGGCACAGCGAGGCGGCGGAGTAACTGACCGTCGTGAGATATTGCTACGCTGCATGCGTCTCTTGCATCGCATTCGCTGACGATGTTCACCAGGAGCTGCGGCGCGCTCGAAAGCCATGCGACGGACAAGTCGGATGACCGCAAGATCACCGGTTGCGGCGACGAGACGATCTTACGATCAAGAATGAGCGAACACGCGTCCTGCGATATCCGGCCGTGAGCGGTCTCTAAGACAGAAGAACCTGATGGCGTCATCGCTGCTTTAGCTAGTGAAGCGCGGGAATAGCGAGGCGTAGAATTCTTCAGCGTACTACGTTGCTGCGCACGTTGAGCCAGTGGAACGCTGTCTCGCCTGTCAAGGTCAGATTGATGGCTCAACGTGATGGTTCACAGGCCGACATTCGACCCTCAAGATCCATAGAATTCGAAACGCAGGCAGACGCATCAGCATCAGCGTTCGTCACCGATGAACAGCCGACACATTCGGTTCTTGCGCTGAAGGTCTGATGCAATGCAACGACGTCATTACTCGCTCGAGATCCTTGAGAAGAATGAAACGCAGCGCGGAAGGCACCGACGGATCGTTATCGAAGCGATCGTGGCCAATGCTGTTCAAATTGGGCCGGTCTCGTTGACACTGCGATGGAAGGCAAGATCTATTGGACCGATCAATCAGCTCGCCAGTAAGCTGTCGGCATCCTAAGACGAACGCAGCTATGTCGCCTTAGGCCGTGTGCAAGAGCATTGAAGCCATATCTGATGGCGGATTGACGACGCAGTGATTTGCGGCTGAGACGGCGAGCCACGATGTTTTCAACGACGCCATGCCACGCAATGTAGCCCGGCTACTGGCATGCAAACCGTTACCACCGACGCCTTGCGACCGCAACGCAAAGCTGGCTAGAATGCCGCATCACAAGAGTGCCTGATTTCACGGGCGCCGCAGGAGGAAAACCATGCCCAAGATTACACGCCGCGCGTTCGCGGCTTCATCCGCCGCCGCAGCGGCTGCCGCAGCATTCGGTGTCAAGCCGGCTTTGGCGCAGGCCTATCCGGCGCGACCGGTGACCGTGATCGTGCCATGGAGCGCGGGCGGCGGCACCGACGCCACCGCGCGCATCGTCGCGGCGCTGCTGGAGAAGGACCTCGGCCAGCCGTTCAACGTGGTCAACCGCACCGGCGGCTCCGGCGTGGTCGGCCATTCGGCAATCGCCAGTGGCACGCCCGACGGCTACACCATCGGCATGCTGACGGTGGAAATTTCGATGATGCACTGGCAGGGCCTCACCGAACTGGCACCAACGAGCTACACGCCGCTGGCGCTGATGAACGAAGATCCGCCCGGCATCCAGGTCGGCTCCGCGTCGCCCTACAAGACCGTGAAGGAGCTCGCCGACGCCATCAAGGCTGCCCCCGTGGGCAAGTTCAAGGCCTCTGGCACCGGCCAGGGCGGCATCTGGCATCTCGCGCTGGTCGGCTGGATGCAGGCCATGGGACTGCCCGCCAATCAGGTCGCCTGGGTGCCGTCGAACGGTGCTGCGCCCGCGATGCAGGATCTCGCGGCGGGCGGTCTCGACCTCACCACCTGCTCGATACCGGAAGCGCGCGCCATCATCGAGGCCGGCAAGGCGCGCAGCCTCGCCGTCATGGCGCCGGCGCGCAACCCCACCTTCGCCAATGTACCGACGCTGAAGGAGGCGATGGGCATCGACTATGCGACCGGCGCGTGGCGCGGCATTGCGGGGCCGAAGGGCCTGCCCGCGGATGTCGCGACCAAACTCACGGCATCATTGAAGAAGGTTTTCGACTCCACCGAGTTCAAGGAGTTCATGAACAATCGCGGCTTCGGAACGGTGTGGGGCGATGCGGCTCAATTCGCGACATTCATGGCCAAGGGCGATGCCCAGATGGGCGTGGCGATGAAGGCCGCCGGCCTCGCCAAGGCCTGACCCGTCCCGTCTGCTCACTTGCTCGGAAATCCGTGGGGCTTGGTCTATGCGTCTTCCCGATAGCGTCACGGGATCGTTTCTCGTTGTCCTCGGCGGAGCCGCCGCCTATGGCGGCTGGCTGCTGCCGCCGGTGCCCGGCCAGCCGGTCGGTCCCAACGTATTCCCGCTGGTGATCGGCAGCGGGCTCGCACTTTGCGGGCTGGCGATCGTGTTCGGAATCGGTCGAACCTTCGAAGAGGAAGAAGAGATCATTCCGGTCGAGGGCGGGGCGACCAAGGCGCCGCCCGGCAAGTTCTATGGACTGCGCGCTTTGCTGCCGCCGGCACTGCTGCTGTTCTACGTAATGGTGGCCGACCGGCTCGGCTTCATCATCACGGCCGCGCTGATCGTCTATGCGACCGCAACCGCGCTCGGCGCCCGGTGGAAACTTGCGCTGCCGCTTGCGGTGCTGGCACCGATCGGCATTCACCTGATTTTCAGCAAACTCTTGCGCGTGCCGCTCCCGATCGGGCTGCTGCCGATGCCGTGGTGATCCATGCTTAACACCCTGATGGAAGCGTTCGCCCTGATTTCAACCTGGGAAGTCATCATCGCGCTGCTGGCGGCATCGATCTACGGGCTCGTCATCGGATCACTGCCCGGCCTTTCGGCCACGATGGCGACCGCACTCCTCGTCCCCGTCACGTTCTATCTCTCACCGATCGCCGCGATCGCCACCATCGTGGCGGCGTCCACGATGGCGATCTTCTCCGGCGACATCCCCGGCGCGCTGCTGCGCATCCCGGGAACGCCAGCCTCGGCGGCCTATGCGGACGAAGCCTATGCCATGACCCGCAAGGGTGAGGCTGAACTCGCGCTCGGCGCGGGCGTATGGTTCTCCGCCGTCGGCGGCATCGCCGGCACGCTCTCGCTGATGATCCTGGCACCACCGCTGGCCGAAATCGCGCTGTCGTTCTCCACCTTCGAGTATTTCTGGCTCGCGTTCCTCGGCCTGATGTGCGCCACGCTGGTGGCGCGCTCCTCGCCGGTGAAGGCCATCGCCAGCATGTTCATCGGCCTGCTGGTGGCGTGTATCGGCATCGAAAACCCGGGCGGCGTGCCGCGTTTCACGTTTGGGATGACCAACCTGTTCGGCGGCATCGAGCCGATCCCGGCGCTGGTCGGGGTCTTTGCCGTGGCGCAGGTGATGCGCGCGATGCTGACGCCGGAACCGCCGCCGATTCCCGGCGCAAGTTCGGAAGCATCCTGGCAGGCCAGTGGAAGCTCACCAAAAAATATAACTGGCAGATGACGCGCGGCAACATCGTCGGAATCATCATCGGGGTGCTGCCGGGTGCCGGCGCCGACATGGCGGCCTGGGTCTCCTACGCGATGTCCAAGAAATTCTCGAAGGAGCCCGAGAAATTCGGCACCGGCCATGTCGAGGGGCTGGTTGAGGCCGGCGCCAGCAACAATGCCAGCATCGCCTCGGGCTGGGTGCCGTCGCTGTTGTTCGGCATTCCCGGCGACACCATCGCGGCGATTGCAATCGGCGTGCTCTACATGAAGGGGCTCAATCCCGGACCGACGCTGTTCACCGAAAAAGCGTCGAGCATGTATGCGATCTATTTGATGTTCATCATCGCCAACCTGCTGATGATCCCGCTCGGCATCGTGATGATCCGGCTCGCAAGCTATGTGCTGCGGGCGCCGCGTTCCTCGATCATGCCGGTCATCATGCTGTGCTGCGCGGTCGGCTCGTTCGCGATCGGCAACAACATGTTCGGCGTCGTCACGGTCGCGACCTTCGGAATTATCGGCTACGTCATGGAGGCCAACGGCTATCCGGTCGCCGCGATGGTACTCGGGATCGTGATGGGCACCATGGTGGAGCAGGCATTCGTCACCTCGCTGATCAAATCCGACGGCAGCATTCTGCCGTTCTTCGAGCGGCCGATCTCGGCGATCCTCGCAGCCATGGCGATCGGCGCGGTGATCTGGCCGGTGGTGGTCTGGCTGTGGCGGCGGCTGAAACGGGGATCGGCGGCCCCTGCCACTTCGGCCCGCTGAGCCGCAACCGCGCCCCCTCGCCTGCCGCGCGCTGCCGTTGTAAACGGGGATATGACCCTGCCGAAAAATGCCGCCGTCGATATCAAGGCCCTCGCCAGCGAACTCCGCGCCGGCAGCCGCGCGGCGCTGGCGCGCGCCATCACCCTGATCGAAAGCCGGCGCGGCGATCATCAGGCCGCGGCGCGCGAGCTGGTGCAGGCGCTGCTGCCCGACACCGGCAAGGCGATCCGGGTCGGCATCACCGGCTCGCCCGGGGTCGGCAAATCCACCACCATCGACGTGCTCGGCATGTTCCTGATCGAACGCGGCCACAAGGTCGCGGTGCTCGCGGTCGATCCCTCCTCCGCCCGCACCGGCGGCTCGATCCTCGGCGACAAGACGCGGATGGCGCAGCTTTCGGCGTCCGATCATGCCTATATCCGGCCCTCGCCGGCGTCCGGCACGCTCGGCGGCGTCGCCGCCAAAACCCGCGAGGCCATGCTGTTGTGCGAGGCCGCGGGTTTCGACGTGGTGCTGGTGGAGACCGTCGGCATCGGCCAATCCGAAACCGCGGTCTGCGACATGACCGATTTTTTCCTGGCGCTGATGCTGCCGGGCGCCGGCGACGAATTGCAAGGCATCAAGAAGGGCCTGGTCGAACTCGCCGACATGATCGCGGTCAACAAGGCCGACGGCGACAACATCAAGCGCGCCAATCTCGCGGCCGGCGAATATCGCGGCGCGCTGCATATCCTCAGCCCGCGCTCGGAGCACTGGCATCCGCCGGTGCTGACCTATTCGGCGCTGACCGGCACCGGCATCGGCGAACTCTGGCAGAAGATCCTCGATCACCGCACCGCGATGAACGCCTCGGGCGATTTCGCCGCGCGCCGGCGGCAGCAGCAGGTGAAGTGGATGTGGTCGATGCTGGAGCAGCGGATGATGGCGCGGCTGCGCGCCGATCCGGCGATCCGCGCCAAGGTGAAGAAGACCGAAGCCGAGGTCGCCGACGGCCGCATTACGCCAGCGCTGGCGGCCGAGCAGATCGCGGAGATGCTGAAATAAGATGAGCGAAAAACTCCGCATCCTCATCACCGGTTTCGGCCCGTTTCCCGGCGCGCCGTACAATCCGACCCAGCCGCTGGTGGCGCGGCTGCTGCGGCTGCGCCGTCCCGCCTTCAGCGAGGTCGAACTGTCAGGGCATATTTTCCCGGTGACCTACAAGCGCGGTGGATCGCGAATTGCCGGAATTGCTGGCGCAACATCGCCCGCATGCGCTGCTGATGTTCGGCCTGGCTTCCCGAACGCCCCACTTGCGGATCGAGACCCGCGCCCGCAACGCCGTCACCACGCTGTGGCCGGATGCCGATCACACGCGGGTGCGCAAGGGATCGATCGCGGGCAATGCCGACGCCATGATGTTCGGCCCGCACACCGCAAAACTGCTGCGTGCCGCCGACGGCACCGGCATCGATGCCCGCGCCTCGCGCGATGCCGGCAGCTATCTCTGCAATTACCTGAGCTGGCGGGCGATCGAGGCGACCTGCCGCGACAACGGCCCGGCGCTCGCCGCGTTCGTGCATGTGCCGCTGCTGGCGCGCGACGGCGCAGTCGCGACGCAAGGGTGCTGCGCCGCGCATCACGCTGGAGCAACTGGTCGATGCCGGCGAAGCGATGCTGCTGGAGATGGTGAGGCTGACGCGCGGCGATCGAAGCTGCAGCGTGGAGGTTCGTAGCGAAGACGCGCGTCGCGTGCCGACCATCTACGCTCCGAATCAATGCTGGCGGTCACGGCGATCGACTTTGCCCACCCTACGGCTGCCATCGGTCAAGTCGCGCACGATTAACCCTACCCCCAACAATCGCCCTGTCCCGCCCTCGCCTTACCATGCCCCGCCGCATTTTTGCGTTACTTCCGGACATGCGGACGCGCCAAGCGCGTCCGCCGGAGACGCGACCATGGACCTCAATCGCCGCCATCTCATCGGAACATCCGTGGCCGGCGCGGCCGGCGCGCTGGCGATGTCGCCCGATGCCGCGCGCGCCGCACCGCTGACCTCGACGCTCGGGCGCGACGCCACGCAATATGGCGTCCGGCCCGGCAGCCCCGACGATCAGACCAGAGCTTTGCAGCGCGCGATCGACGAGGCCGCGCGGGCGCAGGTGCCGCTGGCGCTGCCGCCGGGCGTCTATCGCACCGGAATGCTGCGCCTGCAGAACGGCACGCAACTGGTCGGCGTGCGCGGCGCGACCAGACTGGTCTTTAACGGCGGCGCGTCGATGCTTCAGAGCGAAGGCGCGGCCAGCATCGGCCTCACCAACATCACGCTGGACGGCGGCGGCATTCCGCTGCCGACGCGGCGCGGCCTCGTGCATTGCCTCGGCGGACGCGACATCCGCATCATCGATTGCGAGATCACCGGCAGCGGCGGCAACGGCATCTGGTTCGAGAAGGTCTCCGGCGACGTCAGCGGCAACATCATTATCGAAAATCGCCGTCGACCGCGATTCACGTCATTCGACGCGCAGGGCCTGCTGGTTTCGCGCAACACCATTGTCGGACACCAACGACAACGGCATCGAAATCCTGCGCACCGCGATCGGCGACGACGGCACGCTGGTGCTCGACAACCGCATCGAGGACATCAAGGCCGGTCCCGGCGGCTCCGGACAATATGGCAACGCCATCAACGCGTTTCGCGCCGGCAACGTCATCGTGCGCGGCAACCGCATCCGCAATTGCGATTATTCCGCGGTGCGCGGCAATTCGGCGTCCAACATCCAGATCTCGGGCAACAGCGTCAGCGATGTCCGCGAGGTGGCGCTGTATTCGGAATTCGCGTTCGAGGGCGCTGTGATCGCCAACAACACCGTCGACGGCGCGGCGTTGGGGGTTTCCGTCTGCAATTTCAACGAGGGCGGCCGCATCGCGGTCGTGCAGGGCAACATCATCCGCAACCTGTTGCCGAAGCGCCCGATCGGCACCGCGCCCGACGACGACGCCGGCATCGGCATCTATGTCGAGGCCGACAGCTCGGTCACCGGCAATGTGATCGAGAACGCGCCGTCGTTCGGGATCATCGCCGGCTGGGGCAAATATCTGCGCGACGTCGTGATCACAGGCAATGTGATCCGCAAAGCCTTCGTCGGCATCGGCGTGTCGGTGGTGCCGGGCGCGCGGCACGGCGCTGGTCAACAACAACATGATCTCGGAAACCCCGCGCGGCGCCGTGGTCGGGCTCGATCACGCGCGTCCCGTTACCCCGGATCTTGTCCGCCGACGGCGCCCAGCGTTTTGCCCAGGTGGTGGTCGGGACCAACGCGGTGAGACGGTAGACGACGCGACCGCGTCGGCTGGCCTACATCGCGTTGCGCAGCAGCGGATAGCGCTGCTCTATCGCCGAGATGTCCGGCAGCAGCTCCGGGGCGCTGCCCAGACCTGACGTGATCGCGTCCGGCGCGGAAGGCGCCTCGTCCGAAGGCACGTGTGCGGTTTGCACGGATGCCGCGACATCTGATGGCGGCGGTTCGGCCGGGATCTCGCGCCGGCTGCGGCTGAAACCGCTGAACCTGATCGCGCGACGCTATCGCGCGTGCGGCGGCGTCGCTGGTGTGGCCGAGCCAGGACATGTCGAGCGCGGAATTGTCGCGGCGAGGCCTCGCGCGTCGACAGATCGCGCCAGGTTTCGACCGCGGTCTTGGCTTCCTGGATGTTCTCGAGAAATGCGCCGCTCGCTGTGATAGCGGCGCCAGCGGCCGGTCTCGAACAGCTCGGTAAGGTAATCCAGCCGCTGCTCGGCAAGATCGCACCAGCGCGCGACAACGTCGCGGCCACGCGCCACGTCTACTCGATGTGTCATGAACCAGCCCGTAAGGAGAAAAACGGACGCAGACGCAACGGGGACGAATCAATTAGACGTGACAGGGATATTCTGTGGAAAACTTTTGCGTTGTCCAGTGAGCGACATCTACTCAGACGCCGGTCGTCGACAGAAGACCGGGGAAATACCGGTTGTCCTCCCTATCCACAGTCAAGCGCGCAGCGGCATAGCCGACCGCGCGACCGATGTTTGCGACAGCTGGCGTCGGCGCTGATCTCGCTCGAGCGGAAGTGCCTGAATTAGCGGCCAAAAACGAAAGACCCGTCCGGGGGGACAACCGGACGGGTCAAGCTATATGGGCGCTTGGGGTGGATGGGCGCTCGCGCCGAATACAGCCTCGATGGGGAGGGATAACCGCTCCCACCCACATTGGTCGCAGCAGGATGGCGACACGTTCAAACGCGCCGGCGATTTTTTTAACTTTTTGGCGAGGCGGAACTCATCACCTTTTCGGCCGAAATTATCGCGCCGGCGGGGCGATTGGCCTCGCCAGCGGGCGACTTGCCGGAGGCCATGGCGGGCGCCGGCTGGTTCAATTCCCTGGTCGGCGGGAGCGTCCTGCTGCTTCGAAACTTTTTCACGCGCTGGCGAGCCCGAAACCGCGGCCACCGGCGTCCCCGGCGCATCGCCGACAGCCGAGACCGCGGCAAAGGCGTCCGCCTCGCCGGCGCCGAACAGATCGTCGCGGCCGGGAGTGCCGAGATCGCGCGCCGTCCTGATCAGGATCGCGCGCACCTCATCCGGCTTCAGCGCAGGATTGCGCTCCAGCACCAGGGCCGCGAGGCCGCTGACATAAGCGGCGGAAAACGAGGTGCCGGACGTCATCTGATATTTTTCGTCGGGCGCCGGCAGGAAGAGATCGACGCCAGGGGCCGAGATGGCGATATGGCCGCCGCGGTTCGATGCCGCAAACAGCTTGTCCTGGGCATCGGTGGCGCTGACCGCAATCACGTTGGGATTGGCGGCGGGATAGAGCGGCGGCGATTTCGGGCCGGCATTGCCGCTGGCGGCAACCATCAGGACGTCTCTGGCCGCTGTGGCGTTGATTCCGCGTTCGATCAGCGCATCCTTCGGGCCGGCAAAGCTCATATTGATGATCTGCGCGCCGTGCGAGAACCGCGTAGTCCAGCCCTTTCAGGATGTACGAACGAGGTGCTTTCCGCGCCGCTCGTGCGCGGCGCCGAAAGCGCGGATCGCCAGGATCCGCGCCGCAGGCGCGCTTCCCATCACCCGCCCGTGCGCGACGATGGCCCCGGCGATGCCGGTGCCATGCACATGCGGGCCTTCCTTGCTGCCGAGCGCATCGAAGGTATCCGCGATCGAATGGCTGAGTTCCGGATGTTTGGCGTCGATTCCGGAATCGATCACGGCAATGGTGACGTTGGCGCCGCTGGCCAGCGCATGCGCCTGCGGCAACCGAAGTTTCGCAACCGCATATTGCGTGGGATCGCCCTCGGCTCGATGCCGGCTTCTGTTGCTGCAGAAAATGACGGAAGTTCGACTGCACCGAGCGAACGCTGGCGTCGGCTGCGAGTTCGCGGCGCACCGTCTCGACATTGCGGCGATCGACGATGCGGAACAGGCCGATGGTGGCGCCTATCAGCGGAAAATTCTGCGATTGCAGCCGCTCGAGGCCGTGACGCCGCGCCAGTTCGTCGGCCTGCGCGGTCGGAAAGCGAGCTGTCGATCTCGGCCACCAGTTCATTCGGAACCGTGAGCGGCTTGAGGGCGGCCTGCGGAGGCTTGCCGCCCGGAGCCGTTGTTCTTGCGCCTTGCTTGCCGGTCTTGCGCCGCCGATCCGCCGCCGCCGTCATCGGCCGATGGTTGACCGGCTTGTTCGAGCATTCGCCGTCACTGTCGCGATGGGCGTAGCTGCAGGATGGCTGCGTCCGCAAATGAGGCGTGGTTCTGCCGATCGCCGTGACACCGCTGCCGATGTTCGGATTGATCCGCGATGTCACGTTCGGAGTGATGTTTGGAATGCGCTGCGACATTGATGTTGGGCGCCGCGCACGAAGTTTTGCGCATGAACCGCCGGAACATCGAAGGTAGACGAACGGCAATGCCGCGGCAGCCAGCACCAACGCCGCACGCCGCGTCTTAATCCGCCAACTGGCACGATCGTGGACCATTGAGACCTCAGGTTTACGCAGGCCGCGCACTGCGCGGCTTACGGCGCAGGCACCGCGAGACTGACGATTTTCTCGCCTTGCAGCTTGCTCATCAGGCTGGCGACTTCGTTCTTCGGCATCGGCTTAGTGCCGAATTGCAGCCGAAACATGCCGCCCTTGGCGCCGTCGACGATCGAGGCCTGATAGCTGTCGAGCAGCGCCGTGATGTCGGCGACGCGGGCTTCCGGCGCGAACCGCACCAGCGCGCGCGGCGGCGGTTCGGCGGGCCCAAGGCGCGGGTGATGGGCTCGTTCATGCTCAACGACGCGGTCTGGAACGAGGCGTTCTGGTTCTTCACCAGCACCGCGCCGATCACGCCGGCCTGCAACAGCAGCGCCAATGCGCCGAGGCTTGCCGACCAGGCCAGCGTCCGCGGCGAGAGGCCGGCGAAAAATTCCGCGATCCGCGCCGAGATGCCGAGCGATACCGACGGCTTTCGCGCCGGCTCGCCGTCGATCGCCGCGAACAGTTTCTGCATGGCGCGCGCCGACGGCGCACCCAGGCTTTCATTGAGGTGAATGGTTTCGGCGTATTCTTCGCGGATCACGGCATATTGCCGCGCAAGTTCGGGATCGCGGGCCAGCGCTTCGTCGACGCGACGGGCATCGCGCGCATTCAGCGTACCGGCCGCATGCCATGGCAACAGCATTTCGATTTCACTGGGCTCTTGGTCCAGCATTTTCTTGCTCATCGCCATCATGGCCAACCTCGCTCTATGCCGGCTGCCTTGAGCAGATCGGCCAATTTCTTGCGCGCATAAAACAAACGCGTCTTCACCGTGTTCTCCGGTATGCCGACGATCTCCGCTACCTCTTCCACCGATTTCTCGTGGTAGTAGACAAGATCGACGATCTCCCGGTGTTCCCGCGAAAGTGCGGTCAGGCACTTGCGCAACGCTTCACTGGTATCCTTCTTCTGCACCGCCACTTCCGGATCGTCGGACGTATCCTCGATCGCGTTGGCGGCCTCGTCGTCCAGTTCAACGTCCTTCCTGCGCCGCAGCGCAGACAGGGCCTTGAATCGCGTAATTGCCAATAGCCAGGTGGAAACGGCGGATCGGCCTTCGAACTTGCCGGCCTGACGCCACACATCGAGAAAAACCTCGCTGATGAGGTCTTCCGCAATCTGTTCGTCCCGCACGAGGCGAACCCCGAAGCGAAACACCCTGACATGGTGCCTTCCGTACAGCACCTGCATGGCGAGCCGGTCGCCTTGAGCGATCCGAGCGATCAGGACATCGTCCGTAGCCGCCTGTGTCGCACTCAATGGCCGTCTCGCAAGGTTGGTCGGATGGGATTGGCGGGTGGTTCGATGGGCGAAGGCAAAATTCTTCAAATTATCCGCATAGCTGGCCTGCATGTGTGATGTAGCACACAGAAGGCCATTGCCGAGGAGTCTTCGAAGATACAGGGGCGCCCGAGGCCGAGAAGATGGTATCATAATACAGAAACACTTTCTTCGCGCCCCGCTGTCCGCGCCCGACCTTAGCAAGGCTCGGTTCGCAAAACAGCACCTGCTTGATCCGTCCGTCCGATCCGGCCGTCCGGCCGATCGGAGCGATCATGCGGCACGATCCGGATTCGGCCAATTTCCATTGCAAAACAAGGGCTATTGCCGCCGTTCCGGCCGGAGAATCGGGCCCGAAAGATACCAAACCTAAAGGCTTTGTTCCCTAGAGTTTCTGTCAGGCACATTGCCACCACGGCGGGACATGATCGGCGCAGCTTCATCGCTTCAGGGCTCAGCGAGGCACGGTCGCGCTCGCCGACCGGCTGCCGCCGGAGCTGTTGAAGCGGCGTGCCGGCCAGCGCCGCCAGATGCTCGCCGTGCAGGCGGCAAGCTGCTCGCTGATAACGTCTGTCCTCCTGCTCTACTGCTTACGCCGGCACGATCCAGATCGTCATTCCCGCGGCCTACTTCCTGTCCGGCATCGGGTTGATCGGATTTTTCGTCGCGCTGTCCGAAACCCACGTCAATGACAGGTTCGAGGATCACTACCTCACGCTCTTTCAGATCAGCGGCCATATCGCGCTGCAGCTTGTGTTTTTGGTCGCGGCGCCGGAGATCGGCTACGCCTTCCTCAGCGTGCTGTTCCTGATTTTTTGCTTCGGCGCGTTGCGGATGACCTCCCGGCAGGCAACCGTTGCCTGGAGCCTGACGATGCTGGGTCTGGCTCCGATTTTCCTGCTCACCAATACGCCGATCGGCATGCCCGTCACGACGCACATCGAACGTCTTGCCGCGCTGCTTTGCTTCGCCCTCATGATCGGACAGTGCGCGTTTGTCGGGCTTTACGGCAGCTCGATGCGCAAGATGCTCTACGACCGCAGCTTTCAGCTCAAGGAAGCCTACAAGCGGATCGAGGAACTGGCCGAACTCGACGAGTTGACCGGCTCGTTCAATCGCCGCTGCATCATGCGGCTGCTGGATGACGAGATCGTCCGCGCCCATCGCACCAAGACGCCCTGCTCGATCGCGCTGATCGATCTCGACTGGTTCAAGCGCATCAACGACGCCTTCGGCCACCCGACCGGCGACGAAGTGCTGCAGGACATTCGCCATCACCATCTTCGCGAATATCCGGGGCATCGACAAATTCGGCCGTTACGGCGGCGAGGAATTCCTGCTGGTGCTTCCCGATACGGCCGATGATGCCGCGGCGCGGAGCCTCGACCGGCTGCGCGCGATCATCGCCGATCTCGACTGGAGCGCGTTCTCGCCCGGCATGCAGGTGACGATTTCGGCCGGCGTCGCGATGCTGAAACCCGATGAGACCCCCGATACATTTCTCGCGCGCGCCGACGCCGCGCTCTACGCAGCCAAGGCACGAGGACGCAACCGCATCGCCAGCGCCTGATCCGATCAATTTCCGTTACCGGCGACCAAGAAATCGTCACCGGTCTAGATTTCAGAATGCTCCAGGATAAAGTCATGAGTTCGAAGTCCGCCGCCACTTCCGAAAGTCTGCTCGACGAATTGCAGAACACGCTCGCGCACGGCACCGTGGCGCGCCGGGTCGAAACCCTGCGCCGGGTCACCGATCTCTTCATCAATGGCGCGGTGGATTACTCGGACGAGCAGGTCGGTCTGTTCGACGACGTCTTCCAATGCCTGATGCACCACATCGAGACCTCCGCCAAGGCGCTGCTCGCCAATCGTCTGGCCCCGATCGACACCGCGCCGCCGCGCACAATTCGCGCGCTGGCGTTCGACGATCTGATCGAGGTCGCAGCTCCGGTGCTGTCCAAATCGGAGCGGCTCGACGACGACGCGCTGATCGAGACCGCGCGCAACAAGAGCCAGGCGCATTTGATGGCGATTTCGATCCGAAGGGTGCTGAGCGGCGCGGTGACCGACGTGCTGGTGCTGCGCGGCAACGACGAGGTGATCCAGAGCACCGTCAACAATCCCGGCGCGGAATTCTCCGAGCGCGGCTTCACCCGGCTGGTCAACCGCGCCGAAGGCGACGACAATCTCGCGACCTGCATCGGCCTGCGCCCGACGATACCGCGGCATCTGTATTTGAAACTGATCGCCAAGGCGTCCGCGACGGTGCGGGAGCGGCTCGAAGCCGCCAACCCGCAGCACGCGGCGGACGTACCGACCGCGGTGCGCGAGGCAACCCGGCTGGCGCGCTCCGCGCCCTCGGCCGTCACCCGGGATACCGCCATCGCGCATGCGCTGGTCAAATCATTATACGAGGACGGCAGGCTCGACGAGCATCAGGTGGCGGCGTTCGCCGAGGCCGGCAAATTCGACGAAGCCAATGCCGCGATCGCCGCGCTCGCCAACGTGCCGGTGTCGGTCGCAGAGGATATGATGCTGGAAACCCGCGCCGAGGGCGTGATGATCCTGGCGAAGGTATCTGTCATGTCGTGGTCGACCGTGAAAGCGATCATCAACATGCGCGACGATCTCTCGGGCATGGACCGGGCCGATCTGCAGGCCTGCAAGGCCACCTACGAACGGCTGCGGCCCTCGACCGCGCAACAGGTGCTGCGCTTCCATCGCATGCAGCAGAAGCCGGCCCCGGCGGCGTAGAGCCCGCCACCGCCGCTAAAACCGCAATACCCGCGATCCGACCAGCGCGCCGATGGCGGCGACCATTGCCGTGGCTATCGGGTACCAGGCCGCCACGAACAGCGGTAAATCGTCGGTGCAGTGCGAGGCGTAGAGCGTCGCCGCCAGGCCTGCCGACAATAGCCCGGCGATCGCGCCTGATATCGCCGGCCGTGCCGGCGCACCGTGACGCAGGCCGAACAGCGCCGCCGCCAATAGCGGCAGCGCCATCAGCGGAATGCTCGTCAGGCAGGTCGACGAATTCCTGCCCATCATCCGCATCATCATCGGCAGCCGCTGCGGCATCATCATCATCTCGCCTGCGATCCCGGCGACGAGAAGTCCGGCCGGGATCAGCAGCAGCCACGCCCAGCCGCGCAATGAGGCTTCCGGGCGCGACAAATGCAGGCTGACCGCTATCGCCGAGATCGCCAGCGCCAGCGTCACCGCGAACTTCAGGTCGAAGAACGGATTGCGCATCGCGGTCATGACATCGGGCCTGACGCCGAGTTCGGCAACGAACAGCGCCACCGAGACCGGCGCCGCGGCCAGCAGCGCCAGCGCCAGCACGAACCCAACCGGGCGGGCGCGGTGGCTGTTGTCGGCGGCCAGGGATCGAATGAGCTGATCGGTGTCCATTCTCATTGTTCCCGTAGCTTGGCGGTGAGGCTGGCAAGCCCGCGATGCAGCGCCACCCGCACCGCGCCCTCGCTCATCGAAAATTTCGCCGCGGTATCCTTGATCGAGGCGCTGTCGACCGCGATCGACTGCAGCACGTCGCGCTGCCGCGCCGGCAGGGATTTCAGCTGGGCCTCGACCTCGCTCGCAGGCGCGGTCTCCGGAGCCGGCTCGCTCGGGATGGTCTCGGCGAAATCGTCGATATTGACGAAAATCCGCCGGCCGCGGCGGCGCAGCGAATCGATCAGCTTGTTGCGGGCGATGGCAAACAGCCATGGCGCGAACGGCGCGTTGGCGTCCCAGGTATGCCGTTTCAGATGCACCGCCAACAAAATGTCCTGCACGATGTCCTCGGATTGGTCGGCCGGTTGCCCTGCCCGCGCCAGCCCGCGGCGCGCCGCGGCCCGCAGCACCGGCGTGACGGACTTGAGCAGACGATGATACGCCGCACTGTCCCCAGCGATGGCCGACCGCATCAGGCCGGTCCATTCGTCTTCACGTTCGGGCACGCGCGCTCCCACACTGCAATTCGGTCGATCTTTCAATTTGTTACGTCAGGCGACGTCGATCACGAAGTCGTGATCGAAGTCCCTCTGAAGCACCGGGATTGCCGGGTCCCGGCCGGCAATGGCGGCAACGCAATTGGCTCGGGCTGGCTCATAGCATCGTTCGGTCCGGCTGACATCCGCCGGCGTGATTCCAGCGAGATTTCGCGAAGCGATTGTATCGGATTGCCCACCCGTCAGCACAGCAATGCCCTGCTTTCGCCCGGACTCGCCCGAAGATTCCCTTTTTTTGCCGCGCTGCGGACACGCCGTGGGGTCTCTTTTCGCTTCGGGGGCGGGCAAATGGGGAGATTGCCAATGACTATCAAAGCCAGCGGGCGCTCGGCGTTGATCATCGCAGCAGGAATTTGGGTGTGCTTCTCGGGACCGCTGCACGCGGCGCCGAATGCCGAGACCGACCCGTCGGCAGTTTCGAAGCCGGGGACGAAGGCGACGGGCGCGCCGATCGTGCTGAAGAAGTACACGAAGGCCCGTAATTCGAAGAAAGTACACGCAACGCAAATCGGACAAGGTGGCGCTGAAATCCGCCGCCGACAAGAAAGCCGCCGAAGCCGCTCTCGCAGCCAATGACGGCGACAATCCCACCGAGATCCCGCCATCGGTTGCCAATGCCAACGCGCAACTCGCATCCGCCGACACGCCGAGCGGCGCCGCAGCCAAGGCGATGACCGCGCGGGCCAGCAACATCGTGCAGAATCCGCCGGACAACGCCGCGGACGCGCAGCCGACCGCCGAAAGCCAGGTCGTCGCCGCCGATCAACTCAACGACCTCGATCGGGCGCTGCAGGAAACCAAGCCGCCGGCGCGGTCGATCAAGTTGGCCTCGGCCGAAACGCCTGCCGCGCCAGCGGCGCCAGTCGTGGCCAGCAGCAATGAAAGCTCGACCTGGGACCAGACTTCCCTGATCGGGAAAATCTTCATCGCCTTCGGCGGGCTGCTGACGCTGGCCTCCGCCGCGCGGATGTTCATGGCGTAACGTACCTCGTGCCCCGGACGCTGCCTCAGCGTCCGGCACACGATGCAGGCGCTACGAGAGCCCACTTGAAGCCCATCCCGCCAGCGGGCACATTGCCCGCGAAATCAGCACGCGGGGTGACCATGAGCACGTTCGAACACATCATTGTCGAAAGCAAAGGCGCGGTCGGCATCATCACGCTGAACCGGCCGAAGATGCTCAACGCGCTGTCGTTCGGGGTATTTCGCGAAATCGCCGCCGCGGTCGACGATCTCGAAGCCGACGACGCAATCGGATGCATCCTGCTGACCGGCAGCGAAAAAGCCTTCGCCGCCGGCGCCGACATCAAGGAAATGCAGCCGAAAACCTTCATCGACATGTTTTCCAGCGATTTCGCCGCCGTCGGAGGCGACCGGGTCGCCAACTGCCGCAAGCCGACCATCGCCGCGGTCAGCGGCTACGCGCTCGGCGGCGGCTGCGAACTGGCGATGATGTGCGACATCATCATCGCCGCCGACACCGCAAAGTTCGGCCAGCCGGAGATTACCCTCGGCACCATCCCCGGCATCGGCGGAACCCAGCGGCTGACCCGCGCGGTCGGCAAATCCAAGGCCATGGACCTGTGTCTGACCGGGCGGATGATGGATGCCGCCGAAGCGGAACGCTCAGGGCTCGTCAGCCGCGTCGTGCCGGCGGATAAATTGATGGAAGAGGCGCTGGCGGCGGCCGAAAAAATCGCCGCGATGTCGCGGCCGGCGGCGGCGATGGCCAAGGAAGCCATCAACCGCGCCTTCGAGACGCCGCTGTCCGAGGGCATGAACGTCGAGCGCAATCTGTTTCATTCCACCTTCGCGCTGGAAGATCGCGCCGAAGGCATGGCGGCGTTCATCGAGAAGCGAAAGCCGGTGAACAAGAACAGGTAGGGAATCTTCGTACGGCGTCGGCGAAGCGCAGCGTGCCCACCGCCAACCTGGCATGCTGGAACGATGCGTCGGGCACACGCGCAAGCGCGCCTATTGTCCCACCCTACACTGTCCTGCTCCTCACCAGCGCCGCACTGACCAGCGCGCGGTAGGCGCGTTCGGATAGAGTTGCGGGCGCATCGAGGCCGAGCCGCGCCAGGCATTCGCTGTCGGCGGCATCCGGCTGATGCGTAAACCCCTGCCACAACAGTCCCGGCAGCCGCTGTGGCGCAGCCTGGGCCTGCTGCAGGACCTGCAAAGCCGGAATCAGCCGCTGTTCGACTTCGGTAAAATCGCTGCCGAACGGAAATGACGGCAGCAGGCCGGCGTCGCGCGCCGGTTTGAGCGCGGCTGCGATCCGCTCCGGAAAGTTCTCGCGATGCGCGGGCGGGATTGCAAAATCCTTCGGCAGCTTGCCGGCATCCTTGGCCTGTCGTGTCAGTTCGTCCTGGAAGCGGGAGTCCGCAATTTCCAGCATCGCCGCGATGACATCGGCGTCGGATTTGCCCCTGATGTCGGCGACGCCGTATTCGGTGACGAAGACATCGCGCAGATGCCGCGGAATGGTCTCGTGGCCATAGCTCCAGCGGATATTCGAGTGGGTCTTGACGCCGGCCCGCCGCGTTGCTTCGACGGTCAGGATCGAGCGTGCGCCGGCCAGCGCGAACGCCTGCGCCACGAAATTGTACTGGCCGCCAACGCCGCTCACCACCTGTCCGTTCTCAAGGCCGTCGGAGACGGCGGCCCCCAGCAAGGTCGCCATCATCGCGTTGTTGACGAAGCGGGCATCGACGCGGGCGCGGCGCTTGGCGTCTTCGTCGCCATAGAGCTCGTTGGTGAAGGACACCGGCATCATCCGGATCCGCGCGATTGCCTCCGGCGCCATCTCGCGCAGCGCCCGATAGAACGATTTCGGCCCGAGAAAGAACGCGCCGTGCAGGATGACGCCATCGACCTCGCGCTTGAGAATACCGGCGTCGATCAGGCCGAGAAATGCGGCGAACAGCATCTCGCTGACGCCGTAGAGACCCTTTTCGAACGACCCGCTCGCCGATGCCGCGGGTTGTGACGCCCCGGGGGCCAGCCGCTGCATGGTGGCGTGAAATTGCGCATTGTCGCGATGGCGAACGATCAACCCTTGCGCCAGCGCATCGCCGATCTGTCCGATGCCGATCTGCAACGTGCCGCCGTCGCGCACCAGGCCCGCGGTATGAAGCCCGATGGCGTATTTGGTGTCGCTGATCGGCTCGGCCGGCGGCGCGAACAGCGGAAATTCGGTCTCGGGACTGTCGAGCACCGCGCTGAATTCATCTGCCGCAAGATCGCCGGCGCCCGGCATGAACGGCAGTTCGGAGTTGACCTGCCCGATCAATTTGAACGACGCCGCGCCTTCCGCACGGGCGCGCAACAGATCCAGCGTGGTGTCGGTGTTGCAGCTCAGGCTATAGCGCGTGACGCCGTCGACCACGCGCTTGGCCACCAATTGGGTGATGACGTTGAGCCCGCGCGTCAGCAGATATGACGACGCATGGGTATAATTCGCCGAAATATAATGCTGCTGCGCGAACGGCACGTGCAGCCATTTTCCGGCCAGAAAGAAGAACTCGATCACCCTGATATTGGGCGGCAGCGCGCCCTTATGCAGCGCTTCGGCGTAAGTGAGATCGGGATAGCCGCCGAACAGCCGCTCGATCACGGGCGCGATGAAGCGCCGCTCCAGCAGCCGCGAGGGCCTTGGCTTTTCCAGCGTCAGCGCGGTGAAGAACGTCAGGCTGATGGCGCGGTCGGCGGCGGCGCGCGCATAGAGCGCGTTGATGATGTGATTGGCCTTGCCGAGCCCGAGCGGCAACCCGACCACCAGATTGGTCCCGACCTCGCGGATGATGTCTTCCGCTATTGAACCGGGATCGGTGAACTTCTTCGGCATCGATATTCCGACTGGAGTGACGCGAACCGAACAGCGGACGGCTTTGAAGAATCGAGGGCCGACGCTTCAACTTATTACACTTCCAGCGCTGTCATTTGATAATTTGACCTGGACGTGGACCAACACCGCGCAATATCTCCGGCAATGCTCACTCCGCCTTCGCTGCGATAGGCAATACATCTCTCGACAAGATCAATCGTATCATAATTATTCATTTTCGTAGATCGTTCGGCTCGCCTATAGAACCGGCATGGGCGGCGGTTGTGCCATCGCTGTGTCCGGAACCTCAGGGAGAGAACGACAATGCCAAGAGCCTATTGGATCGTGCGGGTCTCGGTTCGCGATGAGCAGAAATATCCGGAATACCTCGCCGCGGCTGGTCCCGCGTTCCAGGAGTTCGGAGCCAAGTTCGTCGTGCGCGGCGGGCCGTTTGAAACGATGGAAGGCAACGCCCGCCAACGAAACGTCGTGGTCGAGTTCAAGGACCGCGCGACGGCTATGGCCTGCTATCAAAGCCCGGGGTATCAGAACGCCAAGGTCATTCGCCAGAAATACGCCGACGCCGACTTCATCATCATTGACGGCGCCGATTGATACGATGGCGCATGTGCGCCGCTGCCGGGGGATCGCCATGATCAAGCTGTATTACGCACCGCATACCTGTTCGCTGGCCTCCCACATCGCGCTGGAGGACGCAGCGGCGGAATACACGGCGGTGCGGATCAACTTCGCCACCGACGAGCAGCGCAAGCCGGAATATCTCGCCATCAACCCGAAGTCGCGCGCCCCGGCCATGGTCACCGACCGGGGCGTTCTGACCGAGACGCCCGCGATCCTCGCCTTCATCGCGCAGAGCTTTCCTGCTGCGCGGCTGGCGCCGCTGGACGATCCGTTCCTGTTTGCGCAGGTGCAGGCCTTCAACAGTTATCTGTGCTCGACCCTGCACGTCGCCCACGCGCACCGCATGCGCGGATATCGCTGGGCCGATGAGCCCTCCGCCATCGAGGCAATGCAGCGCAAGGTGCCGCAGTCCGTGGCGGCCTGTTTCGAACTGCTCGAACGCACAATGCTCGCCGGTCCCTGGGTGATGGGCGAGCGATATACGGTCTGCGACCCCTATTTGTTCACCATGGCGCAATGGATGGAAGCGGACGGCGTGGATCCCACGCAATTTCCGAAAGTCAGGGAACACCGACGGCGAATGTCCGAACGGCCGGAAGTGCAAAAAGCGATCGCAGAGGAACTTGCCTGACCAAGGATTGCCTCAGCGCTGACCAGCCACAATCCGCATCGCCAGCATCTGGAACGATCAGCGGCCAGCTGAAATCACGACGAATTTACAAGCCCGTATTCGTCTGTGACGATCCGGCAACAGCGACGGACTGAATTCGCGTCGTTTTCGCGCGCGACCGTTTGCCTGTGGCGGCAGCGCGCTCTAAACAGTAAACGTGACGAAGGCGTCGGCGGGGGCGGACGGCCGGAGTTGGTGTGCGGGATCATATGGTTAGGCGTGCTGCTAGAGTTGGCCACGTGGGAAGCCGCGTGCTTCGATCAGGCGTTTGTGTTGGCGTCGCCATTTGCGTCGGCTTTGCCGCAACCGCGGCCCAGGCTGAAGTCTCTCCCCGAGGCCCTGGCCAAGGCTTATCAATCCAATCCGCAGCTTAATGCCGAACGGGCACGGCAGCGCGCCACCGACGAGAACGTGCCGCAGGCGATGGCCGGCTACCGGCCGCAGATCGTCGCCACGCTCGCCGGCGGGCTACAGGCGGTGCGCAACCTGCTGCCGGACAATACGGTTCAGTCGGCCACCCTGAAACCGTGGACTATCGGGGTGACCGTCACCCAGACCTTGTTCAACGGCTTCAAGACCGCCAACAGCGTCCGCGTCGCCGAACTGCAGGTGCAGGCGGGCCGCGAGGCGTTGCGCAATGTCGGTCAGGGCGTGCTGCTCGACGCCGTCACCGTCTATACCAACGTGCTCGCCAATCAATCGCTGGTCGAAGCGCAGCGCTCCAACGTCGCGTTCCTGCGGGAGACGCAGGGTATCGTGCAGAAGCGGCTCAATGCCGGCGACGTCACGCCGACCGACACCGCGCAGGCCGAAGCGCGGCTGAACCGCGGCCTTGCGGATCTCAACGCCGCCGAGGTCAACCTCGCCATCAGCCAGGCGACCTATACCCAGGTGATCGGCAACCCGCCCTCGCGACTGAGCCCGGCTGAAACGGTCGATCGCTATCTGCCGCGCAGCCGCGACGAGGCCACCGAATTCGCCTTCAGGGGCCATCCGGCCGTGATCGCCGCCAGCTTCGACGTCGATGTCGCCTCGACCACCATTCGCGTCGCCGAAAGCAGCCTGCTGCCGACCATCACGCTGCAAGGCAACGCCAGCCACTCCAAGGACAGCGATGCCACGCTCGGCACGTCGCGGACCGATCAGGCCTCGGTGTTCGGCCAGCTCAACGCGCCGATCTATGACGGCGGCACCGGGGCGTCGCAGACCCGGCAGGCCAAGCAACTGGCGACGCAAAGCCGGCTCGTGCTCGATCAGGTCCGCAGTCAGGCGCGCACCGCCGCCACCGGCGCCTGGGTTTCCAATGAAGGCGCCAAGATCGCCGTCGCCGCCTCGGAATCCGAAGTGCGTGCCGCGACCGTCGCCGTGCAGGGCGTCCAGCGCGAGGCGCAAGGCGGCCAGCGCACCACGCTCGACGTGCTGAACTCGCAGCAGGACCTGATTTCGGCGAAGGCGCGGCTGATCGGCGCGCAACGCGATCGCGTGATTGCCTCCTATACGCTGCTCAGCGCCATCGGCAGGCTCGACGTCAAGACGCTGGCGCTCAACACCCCGGACTATCTGCCCGAAGTGCATTATCATCAGGTGCGCGACGCCTGGCACGGCCTGCGCACGCCGTCGGGGCAGTAATCGCCCGATCGTTACGCTTGGGAAGCTGTAAACTCGGAACAGATTCGCCTGGAGACGATCATGGACATCATCAGGTTTTGCGCTTGGGGCTATACTGCCCTGCTCGGCTTTGTGATCTTGTCCGGATACATTCCCGCCTTTATCGACGCCAACGACATGATCTTCGGTCTGTTCCGCCGCACCTGGTATGCCGACGGGCTGCATCTGGTCTCGGCGTTGTGGGCGGCGACGGCGGCGCTGACCTCGCGCCGCGCTTCGGAACTGTTCTTCCAGTTGTTCGGCGCTTTCTATTTCGCCGATGGCGTGCTCGGCCTCTTGACCGGCAGCGGCTATCTCGATTTCGGCATCCTGATCAACGGTGTCCGCGACCTGCCGCTGATGACGCGGGTGTTCACCAATGCGCCGCATCTGGCGTTGGGCGGCGTGGCGATCCTGATCGGCTACGTGCTGGCGCCGCGAACGCGGACCACCGTACATGCTTAGGTGCCTGCGCCGCATCCTTGTCACCATCGCGGTCCTGATCGCGCTGGCCGTGCTGGCGCCGATGGCCTACATCGAGGGGAGTTGCCGCCCGGCCGCCGCCGTCGCGGCATCTACCGCAGCACCGGCGTCGCTGCCCGCGATCGAGGAAGCGGGCTATCGGCGCAAGGAAGCCAACACCTTCTTCACTTTCCCCGAATGGTACATCGTCTACTCGTTCGAGGATTTCGGCCGCTTTCTCGATTCATCCAGCGAAAGTCAATTCGGCTACCTCCAGCATATCCTCGGCTTCTGGCGCAGCTTCTGCACCATCAACCGCGCGGTGCCGGAGAGCGGCGAGTCCCGATCCGAAGTGAAGACGATGATCTATGTGATCGGCGTCAGCTATTCCGTGGAGTACGCCATCAAGGGAATTTACGAGAACACCATCGGCCGCCTCACCGAATGGATCAGGGGTACGGCGCGCACGCCGCAGGACGATTATGCGCGCAAGGTGCTGCAGGACTACGCGGCGTTTCTCTACACCATCCCCTGGTACAAATTTCCGTTCGACCAGAAGCTGGGTGGTCTGATGGCCATGTCGGCGCCGACACCGAGCACCGTCCGCAGCTGGGAGCGCGACCTCGCACTCGGCACGGAGTATTTCGTCAAGATCGGCTATGCCTGGATGATCCAGAAAGCGCTCGATGCCACCAGCGACGCCGAACCGCGCGACATCATGCTGGTGGTGGCGACGCTGCCGCAGGACGTGCTGACGAAGGAGCCGCGCATCAAACCGCTCCGCAGCCTCACACCGCAATGGCAGTTGATACAGACGCCGCGCTACAAGGATTTTACCGAGATCGTTCAGGGCTTGCTGGGTCAGGGAATCGGCATTGCCGAAATCGCCGGCAACCACCAGATTTTCATCACCGTGATCGCGCCGAAGTCGGCGACGCTGGATATCAAGGACACCGCGGAACTGTTTTCGCTCGACCTCGACGCCAGACCCGGCTTTCGCAGGGCGGGCCTGAAGGCTAGAATTGACCGTCTGGTCGATATCGCCAGGGAGCTGAAGGCCAAGGGCGCCGGCATCGAGCATTTTTATGACTACTGAAGTTCACACGTCCCGCCTGCGGCCGCTGGCCGGGATCGCGGCAGCGATCGTTCTCGTCGCCTGCGGCTGGCTTTCCGTGGTGATTGCGCTGACCTTCGCATCGGCGCCCGGCAAATCGATGGCGATTGTGGGTTCGCCATCGCAAGCACTGGCAGCCATCGTCAGGGCCAACGGCCAACTCCTCGCGTCGAATGGCTACGTTACCATCGCGCGTTCCGACCACGCCGGTTTCGTGGCGAGCCTCTATGCTGCCGGCGCGCGGCTGGTGCTGGATGCCGAACAGGCTGGCGGCTGCAGCGGTTTGCCGGCGACGCCAACTTCGTCATTGCGAGCCAACGGGTCGGCGCCAAGCGCCGCCCGATGACAGGCTCCGCGAAGCAATCCAGCTTAGCTCAGCAAAGCTGGATTGCTTCGTCGCTTCGCTCCTCGCAATGACGCGATAACTCAAGACGCGTATTTCTGATAAAACGTGTTGGTGAAGACTTCGCCGGGATCGTATTTCTTCTTCGCCGCGAAAAACTCGTTTATTTGCGGATAGGAGCGCTGCAGCTGGTCACGTGAGTAATACAGCTGATACGGCAGGAAAAACCGGCCCTTGTGCGCGATGGTGAGATCGATCAGTTCTTCGGTCGCCTTTTTCATCCGACGGTTGCCCTCATCGTCGGTGGTCTGGTTGATATAGAGCACCAGCGAAAACGCCGGCTCCGGCGCATAGGTCAGGAAGTTCTTTTCCGCGTGCACAATCCGAACCGACGCATTCAGCAAATTGGTCTTGTTGTCGGTCAGCACCTTGCGCATGCCGTCGACAAAGCCGACGAACTGGCTGCGTGGAATGAAAGTATTCGTGCAGGATATCGGTATCGTTGGGCAGCGAGTTGCGCAAATAAGGCACCGAATCGTGCATCGGGTCGTTGCGGCTGACGAGGCATGCCTCGGCCGAGCCGATCGCCTGGGCGCGCGTCACCGTGCAGCTTTCAATCCGATGCTCGATGTGCTTTTCGGACAGCCATTTCAGTTCCTGAAACAGCGGGCCTTGCTTTGAGAGGTTGACGGTCAACCGCCGCAATTTGATGCTGCCGACGTCGCCGAGTGGCTGGCGCTGAAAGTCCGACCCGTCGACCTTGGTGTAGGTGTAGAGCAGCAATTCCTTCAGAAAGGTGCTCGGCGCGGTCGAGAGGTGGCCATACATCAGGCCGACATTGGCATCCTTCTCGATCTCGTTTGCGAACAGCGCCGGAAATTCCTTGTAGTCGAGCACGCGCCGCCCGGTCTGGTAGACCAGATTATCGGCGATATCGAGCTCGGCCTCGACAATGACGCCGAACAGGCCGTAGCCGCCGACCACCAGGTCGAACAGCTCCTTGTTCTCGGTCGGCGAGGCCGTGCGCAGCGAACCGTCCGCCAGCATCACGCGCATCGACTTGATCGATTTGGCCAGCGCGCCGGCCTGATGGTCCATGCCGTGGGCGTTGACCGAGATCGAGCCGCCGACGCTGAAGATGTCGGTCGACTGCATGGCGCGGACCGCAAAGCGCGGATGCAGCGCGTTCTGGATGTCGTGCCAGGTCGCGCCCGGCTGCACCGTGACGGATCTGGCGCTCTCGTTGAGCACGATCCGGTTGAAGCCGCGCATATCCAGCACGACGCCACCCTTGCGAAAGGCCTGGCCGCCCATGCTGTGGCGCACGCCGGCGGTCGTGATCGACAGTCTGTTGTCGCGCGCGAACGCCAGCGTCTTGGCGATGTCATCGATGCTCTTCACCTCGACCACGCCGTATATTTCGGTCTTGTTGAGGCAGCTCGCGTCATTGATGCTGCCGCCGAGCTGCGACCATTTCACGCCCGTGAGCGGCGCAATCGCCTTGATGCTGCTCGAGATCGATCCTGCCCTGCTCGCCACTGCCGGCAGCAGGGCATGCAATCCTTCTCGCCAACGGGATCGGCGGCCAGCGCCTGCAGCTTGCGAAAACCGTAGACGCCAAACAGCACCACCAGCACCGCGATCGCCGACGCGCCGGTTTTGAATTGTTTCGAGAATTTTTGCATAAAGTGATTCCAGCTGGCGCAGGGATAATCCGGGGGCGCAGGATCATTAGTCAAACCTGACGACTTATGGTTCGACGGGCCGCGATCGAGGGCTGAGGCGGGACCGAGCAGTCAGCACATGGTGCTTCCCGACCGATCATTCTCTTTGTAATCTCGGCGCCAACCACGGCGAGACAACGCCGGGTGCGCAGACGATCGCGCAAAATCAAAATGCAGGGGGAAACACCGATGCTGACGCGACGCAGTATGCTGCTTGCCTCCGCCTCCATCGCAGCCGGAGTACCATGAATAACCGAACTGTTCTTGCGGCCGCGGCACAGCCGGCGACGCCGGTGAATTTCGAGATTCCCGCCGGTGCCTGTGACTGCCACACCCATATTCACCCGGATCCCGCCAAATTTCCGTTCTTCGCGGGGCGGGTCTACACGCCGGAGCTGGCGTCGCCCGAGGAAATGGCGGCACTGCACAAGGCGCTGCGGATGGAGCGCGTGGTGATCGTGACGCCGAGCATCTACGGCACCGATAACTCCGCCACGCTGTTCGGCATGAAGGCCCGGGGTGCGACCGCGCGCGGCGTCGCCGTGATCGACGACAAGACGCCGGATGGCGAGCTCGACGCCATGAACCAGGCCGGCATCCGCGGCATCCGGCTCAATCTCGCCACCGGCGGCACCAGCGATCCCAATGTCGGGCGGGCGCGCCTGCAGGCCGGCATCGAGCGCGTCAGGGCGCGCGGCTGGCATATCCAGATCTACACCAGCCTGGCGATGATATCTGCGGTCAAGGATCTCGTCGCCGCCGCCCCGATGCCGATCGTGTTCGACCATTTTGGCGGCGCGCAGGCGGCGCTCGGTCCGGAACAGCCGGGCTTTGCCGACCTCGTCGAGTTGGTGCGGCTGGGCAAGGCCTATGTCAAAATCTCCGGCGCCTACCGCTCCTCCAAGCTCGGGCCGGACTTCAGCGATTGCACCCCGCTCGCCAAGGCATTGATTGCGGCGAATGCCGACCGCATCGTCTGGGGCACCGATTGGCCGCATCCGAACTCGGTGACGCCGGCCGGCAAGCAACCGACCGACGTGACGCCGCTGTTCCAGATCGACGATGGCCGGCTGCTCAATCAGCTGCCGATATGGACGGCGGATGCGGCGGTCCGGAAAAAGATTCTGGTCGACAATCCGGCGCGGCTCTACGGGTTCTGAGGATGCGTTGCTGAAGCCGCCCGCTCGATCGGCGGCAATGTTGGCTGCTTGTTCCTGGCTACGCAGCCAGTCGCCGGCTTTGCGCAGGCCGCCGAATGGAAACAGATGGAAGCCGGCAATCGACGCCGTCGCAGCCTGCGGCGCCGATTGCAGGCCGCGCAGCACGTCGTTCGGCCCGGTGTCGGTCAGGAGCCGGCCGAACCGGCCGATCTGGCCGCGCAGCGCGCGCATCGAATTGCCGATGCCGCAGCGGAGCGCGAATTTGGTCAGCGTCGCCGGCGTCGCCGGACCGGCGAGACCCGACGATGACAGGCAGTTCGATGCCGCGCGCATCGAGTTCGCCGATCCATTGCAGGATGGGCCCGCTTTCGAAACAGAATTGGGTCACGACATCGACCTGGATTTTGGTCTGGCGCCCCCAATCCCGCCACGCCCGCAGCACCTCGATGCTGGCGGCGGTGTCCAGGAACGGATGGCCTTCGGGATGGCCGGCCACGCTCAACCGCGCGATGCCGCGCGCCTCGATCAATCCGCTGGCGCAGACATCGAGGCTCGATTTGAACGGGCCCCGCGCCGCCGCAACATCGCCGGCGATCAGCACCATGCGGGTGACATCGGCCTCGCCGCGGGCCCGCGCCAGAAAATCGTCGAGCGCTTCGCGCGAAACGATTTCGCGCGCGGCGATATGCGGGACGGGGTTGTAGCCGGCGCGGCGCAGCGCCGTGGCAGTCTCGACGTTGTGGCGATAGTTGTCGCCGGGCAGGAAGGTGATGGTCACATCGGTACCCGGACGGAAGTGCTCGCGCAGCTCCGGCAATTGATGCCCGCGCGACGAGATCTCGACCGAAGCCTGCGACAGCAGCGGAGCGAGATGGCCGGATGAATCGCCCACGGTTGCGGTCACAGGCAGCTCCCGAATTGCCGGATCATGCCGGCGCGCGGCGGCGCGAAATCACATAGGTTTCATCGTTGAACCAGAGCCCGCCATGCTTCTGCAGCACCCGGTCGGTGGCTTCGAGATAGCGGCCGTCGCGGACCACCTCCGACAGCCTGACGTCCTCGATCTGCGCGACATAGATCGCGGCATTCCACGCCGCGAACAGCGTCGAGGTTCCGATCGGACCATTCACTTCGTCCGGAAGCGTATGCATGCGGTAGCGGAAGATCGAACGGGCGTCGGACGATGCGTTGAAATTGTAGTGCCGTGCCGCAGCACCGAGCTCCTGCTTGACCTGCCGCAGGATCGCGTGGCGATCCGATGTGAAGGGATTGTCGCCGGGCCAGACCTGTTCGACGATCTCCATGCCGGGGTCGTCGCCGTGCGAATGGATGCCGATCAGGCGGCCGCCGGGCCGCAGCGCCCGCACCAGCGGCGCCACCACCTTCGACGCCTTGAACTCGACGCTCGCCCGCGCGCGATAAGGCTGCGAGGCAATCACCAGGTCGTAATCCGCCATCACCCGTCCCGGCCGCGGCATGATCGGGTCGAGCAGGAACGAGTGATCCTCGCGCCGCAGCGTGAGGACGATCGGCCGCTGATACACCGGATTGCCCGTGGTGGGGCTGATTCCGGCGCGCCAGTTCTCGGCCAAAAATCCTTCGAGTTCTCCGATCTGCTCGGCGAAGCCGTGCGCAGTATTGCCCGACAGCGCGACATCCTTCCAGATCAGGCTTTGCGCCGACGTCGCAGAGCGCGGCGTCAGCCACGGCGCCTCGGCATAATACAGATTGGTGATGACCAGCACGGTGGCGGGATGTTCGAACAGGCGGTCCGCCATCTTTTCCAGCATCATCCGCACGTCTTCGTAGCTGATCTCCTTGGCCACGACGTAGAGCGGCATCGCCGGGAAGCGAGCGTGCACCGCGCGCATCACCCGCGACAGCACGGTGCCGTCGCCGACGCCGGCATCGAAAATTCGAAGCGCCGGCGGGGTCGGCTGCAGATTGCCGAGTTCGAGCGAAATCCGGTGCGCGACTTCGGTCTTCTCGCTGCAGGTCGAAACGAACAGCAGGTATTTCTGCCGGTTGTCGAAAAACCGGAAGCCGGCGGGCGCGACCTCGGCCGCAGGCGCGGCACCGTTGGTCGGCCTGACGGCCAGCGCCGACTGGCTGCGCGCCGACGGTGACGCGCTGTGGCGCTCGGACAGGTAGGCCCGGACCTTGTCGAGCGTGCCGGTGGTGATCCGGGCGCCGTCGCGCAAGCGCGACACCAGCTTGCCGTCATTGACGACCAGGCGCCCGAAGGTGGATTCGGCGGTTTGCGTCGCGCGGCAATAGTCCCGGATCTCGCCGAGAATCTGATCGGCGGTGGCCGTGGCCTGACCTGAGCGTTCCTCGATCCGCATGGCGATCTCCCACGGTTTTCATTTCCCGCAAATCAAAAGATCCCAACGAGCTACGTCAACCACAATCGGAGTGGGCAAGATATGTGGGCATGTGCCCATATCGAGCTACCGACTTGGGCACGCTGCCCCAGCCTCAACTGGCCGCCGGCCATTGCGGCGGGTGACTGCCGAGCGGCATCGCCGGGCGGGCCCAGAATGCCGGGGTTTTCGACAGCAACGCCGAATGGCGGACGCTGCGCAGCGGGCCATAGCCGGACGGAATCTCTTCGATCAGGGACGCCACCGTTTCGCCCTTCAGATCCTCGGTTTTGAAACCGTCGGCGACGCGGCCCAGATTCCGCAGCCAGCGCCCGGTCTGCGCCAGCGATACCCGGACGTGCCAGCTGCCGCCTTCGCGCGACTGCCGCGCCTTCGCCATCATGGCGCCGAACGCCATCAGGTAGCCGGTGCCGTGATCGAGCATCTGCGCCGGCAATTCCTTCGGGCCCTCGACGCCGGCCGCCTGCCCTTCGTCGTGATTGAAGCCGGTCGCGGTCTGCACCAGCGAATCGAAGCCGCGCCGCTCCGCCCACGGCCCGGCATGGCCATAGGCCGACAGCGAGACATAGACGATGCCGGGATTGATGCGTGCGGCGTCCTGCGGCGAGAAGCCGAGTGCGGCGATGGATGCCGGGCGATAACCCTGCGAAAGAATGTCCGCGCTCGCCAGCAGATCGCGAAAGCACGCCCGCCCCTGCTCGCTCTTGAGTTCGACGAAACTGGCCAGCTTGCCGCGGCCGTTGTCGATGGTGAGCCAGGGAATGAACGGCAGATCGGGACCGGAGATCAGCATCACGTCGGCGCCATGCGCCGCCAGCGTGCGGCCCGCAACGGGCCCTGCAATCACCCGCGACAGATCGAGCACGCGCAGGCCTGCGAGCGGACGGTCGCCTTTGGGCCACGGCTTTGGCGCGGCCTCGCCGATCTTTTCGATCGTGATCGGCGGTAGCTCAGCGAGCGCTTTGGCGTGAGGCAGCTCCGACCACTGCTCGTGCGAGCGCATCGCCGCCACCACGCAGCCGCCGGCATAGGCCGCGGTCTCGAACGCCTCGGCGTCCCATTGCATCAAGGCGGCCTGGACGTCGTCGCGCTCGGGCTTGCAGTTCAGCACCTTGCAGACGGCGTCGCGATGATGCGGAAAATTGGTGTGCAGCCGCACGAAGCGCTGGTCGCGGGTTTTGTAGATGCCGGCGATGGCGTCCCACATCATCGGCGAGCCGCTTGCCGTCGACCCGCAGATAGCGCTCGCTGCGGCATTCGGCGACGGCATGCGTCATGTCGACCGCAACCTGCTGGCTCTGCCCGCTGCGCAATTTCCAGATCTGCGCGGCGGCAAGGCCGCTCGCGGCGATCGTGGCCTGGGCCGCGGCGGCGAGCCGAAACGACGACGGCAGCTGCGGTTCTTCTCCGGTCAGCGTGACGGCTTCGAGCGCGGCAGCATCACCGCCGGCCAGTGTCCAGAGATCGCCGAGGATTTCGCGGGGGCTTTGCATGGGGGATTCCTTGAGGGCGTCGCGACATTACCACTGCCGTCATCCTCCGCCACCGGGTCGGCGCCTCGCGCCGCCCGATGACAGGCTCCAGCGGAGGATCCAGTACGCCGCGGTTTCCCGGTCCTATCATCGGCGTCTCTGGGATACTGGATCGTCCGGCATAGGCGAGCGGAAGCGACGCCGTCCTTCGTACGGCTAAGCCGGATGATGACGGCGGAAGATGTGGCGCGGTCGTAGACAACACTTCGCGATCTCGCGGCGCGATTCGCCCGAGCTTTGCTATCCGCTCTCGCCCTCAGAAATCAGAGGGCGCAGGGAAGACCGGGTGCGCGCTGCACCCGCGGTCCCGTGTGCAATTGCACAAGAGAGTGCGCACACGAGCATACAGGTCCAGCGGAGAGCATCCGGCCTTCCCTGCGCAATGGCTTTACGGCTTATGTCGTGATCTCCCCGGTGAGCCGAGCTCTGTTGCCACCGTCGCCTGCCGAATTGCTCCGACAAACTTTGCGCCAGCTTCGGGCGCCAGAACCACACGATTTTGCCGTACGCTTCAGACGCCCTTCGTCGCAAAGAGCGCATCCGCGTCCACCGCATCCTGCTCCGCGTCCGTGACGATCGCGAGCGCCCCTCTGTCGGAACAGGACGGGAAGGATGTAGGATGATTTGGGTAAATCGCGAAGCAGAATAATTCTGAAAATCAGAAAAATATCATTTGACAGGTTTTGCTGATTTGCCCGACGTAACAAATCAGCAGGTGGATACCGTCAGAACGAGCCGCATGCGGCTAGGCAACCAGCTTCCGTGAAGCGATATCACGCTGCAAGGCGATGCAATCAGCCTGGAATTTATGGGAGCCTAACTCATTGGCAATGAGCTGGGCGGCGTGAACCTCCGCCATGGCGCCACGAAAATCTTCATATTGCAGCTGAAGCGTCGCAATCCGAACCCTCAGCCGTACGGCCTGAACCCGTCCGTCAATGCTCGACCACAGCTGTCGCGCAAGGTGCAAGTGCTGCATTGCTTCTTCGTGATCCTCGCAGGCCAGGGCCAGGACTGCTTGCGCCTCGTTGGTCAGGGCGCGGATCGATGGCATGGGCCAGCGATCGGGACTGCCGGAAAGCTCGCCGATCAATTCCGTCGCCTCGTCGTATCGGCCGGTATGCGCCGCAACCAGCGCCAGATGCGCCAGCAGCATTCCGCGCCGCTGCAGGGTCCACCAGGTCTTGCCGATCAAACTCTGTTTCAGGCCGGCATAGGCGGCTTCCGCCTCACCTCTTGCCAGCAATAACATCGCGCGGCCCGGTTCCGGACACCATCCGAGCGAATAGGCGCTGTCGTAAGCCTCGAGTGCTGCGTCTTCGTTGCCGATGGCAGCCTGAATGTCACCGAGCACGCGGTTGGCGTCGCCGATCGACCACGGCGCTTCGCTTGAAAGTTGCGCCAGTGAATCCTGAATGCGGGACAAGGCTTCGCTCAGCGAACCCCGAACGCCAAGAACTTCAGAACGGTGGAGTTGGCACGAACCGGTCAATTCCATGCCGCTGTCCGAGCAGAATTTTTGATATCCCAGTGTCCACTGCTCGGCCCGCGCCCAGTCGCCGAACATCCGCGCCGCCCACAGCACGTTGCAATAGAGAATGCCGCCCATGATCGGATCCAGATCGTTGCTGGATAGCGCAAGTGTGGCGGCGTGGTCCTGATCGGCCAACCCGCCCCGGGTATCGCCGAGACAAAGCCGAAAGAAGCCGCGGTACACGAGACTCAGCGCCTCGATGTTGGTGGCGCCCTTGTGCCGGACAGCCGTATAGGCGGCCTCCGCCAAGGCAAGCGCCTGCTCCGGCTCGCCATCGAACGCGGCGATCTTGGACTTCATCCACAGAGTAAGGGCCGTCGTGGCCGGATCCCCGAGTTCGGAAGCCCAATCCTCCGCGCGCGCCAGCCAGCCCTTCCCGATCGCCGCCTGACCGCGCTCGAAGTGCAGGCCCGAGAGCGTTACCGCGTCGATCACAGCCTCGGCGAACTCGCCTGCTTTGGTGCGTGCGTTCACAGCGCGGACCAGCACCGGAATCGCCGCAGCCGCCTTGCCAAGGCATTGCAGCGCAAGCGCCCATTGGTGAAAATCTTCGGCAGCGAGCAGACCGTCCGCGTCAGCGCTCTCGAACAGGGTTACAGCTTCCAGCCACGATTGAGCAGCGGCGGCACGCCGGGCACGCCCTATCGTGTCGGAAATTCCATCGCCTTGCTGCTCTACAGCCTGGACCGCTTGCTCAGGCTCGCTGTCGATGCAGAAGCGATATCCCTTGCCCGGCACGTTTCGGATCGCGCTCTCCAGACCGCCCTTGCGCAGCATGGCGCGCAATGCGCTTACCGCCCGCTGCAATGAATTGTCGGTGACCGTCACGCTGGGCCAGACGGCATCCAGCAGTTCGTCCTTGGAAACGACCCGGCCCTGGTTATGAACGAGATAGACCAGCAGATCGAATACGCGCGGTTGCAAAGGGATCTCTTGCCGCGCGCACATGACAACGCGGCCCGCTTCGTCAAGCTGGAACGGTCCAAATTCGAAGGCCATGTCGTTATGTCCAGGCCGGGCGCAAAAGGTTCAGACTAAAGTTCAAGAAATCATCCCGGGCAAAGATCAGGAAATGGTCAGGCCCCGGTAAGGACGGTCAGCGGCGCGCGGGCCTATAGCTCGGGACATGGATCGCGGCGATCGCGGTCCCAAAACCCGAGGAGATTTCCATGGAACTCTATGTCATCCGCCGTCCGAGCGCCTGGGCAAACATGAACGAACTCGAGGCCGCCGGCGCGAAGTCTGCCCGAATCGGCAACGAGCAGATGTCGGACCGGGTGCGGTGGATTCGCAGCTATGTGGTCCACGAGGCCGATGGCCGGATCGGCACCTTCTGCATCTACGAGGCGCGCGACGCCGAGTTCGATCCGCGAGCATGCGCGTCGCGTCGGAATGCCCGGCGAGGAATTTTACAAGGTCGCTACCACGGTCGTGGTGCGCGGCGATCCCGCGGAACCAAGTATCGCGGCAGCATAGCCCAGCGCGGGTGCCGATTGGATTGGCCGGGTCGAATTCCCCCGCCTCCAGCAATCGGAAACGGCCCGCCGAACCACAAAGGAATTTACCGTGTCAAGCCTGTTTGAATTAATGACGCACAGCTCCTCGCAAACATACCTGTTCGTGCTGCTTTCGCGCTTCCGCCGGTCCATCAACCGGTCCGTCGCACGCGCGATCGCATCGCAGGAGCGGGAAGCCATCCGCTACATGTTTCGAAAGCTTGCCGATCGAAAGACGAAAGGCACAGGCATCTCCCGCGTTCAGACCGTCGTTCGCAGCGGCTTGCTCGGGTTAGCCATCGCCGCCTCGATCTATTCGGGTCTCGCGGGCGCGGAAATTCTACAGGCGCTGTACGGCGCACCTGTCGCGCGCTGCTGCGAGGTCGCAGCAGCCGCTCCGATCCGTCGCTGCAAAGGCGACGGATTCGCCTCCAAACTCCGGCAGGCGCAACTACCACCGCGCGCCGCCGCCGGCAGGACGGACCTGCTCTGAAGCAGGAGCAGTTTTGTATTCACCCCGCACGTATTTCACCACCCAACCAACCAATGGAGACCAAAATGAATATTCAGACCGCAATTCCGACCGCCATCGATCTTGCCGCCGTCAAGACCAAACAGCAGGCCACCTGGAGTTCGGGTGACTACACGGTCATCGGCACCACGCTTCAGATCGTCGGCGAAACGCTGTGCGAGGCGATCGACCTGCGCAGCAATCAGCGCGTGCTCGACGTTGCCGCCGGCAACGGCAATGCCACGCTCGCAGCGGCACGCCGCTTCGCCGACGTCGTCTCGACCGACTATGTCCCCGCGCTGCTCGAACGCGGCAGCGAGCGGGCGTCCGCCGAACGGCTACCGGTCCTCTTCCAGCAGGCGGACGCGGAAAAGCTGCCCTTCGCCGACGCCAGTTTCGACGTCGTGCTGTCGACGTTCGGCGTCATGTTCACCGCGGATCAGCAACGGGCCGCCAATGAAATGCTCCGCGTCTGCCGTCCGGGCGGCAAGATCGGCCTCGCCAACTGGACGCCGGAAGGCTTCACCGGCCAGGTGTTCAAGACCATCGGCAAATATGTCCCGCCGGCACCGGGCATGAAGTCTCCCGCTCTGTGGGGCACCAAGCCGCATCTCGACGCCCTGTTCGGTTCAAAGGCGACCGTCGCGGCCACAGCCAGGCATTTCGCCTTCCGCTACAAGTCGCGCGAGCATTTCCTGGACGTGTTTCGCAGCTATTACGGACCGGTGCTGAAAGCCTTTGCGGCGATCGATACGAACAGCCAGCAATCGCTCGCGACCGACATCTACGCGCTGATCGACAAGTTCAATGCCGCTTCCGATGGGACGGTGGTGATCCCGAGCGAGTATCTTGAGGTGGTCGTCGTCAGACTCAGCTGAGCTGAAATCACAGGCCTGGTAATCCGAGCGGCGCTGCACCGTGCAGCGCCGCAGCCGGGCTGATGCGGGACCAATTTACATGCCGTGGCTTTGGAATACTTTTTGACAGGCAGAACCCAATTTCGATTCGGTTCTGCTGCAAGCATTGTTGGACGGCTCCGTCGTCACCCAGTTGCTTTCGGCAAAGGCGGGAAGCATCGCGAGAACAAGCTTGCTGTTCCTGTGAAGTTCCAGGACGACTGCCTTGCGCGGATGCAGCAGAGAAATCGGCGCATAAGAGCAAGAGAATGAAAGGCACTCTGTACATCTTCGACCTCCCGTTGATGTCCGACCGGCAACAACGGGACCCGATGGATTGTTCCGATGGAACGCCTCTCGGGCCAAAGCGGGGTTCCGGTTCGGAACAGCGGCAAAGCACGGTGACGTCAATCGAAATCAGCGAGGGCTAGGACCGCGCAAACGCGCTCAGGCACTTTGACGTCGCATCCGCGAGCGATTCCACCAAAGCACCGGCCGTCGTGTCTCTGGCAAGCGCTGCGGATTGTCCGGCGAACAATGCGGTGAGTTCCCAGTCTCCGGTGGGGCCGAGCGGTGCGGTGAGACTGAACTGCCCGGGAAATGCCACCGGCTTCAGGTCCGAGGCCATGAGGTCTTCAACGAGCTTGTTCTTCATGTAGCGCGCCGGCCGGCCGGTGATCACGTCGGTGACGACAGTGCAGGCGTCAGTCGGTTCGCGCAACGCCGCGCGATGCGCATCGTACACGTTGGCCTCCTCGCAACGCAGGAAGGCCGTGCCCAGCTGTACGGCGCTGGCGCCAAGCACAAAGGCCGCAGCCACCGTTCGCCCATCGGCCACGCCGCCGGCGGCAATCACCGGCACCCTCACCGCATCGACCACTTGCGGCAGCAGCGCGAACAGGCCGGGCTGTTGGCTGATGTCGACACCGGTGAAGGTGCCGCGATGTCCGCCGGCCTCGGTACCCTGCGCGATGATGGCATCGACACCGCGCTGCTCAAGCATCCTCGCCTCGGCCACGGTGGTGGCGCTGGAGATGATGAAAATCCCGGCGTCTTTGATGGCGTCGATGACCTCGCGAGGAGGCAGGCCGAAATGAAAGCTCACCATCTGCGGCTTGGCCCGCATCAGCATCGACAAATGCTCGCGGCTCACTTCACTCGCCGCACCGCTCGGCTCGGGTACCGCACCCAGGCCCTTGGCGTCGAAATGCGGCTGCAGACGCGCCTGCATCGGCTCACTGGTCTCAGGGGTAATTTTGGGCTCGGGCCAGAGCGGATAATTGACGTTGAGGCTGCCACCGCTCAATTGCTGGAAGCCGGCGATCCGCCGCTCCGCGTCTTCGGCTGAAAAACCCCACATGCCAAGGCCGCCCAGGCCACCAGCATTGCTGACGGCGGCGGCGAGTGCCGGTGTACTGAGCCAGCCCATCGGCGCCTGAAGGATCGGCCATTTGAGATTGAGCCGCTCAGTGAACGCGTTTTGGGACCACATGAATCTCTTCCCGTGACTGGAGATCGGGCGCGACAGCCGCCGAAGTCTTATTGATCGGCTTCGCCAGCGCTACTCGACATAGGCCTGGCACTCGATCTCGACCTTCATTCTCGGATGGACCAATCCCTTGACCTCGACCAGCGTGGAGGCCGGCAGATTGTCGCCGAAATAGGCGATGCGGCGCGGGTTGATTTTCGGCCGTTCGGTAATGTCGGTCATGAAGACCTGCACCTTGACGACATGCTCGGGCCCGGCGCCGGCCGCCTTGAGGCACTTGTCCATCAAGGCGATGGCGATGTCGAACTGCTCGACAACGTCTGTGGGGATGTTGCCGTCCGCGGCCTGGCCGACGACGCCGGCGACCCAGACATGGGGGCCGGCGCGGGTGACGTGGCAATAGTGGCTGACGGGCTTCGGGACGTCCGGAAGAAGGATGCGCTGGATTTTCGACATGGCTGGCTCGCGTTATCTGGGGGTCGGCGCCCGATAGGCTAGCTGCAGTTGGCGCTGTCGGCCAGCACATCCTTGGCCGCCTGGTGGCCATTCAACATCCCGTTGTCTCGGTCCGGACCGTCAAGTAGAAACAACCGACACACTGGCGATCTACGGATCTTGATTTTGAATCTGATGGCTGAAGACGACCCGAGCGACGAGATTTCACGGATCGAAGCGCGGCTCGAGGCACTTGCCGAAGCCGCCGAGCGATGCCGAAAGTTTATTCTGGCTTCCAAGGCGGCAATCGCCGCCGGCGGCGCATTGCTGATCATCATGGTATTCGGCGTGATCGGACCCAATCAGGTCGCAGCGCTCGGATCGATCGCGATGATCCTGGGCGGAATCGTGTCGCTCGGATCGAACGTCAGCACGTTGCAACAGACGGTGGACGCCATCAGCGCCGCAGAGGCGCTCCGCTCGGAACTGATCGGCAGGATCGACCTTCGCCTGGTTACCGACGGGCCGATGAAGCTTGTTTGACGTACGTGTTCATCGCGTTGCGCGGCCATGTTGCAGTAGCGAAGCTCATTGCAGCCCTATCGACGTACTCGAATGAGCCCGGTACGATGCGAGCAAGAAACGAAAAATCACACGGGGGGCGGCAATGGTGCGCGTGGGACATGCGGTGCTGGCGGTGGCGATGATGACGGCGATGGGCACACCCGTCGCGGCGCAAGTGCTCGACGCCACCTATCGCGGCACGATGGTATGCGACAGACTGCCGTTCACCAGCGACCAGATGCGCGAGGCCGTCGAGGTCACGATATCAGGTGGCGCGGCGCGCTACAGTCATGTGGTGCGGTTGCGCAAGGCCGCCGTCGAGGACGTCGCTGAGCAGGGCACCGGAACCATCGACGGCCCAAAAATCGATCTTCAGGGCAGCTGGAAAAGCGGCAGCCGGGAGTACAAGGCGAAATACAGCGGCAGCTTCGTGCGGCGCAGCGCCAAGCTCAAGGGCACGCAGACCTGGACCGACGGCGGCAAGACCGTAACCCGCGCCTGCACCGGCGCGATCAAGCGGCCGCTCAAACCATTCCTGCCGCGCGGCAAGAAACAGGCGGCTGTGTTGTAGACGGTCCTGCCGCGGTACGTTCCACACGACCGCTGTCATCATCCGACCAGCCTACGGCCGCCGCAGGGCCGATGCCCGCTGGCGCCGCCTCCGGATCAGCCACGCAACAAATCGGACGAACCAGTTCGGCATGTTTAGATATCGCAATGTTTCAACCTGGCCCTGGTCTTCGCGTTCCTGAAAGCTCGTGCCGGAAAGATGGTGGTGGTCCGTAGCGATCCACTCCAATGTACGCACAATCTGTTCCTGCATAAGCTCGCTGTCAGGCAGTTTGGTAAGGAAGTTCAGTTCGCGCCTGAGACAGATAGCTTCGATCCGGGCGCGCTTCGTCTCATGGTATAGAATGCCCCATCCTTCCAACCTCGCATGGGTCGCTTCATGGACAATGATGGAGGCGATCCTCTCAAGCGTCATTGTTTCCTGGAGAGCGTAGCGCTCATCAATGACACACGCGTTCGATGACCTTTCGTAATGCGCCTCAGCACTTGGAATCAGCTTCACCCATATTCGGTCGAGGTTGCGGCCGATACGGGAATAGTGAAGCGCGTCGTGGCTCTTGATCAATTCAAGCGCGGTCTCGACGCGGCACAAGGCCGGGTAAGGCTGGCTTTCCGTCGTGCCGATCCAAAGCCCATCGATCTTCCGGCCCTTTGATAGCCAGAGGTCCAGTCTATCGGAGCCGGTGAGTTTTCGATCCGGCCTTGTTGCTACAACCAGACCGCGCGATGTGCGCGATAATTCCGGGCACTGCAAGCGTCCACCCTTGTCATGTCCAAATCCTGCTTCCGCTGATCGTTAGGCGGATTGGTCTTGCGAATTCATTAGAAGCTTAATTCAAATCGTACGGATTTTCGCCCTCGCAATGACCGAGCATCCCAAGCGCGCCCTAATGAAAATCCCGTGATGGCGGCAGGATGCGGACGTTGCGCGGATGGCGGATTTTCTGCGCCGGCGTGTCGGCGTGGTCGCGGCGGTCGTCATTGAGCGGTTCGATCAGCGCAGGGCCCGCCGGCACCGGGTGCTTGCGGTGCGCATCATCGGCAAGGCCGGTCAGTTCGTGCGAGCGATCGATACAGCCGTTGCGCGACCAGATGCGTCACTTGCTCGGGGCTGCTCTGGATATAGCCCTCGACCAGAATGAGCCGCGCGCCCATCACTTCTTTGCGGAAATGCTCCATCACCTTCGGCCACACCACGATATTGGCGATGCCGGTTTCATCTTCCAGCGTCATGAACACCACGCCCTTGGCGCTGCCCGGACGCTGCCGCACCAGCACCACGCCGGCGCAGCTGACGCGTTTTTTGTCGTTGGCATGGCAAACCCGTTCGCAGGCGATGACGCCTTCCTTGGCAAACATCGGCCGCAGAAATTCCATCGGGTGGCCCTTCAGCGACAGCCGGATGGTCTGGTAGTCGGCGACCACCTGTTCCGGCAGCGGCATGGCAGGCAAGGGCTGCGCGCCCTCGTCGGGCTGCTCGCGCGCGGTGGCGGCTTCGAACAGCGGCAGCGGCACGTCGTCGGGCAGCCGCCGCACCGCCCACAGCGCGGCGCGGCGATCGAGACCGAGCGAGCGAAACGCATCGGCATCCGCCAGCAGGATCAGCGCGCGCTTCGGCAAGGCCGTGTCGCGGGCGAAATCTTCCAGCGAGGTGAAGCGGACGGCGCGCTCGCGCGGCGACGATGCGGTCGGCCCAGTCTTCGGCAGTACTCTCACCGTTGTCATTCCGGGGCGTCGCGGCAGCGACGAACTCCGATGCGCAATTGCGCATCGGAGAATCTGAGATTCTCCGATGCGCAATTGCACATCGGAGTTCATGCTTCGCATGCCCCGGAATGACGATTGAATTTGTTTCAACTTCTCCTCGTCCGGATCGGCCCACTTAAACCCGTCGATCTGGCGGAAGCCGAGCCGCACCGCGCAATAGTCTCCGCTTTTCTCCTCCAGCGTATTCTGCGCATGGCTGAACGACACGTCGATCTCGCGCACCTCGACGCCGTTGGTGCGGGCGTCGCCGACGATCTGCGCGGGGGCATAAAAGCCCATCGGCTGCGAATTCAGCAGCCCGCAGCAGAACGCATCGGGATGGTAATGCTTCAGCCATGACGAGACATAGACCAGCTGGGCAAAACTGGCGGCATGGCTTTCCGGAAAGCCGTAAGAGCCGAATCCCTTGATCTGGTTGAAACAGTTTTTGGCGAATTCGGGATCGTAGCCGCGCCGGATCATGTTGCCGATCATCTTGGATTCGAATTTGCCGATGGTGCCGACATTGCGAAAGGTCGCCATCGCCCGGCGCAACCCATTGGCTTCCTCGGACGTGAATTCCGCGGCCTCGATCGCGATCCGCATCGCCTGTTCCTGGAACAGCGGCACGCCGAGGGTCTTGTGCAGAACGTTGCGCAACTCATCCTTGTTGCCGCCCTTCGGATAGGGATATTCGATGTCCTCCGGCTTCATTTTGCGGCGCTTCAGATAGGGATGCACCATGTCGCCCTGGATCGGACCGGGCCGCACGATCGCGACCTCGATGACGAGATCGTAGAATGTGCGCGGGTTTCAGCCGCGGCAGCATGTTCATCTGGGCGCGGCTTTCGACCTGGAACACGCCGAGCGATTCGCCGCGGCAGCAGCATGTCGTAGACCGGCTCGTCGTCCTGGGGGATCGTCGCCAGCACATAACGCTCGCCCTTGTGATCGGCGATCAGGTCAAAACATTTGCGGATGCAGGTCAGCATCCCCAGCGCCAGCACGTCGACCTTCATCATGTTCAGCGCATCGACGTCGTCCTTGTCCCATTCGATGAAGGTGCGGTCGTCCATCGCGGCATTGCCGATCGGCACATAGGTGTCGAGCCGGTCCTGGGTCAGCACATAGCCGCCGACATGCTGCGACAGATGCCGCGGAAATTCGATCAGTTCGGCGGCAAGCTCGACCGCAAGCCCGACCATCGCATTGTGCGGATCGAGCCCGGCCTGCCGGACCTGCATCTCGTCGAGGCCCTTGCCCCAGCTTCCCCAGACGGTATCGGCCAGTGCTGCGGTGACGTCCTCGGTCAGCCCCAGCGCCTTGCCGACGTCGCGGATCGCGCTGCGCGGCCGGTAATGAATCACGGTGGCAATGATCGCGGCGCGATGGCGGCCATAGCGGCGATAGACATATTGCATCACCTCCTCGCGCCGCGAATGCTCGAAATCGACGTCGATGTCGGGCGGCTCCAGCCGTTCCTTGGAAATGAAGCGCTCGAACAGAAGATCGACCTTGGTCGGATCGACGGAGGTAATGCCGAGCACATAGCAGACGGCGGAATTGGCCGCCGATCCCCTGCCCTGGCAGAGGATGTTCTGGCTGCGCGCATAGCGGACGATGTCGTGCACGGTGAGAAAATAATGCGCGTAGTTGAGTTCGGCGATGAGATCGAGCTCCTTGCGCAAGGTGGCACGGAGGGTGTCATCGATCCCGCCGGAGAAATATTGTTCAACACCTGCCGAGGTCAGGTCTTCCAGATGCCGCTGCGCGGTCTTGCCCGGCGGCACCGGCTCGTCGGGATACTGGTATTTGAGTTGATCGAGCGAAAAATGGATGCGGCTGGCAAACCGCATGGTTTCCGCGATCGCCTCCGGCAGATCGCGAAACAGCCGCGCCATTTCGTGGGCAGGTTTTAGATAGCGTTCGGCATTGGCTTCCAGCCGCCTGCCGATGGCGTCGATGGTGGTTTTTTCGCGGATGCAGGTCAGCACATCCTGCAGGGGACGGCGCGCGGGATGGTGATAGAGCACCTCGTTGGTCGCCAGCAGCGGCACGCCTGCGGTCTCGGCGATGCGCTGGAGCCGGACCAGACGGCGCTTGTCGTCGCCGCGATACAGCAGGCTCGCGGCCAACCACACGCCATCGGCGCGGCTGCCTCGCAACCGGTCCAGAAGCCTAAGCGTTTGGGCGGTCTCGAAACGGTGCGGCAGGGTCAAAACCAGAAGCTGGCCTTCGGAAAATTCCAGGAGATCGTCGAGCCGCAGATGACATTCGCCCTTCTTGGTCTGGTCGGCATCGTCGCCGCGCTTGCCGCGGGTCAAGAGCTGGCACAGCCGGCCGTAGGCGGCGCGGTCGCGCGGATAGGCCAAAATATCCGGCGTGCCGTCCATGAAGACGAGGCGCGCGCCGATCAGAAGTTTCGGTTTGTATTTGACCTCGGGGTTTTCCAGTTCCTTGTAGGCCCGCACCACGCCGGCCAGCGTGTTGTGGTCGGCGATGCCGATGGCGGGAAGCCGCAGCTCGCTGGCCTGGTTGACATACTCCTGCGGATGCGAGCCGCCGCGCAGGAACGAGAAATTCGTGGTGATGCCGATTTCGGCATAGCTGGGAATGTTGCCAAACCCGTTCATGCGAACAGCCCATGCACGAACCAGTTCGGCTGAGCGGTCTCGCCCTCGCGCTGCACGATTTCGCGATCATACAAACCGTCGCGGTACAGCCAGAACCGCAAGCCGGCTTCATCCTCGACCCGGAAATAATCGCGCGTCAGCATCTCCTGCGACCGCCACCACTCCATGGCGACGCGCTCGGGGCCCTCGACGCGCTTCACGGTATGGGTCGCGCGCCGCCATTGAAACCACGCCGGCGGTCCGTCCGGGACTTCCGCGATCACCTTGATGGGCTCGGGCCTTTCGAACAGCCGCAGCGGCCGCAACGGCGGTTCGCTTTCCACCCGTGCCGGCCAGGCCGCCTGCACAGCCGTGGCCAGATGATGCTGCGCCGGTGCTGCCAGCACCGCGCGCTCGGGAATATGGGTGTCCTGCGGCAGGTGCACGACCACGCGCCGTCCGCCGATGCGCGCGGCGATGCGATCGATCAACGCCGCCAACTCGTCATTGTCATGCACATTGGCATCGAGATCGCGCTGCTGCTGCACCACGATTTCGGTGCGGCTGGCGGACAGGCGGATGAGATCGAAACCAAAACCGGGATCGAGCGGATCGCTCAGGGCATCGAGCCGCTCGCGAAACAGCCGGTCGACCACCGCAGGCCTGGTGACGGGCTGTCCGGTGTCCACCATGATCGCGCGCACCACGCCGTCGGTGCGGAAAAAATGCGCTTCCAGCCGCCGCGCGCCCTTGCCCTGCCGGTCCATCGCCGTCACCAGCATCTGCGCCAGGCCGGACAGCGTCGCCGAAATCACGTCTTCGGTGGCGACCGGTTCGGCAAACCGTTTCTCCACGATGTAATCCGGCAGCGGTTTGCGCGGGCTGATCGGCGCATCGCCCTGCCCCAGCGCCTGTTCCAGCAGCGTCGTGAAATCGGCGCCAAATCGGGCCGATATCTCGTGGCGGGCGCGGGAGGCGACATCGCCGATGGTTTTCAGCCCGGCGCGGCGCAGGCCGCGGGTGATGGCCTCGTCGGCGCCGAGCGCCGAGCACCGGCAGTGCCGTGACCGCCTCGGCTTCCCCGCCGTCACCGACGATGTGCCCGGAGACGCAGCGCGTCAGCGTGCGCGCGCAGACCGATGTGCTGGCAATCGCGCTGCTGACGGCAAAGCCCTGCCGCGTCAGCGCGTCGCATACGCATTCGCATCAGCGCGGCCTCGCCGCCGAACAGATGGGCGCAGCCGGTAATGTCGAGAAACAGGCCATGCGGGGGATCGAGCGCCACCAGCGGCGTGAAGCGATCGCACCAGTCGGCAATCCGGTTCAGCGTCTGGGCGTCGGCCGCTTCATCGGCATCGAATACCGTCAATTGCGGGCAGATGGCGCGGGCATTGGCCAATGGCAGGCCGATGCCAAGACCGAGACGGGCTGCGGCATCATCCAGCGCGGAAATCTGCAGCGCATTGTTTTGCTTGGTGACGACGATGCAGGGTGCTTCTTGCTTCACCTCTCCCGCTTGCGGGGGAGGTCGTATCGCATCGAAAGATGCGATACGGGTGGGGGAAACTTGAACGGCATGAACTTGCGGCTGCCCCCTCCCCGACCCTCCCCCGCAAGCGGGAGAGGGAGCGCATTGTTCGTGTGGCGAGAATTTTTAACCGGCGCGGCGTTGCTTTGCCAAAGCTGGCGCTTGATACGGTCGATGGGCAGGCGTGGCAGCCACAGGCTGAGGATCCGCCGCCGGTTTTTCGAAAAGGCACTCATCACATTTCCATTCCATGATCCAGCGGCCAACAGGGCCATGACGGTTGCGGACAAGCTGCGCATCGAACAGCGGCGCGCCCCACGCGCTTCCCGCAGCAGCGGGCGGCGAATGCGCCGCGCGCACGATCCATCGCGTCTCCGCCGTGGAGGGCTGCGGCTCCGCCGCCACCCGCAGCAACAGGCCGGTGACGCCAGAGGCTTGTGCTGCCAGCGTCAGCTTGCGGCTGGCGACGAGATCGAGCTGTCGCGCTTCGCCCCAGACTTCCAGCACCACGGCGCCGAGCGCGTCGCAGGCCAGCGCGTCGGCCGCGGTCCGCAGCGCGGTGTCGACGTCGGCGGCGCGCACCGTCACGACCAGCCGCGGATCGAGGCCGAGTTCGGCCAATCCGCTCATCGACAGCGCGCCGGATTCAACTTCAGCAAAATCCTGCCGCACCCAGACCAGCGGCCGCCGTGCTGCCGCGCGCCCCGCGAGGCTTCAGTCCGGCCAGGCCCACGACAAAACCGGTCGCCGCGGCACTTTGCCGGCCGGCCTCGGCGAACACCTCGTGCATCGCTCCCACGGCGAGACCGCCCTGCAGCGCCGCATCGGCGTCGGCATGCCCGAGCGGCACCCGGCCGGGCATGTAGGCTTCGCCGTGCGTTTCGATGCGCTCGATGCTGCCGCGCAAACGCGCAAGCGTGCTCGTGCGTGCGCCGGTCATGCGCCGCTCCTTAAGAAATATGTTGGCCGCAACTGGTTTCGGAGAGAACCAGAAGCTGGCTCATTTGTTCATGATATGTTCTAATATAAAGCTAACATGGCCGGGAGAGTCAATCGGGATTGGTGCTCACCTGATTCATGAGTTGAATCAAAGGGATCTTGAAATGGACGTACAACGCAAGCTGGAAATCCTGGCGGACGCCGCCAAATACGACGCGTCCTGCGCCTCCAGCGGCACCGAAAAGCGCGACAGCCGCGACGGCAAGGGTATCGGCTCCACCGACGCCGGGCATGGGCATCTGCCATTCCTACGCGCCTGATGGACGCTGCATCTCGCTGCTCAAAATCCTGCTCACCAACGCCTGCAATTACGACTGTCTTTATTGCGTCAACCGCGCCAGCAGCAACGTGCCGCGGGCGCGCTTCACCGTCGACGAGGTGGTGAAACTGACGCTCGACTTCTATCGCCGCAATTACATCGAGGGGCTGTTTCTCTCCTCCGGCATCATCCGCAACGCCGACTACACCATGGAGCAGGTGGTGAGCGTCGCCCGCAAGCTGCGCGAGGAGCATCGCTTCCGCGGCTACATCCACCTGAAAACCATTCCGGAGGCCGACGATGCGCTGATCGCCGAGGCCGGCAAATATGCCGACCGTCTCAGCATCAATATCGAAGTGCCGGAGGAAACCAGCCTCGCCAAACTGGCGCCGGAGAAAGACGTCCGAGCCATTCGCCGCACCATGGGCCGGCTGCGCCTGAGGCTCGACGAGGCCAGAGAAGGCCGCAAGCTCACGCCAAAGGGCAACAGCGCGCCAAAATTCGCCCCGGCCGGCCAAAGCACGCAGATGATCGTCGGCGCGGATCCGCCAATGACCAAATCATCCTCGACACCAGCGCCAATCTCTATGGCTCCTACAAGCTCAAGCGCGTCTACTATTCCGCCTTCAGCCCGATACCCGACGCCAGCCGTTCGCTGCCCCTGCTCGCCCCGCCGCTGGTCCGCGAGCACCGGCTGTACCAGGCCGACTGGCTGATGCGATTTTACGGTTTTGGCGTCGGCGAGATCTCGACGGCACCGGCATGCTGGCGCTCGACATCGACCCGAAGCTCGCCTGGGCGCTGCGGCACCGCGACCGCTTTCCGCTCGATATCAACCGGGCGAGCCGCGAGGACCTGTTGCGCGTGCCGGGCTTCGGCACCAGGGCGGTCGACCGCATCATCGCCACCAGGCGCGTGACATCGATCCGCGCGGCCGATCTGGCACGTTTGCATATTCCGCGGAACAAGGCGCTACCGTTCATCGTTCTCAGCGATCATCGTCCGTCGCCGCATCTGCTTGAAGGCGCGAAACTGGCCGAGCGGTTCAGGCCGAAAGCGATACAACTGGGTTTTGGGTTTTAATCGAATGCACTTCATCACCCTCGACAACGAAACCGATTTCCAGGGCTGGCGTAATGCGGCCCGTGCCATGGCGCTGAACGATATTGCGCCGGCAGAGGTGATCTGGCGTGTGCGAGGCAACGACGCCGAACTGTTTGGACCGGTACCCGCCGCATTGCCCGAAGCCCACGGCACTTTCAATGTGACAGCGAAATTCGTCGAACTGGCGCGGGTCGGCCATCCTGCATCGGGACCCCGAGCGTTTTGCGATCTCTATCGGTTGCTGCGGCGGCTGCGCAGCAACCATGAACTCATTGATATCGCGACCGATCCCGATATCTCCAGGGTGTCGGCGATGGCCAAGGCCGTCCACCGCGATCAGCACAAAATGAAAGCCTTTGTTCGCTTCCGCGAGGTGACCGACGAGGAGACGTCCCGCTTCGTCGCCTGGTTCGAGCCCGAGCATCACATCGTCGAGGCGACCGCGCCGTTCTTTGCCCTACGCTTCGCCGACATGGCATGGTCGATCCTGACGCCGGACCTCTGCGCGCATTGGGATGGCGAAGCCGTCACGTTCACGCCGGGGGCCGGCAAGGCCGAAGCGCCCACGGAAGACCGGCTGGAGGAGACCTGGCGGCGCTACTACGCCAGCATCTTCAATCCGGCGCGGCTCAAGGTGAAGGCCATGCAAACCGAGATGCCGAAGAAATATTGGCGGAACCTGCCGGAGGCCTCGTTGATTAAGCCTTTGATCGCCGGTGCGGCACGGGCGACCGGCGGCATGATCGCCAATGCCGCAACCGATCCGCACAAGCCGCAGAAACGGCCGGAGCTATCGATGAAACGCAAACCCGCAGCGACCGCCGACAGCATCGCCGCCTTGCGCGACGAGGCCGCGGATTGCCGGGCCTGTCCCCTCTACAAGGATGCCACCCAGACCGTGTTCGGCGAAGGCCCGCAATCCGCTGAGATCATGCTGGTCGGCGAGCAGCCCGGCGACAAGGAAGACCTGGCCGGCAAGCCGTTCGTGGGACCGGCCGGACAAATGCTCGACCGCGCGCTGGCAGAAGCCGGCGTCGACCGCAAAAAAGTTTACGTCACCAATGCCGTCAAGCATTTCAAGTTCGTGCCGCGCGGCAAAATCCGCCTGCACCAGAAGCCGAACACGCCGGAGATCAAGGCGTGCCGGCCATGGTACGAACGCGAACTGGCCTCGCTCAAGCCAACGCTGGTGGTGGCGATGGGTGCCACCGCCGCGCAAAGCGTGTTCGGAAAGATCACGCCGATCAACAAGAACCGCGGACGCCTGATCGATCTGGACGACGGCATCAAGGCGCTGGTGACGGTGCATCCATCGTATCTGTTGCGGGTGCCGGATGCGGATGCGAAGGCGCGGGAGTACGCGCGGTTCGTTGATGATCTCAGGATTGCCGCTGAAGTGTTGAAGAAGCTGGCGCGGGCGGCTTAGCTGAATTCGTCTCGGAGGATGACAGCTACGAACACTGACCTCATCCTGAGGAGCGCGCCGTTTGCGCGTGTCTCGAAGGATAGCCGCAAGCGCACAGGACTCGCAGCCATCCTTCGAGACGCGCGCGAACAGGCGCGCTCCTCAGGATGAGGTCAGTGTCTGCGGCGTGGGTCCCGGCTCTGCGGAGCAGCGCGAAGAAGCGCTGCACCGCGTCCGGGAAAAGGCAGCTACGCCGCCGCGGCGAGGTTGACTGCGGCTTCGGCCAGCGTCGTCAGGCTGACGTCGGTCTTCTTTTCCTCCTGCAGCGTTTCGTCCAGCAACTGCACGGCTTCCTTCATGCCGAGTTGCTGGGCCCACTGCTTCAGTGTGCCGTAGCGGGAGATTTCGTAGTGCTCGACGGCTTGTGCTGCGGCCAGCATGCCGGCATCGAGCGCCTCGGTGCCCTTGTACTCCTCCATGATCTCCTTGCCCTCGTCGAGGATGCCCTGGATCGCATCGCAGGTCTTGCCGCGGGCCGGCTTGTCGAGCATTTCGAAAATCTTCTCGAGGCGTTCGACCTGACCTTCGGTCTCGCCGTGATGCTTCTCGAACGCGGCCCGCAGCTTGTCGGACTGGGCGGCCTTCGCCATCTTGGGAAGCGCCTTCAAAATCTGCTTTTCAGCGTAGTAGATGTCCTTCAGCGTATCGAGGAAGAGGTCGTTGAGGTCCTTGTCTTTCGCGGTCATGGCGCACTCCATTGAGACGTAATCAGATACGGGGTATCCCCCGCCTCTCCAACGTCATCTCGTGCGCAATGTTCCGGCATGATGTAACAACGATCGGCGCGCTGCGTTTAGCGTCGACTGGTCGACATAGTGAGGGGACGCCTCACGCCGCCATCGTGTTCTCGACCAGCTTGATCCAGTACGAGGTGCCGTAGACGATCGCCTCGTCGTCGAAATTGTAGGCGGGGTGATGCAGGCCGGCGCTGTTGCCGTTGCCGCAGAAAATAAACGCGCCCGGCCGGGACTCCAGCATGTAGGAGAAATCCTCGGCACCCATCAGCGGCGGCATGTCGTGAACATTGGCCTCGCCGGCGACTTCCCTGGCGACCCGGGTGGCAACGTCGGTCTGGGACGGATGATTGACCGTCACCGGATAGCCGCGGACATATTCCAGATCGATCCTGGCGCCGGTCAGCTGCGCCACGCCGGCGACGACCTCGCGCACCCGTTTCTCGACCAGTTCCCGAACCGGGTTGGTCAGGGTGCGAACGGTACCCCTGAGTTCGGCGGTTTGCGGAATGACGTTGCGCGCGTTGCCGGCATGGAACTCGCAGATCGAGATGACAGCTGACTCCAGGGGATCGACGCTGCGCGAGACGATCGACTGCAGGGCGGTGATCAGCTGGGCGCCAACCAGAACGGAATCGACGCAGATGTGCGGGCGTGCCGCGTGCCCGCCGAGGCCCTCGATCTTGATATCGATGGAGTCGGTCGCCGCCATGATCGGACCGGGCCGGATCGCGAATGAGCCGACCGGAATGCCCGGACCATTGTGCATGCCGTAGACCTGATCGATGGCGAAGCGGTCCATCAGCCCGTCCTTGATCATCGCGGCGGCACCGGCGCCGCCCTCCTCCGCCGGCTGAAAGATCACCACGGCGTCGCCGGCGAAATTGCGCGTCTCCGCCAGATAGCGGGCCGCTCCGAGCAGCATCGCGGTATGCCCGTCATGGCCGCAGGCATGCATCAAGCCGGGCGTCTTGGAGGCGTAAGGCAGATTGGTCTCTTCCTCGATCGGCAGCGCATCCATATCGGCGCGCAATCCGATCACCTTGACGTCGCCGTTGCCGGCCGGCTTGCGGCCCTTGATCACACCGACCACCCCGGTGCGGCCAAGGCCGGTCACGACCTCATCGCAGCCGAATTCCCGCAACCGGTCAGCCACGAATGCTGCGGTGCGATGCACGTCGTACAACAATTCCGGATATTGATGGATTTCGCGGCGCCAGGCCTGGATATCGGGCTGCAGATCGGCGACGCGGTTGACAACGGGCATGGGGAATCTCGGTCCAGGGGGTTGCGGATTTGGTCCTGTCTAGCACGCAGCCGCGATCCGCCAAACACTCTCGCCGCAATTGACAAAAAGCCGTCATGGCCGGGCTTGTCCCGGCCATCCACGTCTGACTAGTAAGAAGACGTGGATGCCCGGGACAAGCCCGGGCATGACGGGCGATGGTTTTTGGGGGCGGAAATTCAAGAAAATGCCGAAACGGCTTGAAGGTGATTTCGACTATATCGTCGTCGGCGCAGGCACTGCGGGCTGCATCGTCGCCAACCGGCTGTCGGCCGATCCCAAAAACCGCGTGCTGATCCTGGAGGCCGGCGGCAACGACAACTGGATCTGGTTCCATATCCCGGTCGGCTATCTCTTCGCGATCGGCAATCCCCGCTCGGACTGGATGTTTCGGACCGAGCCGGAAGCCGGGCTCAACGGCCGCTCGCTGGCCTATCCCCGCGGCAAGGTGATCGGCGGCTCCTCCGCCATCAACGCCATGATCTCGATGCGCGGACAGGCCGCCGACTACGATCACTGGCGTCAGCTCGGCCTGACCGGCTGGGGCTATGACGACGTGCTGCCGGCGTTCCGGCGGCTGGAGGATCATTTTCTCGGGGACAGCGAGCATCACGGCATCGGCGGCGGCTGGCGGATCGAAGCGCCGCGATTGTCCTGGGCCATCCTCGATGCCGTAGGCCAAGCCGCGGAAGAAATGGGGATCCGCAAAACCGCGGATTTCAATACCGGCGACAATGAGGGCGTCGGCTATTTCCACGTCAACCAAAAGCGCGGCCGGCGCTGGTCATCGGCGCGCGGCTTTTTGAAACCCGCGTTGAAGCGTCCAAATTTGCGATTGGAAAAAAATGTGCTGGTGGACCGCCTGATCGTCGAGCACGGCCGCGCCGTCGGCGTGCGCTTTATCCAGGGCGGCGAAGTGAAGGAGGTCCGCACCAAGGGCGAAGTCATCCTGTGCGCCGGCTCGATCGGATCGACCCAGCTGCTGCATCGCTCCGGCGTTGGCCCGACGGACTGGCTGGCGCCGCTCGGGATCGAAACCGTGCTCGATCGCCAGGGCGTCGGGCGCAATCTGCAGGATCATCTGCAGCAGCGCGCGATCTACAAGGTCGAGGGCGTCCGCACGCTGAACGAGACCTATTACAATTTGTTCCGGCGCGGCCTGATGGGCCTCGACTATGCGTTTCGACGCCGCGGGCCGCTGACCATGGCGCCGTCGCAGCTCGGGATTTTCACGCGCTCGGATCCGCGCCGCGAGCGGGCCAATATCCAGTTTCATGTGCAGCCGCTGTCGCTCGACAAATTCGGCGATCCCCTGCATGCCTTTCCAGCCATCACGGTCAGCGCCTGCAATCTGCAGCCGACCTCGCGCGGCACCGTGCGCATCCGCAGCGCCGAGCCCGCACAGGCGCCGGCGATCGCGCCGAATTACCTTTCGACCGACGAGGACCGCGAGGTCGCCGCCGATGCCATCCGCACCACGCGGCGGCTGATGAAGCAGAAGGCGCTATCGGCGTATCGCCCCGAAGAATACTTGCCGGGTCCCTCGGTCGGCGACGACGATGCGTCGCTGGCGAAAGCCGCCGGCGATATCGGCACCACGATTTTTCACCCCGTCGGCACCGCCAAGATGGGAGCCGCCAGCGATCCCCTCGCCGTGGTAGACGAACGCTTACGCTTTTACGGCATTGCCGGACTGCGTGTCGTCGACGCCTCTGTGATGCCGACGATCACCTCGGGCAATACCAATACCCCCACCGCGATGATCGCCGAAAAGGGGGCGGCGATGATCCTTGAAGATTCGCGCGCTGCCGTTTCATGACCAATCGTCATCGCATCTGGGTCGAGCACGACGGCGGGCGCATTGCGCTGGCGCGCTGGGGCGAGGCCAGTTCCAGCAAGCCAACCGCGCTTCTGGTGCATGGCACCGGCTTCGTCGCCGAGGTCTGGGACGAAGTCGCAAGCGAGCTCGCGTCCCGATATCAGGTCTATGGCATCGACCGCCGCGGCCACGGCGCCGGCCACAAGCCGCCACCGGAGCGGTATCATTTCCTCGACTTCGCATCCGACATCTGCGCCGTGGTGGAAGCGCTCGAGCTCGAGAATATCTTTGGCATCGGCCACAGCGCCGGCGCCACCGATCTGTTGCTTGCCGCCAAGCTGATGCCGGGGCGTTTCGCGCGCATGTTTGTAATGGAGCCCACCGTGATGGATCCGCGCGCGATGAAAGCCGTGACGTCGGAGTTGAGCGAAAGGGAAACCGCCTCTGCGCAGGGCGTGCTGCGCCGCCAGGCCGAATTCGACAGCGCCGCCGCCGCGGTCAAGCGCTTTCGCGCAGCGCCTGCGTTTGCGAACTGGTCCGAAGCCTCGCTATCGGCCTATGTGCGGCACGGCTTCGAGGAATTGCCGGACGGCCGCGTGCGGCTACTCTGCACTCCCGAGATCGAAGCGGCGATGCTGCGGCCGATCTTCGAGGCGATGTCGCAGGTCTATGCCGGCGATGGACGCGGCAATCCCTTCACTGGGCTGACCGAGATCGGCTGTCCGGTATGCGTCGCGACCGCCGAAAAATCCTGGCCGATCTACAAGGAGATGGCCGCAAGAGCCGTCGCTTTGATCCCGGGCGCGAGCCAGTGGACGTTCGACGGTGTCGGTCACTGCGTGGCGCAGGAAGCGCCGGGGCTGGTGCTGGAGGCGCTGGAGATGTTCGAGAATCCACAGCGCCAATAACGCGCACCTCTCCGCACCGTCCTATTGCAGCAGAACCGGCAGATTGAGCGGGCCCCGGAAACCGAAACCGTGCCAGCGCACGCGCGGGGGATCGGGCAAAGTCATGTTGGGGAAGCGCTCGAACAACATCGGCAGCAGGATGCCGCCGACGGTTCGCCGCGACAGGTGCGCGCCGGCGCAATGATGCGGGCCGTTGCCGAAGGCCTGATGAGGATTAGGGTCGCGCAGTGCGTTGTAGTTCTCGCCATCTTCGACGGCGTCCTCGTCCCGGTTGGCCGACGCCTGGATCGTCATCACGGTATCGCCTTTCGGGATGAAGTGCCCCCGAATCTCCGTGTCCTCCATCACGAACCGTGAACTCGCCTGGATCGGCGCTACCCAGCGCACCCCTTCCTCGAAGGCAGCGCGCCATTTGCCGGCTGCGCGGACGGCTTCAAGCTGATCCGGGTTGGTCAACAGGCCGTAGAGGATCGTCAACAGGGCGTCGCGCGGCTCATTGATGCCGCCGCCGATCGCGATCTTTACATTGGCGATGATCTGGCTTTCCGGAATCGGGCTCTTCGCGTTCACCATGAAGGATAGCGCCGAGGAATCCGGTTCGGCCCGCACGCGTTCGGCGTTGGCGCGGATACATGTGTCCATCTCCGCATTGGCGATGTCCGTCGCTTCAAAAGGCCCCGGCGTCCAGCCGAAATTGCCGGCGCCGTCGATCAGGGTCTGCGACCATCGCTGCATGTCGTCATCGCTGGCGTCGGGAATACCCATCGCGAGCGCCAGAATCCGCGCGGCAAGCGGCCCGGCGAGTGCTGGAAAGAGATCGACGATCTCGCCGCGCGGCAACCGGTCAAGATAGGCCGCGGCCAGTTCCGCATACAGCGGCGCCCAGACCGATTCGATCGTCTTCGGCATCAAGGCCGGCATCATCGACATGCGTTCGGTGCGGTGCTCGTCGTGGTCCTTGCGCATCAACGTATGGGCGAGAAAGGCCCGTTCCATAGGCGTGTTCGGATCGTTCGAGCTGAACAATGCCGCGTTGTCCTTCACGAGCTTGGTATCGGCGGCCTTGGTTAGGAAGGTGCGGCCCACGGATTTGACCCGCAACACAGGCGTTTCGCGTCTCAAGTGCCTGTAGATCGGATAGGGATCGCGCGTGAGCTCGGCGATCGTGATGGTCTCGTCCAGTGGGGCCAGGCCCGCGGTCGGCATCGGCCACGATCCTACGGTTGCGGCGGATAACGCTCGAAGGTGGGCAGCTCGTGCGCATGCTCTAACCAGCCGATCCGCTCTGCAACCTGGATGTGCGCCATCGCCGGAACGAGATTGGGGTCATCGTAGGTCGCGCTCTGGATATCGATGATTCCAGGCAACACCTGCGCGTTGGTGTAGAAAAGGCCGGTGCCGCAATCGGGACAAAACTGCCGGCGGCCGTGTTCGGACGAATGGTAGGTCTTGGGTGTGCCCTGCGTCACCTTGACCGCGTCCATCGCGTACATCGTCCAGCCCACCATCGGTGCGCCGGCATGACGCCTGCAATCACTGCAGTGACACAGCGCGTGGACGATCAAGTCGCCTTCAACCTGATAGCGGATGGCGCCGCAATGGCAGCCGCCGGTGATCGCTTTCATGCATTCCTCCCATCGGCGAAGTTGATGCGCAGCTTGATTTCCCGACCGATCGATGGACTTTGAGATCGTGGCGCTGTCTATGCCGACTTCCGCACGGCGTTGTCGACCAGGGTCTTGCCCAGCGACCAGATCGCGCCGGGGACCTTGTGACTGTCGGCGATGACGGTATCGAACGATTTCTCGATCCAGCCGCAGTCTTCCTGCGTGATGGTCAGCGGCGGCAACAGCTTGATGGTGTGGCTGCCGTGGCCGGACACCTGCGTGAGGATCTTGTGATCCTTGAACAGCGGCACGGTGATGAGCTGGCAGAACAGGCCCTTGTTGGCGGTCTCGAGAATATTCCACGACGCCTTCAGCCGCAGCGATTTCGGCGGGCCGAACTCGACGCCGATCATCAGGCCCTTGCCGCGGACTTCCTTCATCAGTTCATAGCCGGGCACCATGCGCGTGAGCGCAAGCCGAAGCTCGGCGCCGCGCTTGGCGGCGGCTTCGACCAGCTTTTCGGCCTTGATCACCTCGAGCGTCGCGATGCCGGCGGCCATCGCCAGGTCGTTCTTGGCGAAGGTCGATCCGTGCACGACCGCACGGTCCATTTGATTGAAGATCTTGTCGAAGATGCTCTTGCGCGTGAGCAGCGCGCCGACCGGAACATGTCCGCCCGACAGCGCCTTGGCGAGCAGCACCATGTCGGGTTCGACATTCCAGTGCTCGACCGCGAGGAAGCGCCCGGTCCGTCCCATTCCGGTCTGAATTTCGTCGGCGACCAGCAAGGTGCCGTACTTGCGGCAGAGCGCCGCAGCACCCGGCAGAAACTCATCCGCTGGGCATGTTGACGCCCTTGCCCTGGATCGGCTCGACAATGAAGGCGGCAACCTGGCGCGACGACAGCGCCTGCTCCAGGGCGGCGAGATCGTTGAAGGGGACCGACGTGCATCCGGGCAGCAGCGGCTCGAATCCGCTGCGGAAGTTGGGATCGTCGGTGAGCGAAAGCCCGCCATAGGACAATCCGTGGAAGGCATGGCCGCAGTACACGATGCCCGGCCGGCCGGTGGCGCCGCGCGCGAATTTAATCGCAGCTTCGACACATTCCGCCCCCGAATTGGCAAAAAACACCTTGTCCAGATAGGGCACGTATTCCAGCAGCCGTTCGGCCAGCACGCCCGCCAGCGTCGAAACGTCGAGTTGCACGAGGTTGGGCAGGTCGCTATCGAGGACGCTCTTCAATGCATGGCGCAGCGCCGGATGATTGCGGCCAATCGCAAAAACGCCAAACCCGCTCAGTAGATCGAGATAGCGGGCGCCGTCCCGATCGAACAGGTACTGGCCTTGACCTTTCTGAAACCCGACGTCATAGCCGATCGTCTTGAGGACCCGTACCAGTTGCTCGTTCAGGTGCCGCGCATGCATGGTGCTGCGCTGCGACTGCCGTTCCGCAAACATCTCGGAAACGTCTAGATTTGAATATAGCATCCGCTACATACTTCGTTTGATGACCATTTCGTCAACTGAAAACGCCCAATGCGGCGTTTTGCCCCCGCCCCGATCCCTAATGACGTACAGGTTGGAACAATGTTGCACTGCCCGCGAAATATCATGCGTACCGTTGCATTTTCAGCAATATTTTTGACGTCAGGCTTTACCGCAGCGTTGGCCGCCGACCCGACCGGCGACTGGAGGGTGGCGGATGGCTGTCGCTAACATTCGCGTCGCCGAATGCAATGGCAGCATGTGGGGCGTGGTGGCGTGGGAGAAGACGCCGGGCGGCCGCGACAAGAACAATCCCGATGTTTCAAAACAGAACAGACCTACGCTGGGGATGCCGATCCTGATCGACATGAAGAAGAAACCTGCCGTCGATCAATGGGAAGGCCAAGTCTACAACGCCAAGGACGGACAGTCCTACAGCTCGACGATCAAGCCGATCGGCGCCGATCAGCTTGAAATTCAAGGCTGCGTGCTGGGCTTCCTGTGCGGCGGCGAAACCTGGACCCGCGTCGCGGGGCCGATTCCCTCAAGCCCCGCCAACAGCATGGCGGCCAAGGGCGCGCCGAAGACCACGGGCACGTTGCCCCGTACCGGCGCACCGACGACGACCACCGCCAACGCCGCCAAGACCACCGGCACCCGGGGCTCCCAAGGCATCAGGTCAAAAGCAGGCGGCGCCGGGCCAGCCGCCCGATATCGGCGATATCTGCCTACTCCCCGACATCGCGCGGTTTGCCCATTAGCGCGGGCTGAAACAACAACACCGCCGCAAGGGTGGTGACCAGCGAGAGCGCCAGCAGCTTGCCCATGCTGGCGGTCCCCGGATGAGAAGATAGCCACAGGCTTCCGAACGCGGTCGCCGTCGCCAGGGCGCTGAAAAATATCGCACGCGTCAGGCTGGTCTGCAGCAGATTCGTCCTGCCCGACCGCCACGCCGTCACATAATAGATCTTGAACGCCACGCCGATGCCGAGCATCAGCGGCAATGCAACGATGTTGGCGAAGTTGAGCGGCAACCCGATCAGCACGCAGATTTCCATGGTCACGGCGCCCGCGACCAATAGCGGCACCAGCGTCAGCAGCACGTCGGTCACGCGCCGCAACGCCAGCCAGAGCAGAATACTGATCACGATCAGCGCCCAGATTCCGGCATGGATGAACGCCCTGACGACGGTGTCGCCGGATTTGAGAATCGATACCGGCCCGCCGATGGCGTTCGGCTCCGCCGCCAGAACAGCGCTGGCAAATTTGCGCAGCGTGTCGTTGTCGTTGGGATCGCCGCGCGGCAGCGCCTCGACGCGCTGCAGGCCATCCTTGGTCTTCCAGGTATTCACCAGATCGGCCGGCAAGTTCTTCAGGCTGACCGGTTGGGCCTGCATCGAGTTCTTGAGCTGGGCGAGCATCATTTTCAACGGAATGACGAAGATCGCCTGCGCCTTGTCCCGCGTGGCTTGATCGGACTCGGCGAGCTTCGACAGCGCGTCGGCAAGCCGCCGCGACGCCACCGCGCCCGGGCCTTTGCCCTCGCCCGCGGTCCTGCGCAGGCTTTCCGCCGATCCCTTCAGGGACTCGACATTCTCGGCATCGGTTGGCGCGGCGTCGATGGAGTCCGGATTGAGCGCGGGATTGAGAACCTTGGCGCCCTGCGCGATCAGTTTCAGTTTTGCCGGCTGGTCTTCCGGCACGAAGCTGTCCAGCCACCTGACGCTGAGGACTTCCGGCACTTTTTCCAGCCGCTCGGCGATCTTCTTCGCGTCGGCGTCCGAGTTCGTCATGACATTGACGGCGTTGGCGCCGGTGTTCGGATCCTTTCGCAGATCGAGAAAAGTCGCGATCGATTCGGCGTTGGCGTTGCGCAGGTTCATCGGGTTGAAGTCGAACTTCATGAAATAGAGCAGCGGCAAGACCGGCGACCGCGATCAGCAGCGTGCCGACGATAATGATGACGCGGTGCTTTTCGAGGAAGTGATCGACCGGCGCCAGAAAGGCATAGCCGACCGGCTCTTTTTCTCCGGGAGGATTGAGCAACTTCAGCAGCGCCGGCAGCACGGTGATGCTGGTGACGAACGCAACCACCATGCCGACGCCGGCGATCTCGCCGAGTTCCGAAATGCCCTTGTAGTCGGTCGGAAGAAAGCAGAGGAAACCGGCCGCCGTGGCCATCGCCGCCAGCGAGAGCGGAACCGCGGCGCGTCGGGCCGCCCTCCTCCAGCGCCTGTGCCAGGTCGTCGTTCTTGAAGCGCTCCGAGCGGTAGCGGACGCTGTACTGGATGCCGAAATCGACGCCGAGTCCGACGAACAGCACGGCGAACGCAATCGACAGCAGGTTCAAGCGAACCGACCATCATCAGGCCGACCGCGGTGGTGATGGCAAGGCCGATGAACAGATTGACGAACACCGCGAAGATGATCTTGCCCGAATGCAGCGCCATCCAGAGAATGACCAGCACCACGAGCGATGGTGCCGATCGCGTTGATGACGGCGCCGTCCTGAACGGTGGCAAATTCTTCGTTGGCGATCGGAACCGGTCCGGTCAGCCTGACCCGCGCGCCGTATTCGCCGGCGAGATTGAGATCGTGCGCCGCCTGCCGGATGGCGTCGGTGGCATCCTTGCCGGGCTCCAGCGCATTGAAATCGAGGATCGGCTTGAACTCGATGAAGGCGCGGCGATCGGAATCGGTCAGCGGCTTGTCGCTGACGAGCTCGCGCCAGGAGAAGGTCGCATTGCCCTTGTTCAGGATGTTCTCGACGGTCTGGGCGATCAGGTTGAACGGCCGCTCGGTGCTGTCGAGCTTGATCTGGCCGCGCTTGACGCCGGCAAGCCCGGTCTCCAGCGCGCCGGTCAGATCCGCGGATGCTGGGATCGCCGGCCATGATCTCGATCAGCGGTGCGGCGGCTTCGAACTGGCCGGTGACCTTGCCGACTTCGGCGACGGGAAGGAACAACAGCCCGTTCTTTTCAAAGAATTCGCCGGCGCCGAGCGACTGAACCGATTCGAAATGCTTGGTGTCGCCGGACAGTTTCTGCTCCAGCGCCGCCCTCGCGGAACTGGTGAGTTCCGGCGTCGGCGCCTCCACCACGGCCAGGATCGTTCGGTCCCGGTCGAACGCCTTGTCGAATTGGTTGTCGCGCTTGCGCCAATCCAGATCCGGCGAAATCAGGGTGTTGATGTCGGTGTTGATCTTGAAATGCCGGGCTGTGTAGAAGCCCGCCGCGATCGCAAGGACGGCTGCGATCAGGACAGTGGAGAGGGCAAACCGCGTGCAGGCCTTAACAATCGAGACGACAATACTTGTCAGCACATCTTTTCTTTCTAATTTCTCGGCCTGCCGGAAACGCCCGCTATCTACCGGAGTTCCGGCAGCCGATCTAATGTTGTTTTTGGGCGGTTTTCTCTTCAGAGGCCCGAACAATTGGGGCAAAACATGCCAAAACCGTGCTGGGGCCTGATATAGTTGGGATCGACCTGCGGTAAAGTGACGAACAAGTGAGGGGTTTGGGGGTTTATTCGTCAGGGATATACCAATATATACTGTATTATATTACCATCTCTTGCCGCCGGTGGATCACTGGCCGATCGTTTTACGATCCTTTTCTAGCCGGCCGTTTTTTGACACAAAGCCCTGTGCGTCCATGCGCTTGAGCACAGAAGCGGCGCCTGGACGGGGTCATGGTGCGGATATTGCAGATATCCAGCCAGACGGAGAGATTGAATGAATTTGGTGCAACTGCGTAACGGGCGTCCCATGGAAGTGTATCTTGGCGCAGCCCCGCGGATTTTGCGCGGGCGTGGTGCGCGCGATCGAGATCGTCGAGCGCGCGCTCGAGAAATATGGCCCGCCGGTCTATGTGCGGCACGAGATCGTCCACAACAAATACGTGGTCGAAAGCCTGAAGAACAAGGGCGCGATCTTCGTCGAGGACCTGTCGGAAGTGCCGCCGCTGGCCGTCACCGTGTTCAGCGCCCATGGGGTGGCCAGGAGCGTCGAGGAGGAAGCCGCGGCGCGCGGCCTGCCGGTCCTCAACGCCACCTGCCCGCTGGTGACCAAGGTCCACAACCAGGGCAAGCGCTATATGTCCAAGGGCCGGGCGCTGATCCTGATCGGCCATGCCGGCCACCCCGAGGTCGAGGGAACCATGGGCCAGGTTCCCGGCCCGGTGCTGCTGGTCCAGAATGTCGACGACGTCGCAGCGTTAACGCTGCCGACGGACACCCCGGTGGCCTATATCACCCAGACCACCCTCAGCGTGGACGACACCAAGGACATAATTGCCGCCCTTCAGGCCCGTTTTACAGATATTCAAGGCCCGGACATCCGGGATATCTGCTATGCGACACAGAACCGCCAATCTGCGGTAAGGGACCTGAGCAAGCTCGTGGACGTCATCCTGGTGGTGGGGGCCACCAATAGTTCCAACTCAAACAGGCTTCGCGAAATCGGCACCGAAGTTGGCGTCGCGAGTTATCTCATTGCCGATGGCAGCGAGCTGAACCCGGATTGGCTGAAGGATGCCAAAGGCCGTCGGCATTACCGCCGGCGCCTCGGCGCCCGAAGTCCTTGTCGACGACGTGATCGAGGCCTTGAGGCGAATCGGGCCGGTGGCGGTGTCGGTGCTTCCCGGCCGGGAAGAAAATATCGAATTCCGGCTTCCGGCCGAACTGACTGCGGGCTGATCCACTGCTGCGGGCTGACCCACTCGACTGAGTCCAGAAAGAAAACTTGTAATGGCAATACCGTTCTTCAAGGAAATGCGTATCGGCGGCTATCTGATCAAGCAGAAGCTGCTTGGCCGGAAGCGCTATCCGCTGGTGCTGATGCTCGAGCCGCTGTTTCGCTGCAATCTGGCATGCGTCGGCTGCGGCAAGATCGACTATCCCGACGCCATCCTCAATCGCCGCATGTCGGCGCAGGAATGCTGGGACGCCGCCGACGAATGCGGCGCGCCGATGGTGGCGATCCCCGGCGGCGAGCCGCTGATCCACAAGGAAATCGGCGAGATCGTGCGCGGCCTGGTGGCGCGCAAGAAGTTCGTCTCGCTGTGCACCAACGCGCTGCTGCTGGAAAAGAAGCTCGATCTGTTCGAGCCGTCGCCCTATCTGTTTTTCTCGGTGCATCTCGACGGCCTGAAGGACCACCACGACAAGGCGGTCTCGCAGAAGGGCGTGTTCGACCGCGCGGTGTCGGCGATCAAGGCCGCCAAGGCCAAGGGCTTCACGGTCAACGTCAATGCCACGATCTTCGACGGCCATGCGGCCGAGGACATCGCCAAGTTCCTCGACTTCACCACCGAACTCGGCGTCGGCGTTTCGATGTCGCCGGGCTACGCCTATGAGCGCGCGCCCGACCAGGAGCACTTCCTCAACCGCACCAAGACCAAGAAGCTGTTCCGCGACGTGTTCGCGCTCGGCAAGGGCAAGAAGTGGAACTTCATGCATTCCGGCCTGTTCCTGGATTTCCTTGCCGGCAACCAGGAATACGAATGCACCCCGTGGGGCATGCCGGCGCGCAACATTTTCGGCTGGCAGAAGCCCTGCTATCTGCTCGGCGAAGGCTACACCAAGACCTTCAAGGAGCTGATGGACACCACCGACTGGGAAACCTACGGCACCGGCAAGTACGAGAAGTGCGCCGACTGCATGGCGCATTGCGGCTACGAGCCGACCGCGGCCAACGCCGCGCTGACCAATCCGTTGAAGGCGATGTGGGTGGCGCTGCGCGGCGTGCGGACCACGGGTCCGATGGCGCCCGAGATCAGTCTCGATAATCAGCGTCCGGCGCAGTACATCTTCTCGGCGGAAGTGCAGAAGCGGCTGTCGGATATCCGCCGCGACGAGGCGGCCGCCGCTGCCGCCAAGCAGCAGCAGAAGGCCTCGACGGCCGCCTGAGAATCGACTGCGGACAAAACAAAACGGGGCGCGATGCCGATCGCGCCCCGTTTTCGTTTTATAGCGTTGCCCCGCATTTGATGCGGCGCGCATTGGTTCAGATATCCGCCGCGACGAGGCCCTCGCCGCCCAGCAGAAAGCCTCGACAGCCGCGCAGGCTCTGCAGCGCGCGATTGAAATCGATCCCGGTCGAGACCAGCGCGCGCAGCGTCATCGGGTTGCGCGCCACGCCGCGCAGCACCTTGCGCAGATCGATGTCGCCGTTCGGCTTGATCGCGGCCATCGCCAGCGCCGGCAACGCGCGGCTGGCGGGGTCGCTGATGACGCGCAGGGCCGCGAACGGCAGGCCGGCCTCGGCGGCGTAGGCTGCGGCAATATGGCTCTCCATATCGACGGCCGCCGCCCCGGTCTCCGAGCGCAGCGCGGCCTTGCCGGCCCGGCGCGGCGACCACCTGCTCGACGCCGGCCAGGCCGCCCCTGACCACCCGCCGGCGCCCGAGCGCGACGCTGGCGATCAATTCCTCGTTCAGGGCCAGCCCGGCCAGCCAGCGGGTATCGCCGGCCAGCACCTCGGTCGCCACCACGACATCGCCCGATTTCAGCGTGGGATCCAGGCCGCCGGCGACCCCGAAGCTGATGACGCCCCGGATCGTCGACGGGTCAAAAACCGTCAGAAGTGCCCGCAATTGCTGCGGATCGCTACTGCTGCAGATCACGGTCATGCCGGGCCCGGCCGCGATGCGGGCCTCCTGCACCAGACCAGTCACAATCAGCACCGGCCGCGGGTCAATATGATTGCCCGCGGACGCGTCGTCCCCCGCCCCCAAAATCACATTCCGACCCCTACCACCCTGCTGTTGGTGTTCCTCAGATTCCGATACCGCGCCAGCGCCCAGAGCGGAAAGAACTTCGGGTAACCATGATAACGCAGATAAAACACCCGAGGAAAGCCTGTTGCCGTGTAACGCTGCTCGTCCCACAAGCCTTTTTCGGTCTGTGTGCTTTTTAGGTACTCCACGCCACGCGCGACCGCGGGATGTTCGACCTCGCCCGCCGCCATCAATCCAAGCAAGGCCCATGCCGTTTGCGAGGCGGTCGTTGGCGCCCCCTCAAATCCCTTATAATCGAGTCGGTAGCTGGTGGCATCCTCGCCCCAGCCGCCATCCTCGTTCTGGATCGACACCAGCCAGTCCACGGCCTTGCGCATCGCCGGGTCCTGGTGGCTCGACCCCGGCGGCATTGAGCGCGCACAGCACCGACCAGGTGCCGTAGATGTAGTTGAGGCCCCAGCGGCCATACCACGACCCCTCCGCGAGCTGGGTCCGGCGCAGATAAGCGACCCCGTCCGCGACCGCCTTGCTGCTTTGCGACGGTCTCGCCGAGCTGGGCCAGCATCGAGACGCAGCGGGCGGTGACGTCCTCGGTCGGCGGATCGAGCAGCGCGCCATGATCGGAGAACGGAATGTTGTTGAGATAATATTCGAGATTGTTGACGTCGAAGGCGGCCCAGCCGCCATCGCGGCTTTGCATGCCCTCGATCCATTCGCGGCCGCGGGCGATCGCGACATCATATTCAGGGCTCTGCGTGGCGCGCCGCGAGCGATCCATCGCCATCACCACGACGGCGGTGTCGTCGAGGTCGGGATAATAGGCGTTGTTGTACTGGAAGGCCCAGCCGCCGGGGCGAACATCCGGCCGCTTCACCGCCCAGTCGCCCTTGACGTCCAGCACCTGCTTCGGCAGCAGCCAGTCCAGCCCCTGTTTCGCCGCCGGCAACGCCTCCTCGCCGCCGGCTTCGATCAGGGCATGACAGGTCAGCGCGGTGTCCCACACCGGCGAAACGCAGGGCTGGCAATAGGCCTCGTGCTCGCCGATCACCAGAAGCTTGTCGATGCCCCTTCGCGTGATGGCGCGCGGCGGATAATCCGCCGGCTTGCCGAGCACCTCGTACATCATCACGGTGTTGGCCATCGGCGGATAGATCGCGCCGAGGCCGTCTTCGCCGTTCAGCCGCTCCTCGATGAACGCGACCGCGCTGATCGATGGCGCGGGCGCGCAGCTTCTTGGGAAACAGCGGCTCGATCGTCGCGCAAGATGCTGTCGAGCCCGCGGAACAGATAGAAACCAGCCCCAGCTTTGATGCGGCGCCTTGGCGGTCATTCCGATCGAATGCGGCGGCTGCAGGAACAGCTCGTCGATGCCGACGCCGCTGACGATTTTTCGCGCGCGGCTTCAGCGCCGCCAGCACCATCAGCGGCACGATCGTGGTCCGCGCCCAGTACGAAATCTTGTTGAGGTGAAACGGCGACCACATCGGCAGCAGCATGATCTCGACCGGCAGCACCGGCACGCTTCGCCAGGTCAGCACCCCGAACATCGCCAGCATGAAACGCGTGAAGACGTTGCTGTGGATGGCGCCGCCGCGCGACCGGATCGCCTCGCGCGCCCGCGCCATGTGCGGCGCATCGGGAGAATCGCCGATCATCTTCAGCGCGAAATAGGCCTTCACGCTGGCGCTCATGTCGAAATCGCCGTCATGCACCAGCGGCCAGCCGCCATGGGCGCCCTGAACCCGGCGCAGATAATTGGCGATCTTGCCTTCCAGCACGGCGTCGACCGGCTCGCCGAGATAATGGCGAAGCAGCACATATTCCGCCGGGATGGTGCAATCGGCTTCCAGTTCGAACACCCAGTGTCCGTCCGGCTGCCGGAAGCCGAGCAACGCCGCGCGTCGCCGAGGCGATGCTCGCCTCCAGCGCGGCACCGGTTCCGGTTCCAACTGATGTTATTGCCGGAATGCATCTCGCTCGACATCCCCGTATTCTGCCTCGGTTTCACCGGAAACCGGCGTGTCTCAGCTCACGATCAGGCCTGCCGCATGGCGAGGACGAGATCGGCGGCGCGGTCGCCCGACCGCACCGATCCCTCGATGGTGGCCGGCAACCCCGTATCAGTCCAGTCGCCGGCAAGAAACAGGTTTTTGTAGGCGGTGACCGGCGCCCGGCCGCAGCGCGTTTTGTTCCGGCGTGGCCTCGAATGTGGCGCGGCGCTCGCGCACGATCTGCCAGGGCGGCAGTTCGCCCTGCGACGCCGCCGGCCTTGCAGATATCCCGCCAGATCGCCTGCGCGAGTTCCTCGCGCGGCATGTCCACCAGCCGGTCGGCATTGCTGATGGTGATCGACAGCCGCTGCGGGAACGCGAACAGCCACTCCACCAGCCCGCCGACGACGCCGAGGATCGCGCGGCATGTCCTTCGGCGGATCGAAGCGGAAATGCGCATTGACGATCGCGCGGAATTTGGTCGGCGTTTTCAGGCCCGGCAGCAGCGCCGCGGCGGGGCGCGGCGGCACCGCCATCACCACGGCATCGTCGGGCCCGACGGCGACGCTGTCGTCGCCGAACTTCAATTCGCCGACGCGGTCTGCCGACATCGCGAACTCGCGCAGCTCATGTCCGAACTGGATGCTGGCGCCCTTGTCCTGCAGCAGCTTGATCGCGGGCTCGACCAGAACCGCGCTGAGGCCGTCGCGCGCGATCAGCGGCCGGCAGGCCTGCCCGCCCGCCAGCAGCGTTTCCCGCACCATCGCGCCGGCAAGCCCCGCGGAGCCCTCGGGCGGATCGACATTCAGCGCCGCCAGCAGCAGCGGCTGCACCAGCCGCTGGTAGAGCGTGCCCTCGCAGGGGATGGCGTCGCCGACCAGTTTGCCTTGCGCTGCCCAGATCAGCGGCATCAGTGCGAGATAATCGAGCAGGCCGGTGTCGGGAACGCGGCGGGCCTCGTCGAACACCCACAGCGGCAGCCGGCCGTCGCCGAGGTCGAGCTGCCAGCGCTGCCCGGTCGTCAGATCGACGAACGGAAATTGCGCGCGCTTCGGCCCGACCAGCCCGGCCTCGGTGCCGATCGATCTGGCATAGGCGACCGCGTGACGGTTGCCCGAGAGCAGCAGATGATTGCCGTTGTCGATGGTGAGGTTGGTCGCCGCGTCGAAATACGACCGGCAGCGGCCGCCGGCCTGCTGCGTGGCCTCGTGGACATGCACCTTGAAATTCGCATTGGCCAGCCGAACGGCGGCCGAGAGGCCCGAAATTCCAGCGCCGATGATGTGGACGGTGTTTTGCATCAGATGAATGCGTAACGAAGGAGGATGGCGATGCGGGCCAGCCTTGTTGAGGCGAACCGGCGCGCGCGGCGGCGGCGAAGCCTCGGCCACCAGCAGTTCCAGAATCGCGCGATAATATTTCGACATGATCCGCGGCGCGCGCACCACGCGCCGCCGATTGCGGCGCCATGATTTCGTCGGCCTTCTCGAAATGCGTCCGCGCCCGCGTCGACCAGCGGCGCGCATACTTTCGGCAGCGCCGGATCGGCGATCACCTTGAGCGGATCGGTCGCTGGTGATGCCGGCGTGCAGCAGGCCTTCGCGCGGCAGATAGAGCCGGCCGATGCCGGCGTCTTCGTCGATGTCGCGCAGGATATTGGTCAATTGCAGCGCGCGGCCGAGATGATGCGCGAGCAGGATGCCGTCGTCCTCGGCAAGGCCGAACACCCGCACCGACAGCCGTCCGACCGCGCTGGCGACGCGGTCGCAATACAGATCGAGCGTCGCCAGGTCCGGCGCCCGGATATCCTGCGGCACATCCATCTCCATGCCATCGACGATGGCCAGGAAATCCTCGCGCTTGAGACCGAAACGTCGAACCGACGCGACGATAGTCGCGCAATCGCGCCGGCGGCTGGCCCTGATACAGCGCGTCGATATCGTCGCGCCATTGCTGAAGCGCCGCCAGCCGCTCCGGCCGCGGGCCATCGGAATCGGCGATATCGTCGACCTGCCGGCAGAAGCTGTAGATCTGAAACATCGCCTCGCGCTGCTCGCGCGGCAGAATCCGCATCGCCGCGTAGAACGAACTGCCGGACGCGGAGCTCCCGTAGCTCGCATTGGCTGGCCGCCGTCTCGAGCGTCATGCGCCGGCCGCCGGTTTGGACACGGGCCGCCGCCCCACCGCGCGGCGGGTCATTTCGCTCGCGATCCCGCCGACGCTGTGGGCGAGCAGTTCGACCGGGCTGAGATGCACGCGTCTCGCTCAGGGGATCGCGCACCTTCAAAAGCCGAACGATCTTGTCGGCGAAAGCCTGGATCACCGAGATCTCGAGCGCCGAGCCGAAAATCCTTCACTTCGGCGCTGAGCGATTTGCTTTCGTCGAGCAGACCCTCGGTGCGCACCGCGAGCGCATGCAGGCATTGCAGCAGCGGCGCCGATGCCCGCGGCTGGCCAAGCTCCTCGACCGAAGCGCCGGCCGCGGCGAGCGCATCGCGCGGAAGATAGACGCGGTTGAGATCGCGAAAATCCTTGCCGCAATCCTGAAGATGATTGTTGATCTGCAGGCCGGCGCAAAGCGCATCCGAGGCCGCCCAGGTCGAGGTGCTCTCGCCGTGGACGTCGAGCATGAATCGTCCGACCGGCATCGCCGAATAGCGGCAATAGTGGATCACTTCGTCCCAGTTCTCATAACGAAGCTTGGTCACGTCCATCCGGAACGCGATCAGCACATCGAGCGCGTGGCGCGGCGGCATCGAACGCTCCGCCAGCGCGACGCCGCAGATTGACGGCCTCGGGCTGGGTGTCGCCGTTGCCCAGCAGTTCGGCTTCGAGCAGATCGAGATAGCCGAGCTTCTCGCTCGCCTCGAGCGTCGCATGATCGGCGATGTCGTCGGCGGTCCTGACGAAATTGTAGAACGCCAGGATCAGCGCCCGGTGGCGCGGATGAATGATCCACGACGCGACCGGAAAGTTCTCGTCGCGGTGAGTCTTGCCGGATCGCAGTTCGCTCGCGCTGGTCATCAAGAACTGGCTACATTCGTCTGGGCATGGTGACTTCGCATGCTCCGGTAATCCGCGCATGCGAACGGATCGCGAACCCCATATAGGGGAATACGACGCTAAAACCAATGCTATCTGCGATTTGCCGCCGATTCCGGGCCGCCTCGAATCAAGCCGGCAACTGGCCCGAAGCTGCGATGACCGGATGCGGAAGCGGTTCTATTGCCCGTGGTTTTTCAGCACCTGATCGCAGGCCGTGGTCAGCTTGGGACGATTTTGCTGCAGGCAAGCCAGGATGGTGAAATCGCCCTGATCGATCACCGGGCGGCAGAAGCGCTGAACGTCGCGCGAGCAAGCCTTCTGCTCCTCCGGCGTGCCGCTGCGCTGCTGCTGCTGGGCGACGGCACCGGTGGAAACCGATAGCGACAACAGGCGAGTGCCAGGAAAAATTTATGCATCGTGTTCCTTCATTCAGACGGCAGAGAATTCCAATCCCGAATAGCGCATGGCACTAGCGGGACAGACCATTCAGATTGCGAACGCCGCGAACCGCAGCAACGAGCGCACCAAAAGCGCTGGCAAATGCGGCCAAATTTACGGCGGCCGGATCCTCGAATAACAGGCTCGGCGGGAGTCAATTCGATGATGTCTATAACCATTTGATATTCAATACATTATTTCGTGACTGACGTTTTTTGCGATTGCCTGTTGCAGATCGGCCAGACCAACCGCTAGATGCCGGATCACGAAACCCGGCGCGATATCTGAAGCTTTTTTGCTTCTGCTGGGCTAAAAATGAACCTCGCTGGCATCCGTCCATTGTGTATTTTGCGGATCGGATGACGGCCGGCGCCCTTGCGGGCAGCGGCCGGTGTTGTCATTTGAACCTAACACACTGCGGCGACACTAAATCTTCGATGCGGCGCGACGTCTCTTGCAAGAGAGCGTCAATTTGAATGGGAAAACTTGATATGAAACTGTTTGGTTCCGGCTTGTTTGGACAGGCGATCAAGGCTGCCGGTGTCGGCGCCGCACTGATGTTGTCGGTGTCGGCGGCCTCCGCCCAGTCCGGCCCGTTTGCCGGTTTTGACGGCAATTGGTCCGGCAACGGAACGGTTTCGCTTTCCGACGGATCGATCGAGCGCATCCGCTGCAAGGCCGACTACAAGGTCAACGGCACCGGCCTCGGCCTGAAGCAAAATCTGCATTGCGCCAGCGACAGCTACAAGTTCGACCTGAGCAGCGACGTGACGAGCAACGGTGACCGGATTTCCGGCAACTGGAGCGAAGAGAGCCGCAATATTTTCGGCAATCTGCAGGGCACCGCGGGCGGCGGCACGATCGACGTGTTCGTCGAGGCGGCCGGATTTGCCGCCAACCTGACGCTGCGGACCAACGGCACCAAGCAGACGGTGCAGATCAGCTCCAAGGGCGAGATCAGGGGCGTGAGCATCACGATGGCGAAGGGCGGCTAACGGCCGCAGCCTTACCTCACTCCACGGCTTCACGACCGAGAGCCCGGTTCTGATTGAATCAGAACCGGGCTCTGGTTTTGTTGAGGCGTTGAAAGCGCTACCTGGTGCCGCGAAGCCGCTGCGACAGGTTGATCAGCAACATCGCCGTCGGCCGCAGGATAAAGAGATCCGCGACCAGTGCCGCGACCATCGCGAACGCGCTGAGCCAGCCGAACAGGCGCAGCGACGGCAGGTCGGAAAACACCGTCACCACCAGGCCGCAGGCCAGCACCACCGTGGTCAGGATCAGCGCCGGACCGACCAGCACGGTGGCGCGTTCGACCGCCAGCGCCGGATCGATGTCCGGCGTGGTCTCCAGCCGCAGCCGGTTGAGGAAGTGGATGGTCGCGGACAGACCGAGGCCGAACGAAACCGTGAGCGCAACCACGCTGGCGAATTGCAGCCCCTCCCCCAGCGCCCACAGCACCGTGCCGGAAAGCACCACCGGAAAGATGCCCGGCAGGATGCAGGCGAACATCACCACCCATGACCGGAACGCCAGCCCGATAAAGACCGCGACGAAAGCAAATTCGATGGTCAGGCCGTGGTTGAGCTTCTCGATCATGTTGGCGCTGTTGCGCGCCGCGATCGCCGACAGGCCGGTGACGGCGATCTCGTAACCGGGATGCTTCTTGCGCACCGTATCGAGCGCTGCATCGAGCTTCTCGACCACGGGCAGGATCGCGCTCGAATCGAGATCCGGCACCCGGCCTGAAACCACCACCGCATCCTGATCGGCCGAGATGAAGCGCCGGACCAGATGCTCCGGGATCACGTTGACATATTCCTTCAAGGTCGCGACATCGGAACTGCCGGCCTTCTCCGCCAGCCAGCGGCGCAGCGTTTCGAGCGACCAGACATTGCCGACACCGGCCTGGGTCTCGACCATCGAATGAACGTCGGCGATGGTCTGCAATGTCTCCGGCGCGTACAGCGAGGCGCCCTTGGGGAATTCGATCAGAACGTCGATCGGATTGGCGCCGGTCAGCTTGGCGTCGAGGCGCCCGCTGGCCGCCACCGCCTGCTGCTTGTCGGGCACCTGATCGGCCAGCCGATAGCGCGGCTCGAGATTGGCGTAGATGACGCCGAGCCCGCCGACGAATATCACGGCGATCAGGCTGAACAGCCCGGGACGGCTGACCATCCGCACCGCGATCCAGTAACAGAAGGCGCGCAGCGCGTTGACGCCGGCGTCCGCGGTGGCGAACTTGGCGGCGAACACCTCTTCGTTGCGCACCAGCAGGACCCCGAACACCGGCACCAGCGACAGCACCGCGAGCAATGCGATGATGGTCGCGGCAAGGCCGGCTTCGCCGAAGGTCCGGATCAGGTCCGAATCCGAGAACATCAGCGCCATGAACGAGATTCCGGCGGTGGCATGGGTCAATACGCAGGCCGGGCCCACCACCAGAACGGCGTTGCGGAACGCGGAGAATCTGTCTTCTCCGGCGAGCAGCCGGTCGCGCGCGGCGAAGGTCAGCTGCATCGAATCGGAGAAGCTGATGACCATGATCAGCGGCGTCATCACGTTGAGGAACATGTTGAGGCTGAAGCCGGCCCAGCCGAGAATGCCGAGCGCGAGCAGAATCGCGAGCAGCGGCGGAAACGCCGCGACGATCATGAACGATACCTTGCGGAAGAACAGGATCGCGATCAGGCAGCCGGCCAGAATGCCGGCGACGTTGTAAATCAGGCCGTCGCGCTCGACCGCATTGCGGATCTCGAGCTGCATCACCGGCACGCCCGACAATTCCTTGGTCAGACCGGTATTGGCGAGATCGTCGGCCATGATCTTGCGGATCTCGCCGATCGTCTTCTTCAGCCCCTTGTTGCCGACGATCGACGGCTCCAGCGACAGCACGATCAGCGCCAGCGTGCCGTCTTCCGACAACAGCTTGCCGCGGATGATCTCGTTGGTTTTGACGGTCTCGATGAATTTGTCGTAGTCGGCGCCTTGCGGCAGTTCCGCCGGAAACAGCGCCGCGGGCAGCTTGCCCGGCGCCGGCGCCTGCCGCGCCGAGAACAGCGAGATCAGGCCGCGCGTGCCTTCGACCAGTTGCAGGTCGGTGACGAGGTCGCGGATCTTTTCCAGGTTGTCGCGCCGCAGCAGGGTCTTGCCCTCGACCACGACCAGCACGTCATATTCGGTGGATGGGAAGCGCTTGGTGACCGCTTCGTATTGCCGGTATTCCTTGCTGTTGGACCGGAACAACTGGCTCAGCGAATCGTCGATCTTGATGCGCTCGATGCCGAACACCGCGCCGACCACCATCGCAAACAGGATGATGCAGGACAGGACGGGCTTGCGCATGGCAATCAGGCCGATGCGCTCCAGGCCGAAGGCAATACTGAACTGCTGCTTCGCCTGCTGCTCCTCGGCTTCGATCACGTTCTTTTCGAGCATACCCTGTCCAGTCCTCACATCGGCTCAATACGTCTAGCTTAAATCCCAAGGCGCGAGTGAGGCTCTATCGGCCACGTCTGGTCGGCGCTAGCCCTTGAAAACATGCGGTAAATTGCCGCGAAGGTGTAGCAGGTCTATGCAGCGTCTCGCAAGCGCGCCCGGCAGCGCAAAATTGGCACTTATTGCGCAATAATCGACCTCAAATCTCTGATTTGTAATCCCGGCCTCAATTTGCGGTGAGGCGCCCCGGTCGCGCTGCTTTCATCCTTCAGGGCGACGCCGGTGATTTCCCGGGCCAGGCCCTCGCGGATCAGCCAGGCGATCCTGAAAGCGGCCTCGTCATAGCTGAGCCCGGCGCGGTGGATATTGGAAACACAATTGCGCTCGGCGTCGCTGCGGCCGGTTCTCGGCGCGAAGGTCAGGTAAGCGCCGAGACTATCCGGGGCGGACAGGCCCGGCCGCTCGCCGATCAACATCACGACCATGCGCGCGCCAAGAATTTGGCCGATCTCGTCGCCCAGCGCGACCCGCGCGCCGGAGGCGACCACGGCATGGCCGATTTCGATCCGGTCGGCGGCCAATCGCGGCACCAGGCGCCGGACCAGTTCGATGGCGTGGGCATTGACCGCGGCCGGCGACAGGCCATCGCCGACCACGATGGCAAGCTGGCACGGACCGGTATTCCGGCTGGCCAGCAGGGCTTGCGACGCCTGGTCGGGCTGTCGCCCCAAATCGGGGCGCCTGAGATAATCCTGGCGGTCAGGCGCGCGGCTGCAGACTTCAAATGCCGGGAGACCGAGAGCCCCGAGGCCCGCGACCAGCGCGGGCGCGTCGAACGCGGCATGGACGGCGTCGCGGGCGCGCGCGTGATCCAGCGTGAATTCGAGCAGCGCAGCGGTCGGCAGGCTGGCGCCGGCGCGGCCAAGCCCGACGCGCGCCGGCGTCAGATCGCGCAAATCCCGCAGCGAACGCGACGGCGGCGCCGGCGTTTTCATGTTCGCTTACTCGGCAGGAACCGAGGCCTCGCGCAGCCGCACCGAATAGTTCGACGCGTTCTGCTGGCCGCTGGTGGCCGCGCGCGCAAACATGATCAGATGATGCGCGACCATCGCCGAACCGATGAGGCCCTCGATGTCGCCCTGGCGCAGCCGCCGCCAGGCAAACTTCCAGAACGCGCTTCCTGTAGTCGCCGAGCACGCCGACTTTCCAGAAAATATTGCGCAGCATGATCAGGCCGCGCCTGATATTGTTCCAGCTTTTCTTTTCCGGGCTGACCGGCATTTTCAGCCGGTTGGCGTAGGTATACTCGCATTGATACTGATAGCGCGCGAACAGCTTCTCGGGCTGATAGGCGATCTCCATGCACTTGCGCCACGAACTGACCACCTGGTCGTAAGGCAGCAGGAAATCGACGTTGGAATCGCGGCCGTCGTCCTCGATCAGCCGGTTTTCGCGCTCCAGGCGATCCCACAGCGGCGTCTTCGGCAGCGCCTGCAGCAGATTGATGGTCAGCAGCGGAATCCGGGATTCATCGACAAAGGCGAGCAGCGCATCGGCGGTTTCGGGCTTGTCGGTATCGAGGCCCATGATGATGCCGGAAACGACCTCCATGCCGATATGAGTTGATGGTATGGATGCCTTCCATGATCGGGACCATCATGTTGTGGTCCTTTTGCATCGCCTTCAGCGCATCGGGATCGGGGGTCTCGATGCCGCAGAACACGGTGACGAAGTAGGCCTCGCGCATCTGCTCGAGGATCTCCGGCCGCTTGGCGATGTTGAGCGTCGCCTCGCAGGCGAGCCGCATGACGTAGCCGGTCTTCTTCTGCCATTCGACGAGATGCGGCAACAGATCGAGCGCCGCCTTGCGGTTGCCGATGAAATTGTCATCGACGAAATACACCGAGCCGGTCATGCCGCATTCGCGCAACTTGTCGAGTTCGGCGATGATCTGCTGCGGCGACTTGAGACGCGGATTGCGGCCGTACAGGCCCGGGATGTCGCAGAATTCGCACTGATAGGGACAGCCGCTGGAGTACTGGATGCTGCCGAGCAGATACTTGCTGATCTCGGCGAGTTCATAGGCCGGAATCGGAAAGTCGGTCATGGCGATGCGGTCGGCGGTCTTGAGAACCACCTGCTGCTCGGGACGCGACGGATCGCGCGCCAGCCGCGCCAGCAGTTCGTTGGTGGCATCGCCGAGTTCGCCGACATGGAGATAGTCGAACGAGGGATAATAATCCGGGCAGGCGCTGACCGAGGGGCCGCCGATCGCCACCGCCAGATCGAACGCATGCGCCCGGCGGCAGATATCGTTCATCTGCTGGCGCTGGATATGCATGCCGCTGACGAACACCGCTTCGGCCCATTCGAAGTCTTCCTGGGTGGCCGGGCGGATGTTCTCGTCGACGAAGCGGACCGGCCAGTTTTCCGGCAGATAGGCCGCGATCAGCAGCAGCCCCTGCGGCGGCATGAACGCCTGGACGCCGTCCGTCAGCGGATAGGCGTATTCGAATGTGCCAAATGAAGACGTATAGCGCGGAAAGACGCACAGGATGCGCCGTACGGTCTCGATGCCCTCAGCTCTCATCAAAAACGTCCTCTGCCAGCCCACGTAATTTAAGCACGCGTCCCGAGGCTGGGCTACAAATTCCTCAAGATTGTGGCAGCCGTCATAAACCCTTGAGGAGCCAAATGGTTGCGTAGCCCGCCGGGCGGCGTTCAGGCGATCAGCCGCGATGCAAAATCGGGAAGCAGCCCCGCGTTGCCGGCGAGGCGAAAGTCGGTGCCGGCCAGCCCGACCCGGACCAGCCAATCGTCGAATTCCGGGGCCCGCTTCAGGCCGAACAGATCGCGGACATAGAGCGCGTCGTGGAACGAGGTGGATTGATAGTTCAGCATGACGTCATCGGCCCCGGGCACCCCCATGATGAAGGTCACGCCGGCGGCCCCCAGCAGCGTCAACAGGTTGTCCATATCGTCCTGGTCGGCCTCGGCATGGTTGGTGTAGCAAACGTCGACGCCGAGCGGCAGGCCGAGCAGCTTGCCGCAGAAATGGTCCTCGAGCCCGGCCCGGATGATCTCCTTGCCGTCATAGAGATATTCCGGGCCGATGAAGCCGACCACGCTGTTGACCAGCAGCGGATCGAAGGCGCGGGCGACGCCGTAGGCGCGCGCTTCGCAGGTCTGCTGGTCGACCCCGTGATGGGCGTTGGCCGACAGCGCCGAGCCCTGCCCGGTTTCGAAATACATCACATTGTTGCCGACGGTGCCGCGCCGCAGCGACAGCCCGGCCTGGTGGGCCTCCCGCAGCAGCGCGAGATCGATTCCAAAACTGCGGTTGGCGGCCTGCGTGCCCGCGATCGACTGGAACACCAGATCGACCGGCACGCCCTGCCCGATCAAGCCGAGCGTCGTCGTCACATGGGCCAGCACGCAGGCCTGGGTCGGAATTTGCAGCCGCGCAATGATGCCGTCGAGCAGCCGCAGCAGTTCGCCGATCACGGCCGGATCGTCGCTCGCCGGATTGATGCCGATGCAGGCGTCGCCGGATCCGAGCAGGATGCCGTCGAGGATCGAGGCGGTGATGCCCCTGGTGTCATCGAAGGGATGATTGGGCTGCAGCCGCACGCTCATCCGCCCGCGGCAGGCCGATGGTGTTGCGAAAGGCCGATGTCACCTCGCATTTCTTCGCCGCCAGGATCAGATCCTGATTGCGCATCAGCTTTGGAGACCGCGGCGGCCATTTCCGGCGTCACCCCGCGCGACAGCCTTTTGAGAGCCTCGGTGGTGGCCGCGTCCGACAGCAGCCAGTCGCGGAACGCGCCGACCGTCAGCGACGATACCGCGGCAAAGGCCGCGGCGTCGTGGGTGTCGATGATCAGGCGGGTGATCTCATCGTCTTCGTAAGGGACGACGGTCTCTTGCAGGAATTGCGTCAGCGGAACGTCCGACAGCGCGATCCGCGCCGCGATCATTTGCTCGGCGCTGTCGGCGGCAACCCCGGCCAGCCGGTCGCCGGAGCGCGGCGGCGTGGCCTTGGCCATGCAGATCGCGCAAGCCATCGAAGACGTAACTGGTGGCACCGATGCCGTGGCGGTAGATCATGGCGGCTCCGGATCATCGGCGCATATGCGCGACGGCCGTGCCAACACTATCACCTCGAAGAAAATTTACGCAGCCCGCACGGTGGCGAGGAATTTTTCGACTTCGGCCTTGAGGCGCTTGTTTTCGTTCGACAGCAATTGCGCCGATGACAGCACCTGCGAGGACGCCGTGCCGGTATCGCCGGCGCCGCGGTTGACGTCGGCGATCGAGGTTGCGACCTGGGTCGAGCCGATCGCCGCCTGCTGCACGTTGCGGGCGATTTCCTGGGTCGCCGCGCCCTGCTCCTCGATGGCGGCGGCGATCGCCGCGGCAATCTCGGAGACCTGCCCGATCGTTCCGTAGATCTCCTTGATCGCGACCACCGAATCCTGGGTCGCCGCCTGCATTCCGGCGATCTGCGTGGAGATCTCGCTGGTGGCCTTGGCGGTCTGCGACGCCAGCGCCTTGACTTCCTGGGCGACCACCGCAAAACCGCGGCCGGCATCGCCGGCGCGTGCGGCTTCGATGGTGGCATTGAGCGCCAGCAGATTGGTCTGCGCGGCGATCGTGGTGATCAATTTGGTGACGTCGCCGATGCGGCCTGCGGCAAGCGACAGTTCGGCGATCCGGGCGTCGGTCTTGCCGGCCTGTTCGACCGCCTCGGTAGCGATCCTGTTGGAATCCGCGACCTGACGGCCGATTTCGTTGATCGAGCTGGCCATTTCCTCCGTGGCCGACGCCACCGATTGCACGTTGGTGGAGGTCTCTTCCGAAGCCGCCGCGACCACGGTGGAGAGCTCCTGGGTCTCCGCGCTGCTCTTGGTCAGAATGACGGCGGAATTTTCCAGCTCGTTCGATGCGGTGCTGACGTTCTCGATGATGTTGCCGACCGCGGCCTCGAAGCTCTCGGCCAGATTGTGCAGCTCGACGCGGCGGGCCGCGGCCAGTTCGCGGTTCTTTTCCTCGCGTTCGGCGGTCTCGCGTTCGGCTTTGGCAACCGCCTGGATCTTGAACTCCTCGATGGCGTGGGCCATCTGGCCGACTTCGTCGTTGCGGTCGAGGCCGGGAAGCTGGACCTCGAAATTTCCGACCGCGAGTTCGCGCATCGCCCTCGACATCGCGACCACCGGGCGGGAAATATTGCGGCCGATCAGGAACGAAATCACGATGCCGGCGAACGCCACCACCAGCAGCACCGCCATCAGCGTCAGCTGCTGCTGCTCCAGCTTCATCCCGGCACGCGCAATCTCGCGATCCTTGCTCTCGCTGCTGCGCGCGATCAGGTCGTCCGTCAGTTTCTCGATATCGGCAAAACTTCGTTCTGCGCCCTTGATGAACAGCAGCGCCGATCCGGCATCGCCGTCGGCCATCTCGATCGCATTTTTCGACTGCTTGAGATAACCGGCAACGGCCACTTTGAGTTTTTCAAAGCTCATCCGACTTGAGCTGGCTCTGAACGTCTGCGACGGCCTTCAAGGCGCCTGAAATCTTGCCGGCGGCTGCCGAGGCTTCCTTGGCAAGCGCCTGAACCTTTTTCTCGTCGGTTTCGTTGGCCGCAATGGCCGCGAGACGATACAGCTTCGCATGCGCGGTCCACGCCGTGCTGGTGAGATCGTTGGCTAGTTCCGATTCCCGGACCGGCCCCGACACCAGCGCATCGACCGATGCCTGATTGGACCGCAGCGCCTGCAAGGCGTAGGCGCCGACCCCGATCAGAAACAGGACCAGGAACGCCGGCGCGAGCTGAACTTTCCAGGACAGGCCGACGTTTTTGATCCAACCGAACATATCACCCCTTACGCGACGACCGATCTGGCGCGATGGCCGTATCAGGACTTGTAGATGCCCGCACACACCGCGGTGTTTTCCACCTTCTCGCAGTACATCTGCTTCGGCTCGACCTTCTTCGTCACCGGATTGACGAACTTGTAGTCCTGCCAGAATGACGGCTGCTTGGCGGCCATTTCGACGCGCTCCTTGACGTAGAGCTTGCCGTCGACGTCTTGCGCATCGATCAGGTCCTTGCCGACGAACTTTGCGTTGGAGCCGTGGGCCAGCACCTTGCCGTCGAGCTGATAGACGACGACGTAGAGGTCGCGGTCGATGAACTTGGCGTCCTTGGCGGTGAATTCGGAGTAGGCCTTGTCGGCACCCTGCTCCTTGATGAAGGTCACGGCCTTCTTGACCATCCCGATGGCGTCATCCTTGCCGGCGCCATCGGCGGCCACGGCGGCACCTCCGAAAACAAGCACGGCTGCAACGGCGGAAACGAGCGATTTTGTTGACCAAATGTTCACGGTTTATCTCCCTATCGATGAATGGGCAGGCGGCTAAGCCACCGCGGCCCCTAGGATTGCCACAAAAGAGCGAACCATCCGTTAAACTGCCCATTCGTGAGGCAAACGAGGGCGCATCTGAGGGCAGCGGCGAACCGGTTCCGCCAAACCTGGGTCGTCCCGGCGGCAAGCGCCGTGCAAAATTCCCAAACAAAAAGGCCGCGCTGCGGGCGCGGCCTTTGATTAATTCCCGATTGGCCTATCGCCGGGATGACCTGTGGCGCTGGGTTCTGACGGCGGGACGGGCGCGATCGACATCCGCATAGGCGTTGGCCCCCGCGGAATTGCCGGCAGCGCCGCCGGACTGCTGCAGGGCCTGTCTGGCGGCAGGCGTCAGCACGCCTCCATTGAGCCAATCCCGATCCGGAAACTGCGCCAGTCGAGCCGTCTCCTGCTGCGCAAGTGCTGATGTTGCCGAGATTGCCGACAGCAAAGCTGCTGCAACGAGCGTCTTCAGTCCAGTCACGATCGATTCTCCATCCTGGTTGTTTGCGCGAAAATGCGCGCCGGCGATTGTTCGGCTTCTGCAAGATGTGGGCAGATGCGAGGCTTTTAAACGCAACACTTGCTCACGATCGTTCACCGCACCGTGAACGGCTTGCGGAAAGCACCGTTTGTTCAGCGTCAATCGTTGGCGCCATGGATGGAGTCGATGACGGCGGCCGTGACCTCCACGGTCCGGGCCTTGCCGCCGAGATCCGGCGTGTGAAAGCGCGGGTCCGCGGTGACACGCTCGATCGCCTGCATCAATCGCGTCGCGGCGGCCGGCTCGCCGAGATGCTCCAGCATCATCACCGAGGACCAGAACGTGCCGATCGGATTGGCGATGCCCTTGCCGATGATGTCGAAGGCCGAGCCATGGATCGGCTCGAACATCGACGGGTAGGTTCGCTCCGGATTGAGGTTCGCGGTCGGCGCGATGCCGAGCGAGCCCGCGAGTGCGGCGGCGAGATCCGACAGCACATCGGCATGCAGGTTGGTGGCGACCACGGTATCGATGGTTTCCGGCTTCATCACCATGCGCATGGTCATGGCGTCGACCAGCATCTTGTCCCAGGTCACGTCCTTGAACTCGGCCGCGATCTCGACGGCGATCTCGTCCCACATCACCATGGCGTGGCGCTGGGCGTTGGATTTGGTGACGACGGTGAGCAGCTTGCGCGGCCGGGACTGCGCCAGCCTGAAAGCGAAGCGCATGATGCGCTCGACGCCGGCGCGGGTCAGGATCGAGACGTCGGTCGCGACTTCGAGCGGCAACCCCTTGTGCACGCGGCCGCCGACGCCGGCATATTCGCCTTCCGAGTTTTCGCGGACGATCACCCAGTCGAGCTCCTTGCCGTGAACGTTGCGCAAGGGGCTGGTGATGCCGGGCAGGATCCGGGTCGGCCGGACATTGGCGTATTGATCGAACGGCTGGCAGATCGCGAGCCGCAAGCCCCATAGCGTGATGTGATCGGGCACATCAGGCGCGCCGGCGGAGCCGAACAGAATGGCGTCGTGGTCCTTGATCTGGTCGCGGCCATTCTCCGGCATCATGATGCCGTGTTGCTTGTAGTACTCGGAGCCCCAGGAAAAGTCGTCGACCTTGAATTTGAAGTTGCCGTCGCGCTGCGCCAGCGCATGCAGGACCTCGACGCCGGCGGCAATGACTTCGGTGCCGATCCCGTCGCCCGGGATGGCTGCAATGGCGTAGGTCTTCATGATCAGTTTCCCTTCGCGCCTGCAGCCTTGATCACGGCTCCCCAGCGCGGCACTTCGGCTTCGAGATAGGCCTTGAGTGCCGCCGGCGTCGCCAGATCCGCCTTGACCGGCTCGGTGCCGAGGCTCGCAAACCGCTCGATGACCTTGGGGTCCTTCAGTGCTGCCTGAAGGGCCGGGACCAGTCTTGTCGGTCGCTTCCTTCGGCAATCCCTTCGGGGCCCACAGAGCGTGCCACGCCGAGACCTCGAAACCCTTGACGGCTCCCGAATCCAGCGTCGGCAAATCGGGCAATGACGAGACCTTGGCTTTTGTCGTGACGGCGAAGCCCTTGATCTTGCCTTCCTTGATCTGGTTGGTGGTGTTGGTGGTCTGGTCGCACATCAGATCGAACTGGCCGCTGAGCAGGTCGTTCATGGCAGGCCCGGTGCCGCGATAGGGAACACCGTTCATCTGCAGGCCGAGCTCCTTCAGCAGCATCAGCATGCACAGATGCGAGGCGGAGCCGATGCCGGCGTGGCCATAGCTGGCCTTGTCGCTGTTGGACTTCATCCACGCCAGAACTTCGGTGACGTTATTGACCGGCAATGTCGCCTTCGACACCAGCGTCATCGGCACGTCGGTAATGCGGCCGAGGTGATCGAAGTCGTTGACGACATCGTACTTGATGGAATCGTACAGCGCCGGAGCGGTCGCGTGCGCGATGTGCCAGATCGCGAGCGTGTAGCCGTCGGCGGCCGATTTCGACACCCGCGTCATGCCGAGCGTTCCACCGGCGCCGCCGACATTCTCGACCAGGATGGTCTGGCCGAGGGTTCTGCCCATCGATTCCCCGATCAGGCGGGCCACGGTGTCGGTCGGGCCCCCCGCCGCGGCCGGAACAATGATGGTGATCGGCTTGGTCGGATAGGCGGTCTGCGCCATGGCCGCGTGCGACACCCATATCGACGCGGCAGCGATGGCGCCGGAAAGCATCGTGCGACGATTGAAACGCATGTGGTCACTCCCTGCAGAATTTATTGGTTGGCTGGCTCCGCTCCTTGGATTCAGCGACGTCGGCCAAGCTACGGCCAAGTGTCGCGCACCTGCAATCGGCATATGATTATACAAATATTTGATATAATCGGCCGCGAGGAGGACGGGACATGGAATTGCACCAGCTTCGCTGTTTCGTTGCAGCGGCCGAGGAGCTTCATTTTGGACGCGCGGCCCAGCGGCTCGAAATGCTGCCCTCCGCGCTCGGGCGCCACATCCGGCTGCTCGAAGACGACCTCGGCACCAGATTGATGACGCGAACGACGCGCAGCGTGACGCTGACCGATGATGGCGCCGTCCTCCTGAGGGAAGCCCGCACGCTTGCTCGCGCAGGCTGACAATCTTGCGGTCAAGTTCCACTCCGGGGGCCGCAAGCAGGCCGCGGCCATCCGGGTCGGCGCGATCGACAGCGCCGCTGCCGGGCTGCTTCCGATGCTGCTTCACGATTTTCGAAAGCGGCGGCCGGATGTCACGGTGAAATTGACCGAGGACAAGACGATCCGGCTGCTGCCGCGGCTGATCTCCGGCCGGCTCGACCTTGCCCTGGTGCGCCCTCCGGAGAAGCCGGATAGCCGGCTTGAATTCCTGTTTCTGTTTCACGAGACAGCCGTGGTCGCCGTTTCCGATCGTCATCCGCTCGCATCGAAAAAACGAGTGACCATTGCCGATCTCGCCGAGCAGCCTTTGATCGTGCCCGAACGCCGTTCGCGTCCGCATAGCCACGATCTCACCATGAAACTGTTTGCCCAGGCCGGACTGCATGCGCGGGTGGTCCAGCTTGCCGATGAAAAGCAGACCATCGTCAACCTTGTCGCTGCCGAACTGGGCGTTGCCATCGTCCCGCGATGGACGTCCCGAATGGCGGCGCGCGGTGTCCGATATGTCCCGCTCGAGGCGTCCAACATGAACCGGTTGCCGCTTGCGGCGGCCTGGACGCGCGGTACACGCGATCCGATCAGGGACGAAATGCTGAAGATGCTCAAGGCTTCGCTTGGTCGCTATGCGGAGGAGGCTTGAGGCAGGGACAGCTGTGGGCAAGTGCCCTGCTGGCGAACCAGGCGCCAGGTTCGCAGCCGCGATGAAAGCCGCACAGGGCTTTCCCCTGCGCGGCTCGGCTGTTACTGTCCCGATCGAGAGCCTGAATGGCCCATCAAACGACAGGGAGACGACGGATGGCAAGGACGTTCGTGACGATGGCCGGGCTGCCGCGCTGACCGGTGTGCTGGTTGGCTTTGTCGGCGCCCGCGATGGCGCAATATCCCGACCGCCCCATCAAGATGATCGTGCCATGGGCCGCGGGCGGCGATACCGACAACATCTTCCGGCCGTTCGCCACCGAATTCCAGAAGCATCTCGGCCAAACCGTGGTCGTTGCCAATGTCGGCGGCGCATCCGGCACCGTCGGCGCGCGCGAGGCCAAGGGTGCGGCGCCCGACGGCTATACGGTCTATGCGGTGCACGACTATATCCATCTGACCTTCTACGCGGGCATCAGCGACGTCAAATACAGCGACTTCGAGCCGATCTGCCTGGTCGCAGGCGACGCCCTCGGTGCTGACCGCCAGCGCCAAGACGCCCTGGAAGAACTGGCAGGAGCTCGCCGACGACGCCAAGAAGCGGCCGGGCGAGATCACGGTCGGCGCCACGCTCGGCTCGACCAGCCATATCTTTCCGGCCATGATCGAGAAGGCGGCCGGCATCAAGTTCAAATTCGTGTCCTATGACGGCCTGGCGCCGCGGATGAACGCGCTGCTCGGCGGCCACATCAACCTCACCGACGCCAACCTGACGCAGAAGGGCAAGGTCGAAGCCGCCGTGCTGCGCTTCATCGCGATCGCCAGCGAGAAGCGCGATCCGGAATCGCCCGACGTGCCGACGCTCAAGGAGCTCGGCATGAACATCGTCTACGAAGTGGCGCGCGGCATCCTGGTCCCCAAGGGGACGCCGGCGCCGGTGCGCGCCAAGCTCGAGGAGGCCTGCACCAAGGCGATCAAGGAGCCGAGCTTCGCCCAGGCGATGAAGCTGCAAGGCACCCGCGTGGCGTTCCTCAATGCCAGCTGACTATGCAAAATTCCTCGCCAAGACCGACGACGAGAACAAGGTCGTCATGACCGATCTCGGCCTGATCAAGAAATGAGCATCGGCCGCGACGGAATTGCCGGGCTGGTCCTGCTCGCGATCAGCCTGGTGCTGCTGGTCAAGTCGTTCCAGCTTCCGTCCCTTCCCATCGTTCCGGTCGGGCCGGGCTTTTACCCGGCCATCGTGCTGTCCTTCATGGCGGCCGCGAGCGCGCTGCTGGTGCTGCAGGACCTCATGAAGCGCGCGCCGGTCGTGGCCGGCACCGGACGACGCGCCGCGGCGAAATTATCGCCTGGTCGTGATCGCATTCGCGATCGTCGGCTTCTATGTGGTGCTGCTGCCGCTGCTGGGATTTCGCGTCGCCACGGTGCTGTTCGTCGGCGCGCTGCAGGCGGCATTGGGCCGGCCGCAAACGGCGCGGCAATGGGGCGTGCTGGCGGCGATCGCGCTCGGCACCGCCGCGGTGAGCTATTTCGTCTTCGAACGATACCTGCTGGTGCTGCTGCCGCGCGGCGCATGGACGGGTTTTTAGATGCTCGATTTGCTCTGGCACGGCCTCGTCAACATCGCGCAGTGGAAATACATGCTGCCGCTGTTTGCCGGCACATTCGTCGGCGTGATCGGCGGCTCGCTGCCCGGCGTCACCATCACCATGACTGTCATCGTGGTGCTGCCGTTCACCTACGGGCTCGATCCGCTGGCTGGGCTAGCGGCGATGACCGGCGTCTATGTCGGCGGCTCGACCGGCGGCCTGATCGCCTGCTGCCTGCTCGGTATACCCGGCTCGCCGGCTTCGATCGCCACCACCTTCGACGGCTTTCCGATGTCGCGCAACGGCGAGCCCGGCCGCGCCATCTGGCTCGGCGTCTGGGCGTCGGTCTGGGGCGGCCTGCTCGGCGCCTTGTTCCTGGTGTTCCTCACCGGACCGCTGGCGGCGATCGCGCTGGAATTCGGGCCGTGGGAATATTTCTCGCTGTTCGTGCTGGCGATGGCGATGGTGGCGGGGCTGACCGAATCCTCGCTGCTCAAGGGCCTGCTCTCGACCGCCATCGGGCTGTTGATCACGGTGGTCGGCCACGATCCGATCGGCAGCGTGCCGCGCTTCACCTTCGGCTCGGAGTTCATCGGCGGCGGCTTTCCGTTCCTGCCGGTGCTGATCGGCATTTTCGCCTTCGCGCAGATCATGACCGATCTGGAGAAGCTCAATGGGCCGCGCGGCCAGCCGATGCAATCGCTGGTCGGGATCAAGCTCGAGCGCTTCTCGCACCTCAAGGTGAACCTGGAAATCTTCAAGCAGCCGTTCCTGCTGGCGTGGGCCACGATCGTCGGGCTGATCATCGGAATCCTGCCGGCGATCGGCGGCAGCGCATCGAGCGTCATGGCCTATGACCAGGCCAAGAAATTCTCGAAAACCCCGGAGCGTTTCGGCAAGGGCCATCCCGAAGGCATCATCGCCTCGGAAGCCTCCAACAACGCCAATGTCTCGGGCTCGCTGATGACCATCATGGCGTTCGGCATTCCCGGCGACGCCGTCACCGCGGTGATGCTCGGCGCGATGACGATCCACGGCATTCAGTCGGGACCGCTGTTCATCTCGCAAAACCCCGACCTCGCCTATGGCATCTATGCGGCCTACATCCTGGCGCACCCCTGCATGCTGCTGATCTGCGTCGCGCTGATGCCGCTGATGCTGCGCGTGACCTCGGTGCGGATGGCGGTGCTGGCGCCGGTGGTGCTGGTGCTCTGCGTGGTCGGCGCCTACGCGCTCAACAACACGATGCAGAGCGTCTACGTGCTGCTGCTGTTCGGCGTCGTCGGCTATGGGCTGGTCAAGCTCGGCTTTCCGCTGGCGCCGCTGATCCTCGGCCTCATTCTCGGCGACCAGATCGAGATCAATCTGGTGCGCGCGATCATGACCGACGGCAATCCCTGGCTATTCCTGACGCGGCCGATTTCCGGCGGGCTGCTGCTGGCGGCGGTGGGCTCGGTCGCGCTGGCGATATGGCAGCATCTGCGCCACCAGAACCGGGTGGTCGAGGAAGAGCCGGATTTTTGAACCGGGGTCCGCTACGCGGCGCGGCACCGTTCGGTGGAGCGCAGGCGGAAGGGTTTTCCGCCGGGCGGCCGCGGTCCACCGTCGAGCTCGCAAAGCGCTTCCAGAATTTCATCGATGGTCACGGGCGCCTTGAGGCCGGCCGGCGCGCGCAGCGCGGGGCATGAGGCAATCGCGCTGGCGTCGGATGCCCAGGATGCGAGGATGGCGCGCTTCTCGCTGGTGGTCAGCGAGGGGTGCGCACGACGTCCCTCGGATGATCGAACACCGTGCCGGGATGCAGCAGCGCGTTGAGGTCGAACACATTATCGTCGAAAGCGGTCGTCGGCCGCATGGTCTCCTCCATTGATTGACGAAGATGGGACGCCGCGCGCCGTGTCGCGCGCGGCATCGTCAAGATGTTCGCTCAGGCCGACGCGTCACGCTGCCCTGGCTTCGAGCTGCTGGACGTTGCCGGCAGCCGCACTGCCGATCGCGATGCGCCGCGGCTTCATGGCTTCGGGGATCTCCCGGATCAGTTCGATCTTCAGCAGACCGTTGTCGAAAGCAGCGCCCTTGACCTCGACGTGGTCGGCCAGGCTGAATTGCCGCTTGAAGCTCCGGGTCGAAATACCGCGATACAGGAAATCGCGTTCGGCCTTCTCGGCCTTGTTGCCTTCGATGGTGACCACGTTCTGCTCCGCCGTGATCGAGATCTCGTCCGGCGAAAAACCCGCAACCGCCAGCGAAATTTGGTAGCGATCCTCGGCCAGCCGTTCGATGTTGTAGGGCGGATAGTTGTCCTCGCCGGCCCGCTGGGCCGTTTCGGCGAGGTCGAAAAGGCGGTCGAAGCCAATGGTCGAACGCCAGAGGGGCGAAAAGTCATAAGTGCGCATAGCCAAATCCTCCAAAGAGCAAGATGGTTACGAGCGGCACCGGACACGATCCGGTGCCCGTCTCGGTCCGGGCCCCAAGGGCGCCCGGACCCCACCTCGCGGTGGCGACAAAAAAATTAGCAAAGGCCGATTTGGTTTCAAGGGGACGCCAAAAAATTTTTGCGGGGCCGGTTGGGCGGTTGCCCGCGGCACCATCGCCCTCATCCCCAGGGTTCTAAGCAGCCCGCCCCGCCGCAACTCCCGACGACCACGCCCATTGAAAATTGAAGCCGCCGAGATGGCCGGTCACGTCGACCACTTCGCCGATGAAATAGAGCCCCGGGACCGAGCGGGATTCGAATGTCTTCGAGGAAAGCTCCGAGGTGTCGACGCCGCCCAGCGTGACCTCCGCGGTGCGATAGCCTTCGGTGCCGTTGGGCCTGACGCGCCACTGCTTCAGTGCGGCCGCGACCTCCGCAGCGCGGCGTCGGAGAAGTCGGCAAGGCGTTTCGGGCTTTCGATCGCAGCGGCAATCACCAGCGCGAGCCGCTTCGGCAACAAATTCGCCGAGCACCGTCGCCAGTTCCTGCCTGGCGCGCTCGCGGCGCAATGCCTTCAGCGCGGCCAGCACATCGATCCCGGGCGCCATATCGACGAGGATATCGTGGCCCTCGCGCCAGTAGGAAGAGATCTGCAGGATCGCCGGACCGCTGAGCCCGCGATGCGTGAACAGCAAGGCCTCGTCGAACGAGGTCTTGCCGCAACTGACGACGGCATCGACCGAAATCCCCGACAGGTCCTTGAACCGCGCCAGCAGGCTCGGCATCGAAGGTCAGCGGCACCAGCGCCGCGCGCGGCGGCACGATTTTCAGGCCGAACTGCTCGGCGATCCTGTAGCCGAAGCCGCTCGATCCCATCTTCGGAATCGAGGGGCCGCCGGTCGCGACCACCAGCGACCGGCCGCGAAATTCGCCATGATCGGTCACGACGACAAATCCATCTTCGTCTTTCGATATCGCCGACGTCCGCACGCCCAGGCGCCATTGCGCGCGGGCCTTGCGGCATTCTTCCAGCAGCATCTCGATGATCTGCCGCGACGAGCCGTCACAAAACAATTGCCCGCGGGTCTTCTCATGCCAGGCAATGCCGTAGCGCTCGACCAGCGCAATGAAATCGCGCTGCGTGTAGCCGCTGAGCGCCGAACGGCAGAACTGCGGATTCTGCGACAGGAAATTCGCCGGGCGTGGTGTGCAGGTTGGTGAAATTGCAGCGCCCGCCGCCGGAGATGCGGATCTTCTCGGCCCGGCTGTCGCGCCTGTCGAGCAGCAGCACGGAGCGTCCGCGCTGGCC
>CAVUNF010000002.1:0-112895 GCA_963742695.1 uncultured Alphaproteobacteria bacterium
GCACCCTCTTGCGGAACTCGGCGACGTCAAGCTTGATCGAGAGCGCCTCCGCGGGGGCGCGGGCGCGGAGGCAATCGGGCATCACCGCCTCGACGTCGACATGGAGCGCCCCGCTGCCGAGGCGCCCGCCGTCGATCTCGAGGCGCGTCACGCCGTAGTGATACGGAGCGACGAGGCCGAGGTGGAAGTCGAACAACCGCTCCGTCCTCCGGAACGACTCCTGGAAGTGCTGCGGCGCCAGCGGCATTCCGTCGTGCCAGAGCACTGCGGCGGGGATCTCGACCTCCTGCCGCGGACGCGGCGCGTCGGCCGGGTCGAGGGCAGCGGCGTGGGAGTCCAGGCAGTTCGTAGCGTCACTTTGCATGGTGCGGGGCCTGACCTCTCAGGGGTTCTCGTCGGGGGCGTCGAGCGGACGCACGATCAAGTCGTCGTCGCCGAGCTCGATGCGTAACCTTCTTTGGGGGCCGACTCGGATCCGATGATCGCCAGGGGAGTGATAATTGGCAAAGATGACGGCACCGATTGCGTTCCCGTCGACCTCGATGACCAGGCGGAGGAGCTGATGACCAGCCGCCGGATTGTCCGGTGCGATGGTGACGACCTTGACCCCTGCGTAGGCACCCAGATCACTGGGCATCATCAAGAACTCCCCGGCCCGAAGGTCACTGAACAACCGCGGGCTGTCCGCTTCGGGATCGATCGCTCCGTCGCGCAGGCTCTGCTCCAAGACCGCCACGCACTCGTCGACCGACGCCAGGTCCGCCAGGTGCGGACCGCTCAGGTAGGGAAGCCGGTCAGTCACCACTACCGGTAGCCCCGGCCCAGCGCCGCCTCGGTGTCCTGCACGATCCGCGCGTGGATCTCCGCGGGCAACCCACCCCGGGCGGTCGGCAGATACCGCCCTTACGACCGGCCACATCCATCGACAGCTTGATCGCCTGCACGAACTCGGTCCGCGAGTCCCAGCGCAACAGCGGGTGCAGGTCCCGGTACAACGGCAACGCCTACTCCAGGTCCTCGACGTTTCCCGAGGTCGACCACGTGTAAAGCGCCAAGCAGGTCTCCGGCAGCGCGTTCGGGTACCCGGCCACCCAGCCCACAGCACCGGCCAGACCCAGCTCCAATAGGACGTCATCGGCCCGACCAGCAGGTCGAGCTCCGGCGCCAGCTCACGGATCTGGTAGGCCCGGCGTACGTCACCGGTGAATTCCTTGATCGCGACAATCAGTCCCTCGCCGTGCAGTTCGGCCAGCAACTCCGGCGTCAGATCGACCTTGGTGTCGAGCGGGTTGTTGTAGGCGACGATCGGCAGCCCGACCTTCGCCGCCGCCCGGTAGTGATTGACCACGGCCTCGCGGTCCGCGCGGTAACTGTTCGGCGGGAGCAACAAGATGGACTGCGCTCCGGCCGCCGCGGCCTGCTCCGCCCAGCGCACCGACTGCAGCGTGCCGTAGGCGCCGCAGCCCGCCATCACCCCGAAGCCCGCCGGAGCCGCCGCGACCGCCGTGGTCACTACCCGCGCCCGTTCCTCGTCCGACAGCGTCTGGTACTCCCCCAGCGAGCCATTGGGTGACACCCCGTGGGTGCCCGCGGCCGCCAGCCAGGCCACATGCTCGGCGTAGCTGTCGAAGTCGACGGAGTAGTCGTCGTGAAAGGGCAGGGCGGCCGCGGCGAACACGCCGTGCCAGGGCTTGCGCTCGGTCATCCTCTGCTCCTTTGCCGATAGCAATGTTTGAGTTTCGCAGCTCACTCCGGCGGCGGAGAAGCCAGCCGCCGGCGAGCCTGCGCCACCGCCGTGACCAGGGCCGTGAGCAGGCAGATTGCCCCCAGGGTGACGAAGGACACGGGGAAGGAGTACGCGGTGGCAATCACCCCGGCCAGCACCGCACCGGACGCGGTCCCGGCGTCGAAGCCGATATTCCAGCCCGCGCTCGCGGCCGGTATCTGCTCCGAGGGAACGGCGGCGAACGCCGCCACCAAAGTGAGGTTCTGCAGCGCGCCGTAGCCGAGGCCGAGCACAATCGCCGCCACGATCAGCACGGTTTCGTACTCCCGGGCCACCGCCCACCCGCACACCCCCATGGCCGCCGCGGTACCGGCGAGGATGGGGGCCAGGAAGGGCCAGGCGCCCCGCCGATCCGCCAGCGAGCCGACCAGCCAGCGCGACAGCGCGGCGGCCAAACCCATGATCAACAACACCAACGCGGCGGTGTTGGGGCCGGTCAACTGCGGGGCGAAGGTGAGCACCGCGCCGCCGGCCATGGTGACGCTGAACAGCACCAAGGTCGGCGCCACGATGCCGCGCAAAGCCGACAAGCTGGCCCGAAGACCGGCGTTCGGATCGGCCGGACGTTCAGCGTCCGCGTCGCGCAGCACCCGAGCCAGCCGGATCGCCGACGGCACCCCCAGCACTGGGAGCGCCGCCAGCCAGAAGACCGGCCCGAAGCCGAACCGATCGACGATCGGCACCGACCCGGGCAACAGCAGCAGGTTGGGCACCGCGACCGCCAGTCCGTAGACGCCGATCGCGGCCCCCCGACGGCCGGGCGGTGCGAGATGGGCCACCACGGTCGATCCGACCACGGTGAGAATGCCGAACCCCAGACCCCGCACCGCCGAGAGCGCCAGCAGCCAGCCGAGCCCGTCGGAGAGCAGGTACGCCGGCGCCGGGACGCCGAGGAACAGCAGCCCGAGCACCAGCACCCGACCCGTACCCCAGCGGACCAGAGCCCGGGGTACACCCAGCTGAGCCAGCACCGTGAAGGTCAGCAGTACCCCGTTGACCAGACCGGACCCGGCCGCCGTGGCACCGCCGTGCACGGCCCACAGCGGCGCGGTGGCCAGCAGTGCGGCGTACCCGCTGAACCCGAAGACGGACAGCACCGCCAGGTCCAGCATGCCGGGCGCCCGCCACACACTGGCCCGCTCCGTCACCGCGCCAGGTTACGGTGAGTCGGCTCTGACCGCGAGCACCGAGCAGGTCGCCTCCAGCAGGATGCGCTGCGCCGTGCTGCCCAGAAAGAGCTTCCCGACCCGGCTTCGCCGGTGCATGCCCACCACGATCAGCGAGGCGTTCTCTCGCTGCGCCTCTTGGATGATGGCGTCGCTGGGGTCATGCAGGTCGGGCGTGACGGCGGTGATGTCCAGCCCCGCCGCCTCGGGTGCGATCCCTTCGATGTGCTGCCGGACGTGCTGGAGGTCGAGCCGCTGATCGCGGGAGGCCGAGACGGCCACCAGAGGTTCGGCTCGCAGCAGGGCCTCCGACACCGCGGCCCGGGCGGCGGCGTCACCCTCGGTGTCCTCGACGTACGCCAAGATGATGGTCATGTTCTGTCCGTTCTGAAGGAGATTTCGGATGGATGGATTGGTCAGCCGACCAGACCGGTGGGCAGATCCACCGGCAGCAGACTGGGCAGCACCGCGACCGCGACCGCGAGCACCAGGGTGTAGATGATCACCGTGCGCAGCCGGGCCCGGGCGATGATCATCAAGAAGGCCGGCACGATCAGCAGCAGGGCGGCCAGGTAGCCGAGCAGCCCGGCGAGGACCAGGAAGCCGGCCATCCAGGCAAAGGCGATGAGCGCGGTCCGAACCACACCGACACCGACTGTTCGTTTACGGCCCTGGACCCGCGTGCGGATCTCGACGGCCAACAGGGCGACACTCATCGCGATGCCGACGAAGGTGATCAGCTGGGGCATCAGTCGCGCTTCGGGCGAGAACTGGAGGCTGGCAATCGCGGCCACGGTGAACACGGCGAGGAAACCGATGGCGGCACCGAGGGACCAATTCGTGTCCCGGAGGGGCATCTCGGTGTCCTCGTCGGCGTCGACCTCTTCGTGGCGGTGTCCTTCGTCGGCGTGGCTGGTGGTGCTGCGCCGACTCCGGATGAACTTGAACACCTGCCACAGGATCGGCCCGATCAAGATGATCATGAAGACGATGACGCCGGGTCGAGTCATCCAGCTCACGCCCTCGTAGAGGCTGTCGGTCAGGTAGTAGTAGCGCTCCATCGGGATGGCCAGCACGAAGCCGATCAGGAAGGGCGCCCGGGGAACGCCGGACTCCTTCATGATCCAGCCGACGACGCCCAAGATCAGCATCACCCACAGGTCACCCAGCTGACCGCCTTCCTGGTAGGCGCCGAGGAACATGATCACCAGCAGGCCGGCGCCCAGCACCGAGAACGGCACCTTGGTCAGCTTGGCCAGCATCGGGGTGGCGCCGAAGCAGAGGATGGCGCCCAGAACGCTGGCGATGGCGAACGACCAGACGATCAGGTACATCAGGTCGAGGTGCTCGGTGACGATCGAGGGCCCCGGCTGGATGCCGTAGGTGAGGAGCATGCCGAGCAGCATGGCCGAGGGCACGCCACCGGGGATGCCGAACAGCAAGGTCGGGATCAGGTCGCCGGCCTCCACGGAGTTGTTCGCGCTTTCCGGTCCGACGATGCCCCGGGGGTCACCCTTGCCGAACTGGGTCTTGTCCTTGGCGGTGGCGACGGCCTGGCCGTAGGCCAGCCAGGTGCCCGCGGTCGCGCCCACGCCGGGCAGGATGCCGGCCCAGATGCCGATCAGTGCGCCGCGCAGGACGTGGGTCCAATGGGTCAGCCACTCGCGGATGCCGGCCAGCCAGCCGCCGCCGAGGCGAACCTCGTCGCCGGCCTTCGTCCGGCGTTCCGCGACCCGGCTGGCGATCTCGGCCAGCCCGAAGATGCCGAGGGCGACCGCGACCAGGGACAGCCCGTCACCCAGGAACAAGCTACCGAAGGTGAACCGTTCCTCGGCGGTGGTCGGAGAGGTACCGACCATGCCGAGCAGTAGGCCCATCAGACCGGCGCCGACGCCCTTGATCACGTTCCCGCGGGACAAGACCGCGGCCAGGGCTACGCCGAGAATGGTGAGCATGAAGAGCTCGGGGCTGGCGAAGGACAAGACCAGCGGCCGGGCCAGCGGGATTGCGAGGGTCAGACCGACCGCGCCGATCAGGCCGCCCGCCATGGACGACAAGAAGGCCAGGCTGAGCGCTCGAGCCGCCTGGCCCTTCTTGGCCATGGAATAGCCGTCCATCATGGTCACGCTCGCCGAGGCTGAACCGGGCGCGCCCAACAGGACCGCCGAAACGGTGTCTGAGGTGTGCACGACGGCGAGCGCGCCGATCAGCAGGGCGAGCGCCTGGGCCGGCTCCATGCCGAACGTGACCGGAAGCAGGATGGCCACGGCGCCGGTGCCGCCGAGGCCGGGGATCAGGCCCATCACCAGACCGGCGAGCACGCCGATCGCGAGCATGATCAACAGGGAAGGTTCGAGTAACGACTGGAGAGCCGTCAGTGCGGATTCAAGCATGATCAGCTACCTCAGTCCACGACGATGTTGTAGGAGTTCTTCAGCAGTGACCGCAGGTATCCCTGCGTCGTCTGGTCCACCTGGTACGCCTCCGCGATCCGCTCCCTGAGGTCAGGGCTGGCATCGAGGGGGTAGCCGCCCAGCACTTTGGCGGCGGACTCGTTGAAGGCCTGGCTCTTGCCGAGCGCCTCGGCGGTGCTGCGCAGGGTCTCCACCGGGGCGGCCAGTGTGGTCGCCGGCACCCAGAGCGCCTTCTGGTAGGTGTAGGTGAGCCCGAGCATGGTGGCGTACGCGGTGAGCTTGTCGGCCGGCGGCTCCCCGCCGTTCTGCTGCCGGTACACCTCGAGGACGGTCGGGACGTCGGGGAAGTTCGGATCCCGAATCACCTCGCCGGCCTCATCGAGCTGACCGAGCGAAAAGAGCAAGACCGCAGACTTGTCCTTCACCAGTCCATCGACCGCCGAGGCGTAGGAGGCGGTGGTCTGGTAATCCAGATCGATCTCCCCCCGCTGCAGCGCCAGGTTGACCGGTCCACGGCCCTCGAAGCCGAAGACTGCGTCAATCGGCCAGCCGAGGAGGTCGAACGCCACCAGCGTGGTCAGATCCAGACCGGTAGCGGTGATCCCGCCGAACCGCAGGGGCGGTTTGCCCGGACCGAAATCGTCGACGCCGGTGACGCCGGCGGCCGTCCGGGCATAGACCACCGCGCCAGTGCCGTTGGCCAGGATGGGGATCAGCTCGGCGAAGTCATACTTCACCGCTCGGCGCCCCAGCACCCAGGGAACCACCGTGGTGGCCGTGCTGACCAGGAGCTCCGTGGCGTCGTCGCGGGCGGAGATGAAGAAGTGGTTGGATCCGGTGATCCCCTCACCGCCGGCCTCGTTGGTCGGGGCGAAGCCGGGCGTCCCCGGGAGCGCGTGGGTGAGCTCGGTGCCGATGAAGCGGGCCCACGTATCGGTGCCGCCGCCTTCGGCGAGCGGGATCAGAAACTCCAGCGTCTCCCCGACGAAGTCGCCATCGGCGGTGGATGCGGGTGGACTGAGTAGGTCTCCGGCCAATACGGCGGCGCCGGCCGCCAGCAGGCCGAAGCCGCCCATCACGGCGAGGAACTTTCGGCGTGGATAGGCGGGTGGGTCCTGCCATGGAACAGGATCCGGGGCCAGGGGTGTCTCTGGCGTGGGCATGGTTGTGCTCATCCTCGTTCTCCTCCTCGAGAGTGTTATTGGCCTGCGCGGGTGGGCAGCGGCAACGTCGCCTGAGCGAGGCGGCGATAGCTGCGGACTGCGCCGACGACGGATTCGCCGTCGTGTTCGCCGGACCAGGTCGTAACGACGCCGGCCGGGGTGGAAATGTCGAACTCGTCTTGGACCCGCCGGGGGCTGGCGAGGTCGTGCACGACCGTGCCGGGGGTCGAGGCGGCGACCGTGATGCCGATGCTGCCGGTGATGGCGATAGCCGGATGGGTGAGGCCCATCGAGAGCATCCGCACGACAATCTGGCCCGGGTCGCCGGGTGCGGGGGCCGCGACGACGGCCAGTTTGGGGATGGCCTGGGCCGCGGCATCCTCGGTCGGGGCCAGACCCATGGCCACCGCGCCCTTGCGACGCAGCCGGTCGAGTCGGGCCAACAGGTCGGGCCGGGCATCGAGGATGGCGGGCGACTCGTTACCGGTCAGACCGAGATCGGTGGCCCGCACGAGCACCAGCGGAGCACCGGCGTCGATCAGCGTGGCTTCGAGGAAGGATTCGCCGTCCACGAGGTTGTCGGTCGCGGACCCGGACGGCAGCAGTTGCCCGGTGGTGCGGCCGGCCGGGGACAGGAACCCCATCCGGACCGACGGTCCGGGGAAGGGCACGCCAGGTATCTGCTGCACGGGGGATTCGTCGATGGCCCCCTCGCGTACCCCGACCTGCTGGATGATCAGCTGCTGGGTGTTGGTGTTCAGCACCCGGACGGTGGTCAGCGGCTCCACGGCGGGAACCCAGCCCGCGGCGACCGCGTACGGGGCGACCACGGCTGAGCAGTTGCCGCAGTTGCTGCCCCAATCCACCAGCGGTTCGGTGATGCCGACCTGGGCGAAGGTGTAGTCGACGTCAACGCCCGGTTGGTCTGAGCGCCGCAGGATGACGGCCTTGCTGGTGGTCGAAGTCCCCCCGCCCACTCCGTCGACCTGTCGACTGTCCGGACTGCCGAACAATCGCAACAAGACCTCATCGACGGTGAGCGTCGGGTGCTGCAGATCCTCCTCGAGGAACACCCAGCACTTGCTCGTACCGCCGCGCATCCAGACCGCTGGAATCTGGTCCATATCTTCTCCCGTCATCGTTGCTGTTGACGGGAATCTAAGGGCCTGAAGACTGAACCACCAGTTACATTTTCTTCTCAGCCGTTAAGCATTGCTTCACTGGAGAACGACGGTGACTGGCCAGCTCCCGTAGCCGCGAATCGCCCCGGACCGGGCTCTACGCGGGAACGATGGCTCTGAAGTCAGATGCAGTATCGTGAAGTAACGCTTCAATCACAGGAGGTCCCCAGCTATGTACGATCTGCCTCGACTCAAGGTCTTGCTGGCGGTGATGGAGACCGGTTCGGTTACCGCCGCGGCCGACCAACTGCACTTCAGCCCGTCCGGCGTCTCCCAGCAACTCAAGCGCCTGGAGGTCGAGGTCGGGCTGCCCCTGCTGCAACGGCACGCGCGCGGTATGGAGCCCACCGAGGCGGCGCACATCCTGGCCAGCCACGCCCGACGGGCCCTCCGCGAGCTGGACGCGGCCCGATCAGACCTGGACGAGGTCGCCGGCCTCAAGCGGGGTCAGCTCGACATCGGCACCTTCCCCACCGTGGCCAGTTCCTTCCTGCCGATCGCCATCCGCGCCTTCAAACAGCGCTACCCGTCCATCCAGCTCAGAGTCCACAGCGCCCGGCGGGACACGTTGATCAGACTTCTGGAGGAGGGCACCGTCGCCCTCTCTCTGCTCTGGGACTTCTCCTGGGACCGGATCACCAACGACATTTTGCGAGTCAGCAAGCTGTTCGACGACCCGATGGTGCTGGTCGTCGCCCACGACCATCCACTGGTCGACGCCGACGAGGTCGCCATGCGTGCCCTCGCCCAAGAAGAGTGGATCCTGCGCGCCGACGACCACCCCGTCCTCGAGGTGATGCGGCGCGCCTCTCGGCGCGCGGGATTCGAACCCAAGGTGGCCTTCTACGCCAACGACTACGCCGAGGCCCAGGCCATGGTCAGCGTCGGACTCGGGGTAGCCCTCATCCCCCGCACCGCCATGGCCAACCAACACCCCAATGTGCGGATGATCGCCCTGGGCAAGACCGTCCAGAAACGCCGCATCCTGGTTGGCTACCGCCAGGTGCGAGTCCCCGGAGCCGCCGAACTGGCCTTCGGCGAAGTGCTGGACAGCCTCAAGGACACCGGTCCCGTCGGGCTGGATCGCTAGGGTGAGGCAAATGATCAACGCCAGTCCGCAGACGAGTGATCACCGCTAACCGCAGTTCGGGGCCTCGAGTCGCCGTTCTCGATGACTACCAGTCCGTGGCGCTCACGGTGGCCGACTGGTCGGCCCTGGGACCCGACGGGACGGTCACGAGCTATCCGGACCACCTCGCGGACGCCGACGACATTGCCTCCCGGCTCGAGGGCTACGACGTGGTCGTCGCCATGCGCGAGCGCACCCCGTTCCCCCGGGCCCTACTCGAGCGACTCCCCCAGCTCAAGTTGCTGATCACCACCGGCATGAGAAACAAGTCCATCGACCTCGAAGCCGCCGCCGAGCTGGGCATCGTGGTCAGCGGAACCGACCTCGTACCCACCTCGACCGTCGAACTGACCTGGGCGCTCATCCTCGCCGTCGTCCGCGACACCTGCGGCGAAGACCGCCGGACCCGAGACGGCCAATGGCAACGATTCGTACCGATGGACCTGGCCGGCTCCACCCTCGGCATCCTGGGACTCGGAAAGCTCGGCCAGCAGGTCGCCACGATCGCCCACGCGTTCGGCCTGGAGGTGCTGGCCTGGAGTCCGCACCTCACCCCAGAGCGAGCGGCCGCCCACCACGCGACCCGGGTCGAGTTCGGTGAGCTACTCGACCGGAGCCAGATCCTCACCGTGCACGTACCGCTGAATGACGGTACCCGCGGCTTGATCGGGCCGGAGGAACTGGAACGCCTCGGGGTCGAGGGCTACCTGATCAACACCTCGCGCGGACCGATCGTCGATCAGGCCGCCCTGGTCCACGCCCTCCACGCCGGCACTATCGCCGGCGCCGGGCTCGACGTGTTCGACGTAGAGCCGCTGCCGCACGACCACCCACTTCTGGCCACGCCCCGCACGGTCCTCAGCCCGCACACCGGCTTCGTCTCCCAGCGGTCACTGCGCATCGCCTACACCGGGGCGGTCGAAGACACGTTGGCCTGGATGGCCGGACAACCGATCCGCGTCCTCAACGCCTCCGTCGGCTGACCGGTCTCGATCCGCCGCGCGGCGAATCCCGGCCACCAGCAGGCCCGAAGCGACCAGCAGGATCAGGTTCTGCCCCACGCCGGGCCCGGCAAGTGCGGTATCGAGCACGGTCCAGGCGCCCAACGCCCAGGCGAGAAACGCCGGCGGGGTGATCCCGCGGCGGTCCAGCCACAGCACGGTCAGCCCGAGCAGGATCATCGGCGGCCCGAAGCTGCTCACACTGAGCCAGTACGCGCTCATGGCCGGGGTCATGGCGGCCAGGTCCTCGCCCCACAACTCTCCGCTGAACCAGGTGGGGGCATGGCGGGCGGCGCCCTCCGCAGTCAAGGCGCCGAGGGTGTGGGCGGCTCCGTAGAACACGATGAGGCGGCCGGCCCAGGTGATCAACTGATTTCTCCGGGCTCTTGGCCGTGGCCGGCGTCGGGACAGTTCGTGACGGTTCCGCCAGGCGCGTTCCCATTTCCGGGTCAGCGCCGGGTAGACGATCAGGTAGCGGATCGGCTTGATGGCGGCCAGGTAGAGCCGTCCGAACCGTCCGTTGGGCTTGACCAGGGCCGCCATCCGCAGTTCGTATTCGCCGGTCTCGGTCGGCACCCAGCCCAGGTGGCAGATGTCGTGCACGGTCTGATTGGCCAGCTCGATGGCGGCCTCATCGGGTAACTCGTAGACCATGGTGAACGGGGTGTGCGGCACCGGATCGCCAGCGACGTCCTGACGCAGGTCGGGGGGCAGCCGGTCGCACAGCGTGTCGACCCGCCCCACCAGACCCTGCTTGGACCGGTCCCAGCCGAACAGGGCGCCGAGCTTCCAGCGCGCGGCGAACAGGAACCGAACGACTGCGGGGTTTTCGTTGAGCCCGCCGGCGGCGCGCAGCGCGTCCAACAGGTCGGGGAAGTCATCCGGCCCGGCGCCGGGGGTCCGGTACGCCCACACGTCCTCGATCTGGAAATCGGGCGCGATGTCGTGGATCCGCCACGGTCGGGCGGTGTGCTCGGAGTTCGGGAGTCTCATCGACCGCTACCGTCCTTCGCTCGCCCTATACGGTTCGTTCAAGGTCAGGGTAACTCCGTTATACGCCACCGTACAATGGGGTCGACGAAGGTTGGTCATCGATGGGGGCATTGCGTACGCCACGCGAGAACTGGGTCGAAGCGGGCCTGCACGCGCTGGCGGTGGGCGGGGTGGACGCGGTCCGGATCGAGGCCCTGGCCAAGGCCCTCGGCGTGACCAAGGGCGGCTTCTACGGCTATTTCGCCGACCGTGACGCGCTGCTGAGCGAGATGCTCGACACCTGGGAGCGGGAGAGCATCGACGACGTCTTCGACCGGATCGAGCGGGAGGGCGGCGACATCGTCGACCAGATGCGACTGGCCGGCCAGCTCACCTTTTCCAGCGACCGGCTGCTCCCCATCGACCTGGCCATCCGGGACTGGGCCCGTCGCGACGCGGGAGTGTCCAACGGCTCCGCCGGGTCGACAACCGACGCATACAACTCTCCCGCGACGCGATCAGCAGCTTCTGCACCGACCCGGACGAGGTCGAGGCCCGCTGCCTGCTGGCCTTCTGCCTGGCGATCGGCAAACACTTCCTCGCCGCCGACCATCCCGACCGGACCCGCGATCAGGTCATCGCCCGCGCCGCTGATCTGATCCTCGACCGCCGATCCTGATCAGGAGAGGTGGAGGGGCTCCGGCTCGCTCTTGTGCCGATCGTCCGAGCCGGTGGCATCCATCGCGTCATCCCCGGTCGACTCCGGATTCGGCACGCGTCGCACTGGCCGGCACCATGGAGATGATCACCGATTTCGATGTCGGGGTGTTGCTGCCCTCCGCGGTCGAGTCCAGCGGCACCAGAGCATTGGTCTCCGGGTAGTACGCCGCCGCGCAGCCCCGTGGCGTGTCGTACTCGACGACCCGGAACCCGTCGGCCCGGCGTACGACATCATCGTCGGCCCAGTGCCCGATCAGGTCGACCTGCTGGTTGTTGGTCAGCCCGAGCGCCGTCAGATCATCGGCATTGACGAACACCACCCGGCGGCCGCCGAGAATGCCCCGGTAGCGGTCGTTCATGCCGTAGATCGTGGTGTTGAACTGATCATGACTGCGCAGGGTCTGCAGCACGAGCTGACCAGGGCCGACCTGCAACAACTCGACCGGGGACACGGTGAACTCGGCCCGGCCCGACGGGGTGGTGAATGTCCGGCTGTCTCGCGGCGGATGGGGCATCACGAACCCGCCCGGCCGGTCGACCGAGACCTGGTACGACTCACAACCCGGAACCACCCGCGAGATGTGCGCGCGGATGACCCGGTAGTCGTCCCGCATCTTCCGCCAGGCGATGTTGTGCCGATCGCCCAGGGTCCGTTCCGCGATCCCGGTGACGATGGCGACCTCGGACCGCAGGTGCTCGCTCGCCGGCTCCAGCGGTCCCCGCGAGGCATGCACCGAGCAGGTCGAATCCTCCACGGAGACGAACTGTTCGCCGGACGCCTGTACGTCCTTCTCGGTCCGGCCCAGCGTCGGCAGGATCAGCGCGATCTCGCCGCAGACCAGGTGCGAGCGGTTGATCTTGGTCGACACGTGCACCGTCAGCCGCGCCTTGCGCAGGGCGTCGGCGGTCACTTCGGTGTCCGGCGCAGCCTGCACGAAGTTGCCGCCGAGCCCGATGAACACGTGGGCCTTGCCGTCCCGCAGCGCCCGGATGGAGTCGACGGTGTCGTAGCCGTGCTCGCGCGGGCGGGTCGAAGCCGAACTCGGCCTGCAGCCGGTCGAGGAAATGCTGCGGGGGACGCTCCCAGATCCCCATCGTGCGGTCCCCCTGCACATTGGAGTGGCCCCGCACCGGCAGCAGCCCGGCGCCCGGCTTGCCGATATCGCCCCGGGCGAACGCGAGGTTGGCGATCTCCTTGATCGTGGCGACCGCGTTGCGGTGCTGGGTCAGACCCATCGCCCAGCAGTAGACGGTCGCCGGCGAGTCGGCGATCATCTGGCGCGGCTTCGGTGATCTGCGCCCGGGTCAGTCCGGTCGCGGTCTCGATCCGGGTCCAGTCGACCGCCAGCACGTGCTCCCGCCAGGCCGCGAACCCGTGCGCGTAGCGTCGACGAAGTCGTGGTCGATGGCATCCCACTCGACCAGCAGCGAACCGATCCCCTGGAACAGCGCGAGGTCGCCGTTGATCTTGACCGGCAGGTGCAGATCGGCCAGGGCGGTCCCCTTGCCGACGATGCCGCGCGGCCGCTGCGGGTTGCGGAAGTTGACCATGCCGGGCTCCCGCAGCGGGTTGATGGCGATGATCTTGGCGCCGCGGTCCTTGGCCGTCTCCAGGGCGGACAGCATCCGGGGGTGGTTGGTGCCCGGATTCTGGCCGGCCACCACCAGCAGCGACGCGGAGTGCACGTCCTCCAGGCTGACGCTGGCTTTGCCGATCCCGATGGTCTCGGCCAGCGCCACCGACGTCGACTCGTGGCACATGTTGGAGCAGTCGGGCAGGTTGTTGGTGCCGAAGGCCCGGATGAACAACTGGTACGCGAAGGCGGCCTCGTTGGAGGTCCGACCGGAGGTGTAGAACAGGGCCTCGTCGGGGTGGGCCAGGCCGTTGAGCTGATCCGCGATGAGGCCGTACGCGGCGTCCCAGGAGATCTCGGTGTAAGTGGCTCGCGCCCGCCCACTTCACCATCGGGTGGGTGATGCGCCCCTGCTGACCGAGCCAGTACTCGGTCTGGGCGTCGAGCTCGGCGATGCTGTGTCGGGCGAAGAAGTCCGGCGTGGCCCGGGTCTTGGTGGCCTCCTCCGACACCGCCTTGGCGCCGTTCTCGCAGAACTCGGCGGTATGTCGGTGGCCGACCTCCGGGTCGGGCCAGGCACAGCTCGGGCAGTCGAATCCTTCAGCCTGATTGAGCCGGCGCAGGGTCTTGGTCGTACGCCGGGGACCCATCTGGTCCAACGACCGCTTCATCGAGATCGCGACCGCCTTCACCCCGGCCGCATGATCGTCCTGCTCCCGGATCCGCAGACCGTCTCCGGCCTCGATCTGAGCGCGATCACGTTCAGGCTTGCGCACGGTGAACTCCTTCGGCAACGACCACGATCTTCACGGTAGTCCCGTCCCGGTACGGATCATCGGCTCCGGTCAGCGGCCGTCAGTCGACGCGCGGAGTAACCCGAGCACCCGCGTAGAGAAAGCGAGCGCGACCCTCAGCGTCGCGTTCGAGAAACTCCACCTGACCGGCGGGAGCCTGATTGTCGTCCAGGATGACAAAGCGATCGTCGCCCAGGAACCGGAGTTCGCGGCGTTCGACCTGGGTTCCGATCGTGGTCCCGGCTCGTCGCCACATCTCCAGGCTCTCGTGCTGCGGAGCGGTGACTCGCCAGAGTCGACCCGCGTCATCGCCTCGATGGTGTTCTGGGCGACCCGCGATGCGAAGCGGCCGAGGTACGGCCGCGGGTCACTCACCGAGGGATGATCGCCCGGCGCAACCCGCTCGGGTGGGGTGACCCCGGGCAGATCGCCGAACAACGGCTCCACGATGTCCTCGATCAGCGCACCACCGGCGTCGGAGTTGGTCAGCACCACGGCCGCCACCCCGTGTCGGGGAGCCATCCGCAACAGGGCCAGCACCCCGAGGTTGCCGCCGGCGTGCTCGACCAGTTCACCGCGCTCCCGCCACCACCCCAGCCCGTGGCTGCTCTGCGATCCATGCATCGCCGGGTGGCTGACCTGTCGCTCGCGCATCTGCCGGGCCGACGCTTCGGACAACACCACACCGCCGTCCTTCGCGCGGCCGTCGGCCAGATGCATCCGGGCGAAGGCGAGCAGCCCGCGGGCGGACATCGCCAACTGGTTTCCGGCTGCCGGGTTCGACGGCGGCATCACGGCCCAGTTGACCAGCGGGCGTTGGGCCCCTCCCGGTTCGGGACGGACGTGACCGATGGCGGTACGGAAGGCCAGCGCCTGGTCGGCGGAGAAGGCCACCTCGTCGATCCCGAGCGGCTCGGCCACGTACCGGCGCAGCGCCTGCTCATAGGTCATCCCGCGCTGGACCTCGATCAGCCGGCCGAGTACGCCGAATCCGGCATTGCAGTAGGAGAACCGCTGGCCCGGGGCGCTGTGCTGAGGAGCATGGCGAACCAGATCCTCGACGAAGCGCTGCAGGGCGTCCTCCCCCGACGTCGTCGCCGCCCACAGGTCACCCTCGAAACCGCCGGTGTGGGTGAGCAGGTGGCGCACGGTGACCGGGCCCCAGCCTCCGGGTCGGCCGTGCGGAATCCGGGCAGGTGATCGCTGACCAGGTCGTCCAGCCCGACCAGCTGATCGTCGACCAATTGCAAGACCAGCGTCGCGGTGATCACCTTGGTGATGGACTGGATCATGAACAAGGTGTCCGGGGTCACCGGTTCGCCCGTCCGGGTGTTGATCACCCCGCACGTGGCCTCGAGGACGTCGTCGCCGATCAGCACCGCCACCGACACCCCGGGCACCTCACGCTCGGCGGCGAGGCGACTGAGGTCGTCGGTCAATCGAACGCGCAGGTCGTCGATAGCGGCCGACACGGAACCTCCCTGGCTGGACATCTCTGAGCATCATCTCCGCAATGCGCCCTGAGCCCGCAATGCGCCCTGAGCCTGTCGAAGGGCAGCAATGCAATGCGCCCTGAGCCTGTCGAAGGGCAGCAATGCGATGTGCCCTGAGCCCGCAATGTGCCCTGAGCCTGTCGAAGGGCCTTCGACAAGCTCAGGCAGCAATGAGCCCGCAATGTGCCCTGAGCTTGTCGAAGGGCCTTTGGGGTTTCCCCCGTTTGACGGACACCTTGATCGCAGAGCCGCGTGTTCTACGGAGAGGATGTTCCTATGTCGGGGGAAGAAGGAAGCGTTACACCCCCGCCTATCGTCGTGAGGCCGCCCACCTGGTGGTATCGACACCGGGCGGCCGGTCACGCATGTGGCCAAGGAGATTGGGGTTGGTAGTCAGCTGCTGAGCCGGTGGGTGGCGGCTGAGCGGGCCCCATCAGGACAACCCGCCGCCGGCGGTGGATGTTGACGCGAGCGGGCCGAGCTGGCGCGGCTGCGGGTGGAGAACGCTGAGCTGCGAGATGGACCGGGAGTTCCTGAAAAAAGCCGCGGCCTTCTTCGCCACCGAGAATCAGAACCGGTAGAGCGACTGCCAGCTGATGGCGGCGGAGAAGGCCAGCCCCGACAACGTGAACGGTTTCGAGATCGCTCGGATGGCCCGGCTGCTGGGGGTGTCGCGGTCGGGCTACTACGACTGGGCAGCGCGCGCCGCCGCCGGACCGAGCCCGGCGGCGCAGCGACGCAGCGACCTGACGGCCAAGATCATCACCCACCACGCCGCGTCGGACCACACCTACGGGTCGCCGCGGATCCTGGCCGACCTGCGCGAGGCCGGGGAACAGGTGTCGGGCAAGACCGTGGCCAAGCTGATGCGCCACGCCGGGATCGTCGGGATCAGCCCGCGCGGCTTCGTCCCGGTCACCACCCAGCCCGGGCCCGACCCGCAACCCATCCCGGACCTGGTCGGGCGCCGCTTCGACCAGGGCCAGCTGAACCGGGTGTGGACCTCCGACATCACCTACCTGGCCACCGGTGAGGGCTGGTTGTACCTGTGCGCGATCCGCGACGGCTGCTCCCGCCGCGTCCTGGGCTGGGCTGTCGAGGACCACCTGCGCACCGACCTGGTCGAGACCGCGCTGCGCCGGGCAGTCACCCTGCGCGGCGACCTGCCCGCCAAGGTGATCTTCCACGCCGACCGCGGCACCCAATACACCTCCGAACAGCTCGCCACAGCCTGCACCGATCTGCCGGTGCTGCAGTCGGTCGGCCGGACCGGAGTGTGCTGGGATAACGCCGCCGCCGAGTCGTTCTGGTCCACCCTGAAAACCGAGTTCTACAACCGCCGACAATGGCCCACCCAAGCCGAAGCCCGACTCGCCGTCGGCGCCTGGATCGAAGAACGCTACAACCGGACCCGACGCCACTCCTCCATCGGCATGATGAGCCCAGTACGGTACGAACAGCTCCACACCCAAACGGCACAAGCCGCCTAACCGCGTGTCCGTCAAACGGGGTAAGCCCTACCTTCGACAGGCTCAGGCAGCATTTACAGAATCGGTCAGCGACGGATCTCGTAGACCAGGTTGAACGGACTGCGCGCCACGGAGCGAAACCGGGTGAATCCCGGCCTGGCTGACGACCTCGCGGATCGCGGCCTCGCCGGCCTGCGCGCCCAGCGCGTAGCCGCCCGGCTGGGACAGTGCGTTGGGCACGCAGAGGAAGGTGGAGCCCGCGTAGAAGAGCCGGCCGACCGGGTTGAGGTTCTCCTCGACGCGGTCGGAGGCGTTCGGCTCGACCAGCAGCCAGGTGCCGTCCGGGGCCAGCGCCTCGTAGACCCGGCGGGCGGCCCCGACCGGGTCGCCCATGTCGTGCAGCGCAGTCGAAGGTCGTCACCAGGTCGTAGTCCGAGCCGGAGAAGGTCTGCGCGGTGGCGACCTCGAAGGCGACCCGGTCGGCCACGCCGGCCTCGGCCGCTTCTTGCGCGCCAGCTCGATCGACTCGGCGTGGTAGTCCGAGCCGACGACGACGCTGCTGCGGGTACGCCTGGGCCAACAGCATGGACGACGAGCCGAGCCCGCAGCCGAGGTCGGCGACCCGGGCGCCGGCGGTCAGCTTGGCCTCGACCCCGTCCAGGGCGGGGATCCAGTTCGGGACCAGGTCGGCGACATAGCCCGGGCGGTAGAACGCGTCGGGCCGACGTACACGTCCTCGTTGTGCTCGTGCCAGCCCACGCCCGCCCCGGTGCGGAACGCCTCGGTGATCATCGGTTCGGCGCGGAGGTAGCCAGCACGGCGACGAAGCCGCGGAGATGTTCGGGCCGTTCGGGTCGGCCAGGCACGAAGGCCTGCTCGTCGGTCAGGAAGAACTCGCCGGTAGCCGGCGTCGTAGCTGACGTAGCCCGCCGGCGGCCTGGTTGCGCAGCCACTCCGTGAGGTAGCGAGCGTGGCAGCCGGTGCGCTCGGCGAACTGCTCCGGCGTGGCGGGGCCCTCCGCCAGCGAGGGGTAGAGGCCGAGCCGGTTGCCGATCGCCATCAGGCCGGCCGAGCCGGTCGCGCCCATGTCGGCCGACGAACTGTCCGAGCAGTGCGTTGAGCTTGTCGTGGTCCACGGTCTCGGTCCTTTCTCGTGTCGGCCGGCGTGGTCCGGCCGAGGTAACGGTGGCCGCCGGCGCTTGCACGCGCTGCTCGCGCGCGCTGACAGCCGCCTGGCATGCTGTGCCCGTGGGGACGGACGAGCCGGCGCGGCTGCGGGTGGAGGTGCTCGGCCCGCTGCGCCTGGTGGTGGACGGCGGGCCGGTCGAGGTGCGCGGGTCCAAACGCCGCGCGGTGCTCGCGCTGCTGGCGTTCGCCGAGGGCCGCACCGTCACCGTCGACCAGCTGGTGCGACGCGCTGTGGCCGGACGAGGCGCCCGGAATCGGCGCGGCAGGCCCTGCACAGCCTGATCTCCCGGCTGCGCGGCCAGCTCGGCCCGGCCGGCGACCGGCTGGTCACGCACCCGGCGGGCTACCGGCTACGCCTGGGCGCTCGACGGGCTGGACCTCGACGTCAGGCCCGGGCGCTGCCGCGCGCCGCGCGGCCGGCTCGAACTCGACCCGGCGGGCGTCGCGCCGCTGCTCGAGGCGGACGCGCTGTGGCGCGGGCCGGTGCTCGGCCGACCTCGCCGACGTCGCGCCGATCGCGGCCGCGGTGGAGGCTGCGAACAGCTGCACCGCGAGGTGACCGACGCGCTGGTCGCCGCCGCGGTCGTAGCCGGGCAGGCGCGAGACGGTGCTGGACGCGGGCGGCGGCGTCGCTCGGCGAGGACCCGTTGCGGGAGCCGGCCGTGCTGGCTGCAGATGCGGGCGCTCGCCGGCGGCGGGCAGGCCCCGCGAGGCGCTGCGGGCGGGCGGGAGTACCGGCGCCGGCTGGCCGAGGAGACCGGGCTGGACCCGTCGCCGGCGCTGCGGCGAGCTGGAGCGGGACATGGCCGGCGGGCGTCCGCCGGTCGCGCGGGCTCTCCGCCGGATCGCCGACCGGCCCGGCCCGGCGACCCGGCTGTTCGGGCGTGACGGCCGAGGTCGCGCTCGCTGCACCGGCTGCTCGCGTCCGAACGGCTGGTGTCGGTGGTCGGGCCCGGGCGGGGTCGGCAAGACCCGGCTCGCCCTGGAGATGGCCGGCGCGGGCCGAGACCGCTGACGGTGCTGCTGCTCGCGCCGGTGACCGACCCGGCCGCCGTCCCGTACGCCCTGGCCGCGCGCTCGGCCTGGACGGTGAGCCGCGGGGCGACGTCCTCGCCGCCTGCTCGGCCGTGCTCGGTGACGGACCGGGGCTGCTGGTCGTGATCGACAACTGCGAGCACCTGCTGACGCGGCGCGGGACCTGGTGCGCGCGGTGCTCGCCGGGTGCCCCGACTGGACCGTGCTGGGCACCAGCCGGGAGCCGCTCGGGCTGGCCGTGGAGCACGTCTTCCGGCTGGCGCCCGCTCCCGACTCCCTCGCGCGGGAGCGGCCCGATGCCGCCCGGTCTCCCTCCGTCGAGGTGTTCCTCGACCGCGCCGCCCGAGTGCGGCCGGCTCGGTCCGGCCGACCGACCTCGACGTGGTCGCCGACATCGTGCGCCGGCTCGACGGGATGCCGCTGGCCATCGAGCTCGCCGCGGGCCGGCTCTCCACCTTCTCCCTGGCCGATCTGCAGCGCCCGGCTCGACCGCGCACTCGATCTGCTCGGCGGCGGCCAGCCCAGCATCGACGCCCGGCACCGGACCCTTCGGGCGACCGTGGAGTGGTCCTACCAGTTGCTCACCGACGACGAGCAGCGGCTGTTCCGGCACCTGCCGTCTTCGTCGACGGCGTCGACCTGGACACCGCCGAGTACGTCGCCACCGACCTCGGCCTGCACCGTCGACGTGGACACCATCCTGGCCCGGCTGGTCGACGCCTCCATGATCCAGGCCGAGATCGCCGGCGCGGAGCAAACCCGCTATCGGATGCTGGAGACGCTGCGAACGTTCGGGCTCGACCGGCTGGCCGCGGCCGGGGAGGCCGACACCGGCCGCGTCCCGGCTGGTCGGCTGGGCGGTCGGCCTGACCCGCTGGTTCGACCGACCGCGGCCACCCAAGCCGAAGCCCAAGCGGATGCGACCCTGCGGCGGGAGCTGGCGAACCTCCGCGCGGCGTGGCGTATCGCCCGCGATCGCGGCCTGGTCGAGGACGCCGCCGCGATCGTCGCGTGCCTGTTCGACGCGGTGATGACCCGCGACCTCGTCGAGATGCGGGGCTGGGCGGAGGAGCTGGCGGAGGACCCCGTGACTCCGCGGTCGGCCCCACGCGGCCGCGGTGCTCGGCGCGGCCGCGTACGCCGCCTACGCCGCGGGCGAGCGCGACCGAGCCGAGGAGTACGCCCGCGCAGGGCTCGCCGAAGGTGGCGACGGGGTGCGGCACTGCCGGCACGCCCTGGCGGTGACCGCGCTGGCCCGGGGCGCCTGGGACGAGGCGGTCGAGCACAGTCTCGCCCCGGACGCGGTTGCCCAGCAGCGACACGGCTTCCTGGGCCTGGCGGCGCTGGCGAGCGCCTACGCCGGTGACCTCGACCGCGCCCGAGCCTTGAACGACCAATGGCTGGCCGTGGCCTCCTCGCCGTCCAGGCTGGCCTGGGCCAACTACTACCAGGCGGAGATCGAGAACCTGTCCGACCGCCCGGATCTGGCCGAGCCGCGCTACCTCGAAGCGATGACCCTTGGACGGACGGCTGGCGACTCCTTCGTCGTCGGAGTCGCCACCATCGGACTGTTCACCCTGCGCGCCATCGACGGACGAGAGCAGGAGGCCCTGGCCGGCTATCGCGAGGCGATCGAGCTGTTCGCGCGCACCGGTTACTGGACCCACCAATGGATCACCCTGCGCAACCTGGCGATTCTGCTGCGGCGGCTGGGCGATGTGGAGACGGCCGAGGTCATCGAAGCCGCGGCCGACGTCGCCCCCGATGCGCCAGCCACCCCGACCACCAGCCGGCAGTTGGCGGCGCTGACCCCGGACCGTTCGCCAGTCGCCGTCGTCCGCCCATTCGAGCCGGTCCCGGGACGGAGCGAGATCCTCGACATCGCCCGACAGGCGATCGAGAGACACCTCAGCCCGAGAAACTGACGCTCGACGCCGCGACACGCCGAATTTGAGGCCGTTTCGGGGCGTCGAGCGTCAGAAATCCAGGGATCGGCTGACTAGGACAGCCACCCTGGGATCTAAGGCGAGGTTGCGGGCCGGCCCTCAAAAGCGCCTTGCTCAGATGCACGTCCTCGGGCTCGAGTTCATAGAACTCCGGCAATGGTTGGCCATGAGCTCATAGCCGCGACTCAGATAGAAGCGCACCGTGTTCTCTGATGGTGTCGCGGAGACGACCATCTCGGTGTCACCGGCGTCGCGGGCGACCAGGTCCAGTTCTTCCGACAATCGACGGCCGATGCCCATGGCTCGAAACGCCTCGGTGACGTGACTCCTCGGCCATGCCGAGATCCGGCTGACCAGCGCCACCACCGGACTGCTGGTGGCGATCACTCCCCTGCTGGCGATCGTCATCGCCGCCGGAGTCGGTATCGAGCGGCTCCGCCGGGAGCAAGCGTGGGGGTTGGTCGTCGGGTTGGCCGGCGTGGTGCTGGGATTCCCGCTGGTCATCGCCGGTTCGGTGTTGGCGACTCGCGGTACCCGGGGCCATCCTGCGCCGAGCGTCAGCGCTCCGACCGTACGACCAGCGGAGGTTGTCCGATGACCCAGCGCATGGTCGACGCCAACGGCGTGAGTCTGTGCGTCGAGATCTTCGGCGACCCCGTGGACCCCGCCATCTTGCTCATCCATGGCGCGGGCGCGTCGATGATGGGGTGGCCGGACGAGTTCTGCGCCGGCTTGGCTGCCGGAGGCCGTTACGTGATCAGGTTCGACCAGCGGGCAAGGGCCGGGCGACGAGCTGGCCGGTGGGCGAGCCGACCTACGGGCTGCGCAATCTGGCTCAGGACGCGGTGGGGTTGCTCGACGTCCTGCACATCGATCAGGCCCACGTGGTGGGCCGATCGATGGGCGGCGGCGTTGCGCTGATCGTGGCGATCGACTACGCCGAGCGCGTCGCCAGCCTCATGCTGACCGGCAGCACGCCCGGTGAAGGCGCCGACGGCATCCCGCTGCCGGGCATGTCAGCCTCATTTCTCGCGGCCGTCCCGCCGAACCAGCCGGCGGCACTGTCGAGGAGATCGTCGACTTCCTGGTCGAGGTGATGCACGCGTACGAAGGTGGCACCGCCCAGTTCGACGAACCCAGCACCCGGAGCTTGCTGCGCGAGGACGTCCTGCGTACCCGGTCAATCGAGTCGGCGCTGGTCAACCACTTTCGGATCGATGTCGACGGACCCCGCAACGGCGGCTTGGACTCCATCGCCGTGCCCACCCTGATCGTCCACGGTGAGCGAGACCCGGTCTTTCCGCTCGAACACGGACAGGCCTTCCAGGCTCTGATCAAGGGGGCCGAGCTGATGGTGATGCCCGATGTCGGTCACGAGATCCCGCCCCGAATGTGGGGGCCGGTCATATCGAGGATCCTGGCCCACACGGCCAGGTCCCGGGCCGACGGATCATGGCCGGCTTGATCCGGGCGCACCGGGATCAGGTCCTCCACGGCGGCCACCAGGCCAACCAGAGGGTCCGGCCGGCTGCGGGCCGCGGCGGCTATTTCCGCCGCTCGTCGCCGATAGCGATCGAGGCCGAGCACGGTGTCGACCGCCGACCGGATCCGGGCGGGGCTCGGGGTCCCGGTGCGCAGGTCGAGGCCCAGTCCGGACCAGGCCACCCGGGCACCGACCTCGGCCTTCTCCTCGGTTCGACCGGCCACGATCACCGGTACGCCGTGCCGGGCGGCTTGTTGAACGCCACCCCAGCCGCCATTGGTGATCATCAGATCGGTGCGGGGCAGCAAGGCGTCGTACGGGACGAAGTCGGCAACGTGAACCCGCTCGGAGCGCAGCTGGTTCAAGGCGTCCCGGGTCGCCCCGGAGGTGCTGCGACCAGTGGTCACCACAATCGCCCGCCCGCTCCCCCGCAGCGCGTGCACGGCCGGCATGATCAGGCGCCGCGGATCGGCGTTGTCGACCGTCCCCTGGGTCACGTGGATCACGCCTTCGGCCTGATCAAGCCGGTGCCACCAGACCGGGGGGATCCAGCGGGTCGGGGCCGGGACGGGCAGCGGGCCGGTGCAGTGCACGGTGGCCGGTAGCTCCCGCCGCGGATACTCCAGTTCGGGCAGGCTGAGCTGAACGACGAGGTCGAAGTGTCCGAGCAGGCTGAAGAAGTCGACCGTTCCCCCGGGCACGCCGAACTCAGCCAGGGCCGAGTCCAGAGCATCGTGAATGGGCCTCAGCGGCCCCCGGTGAAGCAGCCAGTTCACCTGGCGGTTCCGCCGCCGCGCGAAGCGGGTGTCGGCGTTACGCAGGCCGGACCCGAACGGGGCGGCGTCGACGCTGACCGCCGAGATCGGGGTGGCTCCGAGACCGACGACCGCCGGACGCGACGTCGCTCCGCCAGGACCGAGCAGCAGCGGCAGCACCCCGAGGTAGCGCGGTGTCGGCCAGGACGACGTCGTAGTCGACCGCGGCGAGGGCGTCCGACTAGCGCGTTGGCCTGACCGGGCAGCGGATCGACGAACCGGGCGATGACCTCGCGCCGGGCCTGTACCCAGGGGACCGTCAGACCGGCGGTGTTCAGTCGGCCGGCGGATCGACCGACGGCCTCCGCCGGCAGGGGCCGGAAGCCGAGGTCGTGCTCCCGGACCAGCGGCTCACAGTCCGCCGCGGTGAGCACGTCGACGTCGTGCCCGTGGCCGCCGAGGGCCTGGCCGGCAACCAGGGCAGGTTGGAGATGGCCCTGCAGCGGCGTGCAGGGAATGAGAATGCGAGCCATCAGAGGATTATCCGGTGGGCTCTGGCGGCTTTCGGTCGGCGGGGCCGAGCGCCGTTGGCCGATCCGGACCAGCATGATCCCGCCGAGGAGGCCGAGCGTGACTCGGCCCCACCGCCGGCGGCGGCGGGCCGATCGCGTCGTGTCCGCGGTCCGGACGGTCGGCGCTGGGGTGATGGCGGATCGGCCGAGCAGCGGCGCCGGAGTCGTTGACCGACGTAGTAGTAGCCGTACGACACCAGGACTGTGTACGGCAGTCCCTCCCTCATCCGGCGCGATGAGGTGTCAACGATCAGGTCCCGGTCCCAGACGACCGAACCGAGCCGGCGCAACGTGCGGAGCAGGTCCATCTCGTCGCCGCCCTGGTGCAGGGAGACGTCGTAGCCCGGAAAGCGGTCCCGGACGAAGGCTACGTTGGTTGCGGTGATGTAGCGGAACACCGCGACCGGCCGGGGCCAGCGCCGCAATGCCGGCGAACCAGAGCGGCGGGATGATGGCCGCCCACCAGGGCGGATCGACGTAACGGCAGGGGCCGGCCACGGCGACCACCGGCGTACCGGCGGCATCGTGCGCCTGGAAGGTCGCCTCGATCCGGGCCAGCCAGTCCGCGGGCAGGGTGGTGTCGGCGTCGGTGGAGACCACGATCTCGCCGCGCGCGGCGACGACCCCGGTCTGGCGGGCGCGGCAGACCCCGAGCCGGGGCTCGGCCACGACGGTCGCTCCGGCGCGGGCCGCGACGCTCGCCGTGGCATCGGTGCTGGCGTTGTCCACCACGATCACCTCGTACGGCGCCGGGCAGCGCTGCGCTGCCAACGAGGCCAAAGCGGCGGGCAGCGTGTCGGCTTCGTTGTGCGCCGGGACGACAACGGAGAACCGTGGTCGAGTGCTCATCAAGCTCCTGTCGCTTGCCGCGAGCCTAGGCGACCCTCGGCCTGGACGGGTTCCCGCTGGTCGGCGAGCCGCCGGGACGGGATCAGCATCAGCCCGATCGTGGCGACGAGGAGCACCGGCAGCAGCCAGCCGAAGACCGGAGCTGAACGCGTCGGCGTACGCCTGCGCCACCTCGACGCGCGATTCGGGCGAGAGGGCGCCGACGGCGGCCGGGGTGAGCTCCGGCGGGAGATCGAGCGCGCCCAGCCGATCAACCAGTCCCGAGGTGAACAGCCGACCAACCCAGGCGGTCCCGACCAGCACCCCCAGTTCACGGACGAAGCCGTTGACGGCGGTGGCGGCGCCGAGGTCGTCGACCGGAGCGAGGTCCTGGACCACGATCACCAGGACCTCCCAGGCGCAACCGATCCCCGCGCCGAGCAGCACCAGGCCCAGGCCCACCACCGGCAGCGGTGTTGTCGGTTCTAGTTGGGAGCCGAGCATCAGCGCCACCGCCATCAAACCGGCACCGACCACCGGCAACGGCTTCGCGCGGCGGGTGCGCTGCACGATTCGGCCGGCGACGACCGTCGCAGCGCCGAGACCAGCCACCAGGGTGAGCATGAACATCCCGGCCCGGGTCGGCGAGAGTCCGTGCACCATCTGCAGGTAGGTCGGCAGGTAGTTGACCGTGCCGAACATCGCCACGGCCACCACCGCCCCGGCGCCGATGGCCAACACGAAGGCTCGATTGCGGAACAGCCGCGGCGGCATGATCGGTTCGGCGGCGCGCCGTTCGATGGTCACCAACGCGGCGATCGCCACCAGCGCGAGTCCGGCGAGGGTCAAGATGATGCGAGATCCCCAGGCAAACATGGTGCCGCCCCAGACGAGCACCAGTACCCCCGCCACCACCGCGACCGCCAAGCACAACGTCCCCGGCAGATCGACCCGAACCGACCGGCGCGCGCCGGATGAGGCGGGTAGCCAGCGCCAGACCGCGACGGCGGCGGCGAGGCCGAGGGGCACGTTCATCCAGAACACCCAGCGCCAGCCCACCGAGTCTGTGAGCCCACCCCCCACGACCGGACCGCCGATGGCCGCGGCCGCGAACACGGCGCCGATCACGCTGAGCACCAGCGCCCGCCGGCTCGGCGCGACGATGTCGGCCACCACCGCCTGGACCACGATGAGCAGACCGCCACCACCCAGTCCTTGCAGCACCCGCGCGACGATCACCATCTCCATCGTGGGTGCGACTCCCCCGACGATCGAGCCGGCCACGAACACCAGCAGCGCGGCGGTCAGCACCCGCCGCCGACCGACCAGGTCGCCGAGCCGACCGAGGATCGGCATCACGACCGCCGCGGCCATCAAGCTGCATGGACCGGGTGGATTCGCCGGCATGCGCAAGGCAGGCGCGCTGGTGGCCAAATGCCTCGATGAACTCACCGATATCGTCAAGCCGGGGGTGCCGACCTCGCGGATCGACGATTTCGTGCGCGACTTCGCCTTCAGCCATGGCGCCTATCCGGCCACCCTGATGTATCGCGGCTATCGCTATTCGACCTGCACCTCGATCAACCACGTGGTCTGCCATGGCATGCCCGGCGACCGGGCGCTGAAGGAAGGCGACATCGTCAACATCGACGTCACCTTCATCGTCGAGGGCTGGTACGGCAATTCCAGCCGGATGTATGCGATCGGCCCGATCGCGCGCAAGGCCGAGCGGCTGATCGAGGTGACCTACGAGGCCATGATGCGCGGCATCGCGGCGGTGAAACCCGGCGCCACCACCGGCGACATCGGCCACGCCATCCAGAGCTTCGTCGAACCGCAGGGCATGAGCGTGGTGCGCGACTTCTGCGGCCATGGCCTCGGGCGCATGTTCCACGACGAGCCCAACATCATTCATGTCGGCCGGCCCGGCGAGGGCGTGACGCTGAAGCCCGGCATGTTCTTCACCATCGAGCCGATGATCAATCTCGGCAAGCCGCACGTCAAAATCCTGTCCGACGGCTGGACCGCGGTGACGCGCGACCGTTCATTGTCGGCGCAGTTCGAGCATTCGGTCGGCGTCACCGGCAATGGCGTCGAGATATTCACGCTGTCGCAACGGCACGCCGAGAAGCCGCCGGCGGCCTGAGCTCGAATTTCCTAAAGCATCGGCCTGTCTCAACCTCTCGGTTGCTCGCCGAGAAAACCATCCACCGCGTCGAAAACCTGCCAGCGGTTTTTCTCCAGGAAAACCGAATGGGTGCCCTCGCCGATTTCGACCCAGCGCCGGTACGGTGCGGATGTGAGTCTGTCAAACACGGAACGCGACATTTCGATCGGGCAGTCGCGATCCCATTCACCGTGAACGATCAGTACCGGGACGGTAATGCGACCGGGATCGTACAGCGGCTTGCCCGATGCCCAATATTCGCGGGTGTCCTGCACCGTTCCGTTGGGCGCCATCAATTGACCGGGCCCCGGGCCTGATTGACCGCTTGCGAAGGTAGCGTCGGCCCAGGCTTCGAACCACGCCTCCGGCAAAAGCTCTGCCTTTTTGTGTTCCGGGACGCCATGAAGCCAGCGCGTTTTGGTCGCCGATTTCTCGACAATGCGATAGGCGCCGATGGCGCCGCCGGGGTCGGCGAGGCTTGGCGATTCCCGGATCCACTGCGGCGCCAGCAGCACGAGCTTGTTGACATCAGCGTTGTGGTCCGTCGTGTAACGGCCCATCAGGGTGGTGCCCCACGACCAGCCGATCAGGTTGATCTTCCCGATGCCCCGCCGCGACCGGATGAACGCGACCGCCGCCGCGATATCGCGGACGGCCACCTCCGTGCGGACGGTGGGCCCGTTGTCCGCGGCCGGCGCCGCCATCTCCGGCGGCCGCGTCGAACTGCCGTAACCTCTGACATCGACGAGCCAGACGTCATAACCGCCGCTTGCGAGATGATCCATCCACGACATGTCAGCCAGCCGAAGGTCGAAGGTCGTCGAAGCGGGATAGGTCGATCCCGCGACGAACAGGATGGTCTTTTCGGAAGAGAAGCTCGTCAGGTCGGCGCGGCGCTTGTTGCGGACGAACAATTCGATGTCAGGCGTGTCGCTGGCGATCATGATTTCTTCGGCGAAGATATTTTCCCCCGCGGATTTATCCATCTGCATTTCCTTCGAATTCAGGCCACAAACGCCGGCATTAAGAGCCTCGCACGATCAATAGGCCCCGCGACGGCGGCTGTCATTGAGAATAAATCGCAACAGGAATAGTCCGGACACCCCGGTGTAGATCGTTGAGACATCGTCCTCCTTGTGAGAGGCTCCGATGAGAAACATCAAGGGAGGCAGGCATGTTCGAGATTTCACGTCGCGATCTGGTTATCGGAACCACAGGGGCCGCACTCGTTTTCGGCCTCAAGGGACCGGTATCGTTTATCGGCGCGGCGCAGGCGCAGCGCGCCGCCGACAGCCTCAAATACAAGGTCGGCGACATCGAGGTTTTCAGTCTGCACGATGGCAGCGTCGAGCGCGTCCTCGCCGACGGCTTCGTCAAGAACGCCGCGCTGGACGACGTCAAGAAGGCCCTGATCGCTGGCGGCATCGGCCCGGACAAATTCGACAACCCGTTCACCGTCACCGCGATCAGGACCGGCGGCAAGGTCATCCTGTTCGATACCGGATTTGGCGGCAACGGCCCGCCGACCGTGGGCAAGATGGCCGACAACATGAAGGCGGCCGGGCTCGATCCCGCTGCTGTCTCCACGGTTGTGATCTCGCATTTCCACGGCGATCACATCTCGGGGCTGTGGGTGAAGGAAACCAACGCGCAGGTATTTCCGAATGCGGAAATCCTGATGCCCGAGGTCGAATACAAGTTCTGGACCGATCCGGCGCTGGTGGAGAAGCTCCCGGAAGGCGCTCGCGCCGGCGTGCGGCGCATTCAGTCGACCTTCCCGACCTGGAAGAACATCAAGCAATTTGCCGACGGCGCCGAAGTTGTGCCCGGCGTGCGCGCCATCGCGACGCCGGGCCATACCGTCGGCCACACGTCGTTCCTGGTGGCGTCGGGCGGCCAGCAATTGTTCATCCAGGGCGACGTCAGCACCATCCATCAGCTGTTCGTCAAGAACCCGGGCTGGTATCTCTATGTTCGACAGCGACGCTCCGTTGGCGGAGGCCACGCGCCGCAAGCTGTTCGATCGCGTGATCGCCGAAAAGGGCATGATCGCCGGCTATCACTTCGGCTTCCCCAATGTCGGCACGCTGGCGAAAGACGGCAACGGCTACGCGTTCACCGCCGTCAAGGCGTGACGCTGCCGGGCTGATGTGAAACGACCGAAGGCGCCGTGCCTCGCACGGCGCCTTTTTTCAGTCAAATCGGCAGCGCCCGGCAATTCGCGGTTGCAAAACCTGACCGGCACGGCATGCTTACCGCCGATGCCCGCCAAGACCAGCGATAACCAGGACCCGTCCGAACCCGCCGAGGCGCCGCATTATCACGGCCATCGCGAGCGGCTGCGCGAGCGCTTTTACAGCGCCGGGCCGGATGCGCTGAGCGACTATGAGCTGCTGGAGATGGCGCTGTTTCCCGCATTGCCCCGGCGCGACACCAAACCGCTGGCGAAATTGCTGCTGAAGAAATTCGGCTCGTTTGCCGAGGTGATCCACGCGCCGGAACGCGCGGCTGCGCGAAGTCGACGGCATCGGCGACGCGTCGATCATCAGACTCAAGCTGATCGCGGCCGCGGCAAGCCGCATCGCCAAGGGCGAGATCAAGCGGAGCATTGCGCTGTCGTCGTGGAATGACGTGATCGGCTATTGCCGCACCGGCATGGCGTTCGCCGACAAGGAGCAGTTTCGCATCCTGTTTCTCGACAAGCGCAATCAATTGATATCGGACGAGATGCAGCAGACCGGAACCGTCGACCACACCCCGGTCTATCCGCGCGAGGTGATAAAACGAGCGCTGGAATTATCCGCTACCGCCATCATCCTGGTGCACAACCACCCCTCCGGCGACCCGACGCCGTCGCAGGCCGATATCCACATGACCAAAGCCATCATCGACATCGCCACGCCGCTCGGGATTTCCGTGCACGACCACATCATCGTCGGCAAGAACGGGCATGCCAGCTTGAAGGGGATGAGGCTGATCTGTAGTGCTGGAGCGAGCGATGATTGGGTCGAGTGAATCGGTTCGCGGTAGAGAGCGAAGTAGGCTAACGGTCATCAGCGTCCGGATGGCAGCGGCCGTACCGAATGCTGGCTGGTAATCCCGCGAGGTTTGCGAGATGATCCGCGCTGCCTGCTAGAAAGAGCGTCAACACAGTCCAAGGAAGCGGCCTGAGCAGAGCCGCACCAGGGATGCTCGATAGCCGGCGGGAGGGGAGGAAGCCATGCCGACCAGCGGCAGCAGGGCTCTCAAATTGGGCTGGCAAGTTGCCTGCCTTTGCCTGCTTGGCATCTTCGTGCCCGCGCTCGTGACGTCCCTTGGCTATTCGCTGACCGATGCGCTTGGGCCCGGGCCCCGGCTTCTTTCCGTTCTGGCTCAGCCTTATCGGTGCGGTCCTCTCCGCCGCGATCCTGTTGCAGGTGACACTGGCAAGGACAGCCGAAGGCGGCGCCTCAGTCCTGCCCCGGACCGGCGCATGGCGCTGAAGGCGATCGGCGTACTCGTTGCCCTGACGGCGACTGCAGTCCTGTTCGAGCCCCTCGGCTACCGCCTGACCATGCTGCCATTCATCGTGGGAGTGCTGCTCGTTCTCGGCGCGCGGTCGCCGATCGCCATCGCGCTGACGGCGCTCGCAGGGAGCTTCGGCGTGTTCCACGTCTTCTACCACTGGCTCAAGGTGCCGTTGCCGATCGGCGAATTCGGGGTGTGAGGCAGGGCACGCGATGGACACGCTTGCGCATCTGATGGCGGGCCTGACGGCGGCGCTCAGCCTGCAGAACCTCGCTTTCGCGCTCATCGGCTGCGTGCTTGGCACGCTCATCGGCGTGCTGCCCGGCCTCGGGCCTGCCGCCGGCACCGCAATCCTGATTCCGCTGACCTTCAAGCTCGACCCGACCGGCGCCATCATCATGCTTTCCGCCATCTACTATGGCGCGATGTATGGAGGCACGGTGACCTCGGTGCTGATCAACGTGCCGGGCGAAGCCGCGTCCGTGATCACCTGTATCGACGGACACCAGATGGCCAAGCAGGGCCGCGGCGGCACCGCGCTGGGCATCGCGGCGATCGGCTCATTCGTCGGCGGAATCTTTGCGACCATTGCGCTGGTCGTCGTCGCCCCGCCGCTCGCGCAGGTCGCCCTGAAGTTCGGTCCGCCGGAATTCTTCGCGTTGATGCTGGTCGGCCTTTGCCTCATCACCGGCCTCGGCGGCCGTTCGCTGCTGGCCGGACTTGCCATGGCGATGCTCGGGCTGCTGATTGCCATGATCGGGATCGATCCCGTGCGCGGGGCTCCGCGCTTCACGCTCGGCATTCCGAACCTCTATGACGGTCTCGGCTTCATTCCCGTCGTGATGGGCCTGTTCGGCGTCGCCGAAATCCTGCTCGGCATCGCAGCAGCCGCACCGCCAGGTCATCAAGACCGACCTCGCCTCCTTGCTGCCTTCGCGCGAGGAGTGGCGCCGCTCCATCGGCGCCATCGCGACGCGGGACCGGCATCGGCTTTTTCCTCGGGCTTATTCCGGGTGTCGGGTCGATCATTCCGACCTTCGTGGCGTATGTGTTCGAGAAGCGCCTGTCGAAGACGCCGGAGCGGTTTGGGCACGGCGCCATCGAAGGCGTGGCGGCGCCCGAGAGCGCCAACAACGCCTACGCCAATGCCGCGATGATTCCGCTGCTGACCCTTGGCATCCCGAGTTCGCCGACGATTGCGGTGTTGATGGGCGCGTTCATCATCAACGGGCTCACCCCGGGACCGTTTCTCTTCCAGGAGCGCCCGGATCTCGTCTGGGCCGTGATCGCCAGCTTCTTTCTCGGCAATATCCTGCTGCTCGTTCTGAATTTGCCTTTCGTCGGCCTGTGGGCGCGCATCCTGCATCTGCCCTATGCTTACGTCTGCGTCGGCACACTCGCTGTTTTGCGTCATCGGCGCCTACAGCCTGCAGCAGAACGTGTTCGATATCGGCGTCATGATCGCCTGCGGCATCATCGGCTATGGCATGCGCAAGATCGACATGCCGATCGCGCCTCTGGTGCTGGGGCTGATTCTCGGACCCTTCCTCGAGAAGTCGCTCAGAACGTCGCTGGAGATGTCGGCAGGCGACTTCTCCATTTTCTTCACGCGCCCGCTCTGCCTCACGCTGCTGGTGCTGGCAGGCATCGTGCTCGTTGCCTCGGCGCTGCGGCTGCCGCCGCGGGAAATCCGGGAGGCATCTGCCGACCTGACAGCAATCGAGAGTGTGAGATTTCGAAACCATAAAGGGAGGATGCAGAAAATGCCCAAGCTCACGAAATGCCTCTCCGTTGCGGCCGTTGTGCTCGCTGCGGTGACCGGGGCTGCGACGGCGCAGCAGGACTTTCCCAACAAGCCGATCCAGCTGATGGTCGCCTTCCCGCCGGGAGGATCGACCGATATCGCGGCGCGCATCGTCGCATCCATCGCCGAGAAGGCGATCGGGCAGCCGATCGTCATCGTCAACCGCGGCGGCGCCGGCGGCCAGATCGGATGGACCGAATTGGTGCGCCAGAAGCCCGACGGCTATTACATCGGCTTCATCAACCTGCCCGCCACCAATACGGTGATCCTCGATGCGGACCGCAAGGCGATCTTCACCGAGAAGGACTTCACGCCCATCATCAACCAGGTGCTGGATCCGGGCGTGATCTGGGTCAGGGCGGACAGTCCCTACAAGACCGTGCAGGACCTCATCGACGCGAGCAAGAAATCGCCGGGAACGATCCGCGCCGCCACGACCGGCATCCTGTCGGACGACCACCTGGCGATCCTGATGACCGAGGAAGCGGCGCCGGGCGCAAAATTCCGTCTCGTGCATCTTGATGGCGGCGCGACGCAGTTCAAGGAGATCATGGCCGGCAACATCGATGTCGCGTTCGACAATGTCGGCAGCATCGTCAAGCGCGTGCAGTCGGGCGAGGTGCGGGCCTTGGCCGTGACTGGATGACGTGCGTTCCAAGTTCATGCCCGACGTGCCGACCATGAAGGAGCTCGGCTTTCCGACGGTGATCTCGAGCTCGACGCGCGGTGTCGCCGGTCCGAAGGGCATGCCAGCGCCGCTCGTGGCCAGGCTGCGCGACGTTCTCAAGAAGGCGATGGAAGATCCCGAGCACGTGAAGAAGCTCGAGGAGCAGGGCATCGCCATCAAGATCATGATTGGCGATGAGTACGAAAAGTACTTCGCCGAAACGCACGCCAAGGCGAAGAAGTATACGGAGTGGGCCAAGAATCGACCGCCGATGTGATGCTCGCGGCTGATCCTCGTGGCGCGGGGATCGTGGCGTTCCGCGGACAACGCTTCGAGTCGGGCGTGACGCTGGTATGGCGGCGCGCCCGCGCGGGCACTGTCAACATCAATATGCATGCAGGGCGCTCATATAACTCATGATCGCACGCACGCGTGCCCCCGCCCAAAATTCGACTGATTGAACGATCACCTTCGCGATCACTCGAGAGAGTTCGCCCGCGGCTGTTGCGGCGTGAGCCCTCGCTTCGAATACGACATCGGCGACAGACATCACCGATCTTCGCGTCCGCTTGGCGCGAGCGTCGGCGCGTGGGAACTCGCCACGTTTCCATCGAGCATGATCTCTTCGGAAATCCGGTTCCCGCTTTTCCAGATCATGCTCCAGACGACAGCGGTGGAGCAGCGCCATGGCATTCCTTGGACCCGAGTTTCTGGTCAATACAGTCAGCGATGGCGCGCAGTTGAACCCCAGCCAGACCATTCTGCCGGACGGACGCATCCTGGTGACGTGGTGTTCCCTGGTCGCGGGAGATGGCGACATTGCTGTAGAGATCCGCGGACGATTTCTGGCGGCCGACGGTACACCGGCCGGTGACGACTTTCTGATCAACACGACGCCGACGGAGGACTTGAACTCGCCCACCGTTACCGCGCTCGCGAACGGCAGCGCGTTCGTGGCATGGATCGCCTTCATTCCGAGCATCGGCGAGTTCGAAATCCGCGGCCGCATCGTCAACGCCGATGGAACCGGCGGCCCCGATTTCATCGTCAATTCAACCACCGTCAACGAGCAGTTCACGCCGTCGGCGGCAACGCTTGCCGACGGTCGCATTCTCGTCACCTGGACCTCGAACGAGGGCAGCGGCGGCGGCCCCCTCCAATACGACATCCGCGGCCGTATCCTCAGCGCCGACGGCACACCGCTCACGCCGGACTTCCTCGTCAATTCCAGCGTCTCAGGTACCCAGAACGACGTCGACGTGCTCGCGCTGGATGATGGACGCGCGCTGGTCACATGGACGTCGGTCGATCCGGATATCAACCTGATTACCGTGTTCGGCCGCTTCATTAACGGCGACGGCACCACCAGCGCGCCGGATTTCCAGGTCGTTCCCGCGTCGGCACGCACCCAGACCGACGCCTCGCTCACCCTCCTCGCCAACGGAACGATCCTCGTGACCTGGGTCAGCCAGGAGCCTGACTTCGCCAGCAACGACAACGTCTATGGTCGAAATCCTGAGCGCAGACGGAAGCGTCGTCGTCTCCGACTTCATCGTGAACTCAAGCCTCGACGGATCCCAGATTTCACCGACGGCGACGGCGCTGCCGGATGGACGCGTGTTGGTGGCCTGGGAATCGATCAACTTCGAGACCAGCGACAATGACATCCGTGCGCGTATCCTGGGTCCCGACGGCTTTCCGCTCGGCGAGGACTTTCTCGTCAACTCGAGCGTCGGCCTGACCGAACGAGCGCCATATGGGGAGACGCTGTCCGATGGCAGCGTCGTCATGACATGGACGGCTTTCAACGCCACGACGGGTTCCAACGAAATCTACGCGCGCATCCTGGCGCCCGACGCGGTCATCGACGGCACGACGGGCGACGACCATATCACCGGCACCAGCGCTGACGACGTCATCCTCGCCATCGCCGGCAGGGACGTCGTGTACGGAGGACCGGGCAACGATTCCCTGTATGGCGGCGACGGTGACGATCTGCTGTTCGGCCAAGCGGGTAACGATTACCTGGCCGGCGGCGACGGCGACGATCGACTTTGGGGCAATGAAGGCACCGACATCCTCACGGGCGGCCGCGGCGCCGACCTGATGTCAGGCGGCGCCGGCATCGATACCGTGCGCTATGACTCGTCGGCGGCCGGCGTCAACGTCAATCTCCGGTACAATTCGGGCCACTTCGGCGACGCCGCCGGCGACAGGTACTGGTCGATCGAAACCCTGATCGGCAGCCGCTTCGGCGATACGCTGATCGGCGATGGCGCCGACAACAACCTGTTTGGCGGCCGCGGCAAGGACGATCTCTATGGCGGCGCAGGCAACGATGTGCTCGACGGCGGCGAGGATGACGACAACGTCGCCGGCGAAACCGGCAACGACGTGGTGCGCGGCGGTGAAGGCAATGACCGGCTCTGGGGCAATGAAGGCAACGACATCCTCATCGGCGGCATCGGCGCAGACGTGCTTGCCGGGGGCGCCGACGTCGACACCGCCGACTACAGCGCCTCACGGGGCGGCGTAACCGTCGACATGCGCTTTGGCACCGCCACCGGAAGCGGTGGCGATGCCGAAGGCGACACGCTGTCCAAGATCGAGAACCTGATCGGGAGCGACTACAATGACAATCTCACCGCCACCAGCGCGGACGCCCAGCTGACCGGCGGATCAGGTAACGACATCCTTTTGGGAAACGGCGGCTACGATCGTCTCGACGGCGGTTCCGGAAACGACACCCTGACCGGTGCCGATCGCGGCGATCTACTCACTGGCGGAAGCGGCGCAGACACATTTGTGTACGTATTTTTCTTTGACAGCGAACTGGGCCGGGAAGACCGGATCACCGATTTCTCCAGCGCCGAGGCCGATATCATCAACCTCTCGTCGATGGACGCCAATTCAAATTCGTCCGGCAGCAACGAGGCCTTCACCTACATCAACAGCGGCGCGTTTACCGGCACGGCCGGCGAGCTGCGCTACGCGGACCATGTCCTGGAAGGCGACGTCAATGGCGACGGCGCCGCCGAATTCCGCATCCACGTCAACGCCACAAACCTCAACGAGTTTGATCTCGTGCTGTAAAGCGTTAGGCCAACACCGGCATCCGAAATGACAAAGCGGCTCGCCGAGATCGTTGTAGCGTGTCGTGGGACTGTATCTTGCTGCACGGTAATCGCTGCCCCGCCGTCGCCGATCGACTCATGCCGGCCGCCAAGCATGCACGGCCTGACGTGCGCCTTGTTCGTAAAGCCGTGACAGCGCACGCATGACCGCGCTGCGCATGCGAGGATCGGTTCCCAGCGCGCCGAAAATGGAACGGACGTCCAGTAGCGCCGGTGCCAGCCGGTCCGCGACGGGGCCGGCTTCCCTGGCAATCGCCGCGAGTTCCGACGCGAGGGGATCACGGACATCGATCGCCTGGCCGTTTTCGTCGCTGGCCGTGACATAGCGCATCCAGCCTGCGACCGCGAGCGCGTGGGTGTCGATCGGCAGGCCCTGCCGCAGCCGGTCCTGCATCGTGGCCAGCAGCCGCTGCGGTAATTTCTGCGATCCGTCCATCGCGATCTGCCAGGTGCGATGGCGCAGCGCCGGGTTCGCAAAGCGCTGCAGCAGCGAGGCGCTGTAGGCCGCTGGATCCGTGCCCTCGGGCATCGAAAGCGTCACCGCGGCATCTTCCATCACGCCGCGGGCGAAAGCCGCAAAGCGATCGTCTGACATCGCAGCAGCAATGGTTTCATGGCCCGCGAGATAGCCGAGATAGGCCAGCGCCGAATGGCTGGCGTTGAGCAACCGCAACTTCATATGCTCGAACGGCGTCACGTCGGCGACCAGCTGCACGCCGGCGCGTGCGAAATCAGGCCGGCCGGCGACAAAATTGTCTTCGACAATCCATTGCGTAAACGGCTCGGTGATCACCGGCCACGCGTCGGTCATGCCGAGTTCAGCGGAAACCGCCGCGCGGTCGGCGTCAGTGGTCTCCGGCACGATGCGGTCCACCATTGTCGACGGGCAGGCGACGCAGTCGGCGATCCACTTTCCAAGTTCCGGCGATCGCAGCTGAGCGAACTGCGTCAGGATCCGCTTCACGGTGTGGCCATTGGCCGAGAGATTGTCGCAGGCGAGAACAGTGAAGGGCACCGCGCCTGCCGCATGCCGGTGCGCCAATGCGGCCACGATGAACCCCGGTGCTGATCGCGGCGCATCGGGATATGGCGAGGTCGTGGACGATATCGGGATGGTCCGCGTCGAGTTCGCCGGTTTGCGGCGCGTGGCAATAGCCCTTCTCGGTGACCGTCAGCGAGACGATGCGCGTGGCCGGATCTGCCATGCGTGCGATCAGATGCGCGGGATTGTTGCTGGCGACTTCCGTCCGCAGCACCGAGCCGACGATCCGGTGTTCCGTACCGGCGCCGGAGCGAACGGCAACCGTGTAGAGGCAATCCTGCGGCGCGAGGGCGTCCTGGGTGTCCGCACTTCGAAGGCTGGCGCCGATGATTCCCCAATCCGTTGCGCCGGCGGCAAGCAGATCGTCGATCACGACCGCCTGGTGCGCCCGATGGAAGGCGCCGATGCCGAGGTGGACGATGCCCGGCGTCACCCGGGCACGGTCGTAACCGGGGCGGCGAATATGGCCGGGAAGCCGGTCGAGGTTGACGTTGGAGAGGCGCAAATCGGGCTCGTTTGGGGTTGGAGGCGGAAGATTTCGTCATTCGACTTGACATACAGCACCGGTGAAGGTCAATATTTGGTCAATTGGTAAGGCCAATTGGCCGATTTCGGCATCGCCGAACCCAAGCAAGATAAAGCGATCAGGGACCGTTCAAGGAAACCGGCATGCCGCTCGAGGCAGTGGAAGCACGACGCCTATATCGTCAGGTTGCCGATCAGCTGCGCGCCTTGATCGACAGCGGCGAATACACCGTGGGCTCCAGGCTTCCGACCGAACGCGATATCGCCGAACAATTGAAAGTATCGCGGCCGACGGTGCGCGAAGCGCTGATCGCCCTCGAGGTCGAAGGCCGCGTGCGCATTCGCGTCGGCTCCGGAATTTATGTCAACGAACCGGCCGCGCTGGCGGCGCCCTTGCCGGCGACGGCCATGATCGAGGGGCCGTTCGAATTGCTGCGCGCCCGCGAATTCATCGAAGGCGCTATCGCCGAGCAGGCGGCGAGGCTGGCCACGTCAGAAGATATCGCGCGTATCGACGCGTCGCTTCTGGCGATGGCCAACACCCAGCATCCCGGCGATGGCTCGATGATCCATGACCGCGCATTCCATGTCGCGGTGGCGGGAAGTCTCGACAACGCCGTGCTGGTTCGCGTCGTCGGCGAACTGTTCGATCAGCGGCTCAATCCGTATTTTGCGAAGCTGGCGCAATATTTCGAAAACCCGGAATCCTGGCGCGCCGCGCTCAACGAGCATCAGGCGATCCGCGACGCCATCGCCGCGCGCGATTCCGACGCCGCCCGCGTCAGCATGCGCGAACATCTGGTGCGTTCGCAGGAACGCTTTGCACAGAGTTTTGGAACGGAAACCGCCTCGAACCCTCGCAAGCACGCGGGCGGCGGTTGATCAGGCATTCGAACGGTTCGGCCAAAACCGAGCCGGTTGAGTAAGAAAAGCAAATGTAACAGTGGAGGAGATTGCCGTGTTGAAGAAATTGACGATTGTGATGGTTGCATCCGCAGCCGCGCTACTGACCGCAACCAGCGCCGGCATGGCGCAGACCAAGCTCAAATGGGCACATGTCTACGAAACGTCAGAGCCGTTCCATACCTCGTCGGTCTGGGCCGCGCAGGAGATCGGCAAGCGCACCAGTGGTCGCTATGCGATCGACGTCTATCCGGCCTCGCAGCTCGGCAAGGAAACCGACATCAATCAGGGTCTTGCGCTCGGCTCGGTCGATATCATCATCTCCGGCTCGAGCTTTGCGGCCAAGAGCTATCCGCCGATCGGCGTGACCTATTATCCCTACACTTTCCGCGACGCCGATCATCTCCTGGCCTACACCAAGAGCGACGTCTTCAAGGATCTCACCAAGGGCTATGAAGACAAGACCGGCCACCGCATCGTGGCGGTGACCTATTACGGCGTGCGTCACACCTCGTCGAACCGTCCGATCAAGGTCTGCGCCGACATGAAGGGCCTCAAGATACGCGTGCCTGACGTGCCGGCCTATCTCGCAATGCCGCGCGCCTGCGGCGCCAACACCGCGCCGATCGCGTTCGCCGAGGTTTATCTGGCACTGCAGAACGGAACCGTGGAAGCCCAGGAAAATCCGCTCACCACCATCGAGGCGAAGAAGTTCTACGAAGTGCAGAAGCACATCGTGCTGACCGGCCACATCGTCGACCACCTCAACACGATCATCTCCGGCGGGCTTTGGAAGAAGCTTAGCGAAGAGGATCGCAAGATCTTCATCGAGGTCACCCAGGAAGCCGCAGCCAAGGCCACCGGCGAGATCAAGGTCAACGAAGCCAAGCTGGTCGATTTCTTCAAGCAGAAGGGTCTCACCGTCACCGAGGTCAACAAGAACGAGTTCCGTGATACCGTGATCAAGACCACGACCTTTGAAAGCTTCGACTATCGCAAGGCCGACTGGGATCGCATCCAGGCGGTGAAATAGCCGGAAGGATTCTCGCCCCTGCTTGCCGCATCGTTCCCGGCGGGCAGGGGCGAGCTACCTCAAGCCAGTTTGAAACGAGACGCCGATGTCGGCTGAAGTGCACAAGCAGATTACGGCGGAAGAGATCGCCCATACGTTCGAGGACGAAGCTCCCAAGGGGGCCGACCTCAGTGCGTATGCGATCGAGGATTGGCTGGCGCTCGCGATCTTCTGGATCATGACGCTGTGTGTCTTCCTGCAATTCTTCACCCGCTACGTCCTCAACGACAGCTACGCCTGGACCGAGGAGATCGCGACCTATTGCCTGATCGGCGTTGTGTTTATCGGCTCGTCGATGTGCGTGCGGCTGTCGCGGCACATCCAGGTCGATCTGGTGTTTCGGTATTTGCCGCATTTAACGGCGCGCGCGCTCTCGACCGTGATCGACCTGATCCGGATCGCCTTCTTCGGGTACGCGATCAAGCTGGTCTGGGTTTACATCCAGATCATCGGCGAAGAGCGCATGACTACGATCAAGATCGAAAAAGGCTTCGTCTACTACACGGTTCTGCTCGGCTTCGTGCTGATGTTCGGCCGTTCGATCCAGATCGCGATCGAAAACTGGCGGCGCGGTTATTCGATACTGGAACGCCCCGGCGCCTTCGACGGAACGGAAGAGTAAATCGATGCTGTTGCTGCTTGGGGCGTTTCTGCTGTTGATGCTTCTCGGCCTTCCCGTCGCGCTGTCGATGGCGGTGTCGTCGCTGCTGTATATTCTCGTCACCGGCATCACGCCCGACGTGACACTGGCTCAACGCATGATCGCGGGCGTCGAGAGCTTTCCGCTGCTTGCGGTTCCCTTCTTCATCCTCGCCGGCAATCTCATGAACATCGCCGGTGTCACCGGGCGCATCTACAGCTTTGCGGTCTCACTGGTGGGCTGGATGCGTGGCGGCCTCGGACATGTCAACATCGTCGGCTCGGTGATCTTTTCCGGCATGTCCGGCACCGCGATCGCGGATGCCGCAGGCCTCGGCACCATCGAAATCAAGGCAATGAAGGACCACGGCTATTCGACCGAGTTTTCGGTCGGCGTCACCGCGGCTTCTGCCACCCTCGGCCCGATCATCCCGCCGTCATTGCCGTTCGTGATCTACGGCATGATGGCGAACGTCTCCATCGGCGCGCTGTTTCTCGGAGGCCTCATTCCGGGCGTGGTGATGACTTTGATGATGATGGCAACCGTTGCCTATTTCGCGCGCAAGAATGGCTGGGGCAGCGACACGCCGTTCTCCTGGCGGCAGGTCGGATCGGCCGCACTCGAGATCGTGATCGTCCTGTGTTTCCCGCTCGCGGTGTGGCTGCTGGTGCTCGCCGGGCTCTCCACCAACATGGCGGTCGGGATCGGGCTCGCGGCACTGCTGACGCTGGACTGGTATTTCGATTTTTCCGCGGTGATGGCGCTGATGGCGCCGGTCATCCTGATCGGCGGCATGACGCTCGGCTGGTTCACGCCGACCGAGGCCGCGGTCGCGGCGGTGATCTGGTCGTTGTTCCTGGGGCTGGTGCGTTACCGCTCGATGACGATGCAGACGGTAGCGAAAGCGACCTTCGACACCATCGAGACCACCGCGTCCGTGCTGTTCATCGTGACCGCGGCCTCGATCTTCGCCTGGTTGCTGACGGTGTCGCAGGCCGCGCAAATCCTGACTGACACGATACTGGGGATCACCCAGACTAAATGGGTGTTCCTGCTGCTGGCGAATATTCTGATCCTGTTCGTCGGCTGCTTCATCGACACCATCGCTGCGATCACCATCCTGGTGCCGATCCTGCTGCCGATCGTTCTGAAACTGGGCATCGATCCCATCCATTTTGGATTGATCATGACGCTCAACCTGATGATCGGCCTGTTGCACCCGCCGCTCGGCATGGTCCTGTTCGTGCTCGCCCGCGTCGCCAAACTCTCGGTTGAGCGCACGACCATGGCGATCCTGCCATGGTTGGTGCCACTGCTGCTGGCGCTCGCTGCCATCACCTACATCCCGGAGCTGACGCTCTGGCTGCCCAAATAATGGGACTTGCAAAATGACATCGATGGCTTTGGCTGCAACACTGTTTGGCCCCGAAGACCTGCGCATGATCGAGCGGCCGCTCGACCCGCTTGCGGCCGGCATGGTGCGCATCCGTTTCGGCGCCGGCGGCATCTGCGGTTCCGACATGCATTATTACCGCCATGCCCGCACCGGGGATTTCGTCGTCACGTCGCCGCTGGTGCTGGGGCACGAGATCGCGGGCGAGGTCGTCGAGATATCCGGCAGCGCGCCCGGCCTGAAGTCCGGCGATCGGGTCGCCGTCAATCCGTCACGCTGGTGCGGTCACTGCACGCCGTGCCGCGAGGGCCGGTTGAACCTTTGCGAGAACATCTTCTTTATGGGCTCGGCCTCCAAAACGCCGCACATGCAGGGCGGCTTTTCCAGCCTGTTTGATGCCATTCCCGCACAATGCGTGAAGATTCCAGATCATGTCTCGTATCAGGCGGCGGCGTTGGCCGAGCCTCTCGCGGTTTGCCTGCATGCGGTCGCGCGCGCCGGAGATGTCAAGGGAAAGCGCGCGGTGCTGTTCGGCTCGGGCCCCATTGGCCTGCTGACCATGCTGGCCGCGCGCCGCGCCGGCATTGCCGAGACGACGGTCGTTGACATAGCGGCGGCGCCATTGGCGTTCGCGACCCGGCTCGGCGCCGATCATGTCATCGATATCTCCAAAGGCGATGAGGCGCTGAAGGCGGTGGCGCCCTACGATGTGGCGTTCGAAGTTTCCGGCACCGCGGCGGGCCTTGCCAGCGCCATCGGTGCGGTCAGGCGCGGTGGCATCGTCGTCCAGATCGGTAATCTGCCGGGCGGGCAGATTGCCGTGCCGGCCAATGCCGTGATGGCCAAGGAGATCGACTTGCGCGGCTCGTTCCGTTTTGGACCGGAATTCATGACCGCGGTCGAACTGATCGCCAACGGCGGCGTGGATGTGCTGTCGCTGGTGACGGCCGAACGTCCGTTATCGGTCGCGCCCGATGCGGTTCGGCTCGCGCTGGACCGCTCGCAGAGCGTCAAGGTCGTGTTGACGGCGCATTGATCGGAAGCCCGTGGCCCGACCTTGAGGAGATTTCTCATGATGCTGCAGGGATGGCGGTGGTACGGACCGGACGATCCGGTTTCGCTCGACGATATCCGCCAGGCCGGCGCCACCGATGTGGTGACGGCACTGCATCAGGTGCCGATCGGCGAAGCCTGGACGCGATCCGGTGTCGAGGCGCGCAAACATATCATCGAGAAGAGCCAGCCGGGCCGCTCGCAGTTGACCTGGTCCGTGGTGGAATCGATTCCGATCCCCGATGATGTCAAGCGGCTCGGCGGCAGGGCGACGCGTTCGATCGAGGCCTGGATCGCGAGCCTCGAGGCAGTGGCCTCGGTCGGCATCAAGATCATCTGCTACAATTTCATGCCCGTGGTCGACTGGTGCCGTACCGATCTCGAATGGGAATTGCCGAACGGCGCCAAGGCAATGCGCTTCGACCAGGAGCGGTTCGCGGCATTCGATCTGCATATCCTGCAGCGCCCGGAAGCGGCGGCGGAATATTCCGAGGCCGCGCGCGCCCGCGCAAAGCAGCGCTACGCCGCAATGACGGCGGCCGACATCGACTACCTGATCAAGGTGATCGCCAGCGCCCTCCCGGGCTCGACCACCGATCCCCTGACCATTCCGCAGTTCCGCGACCGCTTGCAGCAATATCGCGGCATCAACTCGGCCGTGCTGCGCCGGCATCTGATCGAATTTCTCGAGCGCGTCACCCCCGCAGCCGAGCGGCTTGGCGTTACGCTGACGCTGCATCCCGACGATCCGCCACGTCCACTGTTCGGGCTGCCGCGCATCGCCTCGTCAGCGGAAGACTATCAGGCGTTATTCGACGCGGTTCCCTCCAGGGCGAACGGCATCTGCTTCTGCACCGGCTCGCTTGGCGTGCGTGCGGAAAACGATCTGCCCGCCATGGCAAGACAATTTGCGCCGCGGATCGGCTTTGCACATTTGCGGGCAACCAAACGCGAGGCGGACGGCCTGTCGTTCTTCGAATCCGATCATCTCGATGGCGATGTCGACATGATCGCGGTGCTGAAGGCATTGCTCACCGAGAACCGCAAGCGTTCGGCGAGCGATCAAATCATATTCCGTCCGGACCACGGCCACCGCATGCTCGACGATCTCGCCGAAACAAAGCGCACCAATCCCGGCTACACCGCGATCGGGCGGTTACGTGGACTGGCCGAACTGCGTGGCGCGATCCGCGCCATCGAGCACGCTGGCTGATCCTGCCGCTCTACAATCATCTGGCGACGTCGACGCGTCAGGTGGCCCGCTCGGCCACGCGCTCGAGCTTCTTGCTCAGGATCCAGGAGAGGCCGAGGAACGCGACCAGCATCACGACGCCGAGGCCCGACGAGGCGTCGTTCATGACCTTCTCCGAGACCGTACCGAAGCCATAACCGATCGAGACGGTGGCGCAGGCCCACAGGCCCGCGGCGACGAAATTGAGCGCCAGGAAAGTGGACCAGGGCAGCTGCGATATCCCATAGGCGAAGCCGGCGACGCCGCGAATGCCGTGCGGGTAGCGATGGAACAGGATCATCCAGATGTAGTGACGGTCAGCCAGCCGCGCCGCGGTCTGGACGGCGCGTCCGATCCTGGAGGTGGACGACCCAAGCCAGCGGGTGCCGTAACGCCGCCCGATCCAGAACCGGATGACATCGCCGGTGAAGCTGCCGACCCAGCAGGCTATGAGGACGCCGCCGAAACTCAACGCGCCGGAATGCGCCGCGTAGCCCGCGAACAGCGCCAGCAGCAGGCTGTGCGAAGAGGCATAGGCGAACATCAGGCTGTAGGCGGCATCGCCGTGCTGGCGGAGGAGATCGAGGAACGAGGTCAGGTCGGTCGGAAACAGCAAGCGGGCTCCAGTTCTTTTGGCTCGTCATCACGCTTTCCGATGACCGGATTGGCCCGCAACCTACCATGCGGACGGGAGTTTTCGGAAATAAAGCGATGCGCCAGGGCAGCGGCGAATAGCAGCGGTTCCCCAAGCTCCTCACGTGAAGTTGCGGGCTGCAATCGGCACCAGCCCTGCCCGCGCTTGACACCAAGAGCCAGCCGAAATAATTTCTAATTTCGGTCGGTCGACCGAATTATGACGAAACTGTGGCTTCACCTGAGATCAAGGAGGACATCGCCATGGGTGGTATCGCTTCGGTTCTATACGGTGCACTCGCCTATCTCTTGTTCCTGGGCACGATCCTCTATGCCATCGCCTTCGTCGGCAATCTGCCGGTACCGAAGACGATCGACAGCGGCGAGATCGGCTCCCCCGCGACGGCCGTGGTCATCAACGCGCTGTTGCTGACGCTGTTTGCGGTTCAGCACAGCGTGATGGCGCGGCCGGCCTTCAAGCGCTGGTGGACGCGGTTCGTGCCGCCGGCGGTCGAGCGCACAACTTACGTGTTGCTCGCGAGTCTCATTCTGGTTCTGTTGTTCTGGCAGTGGCGGCCGATCCCGCAGACGATCTGGTCAGTGACCCATCCGGCCGGTGTCGTCGTGCTGCAGGTCGATTTTCTGGGCCGGCTGGGGCATCCTGTTCCTCAGCACCTTCCTGATCAATCATTTCGAATTGTTCGGCCTGCGCCAGGTCTATGCCCGGCTGGTCGGCCAGTCGCTGCCGGAGCCGGCATTTCGGACGCCCTTGTTCTACAAGCTGGTCCGGCATCCGCTCTATTTCGGATTTCTGCTCGCGTTCTGGGCGACGCCGACCATGACGGCCGGACATCTGTTGTTCGCGATTGCGACCACCGGTTATATCCTGCTCGGGATCTATCTCGAGGAACGCGATATGATCGGAATGTTCGGCGATCAATACCGCCGCTACCGGGAGCAGGTATCGATGCTGATCCCGATGCCGCGCCGGAAGCTCGCCGGCGATTCCGCCGAGACGCCGCCGGCGCAACTCAAGCGCCGGTAGCGAGCGAGAGGTTTGCAAGGGGGCTGAATGGCGCGTGCATTGGCAAAGAAGCCGGAGACCGGCACCACCCTGCTGGAGGCGGCAAAAAAGGTGCTGCGCCAGAACGGCTATGCCGGGCTGTCGACCCGCGACGTGGCCGCCGCCGCGGGCGTGCCGCTGAGCCAGATCCACTATCACTTCGGCTCCAAGCAGGGGATGGTGCTGGCGCTGTTCGAATATCTCAACGCGCAGCTGCTCGATCGCCAGAACGCGCTGTTCGGCGATCTGACGCTGAAACTTTCGCAGCAATGGGACCGGGCCTGCGATTATCTCGACGATGACATCGCTTCGGGCTATGTGCGGGTGCTGCAGGAACTGATCGCCGCGAGCTGGGCCGATCCCGCGATCGCCAAGGACATTCGCGCCGGCCTCATGGGATGGGTCGACCTCATCGTCGGTGTCGCGCGCAGGGCCGAAAAGGAGCTCGGCGGACTTGGCCCGTTCACGCCCGAGGAGGCCGGGGCCTTTGCCGCCAATGCATTCATCGGCGGCGAGAGCCTCTATCTGCTCGGTCTCGAGAAGAAAGGCGTCACCGGTACGCCAGGCGCTGCGGCGCGTCGGCGACCTCATTCGCATCGCGGAAGCTGCTTCATCGAAGAGGTGATGTCATGCGTGCAAAGCTGCCCAGCGAAGATGGATTCGTTGAACGCGACGGCGTCAAGATCCATTACGAGATTTACGGCGACGGCCCGCAGACGATGGTCTTCATACCGCCCTGGGCCATCGTCCATTCGCGGATCTACAAGGCGCAACTGCCGTATTTCAGCGAACGCTTTCGCTGCATCACCTGGGACGGCCGCGGCAACGGCAAATCGGACCGCCCGGCAAACGCAGCGGACTACTCGCTGGACAATTACGTGGCCGACGCCCTCGCTGTCATGGATGCGACCAATGCAGGACAGGCCATCCTCGTTGGCCTGTCGTTTGGCGGCATGCTCGCCAGCGTGCTGGCGGCGCATCATCCCGAGCGCGTGAAGGCGGCCATCCTGGTCGGGACGGTATCGAGCATCGGGCCCGCCAACTACCCCTATCTGGCGAACAAGCATTTCGATGCCAAGCAGGAACGGTTCGATGGCTGGAATAAATTCAACAGGGAATACTGGCTGACGAATTATCCCGACTTCGCCGAACACTTCATCCGCAACATCCAGTCCGAGCCGCACTCGACCCGGCAAATCGAGGAAGGCATCGACTGGGCCGGCGACACGTCAGGTGACGTGCTGGTCAAGACCGTCGAGGCACGGATGATCCCGCCGAAATTCGACGTCAGCGAAGCGATGTATCGCAAGATAGGCTGCCCGGTGCTGATCATTCACGGCGAGGACGATCAGATCCAGCGCTGCGCGCGCGCGAAAGCACTGGCCGAGGTCGTCGGCGCGGAGTTCGTGGCCATTCCGGGCGGCGGGCATAATCCGCTGGGCCGGATCCCCGCCAAGACCAACACCCTGATCATCGATTTCCTCGATCGCAGACTTGGCATTGGCAGACTTGGCATTGGCAGACTTGGCATTGCCGCCCCGGCAAGCCGTCGAAACCACCCACCGGCAAAGCCAGGCGCGCCCTCTATCTCTCTTCACCGATCGGTCTCGGCCATGGGCGCCGCGACATCGCCATTTCAAGGGAGTTGCGCAAGCTGCACCCGGACATCGAGGTCGACTGGCTGGCGCAGGATCCGGTGACGCGGCTGCTGGAAGCCAGCGGCGAGCGCGTCCATCCGCTCAGTGCGCGGCTCGCCAGCGAGACGCGGCACATCGAGCTCGAGTCCGGCGAGCATGACCTGCATTGCTTCCAGGCGCTGCGCCGCATGGACGAGGTGCTGATCGCGAATTTCATGATCTTCCAGGATGCGGTCGAACAGGGCGGTTACGATCTGGTGATCGCGGACGAGGCCTGGGACATCGACCATTACTGGCACGAGCACCCGGAGTTGAAGAAAGCCGGGCTCGCCTGGTTCACCGATTTCGTCGGCTATGTGCCGATGCCGTCGGGCGGCCAGCATGAGGCCTTCCTGACCAGCGATTACAACGCCGAGATGATCGAGCATGTCGAGCGGCATCCCGGCGTGCGCGACCGCGCCATCTTCGTCGGCGGGCCCGAGGACATTGCGCCGCTGTCGTTTGGCGCGGACCTGCCTGACATGCGCGACTGGGTGCCTCGGCATTTCGATTTCGCCGGCTACATCATCGGCGAGCATCCGAAAACCTTCGGCAGCCGCGCCGAGTTGCGCGAAAACCTCGGCTACCGGCCGGACGAGCGCGTCTGCATCGTCACCGTCGGCGGATCCGGCGTCGGCGCGCATCTGATCCGGCGCATTCTGCAGAGCTATCCGATCGCGCGAGCCAAATTGCCCGAGCTGCGCATGATCGTGGTGGCGGGTCCGCGCATCGACCTGCCGTCGCTCAACGCGCCCGAAGGCGTCGAAGTGCGCGCCTTCGTGCCTGATCTCGACCGTCATCTCGCCGCCTGCGATCTGGCGCTGGTACAGGGCGGCCTTACCACCTGCATGGAGCTGACGGCGGCCGGCACGCCGTTTCTGTATTTCCCGCTCAAAAACCATTTCGAGCAGAATTTCCACGTCGCTCACCGTCTCGACCGCTACGGCGCCGGACGGCGCATGGAGTTCGCCACCTCGACGCCGGACATGATCGCCGACGCCGCGGTCGCCGCGTTGCAGGCGCCGAGCGGGTTCAAGCCGGTCGAGGCCGACGGGGCGGCGCGCGCGGCCCGCATGCTTGCAGAGCTGCTGTAAGCTCAGAAAACGGATCACGGAATTCAGCATGATCGAAGAAGCGCGAGGACGCATCGACTACGATGAAAGCGGGACCGGTCCGACCATCGTGCTGGTGCCGGGATCATGCAGCACCGGCGCCGCGTGGCGGCCGGTCATGTCGGCGTGGAACGGCCAGTTCCGTTGCGTGACCACCAGCCTGCTCGGTTATGGCGGCAGCGCCGAGCGGCGCTCTACCGGCGATGCTTCGATCGTTTACGAAGCCGAGATGCTGGAGTCGGTCATTCGCAAGGCCGGTGGCCACGTTCATCTGGTCGGCCATTCCTTTGGCGCACTGGTGGCGTTAGCGGTGACGCTCCGCAAACGGGTACCGCTGGCAAGTCTCGTGATCGTGGAAGCGCCGGCAGCAGAGTTGTTGCGGGGCTGTGGCGAGGTCGAGCACTACAGCGCGTTCCGCCAGATGACGGACGCCTATTTCGCCGACTTTGCGGGCGGCAACGCCGAAGCCATCGCCGGCATGATCGACTTCTACGGCGGCGCCGGCACTTTCGCCTCGTGGCCGCCGCGGGTGCGCGGCTACGCCGTGGAGACGACGCCGGTCAATATTCTCGACTGGGCCAGCGCCTTCGGTTTTCCGCTGTCGCCGGCAGTGCTGTCGGCCATCGACGTCCCCGTCTTCGTCTGTCGCGGCGGCGCCAGCCACCCCGCCGTGCAACGCGCCAATGCACTCCTCAGCGAATGCATGACCGACGCTGATCTCGCGACCATCGATGGGGCCGCGCATTTCATGATCGCGACTCACGCCGACGAACTGGCTGACTTGATCGTTGGGCACGTTCACCGCGTTGAGACCAGCGGGCGTGATCTTTCCAGCCGACGCCAAGCGCATATGCCGTAGCGCAAACCGCGCGCGGGGATCGGATGACGCAACGCGCAAGCTCATGGCCTTGCGTCCTTGACAAATTTGTTTGTATAGCATACAAACTTTAGAAGCCGCTGGTAATATGGGCTTTCGCGCCCATCGAGGACGAATGAGAAGCGCCTCCGGAAAGAAGCCGAAAGCACACCGTGCGGGCGACGCGCACCGCGGGCCGGCAAATGCGCTCGCGCCTGCTCGATGCGGCGGCGCGCCTGTTCAAGGAGCGCGGGCTGGCGGCGGTTTCGATCGCCGACATTGCCACCGCGGCCGACGCCTTTCCGAGCCAGATCACCTATTACTTCCGCACCAAGGAAGCGCTGTTCGTCGAGGCCGCCTGTCGCGACGTGCTCTATGTGGCGCGTGCCGCCGAAGAGCATGCCGGCAAGCAGCTTTCGCCGACCGATTACACCCGCGCGCTGGTCGACAGCGTGATGGGATCGGATGCGCCGGGCTTCTTCGTCGAGGCGATGACGCTGACCCGCCGCCGCCAGGATCTCGCGCCGCTGGTGGAGCGGACGGTGGAACGGCTGCACGCCGAAGGCTTGCGCGCCTATGCCGCCGAAATGGCGGCGCGCGGCTGGCAGTCGCGGCTCGATCCGGAAACCAGCGCGCGGCGATTCTGGACCATCGCAGTCGGCGTCACGCTCGAGGGACAGGCGATGGGCCGTTCGCCCGATGACCTCGCCGCCGAGATGTTGCGGCTGCTCGGCCCGCAGGCCGATGCGTCGCCTGCAGGCGCGCGGCTCAAGATTGTCAGTGCGGGAAATTCCACGCCCGGCGGCTCGTCCGATATCAGGGAGAATCAGCCATGACTGCGCTGCGCATGCGTGCCCGCGACCTGATGACCGAGCAGGAGCTGATCGAGGTTCGCACCCGTTTTGCCCTTAAGAGCATCGCCCTGATCGCGCATGCCTGGACCCTGATCCTGGGCTCGATCGCGCTGGTCGCGCTGTGGCCCAATCCCCTGACCTTCGTGCTGGCGGTGGCGATCATCGGCTCGCGCCAGCTTGGGCTTGCGATCCTGATGCATGACGGCGCCCATGGCTGCCTGGCCAACGGCGAGAAATTGAACATGGCGCTCAGCCAGTGGCTCTGTGCCTATCCGATATTCGCCGAGACGGTTGCCTATCGCCGCTACCATCTGCAGCATCACGCCCGCACCCAGCAGGAAGACGATCCCGACCTGATCCTCTCGGCGCCCTTCCCGATCACAAGGCCAAGCTACCGGCGAAAATTCTGGCGCGATATTTCGGGACAGACCGGCTATGCGCAGCGCAAGGCGCAGTTTCTCAATGCGCTCGGCGAAAAATCCTGGCCGCTGGCGCGGCGCGCCGCGCATTTTTGGGAACGGCTCGGCCCGCAGCTGGTGTTCAATCTGGTGTTCTTTGCAGCCCTTGCCGCCGCAGGCGTGTGGTGGGCCTATCCGCTGCTGTGGCTGCTGCCGCTGGTGACCTGGATGATGGTGATCACCCGGATCCGCAATATCGCCGAGCATGCTGTCGTGCCCGACAGCGACGATCCCTTGCGTAACACCCGCACCACGCGCGCAGGCTTTTTCGAACGGCTGTTCGTGGCGCCCTATTACGTCAACTATCACCTCGAGCATCATCTGCTGTTTTATGTGCCCTGCTACAACCTGCCGCGCGTGCACAGCATTCTCTCGCGCGGTCCTCACGCGGCACGGATGGAAGTGCAGCCGAACTATGCCGCCGTGCTGCGCCTTGCGACCGCCAAGCCCGCCAACGAGGACAAGCCCGGCGCGCTGGTGAGCAACGTCCGACGCGCCCGCACCGGTGCGGCCGTCGACAATAACCAGGTCTCGTCCGGGTTTTAGCTGCCGAAGGCCGCGGCCGTCGGGCTGCGGCGATATCGTCTGCGTTGCGCTCCCTAAGGCCCCTGCCCCAATCGCGTCGCGATCCCGGCGTAAAGCATCGGCGCGGCGAATTGGAAAAATTCCTGTCGCCGGTCGGCTTTGATCAACCGGGAGCCGTATCATGAACAGCAACGCTCGCCCGCTCGCTCTCGTCACCGGTGCCTCCAGCGGCATCGGCGCCAACCTCGCGCGTGAATTGGCCAGGGACGGTCACGATCTCGTTCTATCGGCCCGACGCGTCGAGCCGATGCGCGCGCTGGCCGAAGAACTCAAATCGCAGGGATGCACGTGCACCGTCGTTGCCGCTGACCTCAGCAAGAGTGGCGCCGCCGCCACGCTGGCCCGCGATCTCGAAGCGCAGGGGCTTGCAGTCGACGTGCTGATCAACGCCGCCGGCCTTGGCGGCAGCGGCCGGTTCGACCAGTCGGATCCGGTCAGGATCAGCGAGATGCTCGGGGTGGACGTGGTGGCGCTGACCGAACTGACCCGGCTGCTGCTTCCCGGCATGGTGGCGAGGGGCAAGGGCAAGGTCATGCTGATCGCCTCCACCGCCGGGTTTCAACCGGGCCCGAACATGGCGGTGTATTGTGCGGCCAAGGCCTATGTCATCAATCTCGGCGAGGCGATCGCCTACGAACTCGCGGGCAGCGGTGTTTCCGTCACCACGCTGTGCCCCGGCGCCACCGATACCGAGTTCGCCCGCACCGCCGATGTCGGGAGTTCGGCGCTGTTCAAGGGCGGCCTGTTTCCGCTGATGGACCCCCGCGAAGTCGCCAGGATCGGTTATCAGGGTCTCAAGGCCGGCCGCGGCCTTGTCATCACCGGCCTCGTCAACAAGATCATCGCAACCTCGAGCCGGATCTCGCCGACCTTCGTGTCGAAGCGGATCGCCAACTGGATGATGTCGACCGGGAAGTGAATCCCGTGGGGCCATGGTTCGAGACGCGTGGCGTTGCCGCGCTCCTCACCATGAGGTCAGCTTCGTAGCCCGGATGCAGCGAAGCGCAATCCGGGGCCGCACCATCCACATGCGCTGACCCGGGTTGCGCGGAGCCTGTCATCGGGCGCGCGTTCGCGCGACCCGTTGGCTCCACCCTGGCTACGATCTCAACCGTCATTGCGAGGAGCGTCTGCTACTGCCGCAGCATGATCAGGGGATCGGCGCTGTCGGGCACCCGCCGCCACTGCGCGTTGTCGTCGGCCTCGAAGCGCCAGGTGTCGCCGTTTTGCGACATCAGCAGCAACTCGCCGCGCTCCAGCCGCCATACCGTCGGCGCAAACGCCGTCACCGCCGGATCGCAGCGCGGCTTGAGATAAACCGCGAAATTGTCCGGCGTCGCCTCGGTGTTGGTCAGGGTCAGGCCGCAGATCGGACGGCCATTGCCGCGCACCATCGACCAGTCGCCGATCATCTGGTCCATCGATTTGGCCAGCTGGCGCGCAGCGGCGAGGTTTTGCAGGATGTAGATGCCCTCGCCTTGGCGCAAACCCTCGAAGATCCCGCTTTCAACTTCGGTAAAGTCGATCACCGGCCCGCCCGTGGCATCCTGCAGCCGCACGATATCAAGGCCCTTGATGTTCCAGTCCTTGATGTCCTTGGTGAAAGGCAGCGCCGCGGCGCAGCCGGGCTCGAGTTCAAGCTTCATGCCTTGCGGCGTCGCATCGCCCTTCAGCGTCACGACGCAGGTCTTGCTGCGTTCGGTGGTCGAGAGCTCCCACTGGCCGACCATCTCTTTTTTCAGGGCCGCAATATCCTGCGCCCGCGCCGGCGAGAAGCCGGCGATCGACAGCAACAGCGCCGTCAGCGCGATGCCGACGCCGCGCCGCATTAGCGGGCCTTCACCGGGGTTTCCGGGACCGGCGTCAGCGGCGGCTTGCCGGCGAACCAGGATTTCAGATTGTCGACCACGAGCTGATCCATCGCGTTGCGGGTTACCACCGAAGCCGAGCCGATATGTGGCAACAGCACGACATTCTGCATCGCGCGCAGTTCATCGGGCACCGCCGGCTCCTTGGCGAACACGTCGAGCCCCGCCGCCAGAATGGTCCCCGACTTCAGCGCGGCCACCAGGGCGGCCTCGTCGACCACGGAGCCGCGCGCCACATTGATGACGACGCCGCGTGGCCCGAGCGCCTTCAGCACATCGGCATTGATCATATTGGCGGTCGCGGCACCGCCCGGGACGATGATGATGAGCGTATCGACCGCCTTCGCCATCTCGATCAGGTCGGGATAGTGCTTGTAGGCAACGTCGGCGGCGGGCTTGCGCGAATGGTACACCACCGGAACGCGCGAGGCGTCGAGCCGGCGTCCGATCGCCTGGCCGATCCGGCCCATGCCGACGATGCCGACCTTGCGGTCGCGCAGCGACCCGACGCTGAGCGGATAGTTCTGCGTGGTCCAGAGCCCCGAGCGCAGATAGCGGTCGGCCTTGACGAACTCGCGCAAGGTGGAAATCAGAAGTCCCATCGCGACGTCGGCGACCTCCTCGGTCAGCACGTCAGGCGTGTTGGTGACGACGACGTTGTGTTCCCTTGCATAGGTGGAATCGACGTGATCGTAGCCGACGCCGAAACTGGCGACGATCTCCAGCTTCGGAAACATCGCCAGCGCGGTCTTGTCGGCGTGCACGGTGTGGTAGGTCACGGCGATGCCGCGGACCTTCTCCGCCACGGCCGACAGCCGCTCGAGGTCGTGCTTGGTTTCGGCGGCATGGAGGACGAACTGGTCGGAAAAGCCGTTTTGGAGGATGGGCCTGCTCGGTCCGTAGATCAGCAAATCTATTTTTTCGGAAGAAATCGTCGCGGCAGCCATCAGTTTTCCTTTCCAAGCGCACTTTCGTGCCAGCGTCGTAACACCAAATGTGAGGCTAGCGCGAGCAGCCCATAAATGACAATTCCGGCGGCGGAGAGCAACAGCAACGCGGCGAACATTCGGGGAATGTTGAGACGGTAGCCGGATTCGGCAATTCGATAGGCCAATCCGGAGCCCGCACCGGCGGAGCCCGCCGCAATCTCGGCCACCACGGCGCCGATCAGCGACAATCCACCCGCGATCCGCAATCCGCCGAGGATGAACGGCAGGGCGGAAGGCAGCTTGAGGTAGGCCAGCGTCTGGATCCTCGAAGCGCCGTAAAGCTGGAACAGCCCGGCCAGATTGCGGTCGACGGAATTGAGTCCCAGCGTGGTGTTGGACAGCACCGGAAAGAATCCGACGATCCACGCGCAAACCACGACGGCGGTCTGCTGCGGCAAATAGATCAGAAGCAGCGGCGCGATCGCAATCACCGGGGTGACCTGCAGAATGACAGCATAGGGAAACAGCGAATATTCCAGCCATTTCGACTGATTGAACAACAGCGCCAGCGCGATGCCGCCAAAGGCGGCGGCAACGAAGCCTTCAAGCGTGGTCAGCAGCGTCACCAGCAGCGATTGTGACAGCACGGCCCAATCATCGACCAGGGTCCGAAACACCGCGCCCGGTGTGGGCAGGACATAGGGTGGGATGGCGTAGACGCGGACCACGCATTCCCATGCCGCGATCCCCGCCGCCAGCACGACAAGGGGCAGCAGGATCCGGACAACGCGGACGGTGCGGCGCTCAGGCTTGGCCTGCCCGGCGGACACGGGCGGGGTTTGCAGCGGGCTCATGCGCCTGGTTGCCCGGAATAGGACGGCGCCAGCGCGTTCGAAACCTTGCGGCAATAGCCGGCATAATCGGCCGAGGTCCGGAACTCTTCGCCGCGCGGTTCTGGTGCGTCGATGCGAAACTCCGCGCCGATGCGTCCGGGCCGCGACGTCATCACGATCACGCGCTGCGACAGATACACCGACTCGAACACCGAATGGGTGACGAAGATGACCGTCTTCTGCAGATTGCGCCACAGCGCGAGCAGATCGTTGTTGAGCCGGAAGCGGGTGATCTCGTCGAGTGCTGCGAACGGTTCATCCATCAGCAGGATGTCCGGGTCGGTCACCAAGGCGCGCGCCAGCGAGACCCGCATCTTCATGCCGCCGGATAATTCGCGGGGGTACGCGTCGGCAAATTCAGCGAGCCCCACTTGCGCCAACGCCTTTTCGATACGCGCCGTGGCCTCGGCCGCCGGCGCATGCGCGAGTTTCAGCGGCAGCCGCACATTTTCCCGCACGCTGGCCCACGGCATCAGCGTGGGTTCCTGAAACACGAAGCCGATCGAATGCCCCGACTGCACCGTCCCGGCACGGTTCGATACGCGCACGCTGCCCGAACTCGGCGCATTGAGGCCCGCCATCAGTCGCAGCGCCGTCGACTTGCCGCAGCCCGACGGGCCCAGCAGCGAGACAAATTCGCCGCTGCGGACGTCGAGATCGAGCGGCCCCAGCGCCATCACCCCGTTGTCATAGACCTTGGTGACGCCGCGAAGGCTGACCGCGAGGCCCGCCGTGCCGGCGCCGGTGTCGGACAAGGTTTCCGGCTCGACCATCGCCGGCGTCCTAGTTCTTCGGCCGCAGGTTCAGCCCGACACCCTTGTTGGTGAAGCGCAGCGTATAGGCCTTGCGGTAATCGATATCGCGGCGCACGACGCCGGCCCGCACCATCTTGTCGAAGAAGCTTGCCACCCGCGCGTCGGTCATCGCGCCGATGCCGTCACGCAAAGTCTCGCCGGAATCGACGATGCCATGTTCCTTCATCTTGGCGACGGAATAGGCCAGCAACTCGTCGGTCATTTCCGGATTGAGCTTCTTGATGGCCGCGTTGGCCGCCGCGTTGTCGCCGTACAGGTACTTGTACCAGCCGATCACGGAGGCATCGACGAAGCGCTGAACCAGGTCCGGCTGCTTGTCGGTGAGATCGCGGCGGGTCTCGATCAATGTCGAATAGGAGCTGTAGCCGTAATCCGCCAGCAGGATCACGCCCGGCTTGAACTTGCCGGCTTTTTCGACCGCAAACGGCTCGGAGGTGACGTAGCCCTGCATCGCGCTTTGCTTGTTGGCGAGAAATGGCTGGGCATTGAAGGTGTAGGGCCGGACCTTCTCTTCGCTGAAGCCATACTCGGCCTTGAGCCATTGGAAGTAGGTCGGGATGCCCTCCTTCGACACGAACAGCGTCAGCGGCTTGAGGTCTTCGATCCTGGCGACCTTGGATTCAGGGTGGGTCAGGAAGACCTGCGGATCCTTCTGGAAGATGGCGGCTACCGCCACCAGCGGCACATTGTTGGCGACCGCATCGAACGACTGCAGCGTGTTGGCGCTCATGAAGAAGTCGAGCTTGCCTGCGATCAGCAGCGTGCGATTGTTTGCATTGGGGCCGCCCGGCACGATGGTGACGTCGAGCCCGTAATTCTTGTAGGTACCGTCGGCCAGCGCCTGATAAAATCCGCCGTGCTCGCCTTGGGGCACCCAATTGGTTCCGAACGAAACCTTGTCCAGCGCGGTCTGGGCGCTGACCGACGAGACGGCCATGGCAAATGCCGCGAGGCCGGCGGTTAACGCTCGCAGCAAAAGAGCCGGGTTCATGATTGGACTCCGTCGATCGTTCTGGCCCATGATGGGAGGCCATGGACGTCGGTTACGTCCCCGGAATGAATAACAAACTGGCTCGCAAGTCGACCCCATGAAACTGCTTCCGCCACGCGACTGGACCGACATCGACTTTTCAGCGATTTCCAGGGCCGACGCGGGGCGGTGGATCGCGGTGCTGCCGCTGGCGGCGACCGAGCAGCATGGCCCGCATCTGCCGCTCGAAACCGACGTGCTGATCGCAGAAGCCTATCTGGCGCGGGTGCGTGAATTGTTGCCATCCGACATTCCAGCGACATTCCTGGCCATCGAGCGGATAGGGATCTCCACCGAGCATATCCACTATCCGGGCACGCAGACGCTGCCGACCGATGTGGCGCTGAAAGCCTGGATGGCGCTCGGCGAGAGCGTCGCGCGCGCCGGCTTGCGCAAGCTCGTCATGGTCACGAGCCATGGCGGCAACAGTGCGGCGATGAGCCTGGTCGCGCAGGATCTGCGCGCGCATCACGGGCTTCTCGCCGTCACCACCAGCTGGTCGCGGTTCGGCACGCCGGCAGGTCTGTTTTCGGCGGAAGAATTGCGCCACGGCATTCATGGCGGCGCCGTCGAGACCTCGATCATGCTGGCGCGCTATCCGCAGCAGGTTCGCACATCGGCGATTGCCGATTTTCGACCCAGCAGCATCGCGATGGAGAGCCAATACCGCTGGCTTTCGGCCCATCGGCCGGTGCCGTTCGCGTGGCAGACGCAGGACCTGCACGCGAGCGGCGCTGTGGGTGACGCGACATTGGCCTCGGCGGAGAAGGGCGAACGCTTGCTCGATCACGGCGCGCACGCGTTCTGCGAATTGCTCGCCGATGTCGACAAATTCGATGCGGAAACGCTTTCAAGCGGTCCGGCCGGCTGAGACTTCGGCGATTAACCTTCTGTTTCGTCGAAGAAATAATTGACGAAACCATATTTCCGACCGCGAATTCGAACCGGTTCCGAAGCCGCTCCGTCCAACTGGGCATGCAGGCCACAATGGTCCCGCACTCAAAAGGATGGAGTTTCCCATGTCGATCAAGACCAAGATTGCCGCACTCGCCCTCGCCACTCTCGCCGTCACCGGCGGCATCGCTTCCACCTCCACCCAGGCCGAAGCCAAGGGTCTTGGCTGGGGCGTCGGCGCCGGCCTCGCTTGGCGCTGCCGTCGTCGGCACCGCGATCGCCGCTTCCGGCCCCGGCTACTACTACGACGGCTATCGCCGCTGCGGCTTCGTTCGCCAGTTCGACGCCTTCGGCAACTACATCGGCCGCGTTCGTACCTGCAATTACTGAGATCGACAGCCCTAACGTTTTCGCTTGAAAACGTCCGAGCGGTTTCGTTCGAAACCGCTCGCCAAGTGGATACTGCGTCCGGCACGGGCGCCTCATCCACCCCGTGCTGTGCCCGACCCGCCCGGTTGTCCCCCCGGGCGGGTCATCTTTTTTGCGGGGGAGCGAGAGGCCCCGAGCCCCGCTTCAAGGTCGGCCCGATTATTGTTGCACGCCTGTCACTTGGGGATGTCATTCGATCATATCGTCCAAAATTTTCTTGCGAATGGCTCGCAAGTCGTGCTGGTTCGATCTGCGGTCGCGCTTTGGGCGCGTGATCTCGTCGCGTTCGCGAGGCGCGCGTGAGATAACGCGAGGGGTCGCCGGGGATTGCGGAACGGAATTTGTGCTGTGAAACCGATCGCGCGCATGGGCTGGGGACTTTTGGTTGCGGGCGCGGCGGTTTTGGTTGCGAGTCATTCCTTTGCGCAGCAGGACACTGAGGCTCCCCTCGCCGATCTCGATGCCCAGAAAGGCGTTGCGCCCCGGCTGTCGATTGCCAGCAGCCTGCCATACAACGGCGATCCTTTCGGCACCCGGGCCTGGCTGGCCCGACATGGCGTCACCTTCGGATTTGTGTACACGACCGAAGGCCTCGCCAACGTAAGGGGCGGCGTCAACCGCGCCGCCGTCGGCGGCGGCAAGCTCGAGGCGCTGTTCGGAATAGATTTCGGCAAGCTTGCCGGTTGGGATGGCCTGACGCTGTTCGCCAACATCTTCCATATCCAGGGCGACGGCGGACCGGGACGTAACCTGGTCGGCAACCTGAACACCGTCAGCAATATCGAAGCGCTGCCGACCACCCGGCTTTCCGAATTGTGGCTGCAACAGACCTTTCTCGGCGGCATGGCCAGCATTCGCGCCGGCCAGCTCGTGGTCGATACCGAATTCCTGTTCAGCCAGTATTTTAGCTTCTTCCTCTCCAGCGACTGGCCGACCAATCCGGCGGTTAACATTCCAAGCGGAGGCGCCGCCTATCCGCTATCGACGCCAGGCATTCGTCTCAAGGTCGAACCCACGCCGCAAACGGCATTCCTGCTCTCGGTGTTGAACGGCGATCCGGCCGGCCCCGGCCTGAACGATCCCGAACTGCGCAACCGCTACGGCCTCAACTTTCGCGTCAACGATCCGCCCTTCGTGATCAGCGAGTTTCAGTACCGCTACAACCAGGATGCCAACTCGACCGGCCTTGCCGGCGGCGTCCGCTTTGGCGGATGGCATCACTTCGGCACATTCGACGATCTGCGTTTCGACACTGCCGGCCATTCGCTGGCAAGCCCGCTCAGCACCGGCATCGCGCGCCGGCTGCGCGGCAATGACGGGATCTATGCCGTCATCGACCAGCAATTGTACCGGCCGCCCGGCGGCGACGTGAATTCCGGCGTGGCGATATTTGGCCGCGCTGCCTACAGTCCGCCCGATCGAAGCCTGAACGATTTCTATCTCGACGCCGGCATCATCTTTGCCGGCATGCTGCCGTCGCGCCCGGCGGACATCTTTGGCGCGTCGTTTCTCTACTCGCACATGTCGAATCGTGCGCGCGGGCTCGATCGCGATACACGCTTGTTCACCGGCCTGCCGGTGCCGTTGCGCGATTATGAGCTCTCCTTCGAATTCACCTATGGCGCCGCGATCGTTCCAGGCTGGACCATCTATCCCACCGCGCACCTGATCTTCCATCCCGGTGGAAATGTGCCCGCGCCAAATTCGACGATCCAGCCTGTCAAGAATGCGGTGGTGATCGGGGTACGATCGGTCATGCAGTACTGAATTTTGAAAACCGTACGGCGTCATTCCGGGGCGACGCGAAGCGTCGAACCCGGAATCCAGAGACTGATCATCTCTGGATTCCGGGTTCGCGCTGGTGCGCGCCCCGGAATGACGGTTATTGTCTACCCCGCCGCCGCAAAGCTTTCCGCGCGCGCCATGGCCCAGGCGTCGCGAAAGCGCGGATCGCTGGTGCCTTCGATCAATTCGCCGGGGCGCAGCGACGGATAGAGTTTGGCGAACGTCATGACTTCCGTCGTGGAGGTCCGCTGCGAGAAGTGAATCGGGCGGATCTGCTGCGGATGATCGAGGCCTGCGGCGGCCAGCAGTTCGGCCAGCGCGTGCAGGGTGGCGTGATGGTAATTGTAGACCCGCTCGATCTTGTGCGGCACCACCAGCGCGCGATTGCGCGAGGGATCCTGCGTGGTCACGCCGGTCGGGCACCGATCGGTATGGCAGCTCAGCGACTGGATGCAGCCCAGCGAAAACATGAAGCCGCGCGCCGAATTGCACCAGTCGGCGCCGATCGCCATCGCGCGCGCCATGTCGAACGCGGTCGCGATCTTGCCGGCGGCGCCGATGCGGATGCGGTCGCGCGCATTGATGCCGATCAGCGCATTGTGGACGAAATTGACGCCCTCGCGCATCGGCATGCCCAGATGGTCCATGAATTCCAGCGGCGCGGCGCCGGTGCCGCCTTCATTGCCGTCGACCACGATGAAGTCCGGATAGATTCCGGTCTGCAGCATCGCCTTGCAGATCGCCAGGAACTCCCAGGGATGGCCGATGCAAAGCTTGAAGCCGGCGGGCTTGCCGCCGGACAGCCGCCGCATCTCGCCGATAAAGGCCATCATTTCCAGCGGCGTCGAAAACGCCTTGTGATACGCCGGCGAGATGCAATCCTCGCCCATGCGCGACGCCCCGGATCGTCGAAATCTCCTCCGACACCTTGGCGGCCGGCAGCACGCCGCCATGGCCGGGCTTGGCGCCCTGGCTGACCTTGAGTTCGACCATCTTGATCTGATCGTCGGCGGCGACTTGCGCGAATAATTCCGGATTGAACGTGCCGTCGCGGTTGCGGCAGCCGAAATATCCGGAGCCGATTTCCCAGATCAGGTCGCCGCCGTTCTCGCGATGATAGGGGCTGACGCCGCCCTCGCCGGTGTCATGCGCGAAGCCGCCCTTCTTGGCGCCGGCGTTCAGCGCGCGCACCGCGTTGGGACTGAGCGCGCCGAAGCTCATCGCCGAGATATTGAACACCGAGGCCGAATACGGCTTGGTGCAATCCGGGCCGCCGATGCGTGACGCGGAATTTTTCGCTGGCATGCGTCCTGCGGCGCCATCGAATGGTGCATCCATTCGTAGCCCTCCTTGTAGACGTCCTCCTGGGTTCCGAACGGCCGCTTGTCGAGCTGCATCTTGGCGCGCTGATAGATCACGGCGCGGGTGTCGCGGCTGAACGGCATGCCGTCCTTCTCGCTTTCGAAGAAGTACTGCCGCATCTCCGGCCTGATCTCTTCGAGCAGGAAGCGAATATGCGCCGAGATCGGATAATTGCGCAGAACCGCGTGGTTCTTCTGGGTGAGATCGCGAATGCCGAGCACCGTAAGCGCGCCGAAAATGACGATCGGGATCGCGAGCAATTCCCACACCTTGAGATTGTGATCGAAAATCCCGATCCCGATCAGCAATGCTGTGAGGACGCCGCAAATCGTCAGAATGATGAAGCGTGGCGAGAACGGAAGTCATCAACGTTTCCATAAATCCCCCTCCGGCGATTCTGCCGTTGTTATTTTTTGCAGCGGCAATTTCAGTCCATTATCCGAATACGTGTACACGATAACCGGCGTTACAGGTTACGGATATGACAACCAGCCGTTTCACGTAAGGCTACCCAATCAGGGCGGCGAAGCAATGCGACCAAGGGCAGGCGTGGCGGCTCTTTCGCACTGCAGCGTAGCTCTGGGTAACGCTTCCCCGGCAACGCGAGGCCAACGGGCGCATGTTAAGCGCGGTTGCGATAACAAACTGCGCCGGCGCTCCTCAGGGTTTTACTCAAAGTGCCGCACGGGGAGAGCGTCGTCATGGCCGCGGCATAGCCGTCCGAACGGCGGCGCCGCTTCGCGCGTTGCCTATGATCCGCGGCCATCCACGAAGGGTCTCTGCTCTGCCGAACAGCCTGCAAAGACGTGGATGCCCGGGACAAGCCCGGGCATGACGAAATTCACTTCACGGTTTGGCGTGCTTTGAGCGAGACGATGCCGCAGCCGCTCAGCGCTCGACGAACGCCTTCTCGATCACGAAATGACCGGGCTCGCTGTGGCTGCCTTCGGCAAAGCCGCGGGCTTCGAACATCACTTTCAGCTCTTCGAGCATGCCGGGGCTGCCGCACATCATGATGCGGTCGTCATCGATGTTGAGCGGCCGCTGATGGATGTCAGTGAACAGCTGGTTCGACGTGATCAGGTCGGTGATGCGGCCGCGGTTGCGGAACGGCTCGCGGGTGACGGTCGGATAATACAACAGCTTCTCGGTCAGCAGCGGCCCGAACAATTCATCGTCGCGCAGCTTGGCCACCAGCTCTTCGCCATAGGCGAGCTCGGAGACCTGCCGGCAGCCGTGAACCAGCACGATGGTTTCGAAGCGCTCGTAGACGTCCGGATCCTTGATCAGGCTCGCGAACGGCGCCAGACCCGTTCCGGTCGACAGCAGCAGCAGGCGCTTGCCGGGGATCAGATTGTCTGAAATCAGCGTTCCCGTCGCCTTGCGGCCGACCAGGATGGTGTCGCCTTCCTTGATCCGCTGCAGCTTCGAGGTCAGCGGCCCATCGGCGACCTTGATCGAGAAGAATTCCAGTTCGTCCTCGTGATTGGCGCTCGCCATGCTGTAGGCGCGCAGCAGCGGACGGCCATCGACCTCGAGGCCGATCATCGCGAACTGCCCGTTCTGGAATCGAAAGCTGGAACTGCGGGTGGCGCGGAAGCTGAAAAGCGTATCGGTCCAATGCCGGACAGAAAGAACTTTCTCTCGATGGAATGCGCTCATGTGATTTCGTTTTTCCTGACGGCTCGATTTTGGAACGAACGGGTTGTCTGGCCCGAAAGAGGCCAAAAACCCCTGCAATGTCTGGTGATTTGATGCTTCACCTACGCCAATAACGGAGATAGTCAACCAGCTTTGGTGCGCAATTCCGTGCTCTAAATCACTGTCGATTTATCTCGGCGAGAGGTTCAGAATTTCTTCATCGTGGGAGCGGTGTAGGCGCAATTAACTTGCTGAAATACGCGTGACGGCGGCAGTTAATTTCCCCGCGGCGGTCCAAATTTAGTTAAGACAGTTCAGATCAAAAATCGAATGCCTGATCGCCGGATAATGCATGCGAAGCCTTGAAGCCTTTCGATCGGGCAAACCGAGCTTCTACCCCGACCAGGCGGTCTATGCGGCCTATGCCTGCGCCGAATTCGGCCTCGCTTTTGCGGATCTCGACGGCGGCACGGGGCTTGTCTTCAGCGTCAGCTCGGCGCCAAAAGCCTTCATTTCGGCGCCGGACGCGCCTCATGGTATCCGCAAAACAACGCCACCGCCTCGACGCTGGCGTCGGACAAATATTTTGCCAATCGGATTCTCGCGCAAGCCGGCGTCGCTACGCTCGGCGGCGATTATTTCTTCCTGCATGACCGGCACCGCGCCCATCGCCCCGCGGGTCACGAGCGCAGCGACGCGCTGGAATATTTCAATAAGCTCGATGGCACCGCCTTCGTCAAACCGCTCACCGGGTCGCGCGGCGACTTCGCGCAAGCCGTTTGCGATCAAGCCTCGCTGACGGCGTATCTCGACGAGGTCGCGCGCTATTACGACGCGATACTCATGCAACCGCTGACGACCGGAATCGAGTACCGGATTTTTCTGCTCGACGGCGAGGTTCTCTACGCGGCGCGGAAATATCCGCCCTCTATTGTCGGCGATGGCGTGAGCACCATCCGCGCGCTGCTTGCCGCGCATAACGACGCCTTGCCATCCCGCGGCCTTTCGCCGGTTCCGCTGGCCGATGCCCACGACGCGACGCTCGATGCCGTGCTGGCGAAAGGCGAGCGTTGGGAGATTCCCGGGCGGATGAACCTGAGCGCGGGCGGCACCATGGTGCTCGAAGCCGCGCCTTCTGCTGACGTATCTGCATTGGCCGTCAAAGCCGCCGCCGCGCTCGGTCTCCGCGTCGCCGCGGTAGACCTGTTTACGGATATCGCCGGCGAGGCGGATGCGATGGCCGTGATCGAGGTGAATTCGAACCCCTCGATCCGGCTGCTGGAGCAGTCGGGCCGCGGCGACCTGATCCTGCGGATATGGCGCCACACCTTTTCCGCCACGGGGCTGCTCTAGTGTTCAAGCTTCCGAAATACGGCGAGGGTATTTGCTTAGGCCGGGTGGCGGAGCTGCTCGACGCCCTCGCGGTCGACCGCGCAAAACTCTCGCGTATTTCGGTCGTGGTGAGCGGATCCAACGGCAAGGGTTCTACGGCGGCGTTCTGCGCCGCGATCGGCAAGGCGTGCGGCCTGCGGACCGGATTGTTCACCTCGCCGCATCTCTACCGCTTCAACGAGCGGGTTCGGGTCGATGGCGCCGAGATCGGCGACGAAGATCTGGCGCGGCTGGTGTTGCGGATCGAGACGGTCATCGCCGAAATCTCGGCGCGTAGCGGCGAGCAATTCGGCGCCTTCGAAGCGCTGTTCGCGCTGGCCTGCTTGCACTTTCAGGAGCGCGGATGCGAGTTCGCGGTGTTCGAGACCGGCATCGGCGGCCGCTACGATGCGGTTCGCGTGGTCGGCGCGCTCGTCACCGCCGTGACCTCGGTCGACTATGAGCACGTCGAGCTGCTCGGCCATTCGCTGGAACTGATCGCGTCCGACAAGAGCGACGCCTGCGCGTCCGGCGGCACCATTGTCTATGGCGAGAATTGTCGAGGCCTGAGACCGCACCTCACCGAATATAATCGGTTCCGCGGCGTGACGTCGCTGTTCGTCCGCGATGAGATCGAAATCGACGGCGAATCCACTTCGGCCGCAGGACAGCAATTCGATTTCGGGGTCGGCGATTACGCGTCTTGATGACCTGGAAATCAGCCTGAACGGCGCGTTCCAGGTCAACAATGCGGCGATCGCGGTCGCCCTGTTCCTGCTCTGGCAGCCACGCGCGCGCGGGGAAAACTCCCGCCGAGATCGAAGCCGCCGTTCGATCGGGCCTGCGCAACACCGTCTGGCCCGGCCGGCTCGAGGCGATCAGGCAAGCGCCGCTCACCATCATCGACGTCGGCCACACCCCCGACGCCATCCGTCAATCGCTCGCCAGCCTGAAGGCGATCCATGGCGCGGAGGGCTGGATCCTGGTGATCGGGATTTCCTTCGACAAGAACGCCGACGAGATCGTGGCCGCACTGGCGCCGTCGTTCGACACCATCATCTGCACCACGGCGCACCACAAGGGCGCGGATGCCAAGGATATTGCCGAGGCGGTGCACAGAGCCAATCCGCGGGCGAGCGTTGACATCGCGGCGACGGTTGCGGACGCCGTGGCGATGAGCCAGCAGCTCGCCGCTGCGCACGGAGCGAAAGATCTACGTGGCCGGCGGACTTGTTTCTGGCGATCGAATACGCCATCGTTGCGAGAGGCGGGCGCGCGGAGGAGTTGAGGTTTTTCTGAAAGGTCACAGCCTTTCGTCATTGCGAGCGCAGCGACGAAGCAATCCAGCTTGCTTTGCGAATGGAAGCTGGATGCTTCGCGGAGCCTGTAATCGGGCGCGCATTCGCGCGACCCGTTGGCTCGCAATGACGGTTGGTTTGCGCTAGCGTCATGCCCAACGCATCATGTGGGCAACCGCACGTCAGGGAGGATCTGCCATGAACGACACAGTCAATCGTCAGGTTTTGCTGGTCGAAAAGCCGACCGGAAAACTGGGACCCGAGCATTTCAACATCATCAAAGGCGCAATCCCGGAACCCAAAGACGGCGAAGTGCTGCTGCGGGTGCGCTATATTTCGCTGGATGCCGCCAACCGGGCCTGGATGCACGGCGCGACCTACCGCGCGGCGGTCGAAGCCAACACGGTGATGGCCGGCGGCGGCATCGCCGAGGTGGTGTCGTCGAAGGCGCCGGGATTTGCGCCCGGCGATATCGTGTTCGGCGACACCGGTTGGCAGGAATATGCCGCCGTGCCCGCAAAGCATCTGAACAAGATGCCGAAGCTCGAGCCGATGACGCATCTGCTCAGCGTCTACGGCATCGCCGGCCTCACCGCCTATTTCGGGCTGCTCGATGTCGGCAAGCCGAAAGTCGGGCGAGACCGTCGTGGTATCGGCGGCCGCAGGATCGGTCGGCTCGATCGTCGGCCAGATTGCGAAGATCAAGGGTTGCCATGTGGTCGGCATCGCCGGCGGCAAGGACAAGTGCAACTGGCTGACCTCGGAACTCGGCTTCGATGCCGCGGTCGACTACAAGGACGGCGCGGTATTCAAGGCACTGAAGGCCGCCGCGCCCAAGGGCATCGATGTCTATTTCGACAATGTCGGCGGCGACATTCTCGAGGCCTGTCTGGCGCAAATGAACAATCGCGGCCGCATCGCCTGCTGCGGGGCGATCTCGCAATATGACGGCACCCCGTCGGCGCATGGGCCGCGCGGCGTACCGGGCTTGATCGTGGTGAAGCGGCTGATCATGCAGGGCTTCATCGTGATGGACTACATGCAGCAGAGCGAGCAGGCGTTGAAAGATCTGCAATCCTGGGTCGCCTCCGGCAAGTTGAAAGTCCAGGAGGACATCATCAACGGCCTGGAGAACACACCGAAGGCGCTGATCGGACTGCTGGCCGGCGAGAACCGCGGCAAGCGCATGGTGAAGCTGTAAGACACTGTGAAGCTGTAAAACATGGCAGCTGCGTCCGGAGGTAGGCCCGGAATCCGTCGATTCCGGGCACCCGCGGGCGTGACCGAAAGGCCACATTAACTTTCATATCGCCGGCGGAGCCTGGATTCCCGATTGACCTCAGCCAGAGGAGATTGAATCAATAAGGTAATTTCAGGTGTAGCGATGTTTGAGATCAGTATTTTTTGCGTGATCGTGTTGGCGGTCGGTTATTGGGTGGTCCTTTGGACCATGGGCCGCCGCGACGACGTTTTGCATGGGCGTTTCGTCCATGTCGAAGGCGGGCCTGAAGCCGCTCCTGTAAATTTGCCCCCGAATTTGCCGCTGCCGCGGGCAGACAGCCCTGAATCACTGCAATCGCTGCTGACCTCGATCAAGCGGGATCTGAAGGACGCCGCGCAGATATAGCCGGTGATTCGAACTTCATGGCCGGCGTCCCGCCCGGGACCCATCCACGTCTTTCTTGCTCGAAATGAAGGGAAGACGTGGATGCCCGGGACATCTGGGCGAAACGCGTGACGGCGCTGCCGGGCTTTCAGGCGCCGTTTGAATTGACTGGCGAGTGGAAGACGCCGCGCCCTAGGCGCGGCTTGCGACACGGCCGCGCCGGCCTTCTTCGCCTTGCGCTCTCCAAGCCAGTTCTCGAACCGCTGCACCACCACAAAGAACGTCGGCACGAACAGCACCGCGAGGCAGGTCGAGGCGATCATGCCGGAGAAGACGGTGATGCCGATCGACTTGCGGGCGCTGGCGCCGGCGCCGGTCGCCAGCACCAGCGGCACCACGCCGAGGATGAAGGCGAACGAGGTCATCAGGATCGGACGGAAGCGCGCCCGCGCCGCCTCGACCGCGGATTGCAGCAGCGGCTTGCGCTCGCGGACGTGCAGCTCGAGCGCCACCTCGACGATCAGGATGGCGTTCTTGGCCGACAACGCGATCAGCAGGATGATGCCGATCTGGGTGTAGAGATTGTTCTCGATCCGCAACGCCGTGAGCACAGCCATCGGGCCGAGCAGCGACAGCGGCACCGCCAGAATCACCGAGACCGGCGCGTACCAGCTCTCATATTGGCCGGCCAGCACCAGGTAAACCAGCAGCAAGGCAAGGCCGAACGCCCAGTAGATCTGACCGCCGACCACCTTCTCCTGGTACGACATCGCGGTCCACTCAAAGCCGGTGCCCGGCGGCAGCGTCTTGGCCGCGATCTCCTCCATCAGCGCCATCGACTGGCCGGAGCTGTAGCCGGTGGCCGGCAGGCCGATGATCGTCGCGGTGGGATAGAGGTTGTAGAGGCTGATCAGCGAAGGACCGATCGACGGCGTGATCGTCGCCACGGTGCCGAGCGGGATCATGTCGCCCTGGCTGTTGCGCACCATCAATTTCTCGATGTCGCGCGGCGTCAGGCGAAACTGCGCGTCGGCCTGGGCGTAGACCTGAAAGGTGCGGCCGAACTTGTTGAACTGGTTGACGTAGGTCGAGCCCATGTAGGAGGACAGCGTCGAAAAGATCTGGTCGGTGGTGACGTGCAGGGTCTGAGTCTTGACCCGGTCCACCTCGACATCGAACTGCGGCACCATCGAGCGGAACGGCGAACTGACGCGCTGCAGCGCGCTTTGCGTCTGCGCATTGGCGACGATGGCGCCGGCGATAGCCTGCAACTTGCCGAAATCGGAATTACCGTCGCGCAGCTGCACCTGCATGGCGAAGCCGGCGGCGTTGCCGATGCCCTGGATCGGCGGCGGCGGGATCACCAGAATCCGCGCTTCCGGGATCTCCGACATCTTCTCGTTCAAGCCGACGAACAGCGACCGCAGGTCCTGGCCCTGCCCGCGCGCGCTCCACTCCTTCAGGATCAGATAGGCGACGCCGGCATTGGCGAGACTGGATGAATTATCCAGCGCCGATATGCCGGCGATGCTGATCACCTGGTCGACGCCCGCGGTCTTGCCGGCGATGTCGCTGACTTGATTAAGCACGCGCTGGGTGCGGTCGAGCGAAGCGCCATCGGGCAACTGCACCGCCACCAGCAGATAGCCCTGATCCTCGATCGGAATGAAGCCGGTCGGCACCCGCGACAGCCCGTAGCCGGCGATGCCGATCAGGATCAGCGCCGCCATCACCGACACACCGCTGTGGGCGACCAGCCCGCCGATCAGTCTGGCGTAGCCGCGCTCGACACGGTCGTAGACCGCGTTGAAACCGCGGTAGAAGAAATTGCGCTGCTCCGGCGGCACCGGCCGGCGCAGCCACAGCGCGCATTGCGTCGGTTTCAGCGTCGCGGCGTTGATGGCGCTGAGCAGCGCGGTCGCGGCGATCACAAGCGCGAATTGCGAATACATCTTGCCGGTCAGGCCCGGCAGGAACGCCGACGGCAGAAACACCGAGATCAGCACCAGCGTGATGCCGACGATCGGCGCGAACAGCGAATCCATCGCCGCGATCGCCGCGTCATGGCCCGACATGCCCTTCTCGATATTATGGGCGGCGCCTTCGACGACGACGATGGCGTCATCCACCACGATGCCGATCGCGAGCACGATCGCAAACAAGGTCGAGATGTTGACGGTGAAGCCGAGCGCGGCCATCGCGGCGAAGGCGCCGATGATGGTGACCGGCACCGTGGTGGCCGGGACCAGCATCGCGCGCCAGTCCTGCAGGAAAATCAGGATCACGATCAGGACGAGGAGGCCGGCCTCGATCAGGGTCTTGTAGACCTCCTTGATCGATTCCGAGACGAACTTGGTGGTGTCGAACGGCGTGTCGTATTTGATGTCCTGCGGAAAGCTCTTGGCCAGCGCCGCCATCTTCGCCTCGACCGCCTTCTGGACCTCGAGCGCATTGGCGCCGGGCGACTGGAACACGCCGATGCCGACGGAAGGCTTGTTGTTGAGCGAAAAGATCTGGCTGTAGGTCTGTGCGCCCAGTTCGACCCAGCCGACATCGCGCACCCGTGTGACGTCGCCATTGCTGCCGGTCTTGACGATCACGTTCTCGAACTCGCTGGCGTCGTCGAGCCGGCCGTTGACATTGAGCGTGTATTGAAATGCCTGTCCCGCCGGCGTCGGCGGCGCGCCGACCTGGCCGGCGGTGACCTGCTGGCTCTGCTGCTGGATTGCGGAGATGACGTCCGCCGGCATCAGCCCGCGCACCTGCAGCTTGTTCGGATCGAGCCAGACCCGCATCGAATACTGGCCGGCGCCGAACACGGTGACGTTGCCGACACCGGGCAAGCGCGACAGTTCGTCCCTGATGTTGATGGTGGCGTAGTTGCTGAGGAACAGGCTGTCATAGGTCGAATTCGGCGAGGTCAGCGTCACGAACAGCAGGATCGCCGTCGACTTCTTCTGCACCGTGACGCCCTGGTTCTGCACCGACTGCGGCAGTTGCGACAGCGCGCTCGACACCCGGTTCTGCACCAGCACCTGCGCGAAATTCAGGTCGGTGCCGATCTTGAACGTGACGGTGAGCGAGTAGGTACCATCGGCGCCGCTATAGGACTGCATGTAGAGCATGTCCTCGACGCCGTTGACCTGCTGCTCGATCGGCAGCGCCACGGTATTGATCACGGTCTTGGCGCTGGCGCCGGGATAGCGCGTCGTCACCTGCACCGTCGGCGGCACCACATCGGGATATTGCGCGACCGCGAGCCGAAACAGGCAAACGCCGCCGATCAGGATCATCAGGATCGCGATGACGTTGGAGAGAACCGGGCGCTCGATGAAAAACTTGGAGATCATGGCCGGTCCTGTTTCGCCGATGCCGGCGGCGCTTCGATCTTCTTGATCTGCGGATCGACCTTCTGGCCCGGAATCGCGCGCAGCAATCCGGCGGTGACGACGCGGTCATCGGCCTTCAACCCGCTTTCGATGACGCGCAACTCGCCGTCCAGCGGCCCGGTCTGCACCTTGCGCTGCTCGACGACATTGTCAGCGTTGACCACCAGCACGTAGCGCCCGGCCTGATCGCTGCCGAGTGCTGCGTCGGGGACCAGCAGCGCGCTCTGCTGCTGATCGACGGGAACGCGGACCCGGACAAAATAGCCCGGCAGCAAGACACGGTCGGCATTGGGCAGCACGCCGCGCACCGCCAGCGTTCCGGTCGACTGATTGACGGTCGGCGAGGCGTAGTCGAGCTTGCCCTTGTGCGGAAAGCCGGTTTCGGTCTGCAGCCCGACCTCGATCGGCAGCGAGGTGAGATCGCTCGGCGTCATGCCGCGGCGCCTGGCCTCGGCGCGGATCCGCAGCACATCCTGTTCGTTGACGTTGAAATTCACGTAGAGCGGGTCGAGCGCCACGATGGTGGCAAGCTGGGTCGGCGACGACGCGCCGACCAGTTCGCCGACCGAGACCAGATGCGCGCTGACGATGCCGTCGAACGGCGCGACCACATTGGTATAGCCGTAATTGACCGCCGCGATCTTGGTGTTGACCTGGGCCTGCTGCAGATTGGCCTGCGCGTTTTCGCGCGCCGCCGTCGAGGCGTCGAGCGTCGCCTGCGAAACCGCCTGCCGCGAGACCAGATCGGACTGCCGCTTGAAATCGGCTTCGGCCTGCTTGGACGTCGCCTGCATGCCGGCTCTCGGCAGCCTGGGCCTGCTCGAGCTTCAGCTTGTAGGTTTCGGGCTCGATCGTGAACAGCGTGGTGCCCTCCTTCACCAGGGTGCCGTCCTGGTAATTGATCGATTGCAGCACGCCCTGCACCCGCGCGACCAGATCGACGTTCTTGATCGGCGCGGTGTTGCCGGTGGCTTCGAGATAACGCGTGATGGCTTTCTGCACCGGCACGGCGACGTCCACCTTCGGCGGCGGCGGCGGCACGAAACTATTTTGTTCGCAGGCACTTAATGCGACGCCCGCAAACAAGACGAAAATGCCGCGCGAAAAAGCCACGGCGTTTTGAAAATGCGAAGGCATCATCCCCGCGCCCCGATCCTGTTTGGTTCTGAAAATGTTTTGGTTCGGAAGAAAGTTTTCGCCATCCATGATTACCAACAATCCGCTTGCAGTGGAACCTGAAACCGAAAATGATGCCGGCCGATCAAATTGCTCTGTCACATCTTTGATTTTTCTCATCGGTTGCAGCGGCGGCTCAAGCGGCAACGATAAGGATTTCTTCAAATGATCAATACCTTAAAACATCGAGCCGCGCTGGTAACCGCCATATTCATGGTGGTGACTCCAGCACTTTCGCAAGCGCCGAGCGAGGCGCAGCGCGAAGCCATCAAATCCGAATGCCGCTCCGACTACATGGCGCATTGCTCCAGTATTCCGCCGGGCGGCGAAGCATCGCTGCAATGTCTGCAGAAGAACATGTCGAGCCTCTCGGGCGGCTGCGCCGGCGCGGTGCGCGCGGTTGCAGCGCCGGCTGCACCCAAGGCGGAGTCCGCGCCGGCCGCGGCACCCAAGGCTGGAGCAACAACGCCGGCCGCTGCTCCCGCCGCCGCGACGGCAAAACCCGCCACCGAGACCGCGGCGCCCAAATCGGCGGCCGGCACGGCGGCAAAACAGCCGACCAGTGCGCAGACTTCCGCGATCCGCAGCGCCTGCCGCTCCGATTATCCAAAGGTGTGCGCGGGTGTGCCGACCGGCGGCGCACCGGCGCTGCAATGCCTGGAAAAGAACAAGGCGAAGGTATCGGCGGCTTGCCAGCAGGCGGTCAACGCCGTCAGCGGCGGGGCTGCACCTGCCACGCCGCTGCCGCTCCGGCCGCGGCGACGCTGCCGCGGGGGCAGCGCCTGCCGCCGCGCCAGCCCCGCTGGTGCTGCGGCCGATGCTGCCGCGCGAGGAGCTGTTCGTGTTGCGGTCGGCGTGCAGCGCCGATGTTCGCACGCTGTGCGGCGGCGTGGCGCCCGGCGGCGGCCGCATCATGCAATGCCTTGCGGTGCAGGCCGGCACGATTTCACCGGCGTGCAAGGACGTGCTGGCCCAGTTCGCGGCGCAGTAAGGGGTGCCGGCGTGAGATCGTGAAGCTCAACCGACCGTGCTGACGAACTGCTGCAATTCCGGCGTCCGTGGGCGGCGAAGACTTCCTTTGGAACGCCCTCTTCGTGCACCCTGCCGTGGTGCATGAAGACCAGCTTGGTGCCGACGTCGCGGGCGAAGCGCATTTCGTGCGTGACCAGAATCAGCGTCATGCCTTCGCGGGCCAATTGCTCGACCACGCGCAGCACCTCGTTGACCAGTTCGGGGTCGAGCGCCGAGGTGATTTCATCGCACAGCAGCACCTTCGGCCGCATCGCCAGCGAGCGCGCAATGGCGACGCGCTGCTGCTGGCCGCCGGAGAGCTGGCTCGGATAGGCGTCGATCTTTTCGGACAGGCCGACTTTCGCCAGCACCTCGGCCGCGATCGCGCGCGCTTCCTTGGCTGAGGTCTTGTTGACCACGGTCGGCGCCAGCATGACGTTCTCGGCGGCGGTCAGATGCGGAAACAGGTTGAACTGCTGAAACACCATGCCGACATGGCGGCGCAGCTCGCGCAGATTGGCGTTGATGCCGCCGACTTCGATGCCATCGGCCAGGATCGCGCCGGCTTGATAGGTCTCCAGGCCGTTGATGCAGCGGAGCAGCGTGCTCTTGCCGGAGCCGGAGCGGCCGATGATGGCGACCACGTCGCCCTTGGCGACCTCGAGCGAGACGCCTTTCAGCACCTCGTTGGCGCCAAAGCTCTTTCTGACGTCACGAATGCTAACGAGCGACATTGAGGCGGCCCTCTAGTTTTTTCGCATACACCGACAGCGGGAAGCACAGGCAGAAATAGATCAGCGCGACCAGCGAATAGACCATGAACGGCCGGAACGTGGCGTTGTTGAGCATGGTGCCGGCCTTGGTCAGCTCGACGAAGCCGATGATCGAGGCCAGCGCGGTGCCCTTGATGACCTGCACCGAGAAGCCGACGGTCGGTGCGATGGCGATGCGCGAGGCCTGCGGCAGGATGACGTAGCGCATCTGCTCGATATAGGTGAGCGCCAGGCTGGAGGATGCTTCCCACTGCCCCTTCGGTATCGACTCGACGCAGCCGCGCCAGATTTCGACCAGAAAGGCGCTGGTCCAGAACGTCAGCGCCATGGTCGCGGCCATCCACGGGCTGACCTCGACGCCGAACAGCGCGATGCCGAAAAAGAACAGGAACAATTGCATCAGCAGCGGCGTGCCCTGGAACACCTCGATGTAGATCTTGGTGAACCATTCCAGCGCTGCGACTTTCGAGGTGCGCATGAACAGCAGGATCAGCCCGACGATGCCGCCGCAGACAAAGGCGATCAGCGACAGCACGACGGTCCACTGCGTGGCGATCAGCAGGTTCGACAGGATGTCCCAGAAGCTGAATTGCAGCATGGTTCACTTCGCCTTGAACAGGATGCGGCCGAGGCCGCGCAGCAGCGAACGCGTCAACATGGCGAGCAGCAGATAGACCAGCGCCGCGAACAGATAGACCTCGAAGTTGCGGAAGTTGCGCGAGGCGACGAAGTTGGCGGCGTAGGTCAGGTCCTGCGCCGAGATCTGCGACACCACGGCCGAGCCCAGCATCACGATGATGATCTGCGACGACAGCGCCGGGTAGATCTTCTGGAACGCCTGCTTGAGGATGATGTGGCGCAGCACCTCCCACTTGGTCATGGCAAGGCTGACGCCGGCTTCGATATGGCCTTTCGGCACCGCCTCGATGCCGGCGCGGATGATCTCGGTCGAATAGGCGCCGAGATTGATCGTCATGGCGAGGAATGCCGCGGTCGATTCGCTCAGCTTCACGCCGGCGGCCGGCAGGCCGAAGAAGATAAAGAACAACTGCACGATGAACGGCGTGTTGCGGATCAATTCGACATAGGCGGCGACCACGCCGCCGAGCCATTTCGGCCCGAAGGTGCGCGCCGAGGCGCCGGCGGTGCCGACCGCAATGCCCGCGAAGGTCGACACCACCGTCAGCACGACGGTGAAGATCAACCCCTGCAGCAGCACATCCCAGTAGGGCAGCAGCTCGCCGAATTGAAGTTTGTAGATCATGGCGGGTGTCCCCCGCGCGGCCGGTTAAAAGCCCGGCGGCAACGGCGCCTTCAGCCACTTCTCCGACAGCTTGCCGATCTCGCCCGAAGCCTTGGCCTGCGTGATGATCTCATTGACCTTGGCCAGCAGTTTCGGTTCGTCCTTGTTGAGCCCGATAAAGCACGGCGAGTCCTTGATCACGTATTTCAGGACCGGCGCCCGGGCCGGCACCTTCTCGGCGATGGCGGCGGCAACCGTATTGCCGGTCGCGACCAGGTCGATCTGGCCGGAGACGAAGGCGGCGATGGTGGCGTTGTTGTCCTCGAAGCGCTTGATGGTGGCATCCGGCGGCGCGGCGTTTGACAATTCCTGCTCCTCGATGGCGCCGCGGGTGGCGCCGATCGTCTTGCCCTTGAGGTCGGCCGCGCTCGCCACCTTGATGTCCTTGGTGCCGAACACGCCGGAGAAGAACGGCGCATAGGCGATGGAGAAGTCGATCACCTTCTCGCGCTCGGCATTCTTGCCGAGGCTGGAAATCACGATGTCGGCCTTCTTGGTCTGCAGATAGGGAATGCGGTTGGCGCTGGTGACCGCGATGATCTCGGTCTTTACCCCGAGCGCCTTGCCGATCAGATTGGCCATGTCGATGTCGTAGCCCTGCGGCTTGAGATCGAGCCCGGCGGAGCCGAACGGTGCGAAATCCTGCGGCACCGCGACCTTGATGACCTTGGCCTTCATGACGGAGTCAAGCGCGTCGGCATGGGCCGGCGCGGTAAACCCGCCGGTGGCGAGCGCGAAGGCGGCGGCAAGCATCGGCTTCTTGAAAAACATGTGACGTCCCCCAGGCTGCACCATGCCCTGCCCGTTGCTTAGCATTCAGGCAATGAATCGCCATGCCCGTTTTTTTGTCAACGGCTGCCGAGAAATTAGCATGCAGCCGGGCACGCTATTCTGCCCGAAACGCCAGGATCAGCTGGATCAAGCGGACCGACAAAGCGATGTAGCAGAGCGTCATCACGATCTGGTACGCCACATGCCATTGCAGCCTTGCAAGCTTGTAGAGGCCGTCGAGAAAATTCAGCACCAGAAGGATGACGCCGAACAGCTCGACGCCGCGGCCGACCAGGCCATGGCGCAGATAGCCGAACAGCTCGATCGCCGGATCGGCGCTCGAGACATGCGCGCCCGCCGATACGATCAAGGTGCCGATGATCATCTTTTCGACGTGGGAGAATATTTCCTTGGAGGATTGCTCCATATGTCCCGCATAAAACGAAAGCCATCTGGTTCTGATATCCGGCATGTTTTCCCCCTGCGCTCGGCCTCGGAAATTCTGCCCAGCATCAAACAATATCCGGAGGAGAAAAAGTAGGCTCGCGCCAGACCGTTCCAAGCCGGGCAACCCCAACTTTGCAGTAGCGCTCCGGCCGCGCCGGGGATAGATTGCCCTCAAATTGTAAGTATACTGTCGATTAGGGAGGAAGGTCGTGCGCATCGCCGTGATCGGCGGAGGCCCCGGAGGCCTCTATTTCGCCTATCGCTGGAAGCGGCTTCACCCCGAGGCCGAGATCGACCTGTTCGAACAGAATGCCGCCGGCGCCACCTGGGGCTTTGGCGTGGTGTTCTCCGAGCAGGCGCTGGAATTCCTGCGCGCCGACGATCCCGACACCGTCGACGCCATCACGCCGCGGATGGAGAGCTGGAAGAACATCACGCTCAACCTGCGCGGCGAGAGTGCCGTGATCGACGGCGTCGGCTTCTCGTCGATCGGCCGGCTCGATCTCCTGACCATCCTGCAGCAGCGCGCCGCCTCGGTCGGCGTGGCGCCGCGCTACGACACCGTGGTGCAGTCGGTGGAGCAACTGACCGGTTACGATCTGATCGTCGCGGCCGACGGCCTGAACTCGCTGGTGCGCCGCAGTTTCGAGCGCGAATTCGGCGCCACCGTATCGCATTCGTCCAACAAATTTGCCTGGTACGGCACGTCAAAGCGGTTCGAGACGCTGTCGCAGACCTTTGTCGAGACCGAACGCGGCACGTTCAATGCGCATCACTACCGCTACGCGCCCAACATGAGCACGTTCCTGGTCGAATGCGATCCCGCGACCTGGCAGGCTTACGGTTTTGCCGACAAGACGACGGAGCAATCGCAAGCCATTTGCGAGCAGGTGTTCGCCGCCACGCTCGACGGCCATGCGCTGGTATCCAACAAATCGGTGTGGCGCAATTTTCCGTGGATCTGGAACGAGCGCTGGTCGCATGGGAATATGGTGCTGATCGGCGATGCCCTGCACTCGGCGCATTTCTCGATCGGCTCCGGCACGCGGCTCGCCATCGAAGACGCGATCGCGCTGGTCAAGGCGCTGGAGGCGGAGCCCGATATTGCCGCGGCGCTCGAACGCTACCAGACCGAGCGCAAGCCGATCGTGAAGAAGCTGGTGACGGCGGCGCGCACCAGCGCCGACTGGTACGAAGATTTTCCCGAACACATGAAGCTCGACCTGATGGATTTTGGCCTATAGCTACATCACCCGCTCCGGCCGCATCGACGATGCGCGGCTGCGCGCGATGTCGCCGGCATTCATGGCGCGCTACGAGGCGTCAAGATGCGAAGCGGGAGCAAGCCATGACGCGCGAAAATCGCCGACCAGGTGCCGTCCGATAGCGCCGGCGCCCGCGAGATCGGGTTTGCGATCCCGCAAACCTACAACGCCAGCCGCATCCTGTTCGACAATCTCGGCAGGGGCATGGGCGACCGGCCGGCGCTGATCGGCCCCCTTGGGACGCGCAGCTATGCCGAGCTCTGCGCGGAAGCCTGCCGCTGGGGACACGGCTTCCTCTCGCTCGGCCTGAAGCGCGGCGACCGCATCCTGATGTTCCTCGACGACACGCCGGCCTATCCGGCGGCGTTTTTCGGCGCGGTGCGCGCCGGCTTCGTGCCGCTGTTGATCAACACGCTGACGCCGCCGGACCTGCTGCAGTTTTATCTGTCGGATTCCGGCGCCACGGTCGCCGTCGCCGACGCCGAATTTTGTCTCGCGCTTCGACGCGGTCGCCTGCAAGGATACCAGGCTGAGCACGCTGATCGTGGTCAACGGTGCCGCCGGCGACCATGCCGTGCCGAACGCGTTGGTCGCCGAACAATGGTTGCCGGCGTTTCCAGCCGATCTTGCGGAGGCCGACACCGATCGCAACGAGATGGCGTTCTGGATGTATTCGTCGGGCTCGACCGGACGGCCCAAGGGCATCGTCCATCTGCAGCACGACATGGCCTATAGCGAAGCCGCGTTCGCGCGCAATGTGCTGAAACTGACGCCCGACGACATCTGCTTTTCGGTGCCGAAGATCTTCTTCGCCTATGGTTTCGGCAACTCGATCACCTTTCCGTTCTCGGCCGGCGCCGCAACCCTGCTGCTGCCGGGCCAGCCCAAACCGGCGGCGATCTTTGCCGCCATCGAACGCTTTCGTCCTACCGTGTTCTTTGGCTTGCCGACGCTCTATACCTCCCTGACCAAGGCCGAAGGCGCGGCTGCCACCGATTTTTCCTCGCTGCGCATGGCGCTGTCCGCCGCCGAGGTGCTTTCGGCCGAAGTCTTCAATGGCTGGAAGAACCTCACCGGCCTTGAGATCGTCGAGGGGCTGGGCTCGACCGAAGTGCTGCACATCTATCTCAGCAACCGCCCGGAGAAGAAAAAACTCGGCGCCGCCGGGCTTCGCGTGCCCGGCTATGAAATCGAGCTGAAAGACAAGGACGGCCGCCACGTCGGCGACAACGAGGAAGGCATCTTGTGGGTGCGCGGCGATTCCAACACGCCGCTGTACTGGAACCGGCCGGACAAATCGGCCGAGACCATCCGCGAGGAGGGGTGGATCTACACCGGCGACCGTTTTGTGCGCGATGCCGACGGCTTTCATTTCTTCCGCGGCCGCGCCGATGACCTGATCAAGATTTCCGGCCAATGGGTCTATCCGCTCGAGGTCGAGCTTTGCCTCGCCGAGCATCCCGATGTGCGGGAATGCGCGGTGTTCGCCGCCGAACTGCCGGACCGGCGGATGACGCTGAAGGCGGTGGTGGTGATGAACAGCCGCCGGCTTCGACGCAGCCGAGACGACGAAGAGGCTGCAGGATTTCGTCAAGGCAAAGCTGGTGCCGTACAAATATCCGCGCGAGGTGCGGTTTGTCGACGAGTTGCCGAAGACGGGGACTGGGAAGATCGATCGGCAGGCGTTGTTGAAGGTGTGAGATGGTTTACACATCCGTCATGGCCGGGCTTGACCCGGCCATCCACGTCTTTCTTGGGACCGCGCTGACAAGGCGTGGATGCCCGGGTCAAGCCCACGGCTGTCCGGTTCATTGGAAGTATAATCCAAGTTTGAGCTGATTTGAGTTTATCGGGATCGGCTGTAGAGGATCAAGCAACTGGTTGATTGGGCGTCTGTGCATGAGGTTGGTGCGGACGAGCCGGGCGAATTCGAGTGGGCTGTGCACCGCTTTTTGAGCGAGCTTGGCCATGCGCAAGATGAGGAAGGCGATCAGGGCGATGGCGATCTGAATGCGGACTGCATTCTCGGAGATACCGATGAAGTGCTTGATTCTGAAGCGTCTGCTTGACCCAGCGGAAGAACAATTCGATCTGCCAGCGCTGCTTGTAAAGGTCTGCGATCTCTTCAGCCGGGGCGTCGAGATCATTGGTGACGATGCGCAACAGCTTACCGGTTTTGATGGTCACGGTGATCTCCCGGACCGGAACTTGCAGCGGGTTGTTGCGGCTGTTGGCGAGTCGGGCGGGCAGATGGCCGATGCGGTCGGTGAGGATATTGCTGTTCTTGGGAACACAATTCTCATTTACCACGCTGAACGGGGTGTTCTTCTTCAGCCGCGTCACGAAGCGGCAGCCGGCATCATCGAGGCCCGTCCACCAGCCATAATCGTAATAACCGAGGTCGTAGACGTAGGTTGCGCCCGGCTCGATCGGCATGGCTTTGGCGGCTGTGATGTCGTTGACGTTGGCCGGCGTCACCGCAAAGTAAACCGGCCGATCGGCGTTCGGATCGTACACGATATGCGCCTTAGCGCCGAACACATCGGTCGAAAATGTCGCCCAGCCTTCGCTCAGACTGGAGAGCCGTAACGCTGGTGGAATCAATCAGTCGAACCGCGTCTGCCGTCGCCGCCCGCAGCCCACGATGCGCTTGCGGCAGCATCTGCGTGAACAACTCGCTGAACACTTGCCAAGGCCGGTCCGAATTGGCGTCCGACACTGTGGAACGCTTCACCGGCGCCGCCCCCACGTGATAAAGCCGCGTCGCGTGGCTGGCCATCCCCGTTACGATCTCCCGCAGGCTCGTCGAGCCGCTGATTTGCCCGTACAGCAGAGCGATGAAGTGACGCTTCGTCGTCAACTTGCGCACCAACTGGTCGGCTCCATACTTCTCCACGATTTGTTCGAGTTTAGCCCAAGGAACGTGCTTCGTTAGACTGTGAAATACGCTATTCTGATGCTGCATGGCGTGGATCTCCTTCGGTGTCTCGAACGTGTGCGAAGCGCTCAAGACACAGAAGAAATCCACGTCATGCACCTAGTCCATTGAAATCGAACCGGACAGCCGTGGGTCAAGCCCGGGCATGACGAACTCTTAGTCGCCCAATCCCGTGCCGCCATACAGCCACGCCAGATCGCGATAATAATCCTCCGAACTCTTCGCGCTCATGATGGCGTTGCGCAGTCGGGCGTGTTCGCCGTCGGGATGATAGATGTGCTCGCCGATGGCGCGGGACAGCAGCTGCACCCGCGCGGTGCGCGGCAAAGCGCTGCTGATAGTAACGCTCCAGCGCGCTCGCATGATCGTCCGGATGGGCGCCCAGCATGTGCGACAGGCACACCGCGTCTTCCATCGCCTGGCAGGCGCCTTGCGCGAAATATTGCAGCATCGGATGCGCGGCATCGCCGAGCAGCGCGACGCGGCCGTCGATCCAGCGCTCGGTCGGATCGCGGTCGCACAACACCCAGAGCCGCCAGTTCTTGCCGTGGCGGATGATGTCTTGCGCGCGCTCATGCACATGCGCAAAGCCCTGCATCACCTCGTCGTCGGATACCGGTTTGCCCGCGACCGGCTCCGGCGCGTCGTTGTGACAGGTGACGACGAGGTTGAACACTTTCCAGCCCGACAGCGGATAATGCACGATATGGCATTTCGGTCCGGCCCACAGCGTCGCCGCATTCCAGCGCAGATCTTCCGGCATCTGCTCGGTCGGGATCACCGAACGGTAGGTGGTGTGGCCGGAAACCCGCGGCGGCCCGTCGCCGACGACTGACTTGCGGATGTTCGACCACAGCCCGTCGGCGCCGATCAGCAGCGATCCGGTGACGCGATCGCCGGAGGCCAGCCGCGCCGTCACCGACGAGCCGTCCTGATCGTAGCCGACGACTTCGCTGCTGACGCGCAGCTCGATCAGCGCGATGGTCCCGGCAGGCCTTCAGGAACACGCCATGCAGATCGCCGCGATGCACCACCGCATAGGGATTGCCGAACCGCGCGCGAAAAGCGTCGCGCAGATCGACATGGGTGATCTCTTCGGCCGTCAGCGCATCCATCAGCCGCATCTGGTCGACATAGACAGCCATGCCGCGCGCGGCCTCGCCGACGCCGAGATAGTCGAAGGCATGGAAGGCATTGGGCCCGAGCTGGATGCCGGCGCCGATTTCGCCGAGCGTGGACGGCCTTTTCCAGCAGGATCGAGCGGATGCCCTTTTGCGCCAGCCCAAGCGCCGCCGCGAGGCCGCCGATGCCGCCGCCCGCGATCAGGACCGGTCGTGCGCCGGCCGATGCCATCAGCCCGACTTTCCCGAGATGTTCGAGCGCGTCTTCGGCGCGCAGCGGCACCCGCGAGGCCTCGTTGTTGAGATCGACCAGTTGCGTCAGCAGCGCCAGCAGCGTCTTGCGATCGGCCGGCTTCAGCGGCTGCAGCATCCGCGCCTGCGCGCGCTCGACCGACGGCATGATGTCGCGCAGCAGCGCCGCGCCCGACTTGGTCAGATAAAGCAGCTTTGTCCGCTTGTCCTCGCGCGACGGCTTGCGCTCGATAAAGGCTTGCGCCTCCAGCCGCTCGATCACGCTGCCGAGCGTCGAGCGGTCGAACGCGATCACGGCGGAAAGCCGCGTGGCATCGATGCCGGGATGGGTGCGGATCGCGATCAGCGCGGCATATTGCACCGGCGTCAGGTCGTGCGCCCTGCACTCCTCCACGAAGATCGCGACCGCGATCTGCTGCATCCGGCGAAACAGATAGCCGGGCGCGGTGTAGACCGCGTCCATGGTGATCGTCGGCGGGTTTACTCGGCATCGGGCTGCCGGTCCGGTGCGGCGTCCGCGAACGCCTTGATTGTTCTTCGCCGCCGCTTCGGCCTTCAGCAGCCGCGGATAGGCCGGCGACATCGACGCCGAAACGCCGCGCATTGGCGAGCTGCGGCACCAGGCAGAGATCGGCCATGGTCGGCGCCGCGCCAAAGCAGAACGGGCCGGGTTCATTCGCGATCAGGGCTTCGCAGGCGGCGAGGCCCTCGCGGTTGGCCCAGGCCGCCCAGCCCGTCACTTGTTCTTCGGGCAGGCCGAGTTCGCGCAGCCGCGCCAGCACTTTCAGGTTCTGCACCGGGTGGGTATCGCAGGCCAGCGCCATCGCAAAGGCGCGGACTTTGGCGCGGCGCAGCGGATCCTTCGGCAGCAGCGGCGGCTCGGGGTGGGTTTCGTCCAGCCATTCGATGATGGCGAGCGACTGGGTCAGGATCCCGCCCTGCATCGTCCTGCAGCGTCGGCACCAGCCCTTGCGGATTGATCGCGAGATAGGCGGGATCGCGCTGTTCGCCCTTGCGCAGATGGTGCGGCAGATGGTCCGCGCTCAGCCCCTTCAGATTCAACGCGATTCTGACCCGATAGGACGGCGCTGCTGCGGAAATAGCCGTGCAGCTTCATCGGAACCTCCCTCAGATTTCTGGTTTGCTTTGTTGACGCTATCCATATTGTAAGTATGCTGTCAATAATTCGAACAAGACACGATATGGGAGGCTCGCCATGGAAGCCGTACAGAAGACGCCGGAACGCGAGGCGTTCTACAAGAAGATCGACGGCGAAAATCTCTCGGCGCTCTGGAACGTGATGGGCGACCTGATCACGCCGGAGCCGAAGAGCGCCTGCCGGCCGCATCTGTGGAAATTCGACGCCATCCGCGACTACATGACCGAAGCCGGCAAGCTGATCACCGCCAAGGAAGCCGAGCGGCGGGTGCTGGTGCTGGAAAATCCGGGCCTGCGCGGCCAATCGAAGATCACGACCTCGCTGTTTGCCGGCGTGCAGATGGTGATCCCGGGCGACGTCGCGCCGGCGCACCGGCACAGCCAGTCGGCGTTGCGTTTCGTGCTCGAGGGCAAGGGCGCCACCACCGCGGTCGACGGCGAGCGCACCGCGATGGAGCCCGGCGATTTCGTCATCACGCCGTCGATGACCTGGCACGACCATGCCAATGAGACCTCCGAGCCGATGTTCTGGCTCGACGGGCTCGATATCCCGATGGTGCAGTTCTTCGATGCGTCGTTCGCCGAAGGATCGGACGAGGACCAGCAGAAGATCACCGCGCCGCCCGGCGACAGCTTTGCGCGCTATGGCCACAATCTGCTGCCGGTCGACGCCAAGCGCACCTCGAAGACCTCGCCGATCTTCAACTATCCCTACAGCTACACCCGCGAGGCGCTGGAACAGGCCAAGGTGCGCGACGAGTGGGACGCCTGCCACGGCTTGAAGCTGAAATATCTCCAATCCCGAGACCGGCGATTTCGCGATGCCGACCATCGGCACCTTCATCCAGTTGCTGCCGAAGGGATTCAAGACCGCGCGCTATCGCTCCACCGACGCCACGGTGTTCGCGGCGATCGAAGGCAAGGGCCGCACGCGGATCGGCGAGCAGACCTTCGAATGGGGCCCGCGCGACCTGTTCGTGGTGCCGAGCTGGCAGTGGGTCACCCACGAGGCCGACGCGGATTCGGTGCTGTTCAGTTTCTCGGATCGCCCGGTGCAGCAGAAGCTGGACCTGTTCCGCGAAGACCGCGGCAATGCGTGAGGGTTCTCCTCTGCCCCCTTGCGGGGAGAGGTCGGAGACGGTGGGGGTCTCCAAGCACTCCGAGCTTGTCGGCGACCCCCCACCCCGACCCTCTCCCCGCAAGCGGGGCGAGGGAGAAGAAGTCACCGCCAGTGCAGCAGCCGCGTTTCCAGCCAGTTGATCGCCTTGCCGACCGCGAGCCCGAACAGCGACAGGATCACGACGCCGGCCAAGAGCTGATCGGTCTGCATCAGATTGCCGGCCTGCAGCACGAACGCGCCGATGCCGTATTGGGCGCCGATCATTTCGGCGCTCACCACCAGCAACAGCGCCACCGAGGCGGTGATGCGGAAGCCGGCCAGGATCGACGGCAGCGCGCCGGGCCAGATCACCCGGCGCACGATGGCGTGAAACGGCACGTTAAAGCTCTGCGCCATCCGGATCAGGTTGCGCGGCACATTGTCGACGCCGCTATAGACCGAGATCGCGGTGGAGAAGAACACCCCGAGCGCGATGGTGGCGATCTTCGGCTCTTCGCCGATGCCGAGCCACAGGATCAACAGCGGCAGCAGCGCGATCTTCGGAATCGGAAACAGCGCCGAGATGAAGGTGATGCCGACGCCGCGCGCCAGACTTGATAGCCCGATCGCGAAGCCGACGATGACGCCGGCAACGGTGCCGAGAATCCAGCCCGAGCCGATCCGCATGACCGAAACCGACACATGCTGCCAAAGCGCGCCCGACAGCGCGAGCTTGTAGATCGCCAGCGCAATCGCCGACGGCGTCGGCAGGAACAATGGGTTGACCCAGCCGGCGCTGCCGGCGAGTTGCCAGAACGCCGATCACCAGCGCCAGCGCGATCCAGCCCGAATGGCGGCCGGCCTTCGGCGCAAAGCCGGCGCCGCGAAACGCCACCGGCCGCGGTTTCGCGTCGTCGGCGAGCATCGGTCTTGCGCGCGGTCAAGCATGCTGGACCTCGCGCTCGGCTTCGACCGCCTCCTCGCGGATCAGCGACCACAGCTCGCTCTGCAGCGCCAGCAGTTTTTCGCGGGCACGGATGTCGCTGCGCTCGGCGCGTGTCATCGGAATGGTGACGACCTCGCGGACCCGGCCGGGCCGCCGCGACAGCACCACGATGCGGTCGGCGAGCCGCACCGCCTCCTCCAGATTATGCGTGACATAGACCGCGCCCATCGAGCCATCGGCGAGCAGCCGGACAAAATCCTCCATCAGCAATTCGCGGGTCTGCGAATCCAGCGCCGACAGCGGCTCGTCCATCAGCAGGATCGCCGGCCGCACCGCCAGCGCGCGCGCAATGCCGACGCGCTGGCGCATGCCGCCGGAGAGTTGTTTGGGATAGGTGCCGCGAAAATCGGTCAGGCTGGTGCGGCGCAGGGCGTCGTCGACGACCGCGCGGCGCTCGGCCGCGTCGAGGCCGGCATGCAGCAGCGGGAATTCGACATTCTCCTCCACCGTGCACCAGGGCAGCAGCGCAAAATCCTGAAACACGAAGGTCAGCGGGTTGCGGCTGTCCGGCGGCGGCGCGCCGCGCAATTCCGCCGCGCCCGCGCTCGGCTGCAGCAAGCCGCCCAGGATCGACAGCAGCGTGCTCTTGCCGCAGCCGGACGGCCCGACGATCGCGACCACCTCGCCCGCGCCCACCGTGAACGAGACGTCGTCGAGCACCTCGAGCGCGCCGAAGCGGTGGCTGATATGGTCGGCGATCAGGTCCATGAAGAATTCCGGTTACACTCCGTCATTCCGGGGCACGCGCCAGCGTGAACCCGGAATCTCGAGATTCCGGGTTCGATGCTTCGCATCGCCCCGGAATGACGGTTCGATTGACACTCATCAATCCGCCTTCACATATTCCTTCGCGATGATCGCATCGGCGCCAAATCCCTTGTCGACAAAACCCTGCTCCTGCAGCCAGTCGATCTGGTTGCCGACATTCTTGACGTCGAGCTTGCCGTCGGGATCGATATAGGCGCAGTTGCCGACCACCTGCTCGACCGGCAGATTGGTGTATTTGGCGATGATCTCCAGCAGCGGTCTTGGTCTTGTCGTTGATCGGCGCCTTGCCGTCCGCGACGCTGGCCAGGATCACATCGTGATATTCGCGGTCGGCGCGCGCCAGCGCGGCCAGAAGCTTCGTCACCAGCGGCTTGTTGGTCAAGCGTTTTCGTCGAGGCGAACACCGCGCCGAACTGCCACGGCGTCTCGTCGCCGACCCAGCCCAGCAGTTTGGCGCCGCCCTCATCCATCAGCTTGCGCGCGGTCGAGACCGGCAGCAGCGCCGCATCGACGGTCTCGCCCTTCAGCGCGGCGGCGGCATTCGACAGCGACTGCAGCGGCAGCACTTTCACCTCGGCGAGCTTGAAGCCGTATTTGTCGGCGAGCAGGCCGAGCGAATAGTGAAAGCTGGAGCCGATCTGCGTCACCGCGATGCGTTTTCCCGCAAGATCCTTCGGCGTCTTGAGGCCGGCGGCATAGGCGTTGTTGCTGGCGAAATAGCCGATCAGGGGATAGCCGGCCTTCTCGCGGCTCATGCCGCCGATCACCTTCAGCGTGCCCTTGCCGGCGAGATTGTAGAGCCCGGCGGTGAACGCGGTGACGCCGAAATCGATATCGCCCGACGTGGTCGCGACCGCGATCGGCTGCGCCGCATCGAAGAATTTCAGCTCGATATCGAGCCCGGCCTCTTTGAAATAGCCCTTGTCCTGCGCGATGAACACCGGCGCCGAGGACGACAGCCGGAGCACGCCGACTTTGGCTTTCAGCGGTTCGTCGGCGCGCGCGAGCCCCGTCGCCGCGATCGCCAGCAGGCTCGCGAATGCAGCCGCGCAAATCCCGTCATCCAGTTTCCTCCGTGTTTTTCATAATCTAGACCGTCATTGCCGAGCGTAGCGAGCAATCCGTCTGTCGACAAAGAAAGTAGCGCTCCGCCTCGTCTCCCTCGCGAGAGGTGAACAGATATCCTACAGCCCCTCGGGCACGTCCTGGTCCCGCCCGACAAAGGCCCCTTGCTGCTTCAATTGCAACTGGAGTTTGTCGACCGCGATGTCGCGGGGCGTCGTATTGCCTGACAGCGCCAGCGCCGCGGCGGTTCCGGCGGCTTCGCCCATCGCAAAACAGGCGCCGGAGACCCGCGCCGCCGACTGGCCGTCATGGGTCATCGAGGCGCAGCGCCCGGCCACCAGCAGATTGTCGATGCCTTCAGGCGTCAGCATGCGATACGGCAGTTCATTGAAGCCGCGCGATTCCGGGATCGGCGGAAACTTGAAGATCACGTCGCCGGCGACATGGGATTCCATCGGCCAGCCGTTGACGCCGATGGAATCCTCGAAAGAGGCGCAGCCGAGCACGTCGTCGCCCGACAGCATATAGCCGCCGACCACGCGGCGGGTTTCGCGGATGCCGAGCTGCGGCGGCAGGTCGACGATGTAGGATTTCTCGAAACCCCGGCACCGTGCGCAGGAAATTGAAGGCCGCGACCGCCTGGCGGCGGCCGTCGATTTCGCCGCGGGTGAGATCGTCGGGCTCGAGCCCGTTGATCGCGGTGCCGTCCTCGCGCGCCAGTTGCGTGAAATTCACCCGCCACTCGATCTGCGAGCGCTGCGGCCGCACGATCGCGGCCTTGCGCGGAAAATGATGGGTGCCGGCGGCTTCGGCCTTTTCCATCAGCCCCGGAATGGTGCGCCAGGCGTCGCCGGCCTTTTCGGGATCGATGCCGTTGAGCCGGAACATCATCGAGGGATACAGCATGCTGCCGGCGTTATCGCCGACCTCGAAGCGCGCGCCGGCCCAGGCGGCGAGATCGCCATCGCCGGAGCAATCGATGAAAATATCCGATCGCACCGCCTGGCGGCCGGCCTTGGTCTCCACCATCAGCGCGTTGATGCGCGTCTCGTCATGCATGACCACGCCGGCGCCGAGCGCATGGAAGAGAATATCGACCTTGTGCGCGGCCAGCAGATCATCGGCCGCGATCTTGTAGGCCGCGGTGTCATAGGCCTGCGCCAGAATTTTGCCGAGGATCAGATGCGGCGCATTGAGCCCGCCGAGCCGGTCGATCGCGCCCGAGCAATTCGGACGCAATGCCCTGCACCACCCGATGCATCTCGCCATAGACATTGGCGTGCAGCCCGCAGAAATTCGTCACCCCCGCCGCCGTGCCCATGCCGCCGAGAAAGCCATAGCGCTCGATCAGCAGCGTGCGCCGTCCGGCCCGCGCCGCAGCCACCGCCGCGGCAATGCCGGCCGGCCCGCCGCCGAGCACGGTGACTTCATACTCGCCGTACAGCGGGATATTGCGCGCGGGTTCGGTGATGGATTTGTGAGGGCAAGATGGGTTCCCGGATAACGAGTGGGCGATCTTACGGCATCGCCCCTGCTACGTCTTGCCTGCTCCCCAGTTCGCCGCGCGCTTTTCCGCGAACGACGCCAGGCCCTCCGAGGCTTCCCGCGTCTGGCGCTTTGCCGCATGCATCTTCACGAGCCGCGCATAGGCCTCGTCGTCGACGCTCATGCCGCCGAACGCGCTTTCCATCGCCAGCCGCTTGGTCTCCGCCAAGGCATCCGGCGCGTTGGCCAGCAATTGCTCGACCACTTTGGCGCCGGCGGATTCCAGATCGGCCAGCGGCACCACTTCATGCACGAGGCCGATGCGGCGGGCGTCTTCGGCGCCGAAGCGCTCGCCGGTCAGCGCGTAGCGGCGGACCTGGCGGACGCCGATGGCGTCGCACAATTGCGGGATGATGATCGCCGCCGTCAGCCCCCAGCGCACCTCGGTGATCGAGAACAACGCATTGTCGGCCGCGATCACCACGTCGCAGGCCGAGATGACGCCGGTGCCGCCGCCAAAGCAGCCGCCCTGCACCAGCGCCACGGTCGGGATCGGCAATGTGTTGAGCCGCTGCACCTACACCCGGATCGCGCGGCGCACAAACGCCGCCTCGTTCTCTACAATCGATTGCGGGCCGCTGTCGGACCGCGTTGATCCATTTCGGTCGCCGCCAGGACCTGGAGCTTACGCCGGGAGCCTCAACACACAACGAAGAGACGATATGGCTTCAATTCACGCGCAACTCGCCGAAAAGCCCCGCCAAGGGCGGCTGGACGCTACGTTGATCTGGCCCGACATAGGCCGCATTCTTGAAACCCGCGGCCTTGTGAAGGTTCGACGGAACGATTGATGGACCCCCTCTCAAGAGGCGTTCATGGCGATGGGCAGCGCTGGATAATGACGGTCAAGGACGAGACCCCTCAGCATATCGGCAAACAAAGCGGTGACGCTTACGGACGCTGACGCGCGGGAGCGAAGGTAATGCCAGCCGACAGTTGCAGAATGCATCCCTCATGGTGAGGAGCCGCTCTTGCACCGTCTCGAACCATGAGGGCACAATATGCATTGCCCATCCGTCGAGACGCGGCCAGGCGGCCGCTCCTCAGGATGAAGGTTTTCGTTTCGTCGAGCCCAACGGGAAGATCTCCTCTCATGCGTATCTGCATTTTCGGCGCGGGCGCCGTCGGCAGCCATTTTGCGGTACGGCTCGCGCTCGCAGGCCATGAAGTGTCCTGCGTGATGCGCGGACCGCATCTCGAGGCGGTGAAGGCAAAGGGCTTGACGCTGCGGGTCGGCGACGCCGAGTTCTCGGCTGACGTCAAGGCATCCGACGATCCCTCGGCGCTGGGCCCGCAGGATGTCGTGATCAGCACGTTGAAGGCGACCGGGGTCAGCGCGCTCGCCACCGGCCTCGCGCCATTGCTGCGCGACGACACCGCTGTTGTTTTCGCCCAGAACGGCATTCCCTGGTGGTACGATATCGGGCTTGGCCCCGATCATCCACCGCCGCCCGACCTCGGTTTTCTCGATCCGGGCGGACGCCTGCGCGCCGCGGTCCCGAAAGCGCGCATCGTCGGCGGCGTGATCTTTTCGTCGAACGAAATCATAGAGCCCGGTGTCGTCGCCAATCTCACGCTCGACCGCAACATATTGCAGGTCGGCGAATGCGACGATCGCAAGAGCGAGCGGATCGAGCGGCTCAGGGCAGCACTCGAAGGCGCTTCGATTACCTCACCGCCGGTCACGCAGATCAGGGAGACGATCTGGACCAAGCTCCTGACCAACATGTCGATGTCGGTGCTGTGCCTGGTGACCGGGCAGACCGCGCGGGCCGTGCGGGACGATGCTGATCTGCGCGATATCATTCCGCGCCTGCTCGACGAGGCCAACAGCGTCGCCCAAAGCTGCATTCCCGGCGTCAAGCGGCTCGCCCGCACAGGTCCCGCGCCCGATCACAAGCCTTCGATCCTGCAGGACTACGAACTCGGCCGCGCCATGGAGATCGATGTGCTGGTGCGGGCGCCGGCCGGCATTTGCAAAGGCCGCTGGATTGTCGACGCCGATGCTCGACATGCTGGCGAGCCTCGCCATCCGCATGGCGCGGGAAAAGGGGCTTTATGCGGGCTGAGCGTCAGAAGCCGCGTTATCTGCGCGAATGCCGCCGCGTCCCGTCGGGCTGATCCGCCGACGCGGTTCGCCGCGGGCCGATCGCCTCGAATTGCGCTTTCTGTTCGTCGGTCAAATTGGCGTAGAAATCCTCAAGCGCGGCACGCACCAGCTCCACCGCCTGCCGCATGGTATCGAGCCGCTTGCCGACGGCGGCGAGCCGCCCCGGCGGAGTGACCGCATCGTCGGACTGGCACGAATCCTTGAGCATCTCCGCCGCTTTGGCGCTGGCATCCTGGACCACTTCCAGAACCGCCCGCTGCGTGTCGTTCGGCTGCAGTCTGGCCTCGAGTTCCTCGGCCGGCCATTTCAGCGCCGGCGGCTGCGCAACCTCGCAGCTCTGGGAAAACGTTCGGCTGCTTCGTCTGGAGGAAACCTTCCGACGCTGGTCCTTTTCGCTGAGCGCGGTGAGCCGCGCCTTCTGTTCATCGTCGAGCAGGCCATAGAATTTGTCCCACGCCGGGCGCACCGTCGCCACACCTGCGATCATGGCCTCGATGCGCTGCTGCATCGATGCCAGCCGGCTCGGTCCCGTCAGCGATATTTTGGTGGGGCACGCGGCCTTGATGTTCTGCGCCGCGGTGACCGATGCGGCGCCGAGTTCGGCGAGCGCGGCGCGTTGCGTCTCGGTCGGCTCCACCACTTCCGCGACCAGATCGATCGGCAGCCCGGCGATATCGCGGCTGTCGTCGCCGCACATCTGCGCCAGCCGGTCGGGCGGCGCATTCGCATCGCCTTGTGCCGGCGCGGCGCGGCGCGCGGCAAGTAACCGGCGAGGCCATCGTAACCGTACGGCCCGAACATGCCGGCATAGATGTCGTCATAGCCGTAACCCCAGAACGGAGCGCCGGCGCCGCGGCCCCAGATCGCATAGTCGTTGATGTCGAAATAGGCGAACGGCCAGAACAGCGGCCCGACCCAGCCATAGCCGCCATTGGCGTGCTGCCACCATCCGCTTCCGCCGCGGCCGCTGTAACCGGCCAGCGCCGCAGAGGCGGTGATCCGCGCGCGCGAGCTTGGGCTGCTCAGCGCGCTGGCGCTGCGCATCGTGCGGGCCAGCGCCCGCGAATCCAGCGGGCTGCGGGATCGGCTGCTGATGTCACTGCCGCCGCGGAAATGCCCGCCATCGCCCTCGGCAAAGGCATATCCGGCGGTCGACAGCACGGCCGCAAGTACAAGAACCGAAATCCTGACGCTGAGCTTGGACATGGCACCGGCACCGCTGGTCGCGAAAGCGGAGAATTGGTCGAAAACGCCGGGCTGGGGCATCGGTTCCCTGATCGGCTCGCGATATTGGGCAGGCCGCGGAGGCTGAAGCGACTCTGGCCAGCTTCGTCATGGCCGGGCCATAGCCGTCCGAAGGACGGCGTCGCTTCCGCTCGCCTATGTCCCGGCCATCCACGTCTTTCCGCTAACGAGTTGTGAAGGCGTGGATGCTGCCGGGACAAGCCCGGGCATGACGAGCTAGAGATGCCGAAGCCTCGTCAACAAAAACAGGACACCGAAAGCATGCACGTCAAAGACAAAGTCTGCGTCGTCACCGGAGCCGCGAGCGGTATCGGCGAGGCGGTGGCCCGCGCCTATGCGGCGGCGGGGGCGCGCGGCGTTGTCGTCGCCGACCTCAGGAGCTCGCGCGAGCGCCTGGCCAACGTCGCAGGCGACATCGACGGATTGGCTGTTACCGCGGACGTCGGGCTGGAGCAGGACATCAAGGCGCTGATCGCAGCCGCCGAGGATAAATTCGGACCGGTCGACGTGTTCTTCTCCAACGCCGGCCTGTCGCGCAAGGGACAGGAGAGCGCTTCAGATGCCGATTGGGACGTCAGCTGGCGCGTGCATGTCATGAGCCACGTCTTCGCGGCGCGGGCGCTGGTGCCGGGCATGCTGGCGCGGGGATCCGGCTACCTGCTGAGCACCGCTTCCGCCGCCGGCCTGCTGGCCTCGCTCAACTCGATGCCCTATGGCGTGACAAAACATGCCGCGGTGGCGCTGGCAGAACATCTCGCCATTCAATATGGCGACCGCGGCATCCGGGTTTCCGTGCTGTGCCCGCAGTCAGTGCAGACCGGCATGACGACGCCGGGACCAAGTGCGGCACGGGTCGATGGCGTGCTGCAGCCGCCTGAAGTGGCGCGCATGGTGCTCGAGGCGATGGAAGCCGAGCGCTTTCTGATTCTGTCGCACCCGACCGTGCAGGAGTACATGCAGCGCAAGGCCTCCAATGCCGAGCGATGGCTGACCGGGATGCGGCGGCTGCGCGACAAGATCTATGGCGGTCTGCAGCTGACCTGAAGCCCGCGCCAAGCAGGAAAATATTGCATTCCGTCTTTCTATGTAGTCAACTATAGATTGAATTCATTTGATTTGATTAGACGACCTTTTTTCCTCGTTTGCGGGGGGGAACATACGATGTTCTACGGAATTATTTTCACACTAGGCCTTCTCGGACTATTTCTGACGCAGGCAGCCGCTCAGGAGCGCGGCACGGGTCTCAACTTTCTCGATGAGGGAAGCTACCAGCTGAAATCGCTCGGCCAGCACACCGCTGCTCGGCAACCTTCCTGACAGCATCGACCTTTGCGACAAGTTTCCAACGCCGGGAAACGAGATGAGCCAGTCATCCTGCGTCGTTTGGGCCGTATCGAACCTGAAAGCCTATCAGGAAGCCGTGGAGCGCAGATGGGTACCCGAATACAACCGGAGCGCCGCTATAGCGCGGCATATATCTACAATCAGATCCGCAGCACGCCGACATCGTGCGTCGGAGGATCGAACTACGTCGATGCCATGAACCTGTTGCGGAGGGAAGGAATAGCGACACTGGCGGATTTCCCCTACGACGAGAGATCTTGCAGTGCGATCCCAAGCCAAGCGGTGAAACAGCGAGCCAGGGAATTCGCCGTCGCCGACTGGCGCCGGGTCAATGTGCAGGATGAGGCAGAAGTAAAAACCCAGATTGCCTCCGGTTTTCCCGTTTTGATCGGCATGATGGTCGACGATGCGTTCAGTCGCCTGGCCGGCGATCAGGTCTATGCGGCCAACGGCGGCGCCAATCGCGGCGGCCACGCGATGGTCGTGGTGGGCTATTCCGACCAGCGCAACGCCTTCAAGCTCATCAACTCCTGGGGGACCAACTGGGGCAGCGGTGGATTTGGCTGGATCAGCTATTCAGCATTCCGCCAGACGGTCCGCGAAGGCTTTGTGGTCCAGGATATCGTGGTGAATACGCCGAACACGCAGAACGTTACACCGGTCGCGCCAACGCCTGTCCCGCAGCCGCCTCCTCCGATAAACGTAAACCTGAGCACTCCACAGATGCTCCACGAAGTTCAAGTCCAGACTCTGACCGGCTTTTAAAGCTGGATTGCAAATTCGTGCGCTCGGCCAGATGACCGGAGCCGCGGGCCGCTCCCTGCAGATGGTCGTCAAATTCAATTATCTGAACGGACCGCCGCTCAGGATAAATCCGGCGGAGACGATCTACAGGGACACCGGCGGACTGGTCGCGACAGGGACTCAACCCGTTCCGATCGCAACCAACGCTGAAATCAACGGATCCGCTGCAGATTTTCATTCCGTATTATGCGCTCAACTTCCCGCCTACCGGCGGCAACGCCACGCAAAATCTCTCGCTCACGGCAAGTGCGTTCATCGACAATCAGCAGATATCGCAAACGCCTGCGGTACCGTTCATCCTGAGATGGTGAGGCCGGGAGTCCACCGCATCAAATCTGCCTATAATTGCAGCGCCATTGCAGCGGAACGATCCCATGCAGCGCGATTTACCTCTCCAGGATTTGAACCTTTATGAGACACTGCAATGGATATCCTACCCGTTGAGCGCGCGCTGACCATCTACGGCGCCCTGGCTGACCGTTCCGAAACCCGGGGCGCCCGCGAGCGGCTTTCAAGGCATCTGATGAAGCTGTTCATCGAGGGCGAGAAGGACCAGCACCGCCTGACGGTGCACGGCCTGTCGTACCTTCGCGAACTGGATCGAGAGATCGATTCCAAGAACTGAACCGGCGGTTACCTTCCCGCAGCCGGGTTATCTTTTTGGGCCAGACGCTGTTTTCGCAGCGAATTGCGCCTGATGGTTTTGGCCTTCGCGAGTTGAACTTCTTCGGTTCCAGTCAGCTGCTTTTTTGGCAGTGGCTTTTTCGGACGCGTTGCGCCAATCCCCGGCATCCGCGGCAGCATGGGCGCGGCTGAGCCGGGCTGGACAGGCTGCATGTTCATCGGGCCGGCGGAGTCTGGTTTGCGACTTGGCATCATCGATAACTCGCGGCGTCCGAGTTGGTTCGATGGCTGTCCGAGCGACAGAATTGGCGCAATCAGTGTGACGTCGGCGGCGCGAACGGCGCGAGCAGACCTGAATAGGCCTTTGCGCCCGGAAGCGCATAGGCGCCGCGCCGCGACGTCGTCAGTTTCAGGCCCACCAGCGCTTCGGCCTGTTTCACCGCAGCGGCGACGCCATCGATCACGGGCACGCCGAATTTTTGCGACAGGGTCAGCGCGAGGTCGGCCATCCCCGCGCAACCCAGCACGATGGCCTCGGCGCCGTGGTCGAGCGCGCGCGCAATCTCGGCATCGAGTTTTTCGGCGGCGCCCGAGCCCGGCTTTTCGATGTCGAGCACCGCGACGTTGCACGCCGTGACCCGTGCCCGCTCGGCAAAGCCATAGCGGCGCACCAGCTCTTCCAGCGGCACGATCGAGCGCGGCAGCGTGGTGATGATCCCGATGCGCTTGGCAATCTGGCCTGCGGTGACAAGTGCCGCCTCGCAAATCCCGATCACCGGAAAGCGCGCCACCGATCGCGCGGCGTCGAGCCCGGTATCGTCGAAACAGGCGATGATCCCGGCGTCGGCGTCGGGGGCGTTCAACAATGCCTGGATCAATCCCGGAACGGCAAAGGCCTCGTCATAAAAACCTTCGATCGAAGCCGGCCCCATGGCCGACGTGACAGCCGATATTTCGGTCCCCTGCGCCGCCACCGCGCGCGCCGCGGCGGCGATGGTCGCGGTCATCGACGCGGTGGTGTTGGGATTGACGATGAGGATTTTGGTGGCCGGCATCCGCGTCGAATAGCATTCGGCGCGCGGTGCCGCCACGAAAAGTTTGAAATGTGGTCGCGTTCTGCGGTTGTGCCGTCCAGTGGGCAGGGACCCATGACCACTTCGCCGGGACGACGGCGAGATTTACCCAGTCGACATCAGCACGGCGGCGTTCGAATAATGCATGCATGGACCCGACAGAGGTCCCGATAATTCCGGGAGGAGGACGGCATGCGATACAGTCACGCTGCGTTGGCATTGATCACGACATCACTGGTCGCCCTGGCCGGCTCCGCCGGTTACGCCGAGATCGCGGTTTCGGCCAATGACGGCAAGATGGTGCTGGAAGACGGGGTGGCGAAGGTGCGCAAGAAGCCCGTGCCGGACAGTGTTTCCATCATCGAACTGTCGGGCGCAGCACCCCGCGTGCTGGCGGAATTGCCGGTGCCGGCCAGCGTGGTCGGCCCGCCCTCGAGCGTCGCCGTCGCCTCCGATGAAAGTTTCGCGCTGGTCACCGGCGCGATGAAGATCGATCCCGCCGATCCGACCAAGGCGATCCCCGACGACAAGTTGACGGTGATCGACCTGAAATCCTCGCCGCCAAAAGTCCTGGCGACGCTGCAGTCCGGCGCCGGCGCGGCCGGCGTTTCGATCAACAAGGCAGGCACGCTGGCGCTGGTCGCCAACCGCAGCGAGGGCACGGTGTCGGTATTCACGATCAGCGGCAATGCGCTGACCGCGGCCGGCAAGGTCGCGCTCGGCGACGCCAAGTCCGGCCCCAGCCATCCGATGTTTTCCCGCGACGGCAAGAGCGCGCTGGTGACGCGGGACGGCGACAACAAGATCGCGGTGCTCTCGGTCGACGGCGCCAAGGTGGAATACACCAAGCGCGATCTGTCGGCGGGGATGCGCCCCTACCAGATCGACTCCGCCGGCAATGGCGATGTCGCCGTGGTCGCCAATATCGGCACCGGCAGCGGCGATAACGACACCATCAGCCTGATCGACATGCGGGCCAAACCGGTTCGCGTCGTCACCACGGTAAGCGTGGCGCAAACGCCGGAGGGCCTGAAGATATCGCCCGATGGCGCCTATGTGGCGGTCACCGCGATGAACGGCTCGAACAAGCCGAAGGCCTCGCCCTTCTACAATGATTTTGGATTGCTGCAGATCTTTCGCATCAGCGGCACCCAGCTCACACCGGTCACGGAAGCCAAGATCGGCCACTGGTGCCAGGGCATCGCCTGGTCGAAGGATTCCAAGACGCGTGCTGGCGCAGTGCATGGTGGAGAACGCGATCGAGACCTTCACCTTCGACGGCAAGACCCTGACCAAGGGAACGCCGATCACGCTGAAGGCGAGCCCCGCCGGCATCCGCACCGCCGAGCCGTAGCGCCAGCCTCATCCTGAGGAGCCCGCCACCGGCGGGCGTCTCGAAGGATGGAGCAAGGGAGGACTCGGAGCCATCCTTCGAGACGCCGCGCGAAGAGCGCGCGGCTCCTCAGGATGAGGTCAGAAACGCGCTAGCCCTTGTCTTGCCGTTGCCGCTCTTGTCGGCGGCGCGGCGCAGGGCTTCGGCGAGCGCGCCGCCGCCGGAGGCTTCCTGCGGCTTGCGTGGCGCCGATGACGTCATCGACGCCTTGGGAATATCGCGCAGCCTTTCCTTCGCCGGAGCCTTGCCCTTGGTGCCGACCTCGTCATCGAGGCGCAGCGACAGCGCGATGCGCTTGCGGGCCACCTCGATCTCCAGCACCTTGACCTTGACGATGTCGCCCGACTTCACCACCTCGCGCGGATCCTTGATGAACGTCTTCGACATCGCCGAGACGTGCACCAGCCCGTCCTGATGCACGCCGATATCGACGAAGGCGCCGAACGCCGCGACATTGGTCACGGTGCCCTCGAGGATCATGCCGCGCTTGAGGTGCTTGATCTCCTCGACGCCCTCCTTGAACACCGCGGCCTTGAAGGCCGGGCGCGGGTCGCGGCCGGGCTTTTCCAGCTCGCGCAGGATATCGGTCACCGTCGGCAGGCCGAACGTGTCGTCGACGAAAGCCTGCGGCTTCAATTGCCGCACGATCTCGGCATTGCCGAGCAGCGCCTTGATGTCGCTCTTGGTCGCGGCGAGAATCTTGCGCACCACCGGATAGGCTTCCGGATGCACGCCGGAGGCATCGAGCGGATCCGCGCCGCCCTGGATGCGCAGAAAACCCGCGCATTGCTCGAACGCTTTCGGCCCCAGCCGCGGCACCTCTTTCAGCGCCTTGCGCGACTTGAACGGGCCGTTGGCGTCGCGATGCTGCACGATGCTTTGCGCCAGCCCCGCGCCGATGCCCGACACCCGCGCCAGCAGCGGCGCCGAGGCGGTGTTGGCGTCGACGCCGACGGCATTGACGCAGTCCTCGACCACGGCATCGAGCGAGCGCGCCAGTCTCGCTTCGCCGAGGTCATGTTGATACTGCCCGACGCCGATCGCCTTCGGATCGATCTTCACCAGTTCGGCAAGCGGATCCTGCAGCCGCCGCGCGATCGACACCGCGCCGCGCAGGGTGACGTCGAGCTCCGGCAATTCCTCCGAGGCAAACGCCGACGCCGAATAGACCGACGCGCCGGCTTCCGACACCACGATCTTCGACATCTTCAGATCCGGCAGCAGCTTGACCAGCTCCACCGCCAGCCTGTCGGTCTCGCGCGAGGCGGTGCCGTTGCCGATCGCGATCAGGTCGACGCGGTGCGCGACGGCGAGCTTGCCGAGCGTCGCCAGCGCTTCGTCCCAGCGCTTTTGCGGTTCATGCGGATAGATCGCCGTGGTCGCCACCACCTTGCCGGTGGCATCGACGATGGCGACCTTGACGCCGGAGCGGAAGCCGGGATCGAGGCCCATGGTGACGCGCGCGCCGGCGGGTGCCGCCAGCAGCAGGTCGCGCAGATTCGACGCGAACACCCGCACCGCTTCGGTTTCGGCCAGCGTCCACAGCCGCATCCGCAGGTCGATGTTGAGATGCACCTGGATCTTGGTGCGCCACGCCCAGCGCGCGGTCTCCACCAGCCACTTGTCGCCGGGCCTGCCCTGATCGGAAATGGCAAAGCGCTGCATGATCTTCAGCTCATAACGAGCTGGGCACGCCGGCGACCGCAATTTGCGCGTCGGGCTGGATCTGCAAATCCAGAATCTCTTCCTTCTCGCCGCGGAACATCGCCAGGATCTGGTGCGACGGCAGATTGCTCAGCATCCGGCTGAAATCGAAATAGCCCTGGAATTTTTCGCCTTCGGTCTTTTTGCCCTTGCGCACCGTCGAAATCAGCAGGCCGTTCGACCACATCTGCTCGCGCAGCGCGCCAAGCAGGTCGGCGTCTTCGCCAAAACGCTCGACCAGGATCGCGCGCGCGCCTTCCAGCGCCGCGGCAACATCGGCCACCTGCTTTTCGGCGTCGACGAAACCGGCGGCGACGGTCTTCGGATCGTTTTGCGGCTGCGTCAGCAGCAGTTCGGCCAAGGGCTCGAGCCCGGCCTCCTTGGCAATCTCGGCCTTGGTGCGGCGCTTCGGCTTGAACGGCAGATAGATGTCTTCCAGCCGTCCCTTGCTGTCGGCGGCAAGGATCGCCGCTTCAAGTGCGGCGTCGAGCTTGCCCTGTTCGCGGACCGAATTGAGAATCGCGGTGCGGCGCTCTTCGAGCTCGCGCAGGTAATTCAGCCGCTCTTCCAAATTACGCAATTGCGCGTCGTCAAGCCCGCCGGTGACTTCCTTGCGGTATCGCGCCACGAACGGCACCGTGGCGCCGCCATCGAGCAGCGCCACCGTCGCCTCGACCTGTTGCTCGCGAACGCCGAGCTCTTCCGCAATCTGTCGGTTGATGTTTGCCACGCGAAATCTTTCTGAAGCCGCCACGACGTTCGATTGATCGCACCGTGCGGAGAACGCTTATGGACCATGACGGATCGATTCATCAAGCCACTGCGTTGAACAAATTGTTCTGTGGATGGGCGTGACCTATCACCGAACCTCATCCTGAGGAGCGCGTCTTGCGCGCGTCTCGAAGGATGGCTGCGAGTCCATGCATTCCGCCATCCTTCGAGACGCGGCTTCGCGTGCTCCTCAGGATGAGGTTTGTATTTGTTTCCAAGATAAAGGTGGATCGATGGCGCCAAACTGTGTAGACGGACGCTCCCTTGGGAGCGCTCATGTCGATCTGCGGACTTGATTTCGGAACGTCGAACACGACGCTCGGCACCATCGAAGGCGACGCACCGGTGCTGGCGGCGCTGGAAACCGGCGAGACCACGATCCCGAGCGCGATCTTCTATGAAACCGACGGCGCGGTGCTGATCGGCCGCAAGGCCATCGCGGCCTATGTCGAGGGCGCGCCCGGCCGGCTGATGCGCAGCCTCAAATCCGTGCTCGGCACCGCGCTGATCGACGAGACCACATGGCTCGGCCGCGAGCGCACCAGTTTTCGCGATGTGATCGCCTATTACCTCGGCGCGGTGAAACGGCGCGCCGAAGCGGCGACCGGGCGCGAACTGCGCGACGTGGTGCATGGCCGCCCCGTGCACTTCGTCGACAACGCGCCCGACGCCGACGCCAAGGCCGAGCAGGTGCTGCGCGAGATCGCAGGCGAGGTCGGCTTCGAGGACGTCACGTTCCAGTTCGAGCCGATCGCCGCGGCGCTGGACTATGAGCGCCAGATTTCGTCGGAGGAAATCGCATTGATCGCCGATATCGGCGGCGGCACCTCGGACTTTTCCATCGTGCGGCTCGGGCCTGACCGCCACGCCAAGGCCAATCGCTCGGCGGACATCCTCGCCAATGACGGCGTGCGCGTCGGCGGCACCGATTTCGACCGCCAGCTCAGCCTCGGCGTCGTCATGCCGCTGTTCGGCTTCGGCAGCCCGATGAAGCGCGCCGGGCTCGAAGTGCCCTCGCGCTATTTCCACGACCTCGCCACCTGGTCGAGCATCAACCGCATGTACGAGCCCGGCGTGATCAGCGGAAATCCGCCAGGTCCGGCAGGAGGCCAGCGAGCCCGACTCTGCTCGACCGGCTGCTGCGCGTGGTCGACGAACAACGCGGCCATACGCTGGCGATGGAGGTCGAGGAAGCCAAGATCCTGTTGTCCGACGCGCGCAAGGCCGACATCCCCTTGCAATGGGTGGCGCCCGGCCTTGCCGCCGCGATCAACCGTCCCGATCTCGTCGGCCACACCAAACAACTGGCCGAGCGCATCGCGGCCCGCATCAAGATCTGCCTCGCGCAGGCGCGATTGACCGCCGGACGATATCGACGCCGTGTTCCTGACCGGCGGCTCGGTGCGGCTCGCCCATGTCCGCAAGGCCATCACCAAAGCGGTGCCGTCGGCCCGCATCGTCGAAGGCGACACTTTTGGCGCGGTCGGCAAGGGCCTGACGCTGGAGGCGCTGCGGCGATATGGGCCGCGGGATTGAGAGCGGGCATGCTACGCGCAACCGAAAAAAGCCCGCATCGCTGCGGGCTTTTCGTTTTACCAATGATGGTGATGACGGTGTCCCCATCCGCCGCCGCCGAAGCGGAAACTGATGGCCGGCCCACCGCCATAATAATACGGCGACGGAGCGTAGCCGTAGCTGCGATAATAGCGGGGATAGTGGCTGTGGCGCCAGTGACGATGATGGCGCCAGTGCCGGCGATGGGAACTGAAGTCGGTGGACTGGTTCGCGTCGGCTGCGGCCTTCGCCTTCACCGTGCCGTCCGCGGCGTTGGCGGCGGAACCTCCGAGCAGTGCAGCTGCACCGACGGCAAATACGATAGCTAAGTTTTTCATCGCTTCACTCCAGTAACAAACGTGTGGAGTGGTAATCGTTGTCAACGTTGCTCGTTCCGAGGTGCGACATTAAATCGGCGAGAGGTCCGTGAACATCCGTTCATGTTGATAAACGGATCGTGCGCACGCCATGCTGACGCGAGCCTGCCGGTTTCATGGATTCCATCCGCCGCTGCCGTACGGGCGGGTGATGAGCTCGAGCAGGTGACCGTTGGGGTCCTCGAAGTAGACACCGCGCCCGCCGTCGTGGCGATTGATCTCACCTTGCTGCTTGCGCGCGGGATCGGCCCAGTAGGAAAGCTTGCGATCCCGGATCCGACCGAAAATTTCATCGAACTCGGCGTCGCTGATCAGAAAGGCGTAATGCTGCGGCGTAATTTCGCCGTTGGTATCCATGTAATCGAGATTGGCCCCGTTATCGGTGAGGACCATCTGAAACGGCCCCCAATGCTTCGGGGCCGGAAGGTTCAACATCTCGGCCAGGAATTTCGCCGAGGCCTTGCTGTCGCGCGCCAATAAAATCGTGTGGTTGAAATCGATCGCCATGTCGTTTTCTCCTGAAAGCAGTCGGAGTTCTGCGCGCTCCGCCGTTCATCTGTTCGATGGTTTCTCAATCGACCCGAAAACGCGTGGCGATCGGTTTCAGTTCCGCCTTTCGAACAAATCGAATCATCTCCCCGCCCCATTCCAATCGCGAAATCGTCTTGATCGAACGGCACTAGCGGATTCTCACAAAAAACCCGGGAACCTGTAAAGATGCGATTTCTCATCGCGGCTGTCGTTGCGTTTGCAAGATGACACTCGATTTCGAAACCAGTTTCAAACTCAGCGATAACCTTCAAGTCACACGGAGCGCATTCGCAGCAGCCGCGGGAGAAGTCGAAGACAAGACCCGGACTTTGGAACGTGCGATCGGCACGCCGAACGTGACGATTCCGATAGAAGCCCATGATCTCGCGGTCGTGCGCGAGGTGGTTCCGCATGTCGCAGCCTCCGAGCCGGTGCGGGAGCCGCCCAAGAAGAAGTTTTGCGAAGCGCTCAGGGACGCGGCGGAGTTGAGCAATATTCCGATCGCATTCTTTGCGCGCCTGCTTTGGCAGGAGAGCCGTTTCCGGTTCTCCGAAGTCAGTCACGCCGGCGCCCAGGGCGTTGCGCAATTCATGCCGGCTACGGCAGCCGAGGTGGGGCTCGATGACCCATTCGATCCGTACCAGGCGCTTCCAGCTTCGGCGAAATTCCTGCGAAAGCTGCACGATCAATTCGGAAATCTTGGATTGGCCGCCGCGGCATATAACGCCGGCCCCGGCCGAATCCAGAAATGGCTGTCCGGGCGCAGCACGCTCCCGCGGGAGACCCGGAATTATGTACGGATCATCACCGGTAACGCCGCCGAGGATTGGCTTGAAGAAGACAAGACCGTAGCGATGCAATCGGAGCTGCCGCGCGAAGCCCCCTGTGAAGGCGTGGGCGGCCTGTCGAAAGCAAAGGAGCTCGCGGCCATACCGGTCGACCTGGCTTCCTCCATCAGCGACACGATCAAGAAAGCCGCGGTGGAAGCGCGACGCGTCGCGGCAGAAAAGCTGGAGGCTGCCGCCAAGGCGAAAACCAGAGTTGTGCAGTTGCTCAAGAAGAAGAGCCCTCGCAAGCGACTGGCAAGCAAGCGAACGGGGCGGAAAGTTGCGTTGCAGTCCGCCAGAGCCAAGGCTCGGGCATCCGTGCATACGGCCCAGGCAAAGCGTCCGGTGCGCTCCGGGACCAAAGCGGCACAGCGGTCCCGTCAAAGCGACGAGACGTGACGGCGTCAATCGCTCGCTGGGCGAATTTGCAAATGGGTGAGCCCCTGCCCTCGGCTGCGGGAGTTAGATGATTTCCTGCTTCCTCAGCGCGCCGAGGTCATCGTCATGCAATCCGAGCAAATCCCTGAAAACTTCCGCGTTCTGCGCACCGAGGCCTTCGCCGAGCCATCGGATCTCGCCCGGGGTCGCCGAAAGCCGCGGCACGACTTCCGGCACGGCGAGATCGCCGATGCGGGATTCCGTGGTCCGGATGTTTCCGCGTGCGCGGTATTGAGGATCCGCGAAAATGTCGGCGATGCTGTAGATCAGGCTGGCCGGCGCGCCGAATTTTTTGCAGCGGGCCAGAACCACATCGAGGTCGAGCGATGAAACCCATTCCGCCACGATCCGGTTGACTTCGTCGCGGGCGCCGAGCCGAAGATCCCTGGGCCCGAAACGTGTGCTTGATGCCAGCTCCGGCGCGTCCATGGCGTCGGCAAGCCGCTTGAACATCTCGTCGTTCGAGCAGGCGATCGCGATCCACTTGTTGTCGCGCGTCTGGTAATGGCTATGCGGACAGACATGGACGGTGTCGGCTCCGGCGCGCTCGCGCACATAGCCGGATTGCTGATAGGCCGGCACGATCTCGTCGAGCACGCGGAACACCGACTTATAGAGCGCCAGATCGACGCATTGGCCCTGACCGGTCACATCCCGCGCCCGCAACGCGATCAGCGCGCCGATCGCGCCGTACATGCCCGACATGTAATCGGCCAGCGACGTCGAGCCCGGCACGACCGGCAAACGGCCGGGTTCGCCGGAAAGATAGGCCAGCCCCGAGAACGCATGTGCGATGCGCGCGAAACCGGGCTCGGAGCGCATCGGTCCGTCCTGCCCGTAGGCTGAAATACGCACCAGCACGGCACGCGGGTTGAGCAACTTGAGATCGTCGTACCCGAGGCCCCACTTTTCCAGCGTGCCGGGACGGAAATTCTCGACAATGACGTCGCACTTGGCCGCCAGCTGCCGCAACATCTCGCGGCCGCGCTCCTCCCTTAGATTAAGCGTGATGCATTTCTTGTTGCGGCTCTCCGAAAGCCAGACCAGCGTATCGCCGCACTCGGTTGTAGTGCCGAGGCGGCGCAGGGAATTGCCGGCATCGGGCGGTTCGACCTTGATGACCTCGGCGCCGAACTCGCCGAGGATAGTGGCGCAGTACGGGCCGGCGATGAAGGTGCCGAGGTCGAGCACCCTGATGCCATCGAGTGCGCTCATGGCTTGCCTCCGGCGGCGCGTCCCGCGCGCTCGAGCACTTTCTTCGCCAGCTTGACGTGCATGAGATCGATCATATCGCCGCGCTTGTCCTTTACCGCGCCGCGGCCTTCGGCTTCGCCCTGCTTCATGGCCGCAATGACCTCATTGGCCCATTCGACCTGCTCGCGGCTCGGCGTCAGCACCTCATGGATGGTTTCGATCTGCGACGGATGGATCGCCATCTTGCCTTCGAACCCGAGCGCGCCGGCGCGCCGGGCTGCGGCCCGCAATCCCTCGGGATCGCCGATCACGGAGAACGGCCCGTCGATCGGCCGGAGACCCCAGGCCCGGCAAGCGTTTGCGATCCGCGCCATCGAGAAATGCCAGAGGTCGTTCCAGTGCCGCTGCCGTGGCCCCTGTCCGTCATCGTCGGTCAAGACCAGATAGTCCGGCGACGGTGCGCCGACCGATCCCTGAATGCTGCCGAGATCGAGCTGGTAGTCGCCGCTGCCGAACACCAATGTGTTGAGCCGCCCGCCGGCCTGCGCAATCGCCTCGACATTGGCCACCCCGCGCGCGCTTTCGATCAACCCCATGATGCCGACGCTGCGCTCGCGCGGCGCGGCCTGTTCTGCGGAGCGGATCATGACCTCGACCGCGTGAACATCACCTGCCGAATTGCATTTCGGCAGCAGAATGCTGTCGAGGCGCGGACAGGCCTCGACCACGTCAAGGATGTCGCGGCAGCCCCATGGCGTCTCCAGCCCGTTGACCCGAACCGAGACGCTGCGCCGGCCCCAATCCAGCTGGTTGAGCGCGGCGATGGCGTTGCCGCGCGCTGTCAGCTTGAGATCCGCGATCACCGCGTCCTCCAGATCGATGAACACGGCATCGGCGGGAGATTGTGCGGCCTTCTCCAGGAATCGCGCCGACGTCGCGGGCACCGCGAGCAGCGAGCGAAGCAAAGGGGGACTTCCGTTGATCATGACTGCACTAAATTTCCTGTTGCTGGGGTTTCGGCAAGCGATCCGCGGGTAGCGCCGTTGGCGCGGTGACTGTTCGGCTCGAGGACGCAACATCGCTTGCGCCGACCCCGCGGAGCATACGAAATCGGCGATGCAACGCGAAACTTCGATTGAGAATAAAGTGAGGATCGACAAGAAGCCGTTGATTTTATTGCGTTAAGCGCAAGCGCTGGCGATCCCGGCATGACTCGAACATGCGACCTACGGTTTAGGAAACCGTCGCTCTATCCGGCTGAGCTACGGGACCGAAGAACCCGCGGCTTGAGCACGGGTGCTTGAAAACTCCATACCAGAGCCGAAGCCTGATCGCCAGCCTTTGAAGTCCGGGATTCGATGGCGCACCATCGGTCCCGGACTGCCGCAATACAACGTATCTTCGCTGCGATCGTCAGCACCACCGCGCCAGTTGCCCTCGTGCAGTGCCGAATACCAGACATCAGGGCTGGTGCTCAGGGCCGTGCTAAACCCGCCTTTGTGCGGTCATGCACACGAGCCATCGTGGTTCCAGGCTTTTTGCCGGAACTTCCCGTCTCCGCCTGAACGGATCGAAATACAAAATCGATCGGATGGGGAACAGGTCCTCCGCGCCATCGTTTTGCACTGGAGCAGTTCGGGGCTTCGACGTGCCCGTTTGCTCGACTGGAGCAGCGGCATTGCGAGGTGCCGCGTGGCAGTTGTTGCGCCGGTCGAACCGCGCGAACAAACTGGAGGAGATTCTGATGGAACGTAAGATCTCGAAAGGAAAACTTCTGTTGAGTACCGCTGCGTTACTGGCAAGCGTCAGTCTGGTGTCAGCTCAGGGCATGCGAGAGGGCGGAGGACCCGGCGGCGGCATGGGTGGCGGTGGCGCCATGGGCGCGGGCGGTGAACGTGGATCGTCCTCCGGGATGTCTTCGAGCCCGTCCGCAGGACGCTCCTCGGGCGGCGAAATGTCCAAAGGTTCGTCCGGGGCTCAGCGTGATGAAGGAATGCAGAGCCCATCTCGGGAAGAGGGACTGAGAGAAGGCGGCCGGGCTGAAGGCCAACAGATGGATCGCGGTCAGAGCCGGCGCGGCCAGAGCCAAAAAGACCAGCCCCAGAAAGATCAGACGATAGGACAAGGCAGGCGCGACAGCGATCAACCGCGCCGATCTGAAAGTGGACGGCCCGAATCACCTTCCAGCGTTCAGCAACAAAAGGATCGGACCGGTGCCGCCACACAGGATCAGAACAAAACTGGTTCTGAGGCCCAACGGCAGAAAGACACTCAGGCGCCTCAGCAACAGCAAGATCGCACCGGCGCCGCTACGCAGGGACAGAGCAAGACCGGCACCGAAGCCCAACGGCAGAAGGACACTCAGACACCTCAGCAGCAACAGCAAGATCGCGCTGGTGCAGCTACGCAGAACCAAGGCACGACGGGTGCCGCCACAACGGGTGCCGCCACGCAGAACCAGACTGGCGCAACAACACAGAGCCAGACCAACGCGGCGGCTCAAACCCAGGCGAGCACGACTCTCAACGCCCAACAGCAATCGACGATTTGGCAATCGGTGCTCACCGCGAGTAATGCGCCACGCGTCAACGTCAATAGCGTGAACTTCGCGGTTAATACCGGCGTGGTCGTGCCCTCGCATCTGAACGTGGTGTCAGTCTCGACCTTCCCGAGCCTGATCGATGTTTTCCCGCAATACCGCGACTACAGCTTCTTCGTCGTGGAAGACGAGATCGTATTCCTGGATCGGGATCGCAGGGTGGTCGAGGTTGTTCCGGCCGGACCGCGAGCGCGCTTCAGCCGCGCGAGCACGGGCGGCAGCTCCGCCGCGGCGCTTGATCTCAGCGAGACGGAAATCCGGGAAGTCCAGCGGGTGCTGATAGAGCGGCGCTTGCTTACGGGTGAAGCCGACGGCGTGTTGGGACCTCAGACACGCGAAGCGCTGACGACGTTCCAGCGACAGCAGGGCATCCAGATCACCGGTGTCATAGATACCCACACCGTTGACGCGCTGGGGCTATCGAGCAGGATTAGTCAGTCGTCCACCACCAGCCAGGGCCAAACCGGAACGCAACAGACGCAGCAACAGCCTGCTTCGGCCCAGCAGAATACGACCGGACAAGGAAGCGGCCAGGCGAGCGCGCCGACGCCGCAGAACCAGAACCAGTCGACAACGGGCCAGGCTGGCGGCCAGACCCAAGGGACGTCACAAGGGACGTCACAAGGAACGTCACAGCAGCAGCCGCCTGCTCAGCAGAACACGCAGGCACCTGCTCAGCAGAACACGAACACGACCGGACAGGCCGCGCCGCAAAACCAGTCCACGGTCGGTCAAAGCAGCAATCCGCCAGCCACCGACCAGAACATGCAGCAGTCCGGACAGGGCACGGCACCCTCAACCTCAGGCCAAACCTCAGGCCAGGCCAACCCGCAGCCGCCGGCTCAAAACCCCGGCCAGAATCCGGCCAGTAAATAACCAGACCACTAATTCCAAAGCCCCGCTTCGGCGGGGCTTTTCACTCGATTTTAATTTTCGATTGATCCGACATTTGACGATGCTCGGGCGCATGGACGCCGTGGCCTCGCGTGGGAATTCAGTCCGTAAAGTTGAATGTTCCGGCTTGCAGTTCGCAAGCGTTCTACACATTGTAGCAACAACTGACCGAGGAGTTTAAATGACAAACATCATTGAGACCTTCGCCATCCCTGGAGCAGAAACCAGGGGCACCGTCCCGAGGCGCATTTTCCGGAAGTTAGTCCATTTCTTTTCCTACCACTTCATCCTCAATCGGAGCCGTCTGTCTTCCACCAACGTGGCGGGATTGGTACTGACCGTTGAACCGACGGTGTTTCATCCAAGGATTTTTGTGACCAGCAAGTTCTTCGCGGAATTTTTGCAGAAGCTGGATTTGACGGGCAAGCACGCGGTGGAGATCGGCACAGGCTCCGGCATACTCGCGCTTTCCGCTGCAAAGGCGGGCGCCGCATCCGTGTTGGCGTTGGATATCAATCCAGCCGCGGTCAGGACTGCAGCGGCCAATGCAAAGGCCAACGGCCTGGAGGCGCAAGTCAGAGCCGTGGTGTCGGACTTGTTTTCGTCAGTCCCGCCGGACCAGCGGTTTGATATCATGATTGCAAGTCCGCCATCCTTCGCAGGAGAACCGCTGAGCATGGCGGACCGCGCCTGGCACGCCGGCCCCGCATATCGGGACATCGCACCGATGTTCGAGCAGGCCCGCCAAAGGATTTCCGCCGACGGCCGCATGTACCTGCTGCTTTCGTCCGACTCCGACCTCGACCTGTTCGACAAGCTCATTGAGCAGGCGGGATTCACTTCGGCCGTGGTGGCTGTTCGGTCGATTTGGGTCGAAACGTTCATCCTCTACGAACTCAAGCCTGACGCGATTGCGCCTGCTTAAGCGCGCCGACTTTGAGACGCGTTTTTTTCAAACTAGGCATCCGAATTTGCTGCACTAGGCCTTGATATTGTTCTCGCGCACGACCTGGCCCCAGATGCTGACTTGTTTCGTGAAGAATGTGCTGAAGTCCTTGGCGTTGGCCAGCAGCAGGGACATCTGCTGGGTATCGCGCAGCTGCGCTGCAATGGCCGGCTCGCTCAGGATCTCCCGCACCGATGCCGCCATGCTGGCGATGATATCGGGGGGCGTGCCCTTGGGAGCGAAAATGCCCCACCAGGCCAGCGTCTCGGAATCCGGGAAGCCGGCCTCGATGGACGTCTGGGTGTCCTTCAGCGACGGCAGCCGCTCACGCCCCAATTGCAGCAGCGGACGAAGGTTGGGTCCGAGCTGTGCCGTCACCAGCGCCGCCGATCCCACGATCAGATCGACATGTCCGCCGAGCACGTCGTTCATGGCCGGACCGCCGCCGCGGTACGGCACATGGATGATGTCCACGCCGGCCTTCTTGGCGAGCATCGTCATCGCCAGATGGCCGAGGGTGCCGATCCCGACCGAAGCGTACTGGATCGAGCCAGGCTTTGTTTTCGAAGCCGCAATGACGTCGGCAAAATTCTTGAACGGCCGGCTGGCGTTGGTCGCGATCACGTAAGGGGCGGTGCCGACCAGAAACACCGGCATCAGGTCCTGCTCGACGTCGAGCGCCGGCTTTTCGAGAATGGCGGGAATCACCGCGTGCGAGTTGAACGTCACGAGAAACGACGTGCCGTCGGCGGCACTCTTGGCGACCTGGGCCGCGCCGAGCGAACCGGCGGCTCCCGATTTGTTCTCGACCAGGACGACGCGGCCGAGCTTGGTTTGCAGATGGGCCTGCAACAGCCGCGCCAGCGCGTCGGTGGAACCTCCTGGCGGAAATGGCACCACGAGCGTCATCATCTTTGCAGACTGGGCCAGCGCCGGCGCGACTGCGAAAGCGGCCGACGCCGCCAGCATGGTGCGTCTCGTGACCTTCTTCATTGTTCTCTCCCTGATATTGCTGCGCCTGGTTTTTATGCGCGTGTTTATGAATTACCGAAGCCCGATCCGGGCTTTTTGTACTCCGGCCGCGGCGGACTGAAGATATCGAGCACGCGCGCCCCTTCCGGCCCGGCGCGCATGGTGTGCGGCACGTTGCCCGGCGTGCGCCAGAAATCGCCCTTTTTCACTGCAATCTGTTCATCGCCCTGCATCCGGACGGCCGAGCCCTCGAGCAAGACGCCCCATTGCTCTTCGGGATGATGATGCATGGTCCCTTCCGAGTGCGGCTCCAGCGTCACCACCGAGAGCATGGCGTGCTCGCCGGCGAAAATGCGCGTCGTGAGGCCCGGCGCGAGATCGCGAAACAGGCCGTCATGCGGATTATCCAGATTGTGGAATTCGTCCTTTCGACTCATCGTTGCCCCCTCAACGTCAGTTGCCTCAAACGGATATGCTTAGTAGACGCCGCGCTGCCGGCGACCTGGCTTCGAGGACCGTTGCGCGCCTGCATAATACGGATTGATGTCGCACATGGCGGCACGGCCCGATGCCGACTGCCTGCATTGCTCCAGCGAGGTATAGGAGCATTGGTAATACTCCCACGGCCTGAAGACGTGCAGGCAAACCGGATAGGCGGGATCGTAGGTCTGGGCGAAGGCGGGTTGCGCCCCCCAGACCGCAGCCATGATCAGAATTGCCAGTGACAGAATGCGCATCAGAAGCTCCTCCCGTTAGCGGGCCGTACTAATTCTTCCATTAATGGGCCGCCGTAGTTGCAGTTCCCTCACTTTTTCGCGGCACCCGTCAGGAATGCAGATTCCGCGTGGTGGCACTCTTCTCGTTGGCGCCAGGGCCGCGAAGCGTGCCGAACACGCCGTCGAGCGTGGGGTTGCTGACGCCGAACCAGTGCTTCTCGCTGATGAAATGATGCCGCAAATGATATTGCTTGATCCAACGGCCGAGCCGCGTTCGCGGCTGATAGGGAATGTGAGCGACGTAATGCACCCATTCGTAATGCAGGATCGCCAGCATCATTCCGAGCAATGCCGAGGCCGCGCCCAGGATTTCGAACAGCAGCGCGACCAGGCCCGCTGCAATCGCGAGGTTCGGCACCAGAAACCAGATCGGCAGAAACAACAGGTCCAGCCGGTTCGGCTCAACATGGTGGTCGTAATGCAGGCGGTGCTGCAGTTTTCGTAACGGAGCCCATGACAGCGGCGGGGCGTGAAACGCAAAACGGTGCATGCCGTATTCGCTGAGATAAAACAGCAGCGCGCCCAGCAGGATCAGCAACGGCTCGAGCGCGATGACGCCGAACAGCCAGAGCAGCACCACGGCCGCCGCGCCCGCGACCAGCGCCGCGACGCTGCCGTGACGGAAAAATACCAGAAACATTCTCGGCTGCCTTTTTGCAATCCGACGCGGGCCGGCACAGGCGGCTCGCATGACGCGCCCGCACAGTATCGCCATACGACGAAAATACCCACGATTTCAATCGAAAGCCGATGTGTCCGATCGGTCACAGGCCAGCCAAAAGCCCGCAACGCAGGCGCGAGAAGCATGGGGATACGGGGGGTGACAAATCAGGCAATAATGGCGACAATCGGTGAAAATTGTGTCGCGTGATCCCCTCATCCAGCCTGCTGTCGCTTCTTAGGGAAATTCGTCCGTGGTCGTGTCACGCTTATTCGTCCCGCTGATCGCCGCGATCGCCGCTTGCATCGTCTGGCGCCGTCGCGCGCGGATGCGCAGTGGTGGAGCAGCAGACCGGCCGACTTCGAAGACTGCGCCGACGCACCGACAAGGCGCCGAGCAAGGAAGCCAGGACGTCGGCGCTCGCCGAATGCCATTCGAAATTCGCAGGAAGGCGCAAGGCCGGTGGCGGCTACACCTATTTCGATTTCATGCAGAACCGGCATTTCGACATCGCAGGGCCCAACCCGACGCCGGAAGAGCAGAAGCAGATCGACGAGCACTACACCGCTAATTTGGACCAGCAGCGACGCAGCACCATTGCTTCGGCGTTCGCAGCCAGCAGCTGCAGGGCGGCAAACCTCGCTCCTCAGCGGGGTGAAAGGTGCCGGTGCCCCGCGAGGTCCCGTGAAGCAACAGGCCGCAGCCGGTCGACCTCGAAGTCACGTGCAAGAGCCGCCTACTGCGCGAAGAACGCCTTCTCCTGCGAGTGGCCGCGGCTTTCGGAGGGCATCAAGGATCTAAGAAGACGCTGTTCGGCGCCACCGCCAAGGCCAAGCGGGGATAGCCCTGCTAGGCCGCAACCGTCTACATAGCCGCCGTCATTGGGACGCGCCCGGCGAGGGCCCCGGAATCGATCTTGTGGTTATGGATTCCGGGCTCGCGCTTCGCGTCGCCCCGGTAAATGACGGTGTGGATACCTGGAATCCGAAGCACCAACGCCGGGAATTTTCGGTACGTGCAACATCCTCCGCTCAGCGCGCGAGGATGCGCTTGGCGCGGTGCCGGGAAACCGGCTTGGGCGTTCGCCTGACGGGTTCATAAGCCGTCCGCGCAGCGCGGCTCTCCTGCAGTCTCGCGTCGTATCCCGGCGAGGGCGTCGCGGTCGGCGGCGCGGCATTCGCCGTCGCCGCAAGAGCCCATCCGCCGAACGCCACCACGGCACAACCAGCGCAAAACCGCTTCATCGCGTTGCTCCCGGCGCCGACACGATATGCGATAGCGGCGCCGATCCGAGATAGGCTTCCGATCGTCGCCATTTCAAGGCAATGGCTGGTCACTGATCTGGTCCGGCGTCAGTCTTGGCGAACCCTTGCCGTTGGCCTCGGCGCTCTTGATCAGCGCGACGATGCGGCGCGACAATGGCGGATCCGCAGCTCGCCGGCGCCGGTCGGCGATCTCGGTGATGACGCCTTGCAGATAATCGATTTCGGTGCGCCGCCCGCGCTGCAGGTCTTCCCACATCGACGAGCGCGCCTCGGGGTCGATCTTCATCGTACTCCCGAGCAACAGCGCGAACAGAGAGTCAGGCAGCCGCAGCAGATGCGGCGTCCAGTTCGCCGGGACCGGCGTCGACGACACCGGCACGATGCCTGCGGCCTCGATCGCGGCCAACCCTTCCGCCATCTGCTCGGCGAACAGCAGCCGCCAGGCGCGCTGCGATAATTGCCGTCGCAGCGGCAGATCGGCCAGCGCGTTGATCGCGTTGTTGAGATTGACCAGCAGCTTGCCCCATTGCACGCCGGCGATGTTGTCGCTGTCTCGCATTTTCAGGCCCGGTAGGGAAAGCCGATCGGCGGTGCCGGCGTCGTCCTGTTCGATGACGATATCGCCCGAGGTCGAACGATGAAATCGTCCCTCGCCGGCCGAAACCACGTTGAACGGCACCATGCCCGCCAGCACGCGGTGCCCCGGCAATCGCGCGCGGAGCACCGCAACATTGCCGACGC
>CAVUNF010000003.1:0-103976 GCA_963742695.1 uncultured Alphaproteobacteria bacterium
CCGTCCCATCCTGCCGCCTCACACGGAAACGACCGCGCAAAGCGAAATCGCGCCAACCACTCATTGCTGAGCGGAAAGCGCTTCACGCCACAGAGGACCGCGATCGCAACTGATCAGCTTGCGCTGTTCAATCGGCAACCGAGGTCATGCATCCGAAATCAATCTCGAGAGAACTTGCTCAAGAGAACCAAGATCGTCCTGGCATTGCCTAGCTATAATCGACAGCGTTTGAGCGGCATTCGTCGAGGTTGGTGCCCGTCTCGATCCCGAAAGGATGAAAGGGTGATCCGTTCCGACTCTGGCGTCGCTCACCGCCTGTCGTCAAGTGCGCGGGTTTTATCGGCGGAGGTTAGCCAAGTCAAGGCAAAACGACAGCGCAGGAAACGCCTGTGGCGCCTGCATAATTGGCGGCGTCCGCGCTGCAATCGCGCGGGAGCCGCTTCACGATCGATGCGTCCTCGCGGCCGGACCGAAATCCTGGTCCGATTCCCTAATATTACCCGGGTATTATTATGACCGAGGCTCCTGCCCCGGCTCCGCGTCGAAAGCCGGCCTTGAAGCTAAAGATTTATTTGCCATTCCCGGCGCAATCATGGGGCTTCGGAAGCCGGGCTTGCCCATGAAATACACCGACATTGCGATCATCGGCGGCGGGCTTGCCGGCTCGACCGCTGCCGCCATGCTCGGGCGCGCCGGCATTTCCGCTGTCCTGATCGACCCGCATCCGCTCTATCCGCCCGATTTTCGCGTCGAAAAACTCAGCGGCGACCTCCAGGTCGAACGCTTTCGCAAGACCGGCATCGCGGAGGCGGTGCTTCGCGCCGCGACCCATGACGGCGAGAACTGGATCGCGCGCTTCGGCTACCTGCTCGACCGACGGCCGAGCCAGCAATACGGCATCATGTACGACGCGCTGGTCAACGCCATCCGGGCCGAAATCTCCGATCAGCGTCGAAAAGATCTACGCCAAGGTCATCTCGATTTCGACCAGCGCCGAGCGGCAAAAAATCGTGGCGTCGAATGGCGAGGAGATTTCCGCGCGCCTCGTCGTGCTCGCCAACGGATTGAACGTCGGACTGCGCCACAGCTCGGAATCGAGCGCCGGATCGTCAGCGCGTGCCATTCCATTTCGATCGGATTCGATCTGGCGCCGGTCGGCCGGCCGGCCTTCGACTTTCCGGCGCTGACCTATTTCTCGGAGCGATCCAGCGACCGCATTCCGCTATCTGACGCTGTTTCCGATCGGAAACACGGATGCGGGCCAACTTGTTCGCCTATCGCCAGTTCGACGATCCGTGGCTGCGGGAAATGCGCCGCGCGCCGGCCGAGACATTGAACGCCGCGCTGCCGAGGCTTCGCCGGCTAACCGGCGAGTTCGCGGTTACCGGCGACGTCAAGATCCGGCCCGGCCGACATGTATGTCAGTTCGGGCCATCGCCAGCCCGGCGTGGTGCTGGTCGGTGACGCCTTTGAGACCACCTGCCCGGTCACCGGAACCGGCACCGACAAGGTGTTCACCGACGTCGAGCGGCTCTGCAATGTCCATATTCCCGGCTGGCTCGCGACCGACGGCATGGACGAAGCCAAGATCGCGGCGTTTTACGACGATCCGGTCAAGACCGCCTGCGACGCATGGTCGGCCGCCAAGGCCTACAACTTCCGCACGCTGACGATCGACAACGGCATCTACTGGCAGGCGCAGCGCTGGGCGCGTTTCATGGCGCTGGTTCGGCGAAGGCCTGTTGCGGCAGCTGCGCGACCGGCTCGAGCGCCGAGCCGAAATTCTCGCGCTCAATCCTCGTCGTCATCGTCGTCGTCGCTCGTCGTCGTCCGGCCTGATCGGCCGCGCTGATGCGGCTTGTGGCTCTGGTCGTCCCAGAGCTTGCGATAGACGCCGTTGGCGGCCAGCAGCTTCAGCGTGCGAACCGCGCTCGATCGCCTTGCCGCCCGATATCACGATGATCTCGTCCATCTCGACCACCGACGTCAGCCGGTGGGTCGAGAAGATCATGGTGCGGCCCTTGGCGACCTTCATCAGCGTCCGGTTGATGGCGGCTTCCGTGGTCTGGTCGAGCGCCGAGGTCGCCTCATCGAGCAGCAGCACCGAGGGATCGCGGACGATCGGCGCGGGCGATCGCGATGCGCTGGCGCTGGCCGCCCGACAGCGTATCGCCGCGCTCGCCGACCGCGGTATCGTATTTCTCCGGCAGGCTCATGATGTAGCGGTGGATCTCGGCCTTCTTCGCCGCCTCCTCGACTTCCTCGTCGGTCGCGCCTTCCTTGCCGAGCCGGATGTTTTCCCGGATCGACATGTTGAACAGCATGTTTTCCTGGAACACCACCGCCATGCTGCCTGCGCAGGGATTCGCGGGTCACCCTGCGGATATCGACGCCGTCGATGGTCAGGCGCCCCTCATCCGGCATGTAGAGGCGAAGGATCAGATTGAGCAGCGTGCTCTTGCCGGAGCCGCTCGGGCCGACGATCGCGATGGTCTTGCCGACATTGAGCTTGAGGCTGAGATTGTCGAGCACCGGCGTCTCGGCGCCTTCATACTTGAAGGTCACGCGGTCGAAGGTGATGTCGTTGGTGATGCGCGGCAGGTCGGGCGCGCCGGCGCGATCGGCGCCGCGGGTCGGCTCGTCCAGCAGTTCCTGAATGTGACGCACCGCCGCCGCCGACTGGATCGACACCGGAATGAAATGCATCAAATGGGCGATGTTGTAGGACACCTCCCAGAACGCGCTCTCGAACGTCACGAAGGTTCCGATCGTGATCTGGCCCTTGGTGGCGAGATAGGCGCCGATCGCGAGCACCACGAGGTGCAGCAACAGCACCGAGATCGTGACCGAGCGCTCGACCATGGTCGACAGGAACACCGCGGAAGCGGTCTTGTCGCGCACCTCGTTGTTGCGCAAGCGTGAACCAGCCGAAGCGTCGCGGCGCTGCAGGCTGAACGCCTTGACCACCGCCTGCGCCGCGACGTTTTCCTGCACCATGCCGAGCAGCGCCGATTCGTTCAGCTTCTGCTCGTAATTCGCCTGCACCGCCTTCGGCGTCAGCATCCGCGGGCCGATCAGCGTGATCGGAAACACCAGCAGCGCCACCGCGGCGAGCTGCCAGTTCAGAAACAGCATCAGGATGATGCCGGCGATCAGTTCCAGGAACGGCAACGCCGCGCTGTTGGCAAAGGTCTTGATCGAGCCTTCGAACGCCGAAAGGTCGATGGAGAACCGCGACAGGATTTCGCCGCGCTTGGTGCGCGCGAAATAGCCCGACGGCAGGTCCTGGACATGCTCGAACAGGCGCGACCGCACGTCGGCGATGAGGCGATGCCGCGAGCTTGGCGTCCCATCGCTCGTACCATATCGCGACGATCGAGGTGATGATGCCGGCGACCGCGAGCACGCCGAGGATCATGTAGAGGGCCTGGAAATCCTCTTCGCCGAGCGCGTCGTCGATCAGGAATTTGAGGCTCAGCGGCATGATGACGTTGAACAGCGTCTCGACCACGACGCCGATGCTGACGAAGGCCAGCATTTTCCTGTAGTTCTTCAGAAACGGCTGGACGAAGGCATAGATCGTCGCAAACGCGCCGGCGGCTTCCTTGCGCGGTAAAGACGACGAGATCCTCATCATCATCTCGTCGTCGATCTCATCTCGACGTCGTCATCGCTCGGGCGTGGCTTGCGCCGATGCCTTCTTGCTCGCAAGCTTCGTCGAGGCGCAACCGGATCGTCCGCGGCGGCAGGCTTCGGATCATCCGATGAAGGAGGCTTGGGCGCCATGAAACCAACCGGTGCTGCACGGCCGGCATGACCGCAAAATCGAAGGGAAGGCGGCCGAGGGAGCCACGGCCGCGATCCTATGCGATCAATATGCGTTCGGCAAAATAATTGGAAGGCCGGCCGTTCGCCTAATCGTCGGCTTCGACCTTGTCGAAGAACGAGTAACGCAGGCTGTCGGAGTCCGCATACCACTGGCCCGGCCCCTTGTTGGCGGCCAGCGTCGCCGCCCAGAGCGCGTCCGTGACGTCGCGGCGGTGCATCGACAGGTCGAATCCGTTGCCGAAGAACAGCTCCGACCATTCCCACCAGGTGCCGAGCTTCTTGACGCCCCGCAGCAGGTCGTAGCGGTCGATCAGCGCCGGCGCCATGTCCGACGTGACCGATCCGAACACCAGGCCGGTCTTCATCACGCGGTTCAGTTCGCGAATCGCGCGCGGAACCTGCTTTTCGGCGACATGGCACAGGCTGGTCTCGAACACGAAATCGAATTCGCCGTCCTTGAACGGCATATCGACGATCGATCCGAGCTTGTTGAACTTCTTCAGCGCCTTCGGCGTCCTGGCGTGGATCGCGCGGTTGTTCTCGATGCCCCAGGCATCGATGCCGCGCGCGCGCAGCGCGCCCACCAGTTCGCCGCTGGCGGAGCCCGCCACCAGCAGCTTGTAGCCCCTGGCCCTGTTCCAGACGATCTTGATGAGGTCGGTCAGATAGGCCGGATCGGTAAACTGGCTCCAGACCTCGCTATAGGGCCCGAGCCCGCGATAATTCTCGAAATAGTCGCGGTCGATCTTGTCGGAGGCCGGCGCTGCTGCCCTCGCCGCGCGCGCGGCGCAGCCGCATCATCTCGGTGACGATGATGTCGGTGGCGGCATCGGAAGAATCGAGCAGTCCGTTCAGCGTCGAATCGAACAGATAGTCGCCGACCACGACCAGGCCGGGATGCTGCTTCGGCTCGGGCCGGTGATTGGTCATGACGTCGCGCGCCGGCATGCCGCCCGGCAGCGCATTCACCGACGACAGCCAGCGATGGATCTTGCCCTCCATGAAATGCGCGCGCGCGTCGCCGAGCGACGCCGGCAGCGACTTCAGCGCGGCGTCGATCAGTTCCTGGTCGCTGAGATTGGCAAACGCCAGCGCATCGGAGCCGGCGATCAGCCAGTTCAGCACGCCGTGCTTGCCGACATCGTGGCGCGCGCCTTCGTTGTAGACGCAGCAGCCGCCGAACGCTTCCGACATGAACCAGGCGCCCGGGATCTTCTCGCCCCAGAACGGCGTGTCGAACAGGATCGAAACCCGCAGATAATGCGCGGGGCGGTCGAAATAGGCGACGTGCTTGACCATCGACTTGCGCAGCTGCTCGCCGTCCCAGCGCATGGTGGAGAGCCAGGAATGCGGCAGGCACATCACGCACCAGATCGAAATCCCGGGTCTCCGGTCCCTTGCCGTTCATCATGTTGAGCTGATAGCGGCCGGCCGCGGTCTTGCCGACCTTGAGCACCCGGTGATTGAGCTGGATGTCGGCGTCGACCTCGGACTGCAGGCAGTCGATCAACTGCTCGTTGCCGTTCTGGATCGAATACAGGCCGATATAGCCGTCGACATCCATCACGAAGTTCTTCAGCGCATTCAGCCCGTTGGTGTTGTGGCTCTCGGTGGCGAGATCGGAGCGCGCCATCACCTTGAGGAAGCGCTTGGCGGTGGGATCGTCGACTTCCTTGTCGAGCAGTTCCTCGCAGGTGATGTAGGCCCACGGGATGCTCGTTGTCGTGCGCGCCGACGCCTTCGTAATATTCGATCGGCGACACCATATTGGTGCAGCGCTTGCGGAACGCCTCGATCGCGTCGGCGGTCTTGGCGCCGTATTTGCGGCGCATGCCCGGCACGTCGTTGAGCAGTTCGCCGTCGAGCTGGACCTGCTCGGCATCCATCGGAATGGTCTGCAGGCCGAAATGCTGGATCAGTTCGCGCAGCGGATCGGGGCCGGTCATCGAGTAATCGTAGATCTCGGCGACGCCGGCTTCGTACATCGCGGGCGCCGAATCGAATTTGCGCGTGACGATCTTGCCGCCGACCCGGTCGGACGCCTCATAGATGGTGATGCGGCAGAGCTCGCCGAGCTTCTTCTTGAGATACCAGGCGCTCATCAGCCCGCCGGGGCCGCCGCCAACGATTGCAAGATCCAGCATGTGGTTTTCCGTCGCCCCAGCCGCCGTCCGCTGTTCGCGAAGCACCCGGTCTAAGTCACCCTAGCAAAAGCGCTTTTGACCCTGAAGGGAAGATGAACAAAGCGGTGTGCAGTGCGCAGAAAGGCGAAAAACAGCAAAAAGGCCGGCTTTCGCCGGCCTTTTTCGTAACATCGTGAATCCGCGCGAGCCTTATTCCGCGCGGCGGCAGCGCCAGCGGTTCCGCTTCCGGAGCCGCAGGCACGATGGTCGCCTGCTTTTCGCGCTCGTCGAGGATCAGCTTGTCGCGCTTGACGGCGACTTCGCGGATCTTGGCCATCGAGGCGCCGGTGCCCGCCGGGATCAGCCGGCCGACAATGACGTTCTCCTTGAGGCCTTCCAGCGGATCCACCTTGCCGTTGACGGCGGCTTCGGTGAGCACGCGGGTGGTCTCCTGGAACGAGGCCGCCGAGAAGAACGAGCGGGTCTGCAAGCTCGCCTTGGTGATGCCGAGCAGTACCGGCGTTCCCGTGGCGATCTTCTTGCCCTCTTCCTTGGCCTTGGCGTTGAGCACGTCGAACTCGATCTTGTCGATCTGTTCGCCCGAGATCATGTCGGTCTCGCCCTGGTCGGTGATCTCCACCTTCTGCAGCATCTGACGGACAATCACCTCGATGTGCTTGTCGTTGATCAGCACGCCCTGCAGCCGGTAGACCTCCTGGATTTCGTTGACCAGATAGGCAGCGAGTTCCTCGATGCCCTTGATCGCCAGAATGTCGTGCGGCGCCGGATTGCCTTCGACGATGAAATCGCCCTTTTCGACGATGTCGCCGTCCTGCAGATGGATGTGCTTGCCCTTCGGAATGAGGTACTCGCGAGTCTCCTCGTTCTTGTCCATCGGCTCGATCGAGATGCGGCGCTTGTTCTTGTAGTCGCGGCCGAACCGGATGGTGCCGGCGATTTCCGCGATGATCGCGGCATCCTTCGGCTTGCGGGCCTCGAACAGTTCCGCCACCCGCGGCAGACCGCCGGTGATGTCGCGGGTCTTGGCGCTTTCGGTGGAGATACGCGCGAGGATGTCGCCGGTCTTGACCTTGGCGCCGACGTCGACCGACAGAATGGCGTCGACCGACAGCATGTAGCGGGCCTCACCGCCACGCGCGAGCTTGAGGATCTTGCCATCCTTGCCCTTGATGACGATGGCCGGACGCAGATCCGCGCCGCCCCGCGACGCGCGCCAGTCGATGACGACGCGCTTGGCGATACCGGTGGATTCGTCGAGCGTTTCCGAGATCGACTGGCCTTCGACCAGATCCTCGAACCCGATGGTGCCCTCGACTTCGGTCAGAACCGGACGGGTGTACGGGATCCCATTCGGCGATGCGCTGGCCGCGCTTGACCATGTCGCCTTCGTCGACGCGCATCCGCGCGCCGTACTGAATGCGATGGGTCGCCCGCTCGGTGCCGTCGGCATCGGTGACCGCAACCACCATGTTGCGGACCATCGCGACCAGATGGCCTTCGCCATTCTTCGCGATCGCCTTGTTCTTGATCGTCACCTTGCCGTCGAAATTCGACTCGATGAACGACTGCTCGTTGATCTGCGCCGCGCCGCCGATGTGGAACGTACGCATCGTCAGCTGGGTGCCGGGCTCGCCGATCGACTGCGCCGCGATGACGCCGACGGCTTCACCGTGGTTGACCGGCGTGCCGCGGGCGAGATCGCGGCCGTAGCACTTGCCGCAGATGCCGTTGACCAGTTCGCAGGTCAGGGCCGAGCGGATCTTCACTTCCTGGATGCCGGCCTGCTGGATGGCGTCGACGTGAGTCTCCTCCATCAGCGTGCCGCGCTTGACCACGATCTTGTTGGTCACGGGATCGCGCAGATCCTCGCCGTTGGTACGGCCGAGAATGCGCGACGCCAGCGAGGCAACCACCGTGCCGGAATCGATGATGGCGCGCATCTTGATGCCGAGCTTGGTGCCGCAATCGTCCGCCGTGATGATGCAGTCCTGCGCCACGTCGACCAGACGCCGCGTCAGGTAACCCGAGTTCGCGGTCTTCAACGCGGTGTCCGCGAGGCCCTTGCGGGCGCCGTGGGTCGAGTTGAAGTATTCGAGCACCGACAGACCTTCCTTGAAGTTGGAAATGATCGGCGTCTCGATGATCTCGCCCGACGGCTTGGCCATCAGGCCGCGCATGCCGGCGAGCTGGCGCATCTGGTCCTGCGAACCGCGCGCGCCGGAGTTCGCCATCATGAAGATCGAGTTGATCTGGGCTTCGCCGCCCTTCGGATTCTTCTTGACGGCGGAGATTTCCGTCATCATGTCTTCGGAGATCTTCTTGGTGCACTTCGACCAGGCGTCGACGACCTTGTTGTACTTCTCGCCGTGGGTGATCAGGCCGTCATTGTACTGCTGCTCGAATTCCTTCGCGAGCGCGCGGGTGTCGTCGACGATCTTCCACTTCGAAGCCGGCACCACCATGTCGTCCTTGCCGAACGAAATGCCGGCCTTGAACGCGTTGTAGAAGCCGAGCGCCATGATGCGGTCGCAGAAGATCACCGTCTCCTTCTGACCGCAGTGACGATAGACCTGGTCGATGACGCCGGAGATTTCCTTCTTGGTCATCAGCTTGTTGATGACGTCGAACGGCATCTTCGGCGACTTCGGCAGCACCTGGCCGAGCATGGCGCGGCCGGCCGTGGTTTCGTACCAGCGGGTGACCGGCTTGCCGTTCTCGTCCATGCCCTGCCAGCGATACTTGATCTTGGTGTGGAGGTGGATGACCTTGGAGTGCAGGGCATGCTCGATCTCGGCCATTTCGCCGTAGAGCTTGCCTTCGCCGGGCAGGCCTTCACGCAGCACCGACAGATAATACAGGCCGAGCACGATATCCTGCGACGGCACGATGATCGGCTGACCGTTCGCCGGATGCAGGATGTTGTTGGTCGACATCATCAGCACGCGCGCTTCCAGCTGCGCTTCCAGCGACAGCGGAACGTGCACGGCCATCTGGTCGCCGTCGAAGTCGGCGTTGAACGCCGCGCAAACCAGCGGATGCAGCTGGATCGCCTTGCCTTCGATCAGCACCGGCTCGAACGCCTGGATGCCCAGGCGATGCAGCGTCGGCGCGCGGTTCAGCAGCACGGGATGCTCGCGGATCACCTCGTCGAGAATATCCCAGACCTCGGGACGCTCTTTTTCGACCAGCTTCTTGGCCTGCTTCACCGTGGTGGACAGACCCTTGGCGTCGAGCCGCGAATAGATGAACGGCTTGAACAGTTCGAGCGCCATCTTCTTCGGCAGGCCGCACTGATGCAGCCGCAGTTCGGGACCGACCACGATCACCGAACGGCCGGAATAGTCGACGCGCTTGCCGAGCAGGTTCTGCCGGAAGCGGCCCTGCTTGCCCTTGAGCATGTCGGCCAGCGACTTCAGCGGACGCTTGTTGGCGCCGGTGATGACGCGGCCGCGGCGGCCGTTGTCGAACAATGCGTCGACGGCCTCCTGCAGCATGCGCTTTTCGTTGCGGATGATGATGTCGGGCGCGCGCAGCTCCATCAGCCGCTTCAGGCGGTTGTTGCGGTTGATGACGCGGCGGTAGAGATCGTTGAGATCCGAGGTCGCAAAGCGGCCGCCATCGAGCGGCACCAGCGGACGCAGGTCCGGCGGAATCACCGGCACCACGGTCAGGATCATCCATTCCGGCTTGTTGCCGGAATAGCGGAACGCCTCGACGATCTTCAGGCGCTTGGCGAGCTTCTTGTGCTTGATGTCGGATTCGGTTTCCTGCATCTCGACGCGCAGCGGACGCCTCGAGCTTTTCGAGCTCGAGACCCTTCAGCAATTCGCGGATCGCCTCGGCGCCGATCATGGCGGTGAAGCTGTCCTGGCCGTATTCGTCCTGCGCCTTCAGATACTCGTCTTCCGACAGCAGCTGACGGTCCTTGAGCGCGGTGAGACCCGGCTCCAGAACGACGTAATATTCGAAATACAGAATCCGCTCGAGATCCTTCAGCGTCATGTCGAGCAACAGGCCGATGCGCGACGGCAGCGACTTCAGGAACCAGATGTGCGCGACCGGCGCGGCCAGTTCGATATGGCCCATGCGCTCGCGCCGGACGCGCGACAGCGTCACTTCGACCGAGCACTTTTCGCAGATGATGCCCTTGTACTTCATGCGCTTGTACTTGCCGCACAGGCACTCGTAATCCTTGATCGGCCCGAAGATGCGGGCGCAGAACAGGCCGTCGCGCTCGGGCTTGAAGGTGCGGTAGTTGATGGTCTCCGGCTTCTTGATCTCGCCGTAGGACCACGACAGAATCTTCTCCGGGGACGCGATCGAAATCCGGATCTGGTCGAAGACCTGAGCCGGCGTCGTCGGATTGAAGAGATTCATAATTTCTTGGTTCATGGTCTTCTCCTCGCGTGCCGATCGTCACCGGCAGCAAATTCGAAATTCTTTTTCAGCCACGCGCCCTGCTCAACGTCCGAGCGAAGCGCGGATGCCCGGCCATCTGCGCGAAGACGCGCTTCGCGCTTTGGCCGGACATGACATCTTTGCGTTACTCGGCCGCCTCGGACGTCGCGCCGCCTGACCTTGGAATTGTGCAGGTCGACGTTGAGGCCGAGCGAACGCATTTCCTTGACCAGCACGTTGAACGATTCCGGGATACCCGCTTCGAACGTGTCGTCGCCGCGCACGATCGCCTCGTACACCTTGGTACGGCCGGCGACGTCGTCCGACTTCACGGTCAGCATTTCCTGGAGCGTGTACGCCGCGCCGTAAGCCTCGAGCGCCCACACTTCCATTTCGCCGAAACGCTGTCCGCCGAACTGCGCCTTGCCGCCCAGCGGCTGCTGGGTAACGAGCGAGTACGGACCGATCGAACGCGCGTGGATCTTGTCGTCCACCAGATGGTGCAGCTTGAGCATGTAGATGTACCCAACCGTCACCTTGCGGTCGAAGGCGTCGCCGGTGCGGCCGTCATAGACGGTCGACTGGCCCGACGCGTCGAGACCCGCGAGCTTCAGCATCTCCTCGATGTCGGCTTCCTTGGCGCCGTCGAACACCGGCGTCGCGATCGGCACGCCGTGGCTGAGATTGCGCGCCGAGCTCCATCAACTCGCTGTCGTTGAGCGACTTGATGGTTTCGTCGTCGCCATAGATCTTCTTCAGGGTCTCCTTCAGCGGCTTGAGGTCCTGCTTGCTGGCAAGGTAGGCGTCGATGGTCTGGCCGATGCGCTTGCCGAGGCCCGCGCAGGCCCAGCCGAGATGCGTCTCCAGAATCTGACCGACGTTCATCCGCGCACGGCACGCCGAGCGGATTGAGCACGATGTCGGCATGGGTGCCGTCTTCAAGGAACGGCATGTCCTCGATCGGAACGATCTTGGACACCACGCCCTTGTTGCCGTGACGGCCGGCCATCTTGTCGCCGGGCTGGATCTTGCGCTTCACCGCGACGAAGACCTTGACCATCTTCATCACGCCGGGCGGCAATTCGTCGCCACGCTGCAGCTTTTCGACCTTGTCGAGGAAGCGCTGTTCAAGGCCCTTCTTCGATTCGTCGTACTGCTTCCGCATCGCCTCGATTTCGGCCATCAGCTTGTCGTTGGGCGACGCGAACATCCACCACTGCGAACGCGGATGCTCGTCGAGCACCGCGCGCGTGATCTTGGTGTCCTTCTTGAAGCCCTTCGGACCGGCGATGCCCTGGCGGTTTTCCAGAAGCTCCGCCAGACGGCCGTAGACGTTACGGTCGAGAATCGCCTGTTCGTCGTCGCGGTCCTTGGCCAGACGCTCGATCTCTTCCCGTTCGATCGCCAGAGCGCGCTCGTCCTTGTCGACGCCGTGCCGGTTGAACACGCGCACTTCGACGATCGTGCCCTGCACGCCCGGGGGCACGCGGAGCGAGGTATCGCGGACGTCGGAAGCCTTTTCGCCGAAGATGGCGCGCAGCAGCTTTTCTTCCGGCGTCATCGGGCTTTCGCCCTTCGGCGTGATCTTGCCGACCAGGATGTCGCCGGCGCGAACTTCCGCGCCGATATAGACGATGCCGGCTTCGTCGAGGTTCTTCAGCGCTTCTTCCGAAACGTTCGGAATGTCGCGGGTGATTTCCTCAGGACCAAGCTTGGTGTCGCGGGCCATCACCTCGAATTCCTCGATGTGGATCGAGGTGAAGACGTCGTCCTTCACGATCCGCTCGGAGAGCAGGATCGAATCTTCGAAGTTGTAGCCATTCCACGGCATGAACGCGACCAGCACGTTGCGGCCGAGCGCGAGTTCGCCGAGATCGGTCGAGGGACCGTCGGCGATGATGTCGCCCTTGCGCGACGATGTCGCCGACCTTCACCAGCGGACGCTGGTTGATGCAGGTCGACTGGTTGGAGCGCTGGTACTTCATCAGCCGGTAGATATCGACGCCCGACTTGGTGGGATCGAGATCGTCGGTGGCGCGGATCACGATACGGGTGGCGTCGATCTGGTCGATCACGCCGGTACGGCGGGCGGCGATCGCAGCACCGGAGTCGCGGGCAACCACGCCTTCCATGCCGGTGCCGACGAACGGCGCTTCGGCGCGCACCAGCGGCACGGCCTGACGCTGCATGTTCGAGCCCATCAGCGCGCGGTTGGCGTCGTCGTTCTCGAGGAACGGGATCAGCGCCGCGGCCACCGAAACCAGCTGCTTCGGCGACACGTCCATGTAGTCGACCTTGTCCGGCGTGATCGGCAGCACTTCGCCGGCGTGACGGCAGACGATCAGGTCTTCGGTGAAGCGGCCCTTGGTGTCGAGCGGCACGTTGGCCTGCGCGACGCGATAGCGGCCCTCTTCCATCGCCGAGAGGTAGACCACCTCGTCGGTGACGCGGCCGTCCTTGACCTTGCGATAGGGCGTCTCGACGAAGCCGTACTTGTTGACGCGCGCGAACGTCGCCAGCGAGTTGATCAGGCCGATGTTCGGGCCTTCCGGCGTCTCGATCGGGCAGATGCGGCCGTAATGCGTCGGATGCACGTCGCGCACTTCGAAGCCGGCGCGCTCGCGGGTCAGACCGCCCGGTCCAAGCGCCGAGAGACGGCGCTTGTGGGTGATTTCCGACAGCGGGTTGGTCTGGTCCATGAACTGCGACAGCTGCGACGAGCCGAAGAACTCGCGCACCGCGGCAGCCGCCGGCTTGGCGTTGATCAGGTCCTGCGGCATCACGGTGTCGATATCGACACTGGACATGCGCTCCTTGATCGCGCGCTCCATGCGCAGCAGGCCGATGCGGTACTGGTTCTCCATCAACTCGCCGACCGAACGCACGCGGCGGTTGCCGAGATGGTCGATGTCGTCGATCTCGCCCTTGCCGTCGCGCAGGTCGACCAGCGTCTTGATGACGGCCAGGATGTCTTCCTTGCGCAGCGTGCGATGGGTGTCGGGCGCGTCGAGTTCGAGGCGCATGTTCATCTTGACGCGGCCGACCGCGGACAGGTCGTAGCGCTCACTGTCGAAGAACAGCGACTGGAACATGGTCTGGGCCGAGTCGATGGTCGGCGGCTCGCCGGGACGCATCACGCGATAGATGTCGAACAGCGCGTCTTCACGCGTCATGTTCTTGTCGGCGATGCAGCGTGTTGCGGATGTAGGCGCCGACATTGACGTGGTCGATGTCGAGCAGCGGCAGTTCCTTGTAGCCCTGCTCGTTGAGCGCCTTCAGCGACTTCTCGGTGATTTCCTCGCCGGCTTCGGCGTAGATTTCACCGGTCTTCGGATTGACGAGGTCTTCGGCGAGATAGTTGCCGACCAGTTCTTCGTCCGACAGCCGCAGCGCCTTGAGGCCCTTTTCCTGCATCTGGCGCGCGGCGCGCACGGTCAGCTTCTTGCCGGCTTCGAGCACGACCTTGCCGGTGTCGGCGTCGATCAGGTCGTTGATGGTCGAGTAGCCGCGGAAACGGGTGGCGTCGAACGGCACGCGCCAGCCTTCCTTGGTCGCGCTTGTAGCTGATCTTCTTGTAGAACGTGGACAGGATGGTCTCGCCGTCGAGACCGAGCGCGAACATCAGCGAGGTCACGGGAATCTTGCGGCGGCGGTCGATACGCGCGAACACGATGTCCTTGGCGTCGAACTCGATGTCGAGCCAGGAACCGCGATACGGAATCACGCGCGCGGCAAACAGCAGCTTGCCGGACGAATGGGTCTTGCCCTTGTCGTGATCGAAGAACACGCCGGGCGAACGGTGCATCTGCGAGACGATGACGCGCTCGGTGCCGTTGACGACGAAGGTGCCGTTCATGGTCATGAGCGGGATATCGCCCATGTAGACGTCCTGCTCCTTGATGTCCTTGACGGACTTGGCGCCGGTTTCCTCGTCGATATCGAACACGATCAGGCGCAGCGTCACCTTCAGCGGCGCCGCATAGGTCATGCCGCGCTGGCGGCACTCGTCGACGTCGTATTTCGGCGGCTCGAATTCGTAGCGGACGAATTCCAGCATCGAGGTGCCGGAGAAATCCGAGATCGGGAATACCGAGCGGAACACCGCCTGCAGGCCCTCGTCCAGCCGGCCGCCGACGGGTTCATCGACCATCAGGAACTGGTCATAGGACGCCTTCTGAACCTCGATGAGGTTCGGCATCTCGGCGACTTCCTTGATGTGTCCGAAGAACTTGCGAACGCGTTTGCGACCGGTGAATGTCTGCTGCGCCATCGTGGCCTCTCATTTCGTCGCCCTTGAGGGGCGAACCTTCCGAAGCGCGACTGCCATCGCCCCCGGGTTGAATTTCGAATCGCTTCGCAGGAACTGAAGCCCAATTTCAGGATATTAAGTCCTGAATCCGTACTCCAGACCTTCAAAACGCAAAACGACGCGCGGGGCGCATGACTGCACCCGCCCGTCTCAACCTGCCTGTCACGGACTGAAAAAGCCCGAAATTTGCCTGTCTCCCAACGGCTTACGCCGAGAACGCCGCCGTTCCCGCCGCCTACCGTGTTTTCCTGCTGCCGTCCCGATATGGGATGACAATCGTGGAGATTCGAGGGTTAACCCCGCGAATCCCCACACATTTCTGTGTACGCCGTGCGTCCGGTTGTCCCATAGCACGCGTTTTGCATCAGATCCCGGGTCGCGCTGCGCCTCGCCCGGGATTTCGCTCAAGTAACTTGCGTTACTTGAGTTCAACCTTGGCGCCAGCCTTTTCGAGCTGGGCCTTGATCTTCTCGGCTTCGTCCTTGTTGACGCCTTCCTTGACAGGCTTCGGCGCGCCTTCGACGAGGTCCTTGGCTTCCTTGAGGCCCAGGCCGGTGATGGCGCGGACTTCCTTGATGACTTCGATCTTCTTCTCGCCGGCGGCGGCGAGAACGACCGTGAACTCGGTCTTTTCTTCAGCCGGAGCAGCGGCGGCAGCGGCCGGACCGGCAACCGCAACGGCGGCAGCGGCGGACACGCCCCACTTTTCTTCGAGGAGCTTTGCGAGCTCGGCAGCTTCGAGCACGGTGAGGCTCGAGAGGTCGTCGACAATCTTCTGTAAGTCAGCCATTGATCTGTTTCCTTAAGCGTATTGGTTCGAACCAGGTTTGATTTGCGAAGGGTCAGGCCGCTTCGCTCTTTGAGGCATAGGCCTGGACGACGCGCGCGAGCTTGGCCGCGGGCGCAGTCGTGAGCTGAGCGATCTTGGTCGCCGGCGCCACCAGGAGGCCGACAATCTTTCGCGCGCAGTTCATCGAGCGACGGCAGCGAGGCAAGCGCCTTCACGCCGTTCACATCCAGGACGGTTTTACCCATCGAGCCGCCGAGAATGACGAACTGTTCGTTCGTCTTGGCGAATTCGATGGCAACCTTCGGCGCCGCTACCGGATCGTTTGAAGTCGCGATCACGGTCGGTCCCTTCAGCAGGGAACCGATGGCAACGACGTCCGTGCCTTCAAGAGCAATTTTGGCGAGACGGTTCTTCGAGACCTTCACCGACGCACCCGCCTGCTTCATCTGCATGCGCAGCTTCTGCATCTGGGCCACGGTGAGGCCGGAATAGTGGGCGACGACTGCAACGCTGGTGGTCTTGAAGAGACCGTTCAGCGCCTCAACCGCGTCCTTTTTTGCCGCTCTTTCCACAGCAAGCTCTCTCCGGTTGGCGGCCTTCGCCTGAGGCGGGACCGCCGGGTTGCACCCATCGTCCCGCCCAAAACCTGACCTCAAGACACCAGTCCTCAGGACACGCCGGGCAAGACGACATTGAAAAGCCTGCCCTCCCGAACCAGATGGCGCGGGGTGTCGAGGTTCGAACCAAATCCGCCAGCACGCCGCAAGACGCGACGCAAAGCGAAATCCGGTCTTCACCCGTCTATGCAGGCCATGCGATTAAGCCGTTGAAGAAACTTGCAGTTTCGTCGCGGGCGCCTGCAGTCTTGGACAGGATCGAGGCCATCCGGCAAGCCGGAAGACCCCTGCCGCATTCCACCGAAGCGATGAGTTTTCCTTCCTTTCGAGCAATCCATGCGGATGTCCTGAAAGGAATGATCTCCTATCGTATCGGGTTTTCGGAATGCGAGCACAGACGTGCCAGCAACGGCCAGCACGCCCGGAAGCGGTTCTTTAACGAGTCTTTTCCGGCTTGCCAAGGGCAAATTCGTCGGCAAATCGGCCGAGCCGCCATTTCCGCGGCGAATCCGGCCCGAAATCGTCGATTCAGGCGCTCGCGAACCGCGATAGGCAGCGGCTTGCCGGCGAAAAACGCCTCGAGATTGGCCATCACGCAGTCCTGCATCGCGGTATGCGATTCCAGCGTATGGCCGCCGATATGCGGGGTCAGCACGACGTTCGGCAACGCCGTCAGCGCATCCGGCGCGTGCGGCTCCTTGGCGTAGACGTCGAGGCCGGCGCCGGCGATGGTCTTGTCGGTCAGCGCCGCGACCAGCGCCTGCTGGTCGATCACCGAGCCGCGCGAGATGTTGACGACATAGCCGTCCTTGCCGAGCTTTTGCAGGATATCGGCATCGACGGCGTGATGGGTGTCGGCGCCGGCGCGAACCGCGATCATCAGCACGCTGCACCATTCCGCCAGCGCTTCGAGGCTCGGCAAATACTGATACGGCACGTCGTGCTTGCTGCGGCTGAAATAGCCGACCTCGGTCTCGAAGGCCGCCGACGCGCGCGGCGATCTTGCGGCCGATCTCGCCCATGCCGTAGACGCCGATGCGGCGGCCGGGCATGCCGGGCTGCGGACGCATCATCGGCGACGGTTTTGCCGCCGACCAGCTGCCGCTGCGCACATAATCGTCGGCCGGCAGCAGGCGCCGCGTCACCGCCAGCATCAGCGTGACCGCGATATCGGCAACCGAGGCCGCATTCGCGCCCGGGCTGTGGCCGACCGCGATCTTGCGCTTGGCCGCGGCGGCGAGATCGACGCCGTCATAGCCGGTGCCGTAGCAGACGATCGCGCGCGAGCTTCGGCATCATGTCCATCGCGGCGGCGCCGAGCGGCGTGCCGCCGGCCGTGATCATCGCGCGGATGTCGGCGAGTTGCTCGGCCGTGAACACCTCGTTCGGCGGCTTGCCGGCGGCGTCCATCAGTTCGAAGCGCTCGCCGATGCGCACCATCAGCGCCTTGGGAAAGCGCGAATAGACCAGGACCTTTTCGGGCATCGTTGCTGATTTCCCTGTACAGCTCAAAGACAAAGGGCGGAACAGGTTTCCCCGATTCCGCCCTTGTATGTTCGTTAGCCGCAGCGACGACCTCAGCCGAGCAGCGCTGCCCGGCTCGACCTTGACGCCCGGTCCCATGGTGGAGGAAACCGCCACGCGCTGGATGTAGGTGCCCTTCGAGCCCGGCGGGCTTCGCCTTGGCGACCGCATCCGCGAGCGCCTTGACGTTCTGCACCAGCTTCTCTTCGGTGAACGACGCCTTGCCGATGCCGGCCTGCACGATGCCGGCCTTCTCGACGCGGAATTCGACCGAACCGCCCTTGGCGCCCTTGACGGCGTTGGCGACGTCCATGGTCACGGTGCCGATCTTCGGGTTCGGCATCATGCCGCGCGGGCCGAGCACCTTACCGAGGCGGCCGACCAGCGGCATCATGTCGGGGGTGGCGATACAGCGATCGAAATCGATCTGACCGCCCTGCACCTTCTCGACCAGGTCTTCGGCGCCGACGACGTCGGCACCCGCCGCCTTGGCTTCTTCGGCCTTGGCGCCGCGCGCGAACACGCCGACGCGCAAGGTGCGGCCGGTGCCGTTCGGCAGGGTCACCACGCCGCGCACCATCTGGTCGGCGTGACGCGGATCGACGCCGAGATTGATCGCGATCTCGATCGTCTCGTCGAACTTCGACTTGGCGCGTTCCTTGACCATCTTGATGGCATCGGCGAGCGGATAGAGCTTCTCGCGGTCGACACCCTCGCGGGCCTTCTTCAAACGTTTTCCGATTGCCATGACCGTTACCCCGCCACTTCGAAGACCCATCGAACGGGCGGAGCCCTCGACCATCTTCATGGCCGACTTCGATGGTGTCGCAATTGAGATCCTTCATCTTCTTCTCGGCGATCTCGCGCACCTGCGCCTTGGTCACCGCGCCGGCCTTGTCGCGGCCCGGAGCTTTCGAGCCGGACTGGATCTTGGCGGCCTGCTTGAGGAAGAAGGACATCGGCGGGGTCTTCATCTCGAAGGTGAACGAACGATCGGCATAGATCGTGATCACCACCGGAATCGGGGTGTTCTTTTCTTCCTTCTGCGTCTGCGCGTTGAACGCCTTGCAGAATTCCATGATGTTGAGGCCGCGCTGACCAAGCGCGGGTCCGATCGGGGGCGAAGGATTCGCCGCACCGGCCGGCACCTGCAATTTCAGGTATCCGGTCACTTTCTTTGCCATATCGTCACTCCTCATGTTGCTTCCGGACGATTCCGGAAGCTTCACAGGACCGTGGTGCGGTTCGCATGACGGCTGGCGACCGTCAGTCCCCTTCCACGGCTCTTCTGCCTCGACCGCGCCTGCGCGGGCGAGGCTAAACGATCAGACCTTCTCGACCTGACCGAATTCCAGTTCGACCGGCGTGGCGCGGCCGAAGATCGACACCGCGACCTTCACGCGCGCAGCGCGCCTCGTCGATTTCCTCGACCACGCCGGAGAACGACGCGAACGGCCCATCGGCCACGCGCACGTTCTCGCCGATCTCGAACGAGACCGACGCCTTCGGGCGTTCGACGCCTTCCTGCACCTGGTGCAGGATCCGCATGGCTTCGGCTTCCGAGATCGGCATCGGCTTGTTTTCCGCGCCGAGGAAGCCCGTCACCTTCGGGGTGTTCTTGATCAGATGGAACGCTTCGTCGGTCAGCTTCATCTTCACCAGCACATAGCCCGGGAAAAACTTGCGCTCGGCGTCGATCTTGCGGCCGCGGCGCACTTCGGTGACCTTTTCGGTCGGCACCAGCACCTGCTCGAACAGTTCCTCAAGCCCGCGCTGCTTCGACTGCTCGCGGATCAACTCCGCGACCTTCTTTTCGAAGTTCGAATAGGCGTGGACGATATACCAGCGCTTGTCCATCATTTGAGTTCCGGCGGTTGCCATCAGTGGATGCCGAGCAAAAAGGTGACGAGAAAGCGGATGATCTGATCCGCGGCGAAGAAGAAGATCGAAGCCAGCGCCACCATCACGAACACCATGATGGTGGTGATCGTGGTCTCGCGGCGGGTCGGCCAGGTGACCTTGGCGGTCTCCGAGCGCACTTCCTGCAGGAATTTGAACGGGCTGAAAGCCATCGTTGAGGTGATCCGCGTCTGTCGAGACGATTTCTAGGTTTAAGGAATCCGAACAGCCCTCTAGCGCCCAGCCCTCTTTCGAAGGATGAGCCGGCCAGCGGGCTCGATTGTTCGGGGGATTTCAAAGCCGCGCCGGATATCCGTCAAACGGGCCGGCAGCAGGTGGCGGCTATGTACTGCGGGCGGGGCCAAAGGTCAAGGTATGCGGAACTGCCAGAGCTGGCAGGAGTGGCAGGGCTCGAACCTGCGACCCCCGGTTTTGGAGACCGGTGCTCTACCAACTGAGCTACACTCCTACAGGGAACCCGCGTCGCCGCCGATCCGCGCCGTTTCAAGCATAGGGAGCGCCCCGATTGCAAGGGCGAAGCGGTTAACCCGCGAAACGGCCTGTTCAAGGCCGACGTTCTGCGCCAGACTTTCCGCCAAGACCTACCAAGCAACAAGAGCAAACGGGAGAGACCATGACCGCGCAGACCGCCGCCAAACACAGCCCCGCCCCGCAGACCCCGCCGCTGCCCCAGGCCAAGCCGGAATCGCTCGGGCTCTCCCCGACCCGGCTGCAGCGGATGTCGGACGCCTTCAAGCGCGAGATCGACAAGGGAACCCTGCCCGGCGCGACCGTGATGGTGGCGCGGCGCGGCCAGATCGGCTGGTTCGAGGCGCTCGGCAGGCAAAGCCCGTCGGCAGCCGCGCCGATGGCGCAAGGACACGATCTTCCGCATCTTCTCGATGACCAAGCCGATCGTCTCGGTCGGCATCATGATGCTGGTCGAGGACGGCCATTTCCTGCTCAGCGATCCCGTCGCGAAATTCATCCCGGAATTTGCCGACCAGAAGGTCGGCGTCGAGAACAACGGCAAGCTCGACCTCGTGCCGCTGAAGCGGCCGATGACCGTTCAGGACCTGCTGCGGCACACCTCGGGGATCACCTACGACCACACCGGCAACGGCCTGGTGCAGCAGCTGTACCAGCAGTCGCGGTTGCGCAGCCGCAAGATCAGCAACGCCGAACACGCCGCGCATGGTCGCCAGCCTGCCGCTGATGTGCCAGCCCGGCGCGGAATGGAACTACAGCCGCTCCACCGACATTCTCGGCCGCATCATCGAAGTCGTCTCCGGCAAGAGCCTCAGCGCGTTCCTGACCGAACGCATCCTCGCGCCGCTGCAGATGGCCGAGACCGCGTTTCACACCGGCGAGGAGAACGCCGGCCGCCTCGCCGAGCCGTTCGCGACCGATCCCTGGACCGGCGACAAGGTGCAGCTGTTCAACATGCTGGAAAAGCCGGTGATGGAATCCGGCGGCGGCGGCCTGGTCTCGACCACGATGGATTACGCGCGGTTCAGCCAGATGCTGCTCAACGGCGGCACGCTCGACGGCAACAGGATCATCGGCCGCAAGACGCTGGAGCTGATGGCGTCCGAACCATCTCGGCCCCGACGTCAAGGTCAACTCGCCCCTGATGCCGCCCGGCCACGGTTTTGGTCTCGGCTTCTGCGGTCCGCACCCACGCCGGCATCGCGCCGTTCCCGGGCTCGGTCGGTCAGTTCTTCTGGAGCGGCATGGCCGGCACGTTCTTCTGGATCGATCCGGCCGAAGAGCTGTTCGCGGTGTTCATGATGCAGGGCCCCGGCCAGCGCGAATATCATCCGCACGCTGCTGCGCGAATCTGGTGTACGCGGCGGTGGAGTGAGGCGCGCAGCGTCATTCCGGGCGCAGCCCGCGGTCAGGCGCTGCAACCCGGAGTCTCGACGATGTCATCGCGAATATCCCGGCTCTGCGGATCGCACATCGAGGTTCGTCGCTTCGCGACGCGCCCGGAATGACGAACGCGCAGCTCAACTGATCGTCGCGCCGCCGTCGATCACCATGGTCTGGCCGGTCATGAAGTTGCCGGCCGCCGATCCCATGAACACCGCCGCGCCGGCGATCTCGTCGGGAATGCCGATGCGCAGCAGCGGCGAGCGCGACGGTCGAGGCCTTCAGGGTCTCCGGATTGTCCCACAGCGCCTTGGCAAAATCGGTCTTGATCAGGCCCGGCGCGATGCAGTTCACGCGGATGTTGTGCTTGCCGTATTCGCAGGCGAGGTTGCGCGCGAGCTGCATGTCGGCGGCCTTCGAGATCGCATAGGCGCCGAGCACGGTCGAGCCCTTCAGGCCGCCGATCGAGGACACGATGATGATCGAGCCATCCTTGCGCTCGATCATCTGCGGCACCACCATGCCGATCAGCCAGTTGTTGGCGACGATGTTGTTGTCGAGGATCTTGCGGAACTGGTCGTCGGAAATGCCGGCGAGCGGCCCGTAATAGGGATTGGACGCGGCGTTGCAGACCAGCACGTCGATCTTGCCGAAGGCGCGGTTGGATTCGTCGACCAGGTTCTGCAGATTTTCCTTGCTGGAAATGTTGGCGGCGATCGCGACCGCCGTGCCCTTGCCGAACTTGTCGTTGATCTCCTTGGCGACGGCATCGCAGACATCCTGCTTGCGCGAGGAGATCACCACCTTGGCGCCGTGCTCGGCCATCCGCTCGGCGATGGCGCGGCCGATGCCGCGCGTTGAGCCGGTGATGACGGCGACTTTTCCCGACATGTCGAACAAGGTCATGCGTTTCTCCCAGGATGATCGGCGTCGAGCGCGCCGGGTTTGATTTTCACGATCTCGAGCTAAGCAGCCTTTGCCGGTCGATTCCGACAACTCGAAGCCGCGGATGACGGTCACGCCAGCTTCGTCGCCGGCACCACTTCCGGCCCCGCCGGCTGATGCATGGCGTTGTGCGAGGCATCGGCGATCCACGGCTGCTGGTTGACCATCGGCAGCCGCCAGCTCGCATGTCGCCGCTCGGCGAGATGATCGAGCCGCGTCACCGAGCAATTGTCGATGTCGAAGGCGAGGCCTTTTTCCGGCAGATCGCCCAGCGCCAGACCGATCGCCGCCTTGATCGTTCCGCCATGCGCGACCGCGATCACGTCCTTGCCGGCATGCTCGATGTTGATGCGGTCGATCGCGCCGCGCATGCGGTTGTAGAGATCCATGAAACTTTCGCCGCCGGGCGCCGGCTCGTCGATCGGCGCGAACCAGTGGCTGCCGACGCGGCAGGCTGGCGAGAAATGCCGCGCGGTTCATGCCCTGCCATTCGCCGAGATGCTGTTCGGCAAACGCGGCTTCATGCGGCATCGACGGCGGGCTTCGGAAATCCGGCGGCCCAGATCGCATCCGCGGTCTGATGCGTCCGCTTCAGGTTGCTCGCAACCCACACCGCGTTGCGCGGCAGGATTTTGCCGACCGCCTCGAATACCACGCGGTCGCTGGTGTCGCAGCCGAGATCCTTCTGCCCGTAGATGCAGCCGCCGTCCTCGCGAACCGGCGCATGACGCACCCACCACCATCGCGTCGCGACCACGCCGGCGGCGTGCGGCGTTCAGTGGCTTGGCTGGATTGGACATCGCGAACACCCTTCAATACTGTTTGATGTGGCTGTACGTCAGAGCGCGCAAGGTCTCAAGTGACGTTGCGCGTTTGAAATCTTGTTTGAATTCCGCACGGCGGCAAGCGCCGAAGAACACCTCAAGGGAGAAACTCATGGGCCGCCTCGAAGGCAAATCCGTCATCATCACCGGCGCCGGCAGCGGCATCGGGCGCGCGGCATCGCTGCTGTTCTCCAAGGAGGGCGCGAAACTGGTGATCGTGGATCGCAGCGAGAGCGTGAAGGAGACCGCCAAGCTGGTCGGCAACGCCGGCGGCACCGTCGAGGCCGTGATGGCGGACGCCGGTTCGGAAAGCGACGTGAAGGGTTTCATCGACAGGGCGGTGTCCAAATACGGACGGCTGGATGCGATCTGGGCCAATGCCGGCATCAGCGGCGGGCTGGTGCCGCTCGGCGAGCAGACCGTGGAACATTGGCAGGAGGTGCTGCGCGTCAACCTGATCGGCCCGTTCCTGGCGATCAAGCATTCGATGCCGCACATGATCAAACAGAAATACGGCTCGATCGTCTGCACCGCTTCGGTCGCCGGCTTGAAGTCCGGCGCCAGCGGACATCCCTACGGCGCCAGCAAGGCCGGCGTCATCAGCCTGGTGCAGACCACGGCCTATTCGCTGTCGGGCACCGGCGTGCGCATCAACGCGGTGTGTCCCGGCCTGATCGAGACCGGCATGACCAAGCCGATCTTCGACAACGCCAAACAGCGCGGCACCGACGGCAAGATCGGCCAGCTCAATCCGCTGAAGCGCGCCGGCCAGCCGCATGAACTGGCGGCGATGGGATTGTTTCTCGCCAGCGACGATGCGTCCTATGTCAACGGACAGGCGATCCCGGTCGATGGCGGCCTCACCGCATCGATGCCCTATGCGGGCAAGCCGATCTGAGTTGTCGCAGGATACGCGATCACAGCCCGTCGGGCGGCAGGCCGGATGCGTCCGCCGCCACCGGCCGGTGGCGCTGGCGCTCGCGGTAGAAGGCGTAGAGGCCTGACAGCACGATGATCGAAGCGCCCGTCACCATCGTCGCGTCGGGCACATCGCCGAACACCAGATAGCCCAGCAGCATCGCCCACAGCAGCGCGGAATAACGGAACGGCGCCACCGCCGAGATGTCGCCCGACCGCAGCGCCATGATGATGCACTGGTAGCCGATCAGCAGCAGCACCGCGGCGAACGCCAGCAGGCCGAGCGAGCGAGGCGATGGCGGCGTCCAGCCGCCGAGCGGCACCAGAATGACGGCGCCAGTGATCGCAATCGTCACTGTCGTCACCAGGGTGATGAACAGCGAGGGAATTTCGACAGGAACCTGCTTGGTCGCGAGGTCGCGAACGGCGCAGAACACCACCGAGGTCAGCGCCAGCAGCGAGAACTGGTTGAAGCCCTCAAGGCCGGGCCGCACCACGATCAGGACGCCGACGAAGCCGGCGCTGATCGCGAGCCAGCGCCGCCAGCCGACCGGCTCGCCGAAGATCAGCGCGGCGCCGAACGTGATGGCCAGCGGCAGCGCCTGAAAGATCGCCGCGGTATTCGCGAGCGGCAGGTGCACGATCGCCGCCATGAACGAAATGGTGCCGCCGACTTCGCCGATCACCCGCAGCGCAATCGGCTTCATCATCAGCGTGCGCAGCGGACGCAGCGCGCTTCGATGCCATGCCAGCGTTGCGATCAGCGCAATCGCGAACACGCCTCGCACCAGCATGATCTCGCCGAAGTTCATTTCGGACGACACCGCCTTGGTGATCGCGTCGTTCAGCGTGAAGCCGGCCATGGCCACCGCCATGAACAGGCTTCCGCGAATATTCGGAGACAGGGCCAAGTCAGCTTTCAGAGGATCGTAGGTGGGCACGGCGCAGAGGCGCCTTGCCCACCCTACATTCTACAACGTTATTTCGCGCCGGCCTTCTGCGCGTAGGCCCAGGCGTCCTGCGACAGCGGCACGGTGCGCTTCGCCGACTCGATGGCCTTGGCGTTGGCCGCGGTGCCGTCGCGAATCCGGCCCGCGATACCCTGGGTAATGCCGGCAAGACGGAACAGATTGTAGGAAAAATACCAGTTCAGGTCCGGCACCGCGCTGCCGGTGACGTTGCAGTAGATTTTCGCGGCCTCGTCCATGCTCGGGATGTTGAGCGCCTTGAGGTCGGCATTGGCGAGGCCGGGCATGGTCCACTGCATCAACAGATAGGTGAAGTCCGCCATCGGATCGCCCAGCGTCGACAGTTCCCAATCCAGCACCGCCTGCACCCGCGGTTCCGTGGCGTGGAAAATCATGTTGTCGAGGCGATAGTCGCCGTGGACGATCGAAACCCGTTCCTGTTGCGGCACGGTTTTCGGCAACCACTCGGCCAGCTTCTCGAATTCAGGAATGTGCTGGGTCTCCGACGCGCGGTATTGCTTGGTCCAGCGGTCGACCTGCCGCGCGAAATAGTTGCCGGGCTTGCCGAAATCGCCGAGCCCGATCGCCTGCGGATCGTAGGTATGCAGTTTCGCGAGTGCCTCGATCTTGCTGGTGAAGATCTTGCGGCGGTCCTCCGGCGTCTGGGTCGGCAGCGTCGGATCCCAGAACACCCGGCCCTCTTCCATCGACATGATGTAGAAGTAAGCACCGATCACCGCGTCGTCGGTGCACAGCGCGTAGGCTTTCGCCACCGTGTAACCCTGCTTGCTGAGTGCGGCGATGACCTTGAATTCGCGGTCGACCGCGTGCGCCGACGGCAGCAATTTGCCGAACGGCCGGCGGCGCATCACATAGGATCGCGCCGGCGTATCGAGCCGATAGGTCGGATTGGACTGGCCGCCCTTGAACTGCAGGACGGTCAGCGGTCCCTGATAGCCTTCGACGTTTTCGCGCATCCAGCCGTCGAGACGCGCCTCATCGATCCGATGCCGCTCCTCGACGGGCCTGGTGCCCGAAAACTCTTCATCTTTTCTGACGCCCTCGGCCACGATGACGCTCCCTTATCTTATCATCCGTCATTCCGGGGCGCGTCGCAGACGCGAACCCGGAATCTCGAGATTCCGGGTTCGATGCTGCGCATCGCCCCGGAATGACGGCGGGGAGAGCGCTGCGTTCGCCCTCCCTTTTTTAGTGCGTATTCGGAGAGTTTGCATACTTCCGAAGTTCAAGTCTGGCAATGGCGCGGTTGTGGACCTCGTCCGGACCGTCGGCAAGCCGCAGCGTGCGAATGTGGGCATAGGCCTTGGCGAGCCCTGCGTCGTCGGAGACGCCGCCCCCGCCCCACGCCTGGATCGCGTTGTCGATGATCTTCAGCGCCATGTTGGGCGCCGCCACCTTGATCATGGCGATCTCGAGCTGCGCGGTCTTGTTGCCGACCTTGTCCATCATGTCGGCGGCCTTGAGGCACAGCAGCCGGGTCATCTCGATGTCGGTGCGGGCCTCAGCGATGCGCTGTTCCCAGATCGAATGCTCGATGATCTTCTTGCCGAAGGCGGTGCGCGACGACAGCCGCCGTACCATCTTCTCCAGCGCCTCTTCGGCCACGCCGATGGTGCGCATGCAATGATGGATGCGGCCGGGACCGAGACGGCCCTGCGCGATTTCAAAGCCCCTGCCCTCGCCGAGCAGGATATTGCCGGCGGGAACGCGGACGTTCTCGAGCAGCACCTGGGCGTGGCCGTGCGGTGCATCGTCGAAGCCGAACACCGGCAGCATCTTTTCGACTGTGATGCCGGGGGTGTCGAGCGGCACCAGGATCTGCGACTGCTGCTGATGGCGCGGCTGGCTCGGATCGGTCTTGCCCATCAGGATCGCGATCTTGCAGCGGGGATCGCCGACGCCCGACGACCACCATTTGCGGCCGTTGATGACGTAGTGATCGCCGTCGCGCTTGATGGAGGTCTCGATGTTGGTCGCGTCCGACGAAGCCACCGCGGGCTCGGTCATCAGGAAGGCGGAGCGGATTTCGCCGTTCATCAGCGGCTTCAGCCACTGCCGCTTCTGCTCCTTGTTGGCGTAGCGGATGAACACTTCCATGTTGCCGGTGTCCGGCGCCGAGCAATTGAACACTTCCGAGGCAAAGCCGATGTGGCCCATCTCCTCGGCCAACGGCGCATATTCGAGATTGCTCAATCCCGCGCCGCGAAATTCATCGTCTTCATGCGCCGACGGCGGCATGAACATGTTCCAGAGGCCTTCGGCCTTCGCCTTCTTCTTCAGGTCTTCCAGGATCGGGATCACCTTCCAGCGCGAGCCTTCCGCCTCCTGCTGCTTGTAGATCGGCACCGCGGGGCGGATGTGCTTGGTCATGAACGACTGCACGCGATTGAGCCAATCTTTCTGGCGATCAGTCATATTGAAGTCCATGGGACGCTCCTCACCTTGTTCTGAAATTGTTGGGCGGCACTGTCTGCCCGCGCTCCGTTCGCCGCAAGATCATTTCTGCGGGCGGCGTGGCCCGGCTGGAAATAGCAGGCGCTGCTTGACATTCCCGGGTCTCAAACGATAGTTTCATACAAACGTTTGAAACGCAACCGGCCAATCCGCCCTGCATAGGTCCCATGAGATGGCGTCGGATCAGACCAGAACCGCAATCCTCAGCGCCGCCGAGCGGCTTTACGCCGATCGCGGCTTCGGCGACGTCACGCTGCGCGACATCGTCGCTGCGGCCAATGTCAATCTTGCGGCGGTGAACTATCATTTCGGCTCCAAGGACGAATTGATCGCCGAATTGTTCGTCACCCGCAGCCTCGCCACCAACCGCGAGCGGCTCAACGAATTGAAGGCCGCCGAAGAAGCCGGCGGCGGACGCGCCGGCATCGACGCCATTTTCCACGCGCTGGTGGGCCCGACGCTGCGCGGCTGCCTCGGCCCCGACCGCGAAGGCTCGACCGCGGCGCGCTTCATGATCCGCGCCTCGATCGAATCGGTGCCGCCGATCCGCCGCATCAAGAACCGCGAAGTCGATCACTTGCGGAAATTCGCCGCCGCGATGCGGCGCTCGCTGCCCGACCGCAGCGAGGTCGATCTCTATTGGGGACTGCATTTCGCCCTCGCCATGTCGCACCACACCATTCGCGAACGCGAGCGGCTGACCAAACTGTCGGATGGGAAATGCGACCTCAACGACGTCCAGGGCATCATCGACCGCGTGGTCGCGGTCTCGGTGATGGCGCTGACCGGTGGCGAGGTTCAGGGCAAGGCCGCTGCGAAACTTGTCGCAAGGCAAGCGCGCTGAGAACTGCGGATGCGGCTTCGGGCAAAGTACGCCGTCATCCACGTCATTGCGACGACATTGCGAGCGAAGCAATCCAGCTTTGCCGCAGGAGCGAAGCTGGATTGCTTCGTCGCTGGCGCTCTCTGCGCAATGACGCGTGGGTCTTCGCAGGCAATGACGACTAGATACGCTTCGCGTTCTCGCGGCGCGATGCGCCCGAAGGTTTGCTATCGAATTTCCTTGCCCTCCAAATCAGAGGGCGCAGGGAAGACCGGGTGCGCGCTGCACCCGCGGTCTCATGTGCAAATTGTGCGAAAGTGGCGCACATGAGCATACAGGTTCAGCGGAAACACTCCGGCCTTCCCTGCGCAATGGCTTTACGGCTTATGCCGCGATCTCCCCGGCGACGAATTCTTTTTGTCACCGTCGCTGCGGATTATGGCTTGTCGTAAGCCCGGTCGGGTCGACGCGCCTCCGCCAGCTTGGCATCAGCAACGGATGCCAGGACCACACGGTTTTGCCGTACGCATTCAACATCGGTCGTCTGCATGCCGCCGATCGCTCACGGGAAACCCGCCCTGCAACCACGTGTCACGCCCGACGCTGCCGCGTCCACCGCATCCCCGCCCCGCGTTCGTGACGCTGGCCAACGCCCCTCTGAGTGGGACGGGATGGCAAGGATATATTTCTGATTTGCGCGAAATAGCCAACATAAATATTTTCTGAAAATCAGAAAATATCATTTGACAGGGTTTTGCTGATTTGCCCGTCGTGTTATTTTGTCGCAGTTTCGCGCAGATTGATGTGCCGAGAATCCCCTCCGCTAGACGATCTTCTGCTTCTTCAGATCATCCAGCTTCGCATCATCATAACCGAGGGTCGCCAACACGTCCCTGGTATCCGCGCCCAGCAGCGGCGGCGCGCGATAATCCTTCACCGGGGTGCCGGAGAAGGTGATGGGATTGCGGATCAGCGACAGCTCGGGCTCGAAGGGATGGTCGACCTTGACCCGCATGCCGCGCGACTGGACGTGCGGATCGGCGAACACTTGCGGAAAATCGTTGATCGGCCCGGAGGGCACGCCGGCCTTTTCCAATTCGTCGAGCCAATAGGCGACGGGCTTGTTCAGGAACAGGCCTGCAAAAATCGCCATGATCTCCTTGCCGTGCACGACGCGGTCGTTGTTCCTGAGGAATCTCGGATCGGTCGCGAGTTCCGGCGCCCCGAGCACGGCGCAGGTGCGCGCGTACTGGCCGTCATTGCCGACCACCAGCATCAGCTCGCCATCGGTGCAGCGGAATACGCCCGCGGGCATGCCGCCATTGCCCCAGGTGCCGCGCCGCGGCGGGGTCTGGCCGTTGACGAGGTAGATCTGCGCCCAATGCGACAGCGAGGCGATCACGGTGTCGAACAGGCAGACGTCGACATGCTGCCCCTCCCCGCCATTGGCCTTGCGGTGATAGAGCGCGGAGAGAATGCCGATCGATGTGTTCATGCCGGTCATGTAGTCGACGATCGAGGGGCCGACCTTCATCGGTCCCTCGCCGGGCTCGCCGTCGATATGGCCGGTGACGCTCATCAACCCGCCCATCGCCTGCAGGATCGCATCATAGCCGGCGCGCGGCGCGTAAGGCCCGGTCTGGCCGAAACCGGTCACCGAGCAATAGATGATGCCGGGGTTGATCGCCTTGATCGATTCGATAATCCAGCCGGTAGCGCTTGAGATCGCCGACCTTGTAGTTCTCCATCATGACATCGCAGGTCTTTGCCAGCTCGCGGACGATGTCCTGGCCTTCCGGGCTCGCGATATTGACGGTGACCGATTTCTTGTTGCGGTTGGCGCACAGATAAAACGAGTTGTTGTTGTTCTGCTTGCCCTCGGGATCGGTCAGGTAGGGCGGGCCGAAGGCGCGCGCATCGTCGCCGCCGCCCGGCCGCTCGATCTTGATCACCTCGGCGCCGAGATCGCCGAGCATCTGTGCCGACAGCGGCCCGGCCAGCACGCGCGTCAGATCAAGGATTTTGATGCCTTGGAGTGGCAGAGCCGACATGAAACGTTCCTCCGAAATGGTATCCGCCGGGGATATGGCCCCGGCGCTTTCGAACAGAGCCGATACACTATTTTTTTGGCGCCGAGCACTGCGGTGCCGGCATGCGGCTATCTGTCCTGCGGGCGCCGGCCAGCCTAGACGGAGGAGTCCTGATCCGCGATCGCCGGGCGCGAGACGACATACCCGGCACAAGCCAGAAAAAGCACCGCCACGCCGGAAGCAAGCAGCAGCGATGGATGAACGCTGAACCAGAATACGACAAACCCGAACGTCATCCCCGCACAGGCCATGACCTTGGCCGGACGCGGGATGGCGCCATCGGAGCGCCAGTCCCGCAGCGTTTTGCCAAACTTGGGATGATTGAGCAGCCATGCCTCCAGACGAGGCGACGAGCGCGCGAAACACCAGGCCGCCACGATCAGGAAAACCGCCCCCGGCATCAACGGCAGCACGAGGCCGATCACGCCGAGCGCGACCATCACGCAACCGAGGGAGAAATAGATGATGCGCATTACAGGTGCGGGCCGTTGGTCGCTTCAAAAAGGACCGAGCGAAGGCTGGAGCGGGTGAAGGGAATCGAACCCTCGTATTCAGCTTGGAAGGCTGCTGCTCTACCATTGAGCTACACCCGCGATTGAGGCGATCAACTAACACGCCATGCCGACCGCCTCAACCGCCATGGAGCGGTCCGGCGCCGGCCCATCGCACGTTGTTCCTGGCGGACCCGCCGGGCGTGCGAGCCCCTTAACATCCGCCAATTCGATGCCTATACTGATGTTTCCATCAACACAACGAAAGGAGGTGATCCAGTGTCTCTTACCAAGCGCTGTCACCTCGCTGGGATCGCCCGCTAAGCTCAGTTAGCTTTATTTGGGCTTGGCATTGGGGCGCTCTCAGCCCTGGACCAGCGAGTTCAATAGTTGGGGCGCGGCGGGAGCGATTCCGCCGCGCTTTTTTGTTGGCAGGGAATTCGTCCGATCAGAAGCCGCAGACGTTGAGCCCGCGGGCGCGCTGGCCGCGGCGGGTCTCGGCCAACCGCTCGCCGCCGTTGCTGGCCGAGCTGCCGTAGTAGCGGTGATGGCCGGCGACATCGTGAAAATCGCCGGTTTGAGGGGACGCAGGAGCCCGGGTACTATCGCTGATGATAGTGGCTGGCTTCGTAACATGACCGTCTCCGTTGAAAGGCCTGCGCAGTTGCTGCGTTCTGCATATCAGTCGTGCCACTGGCGCGGCGCGTTCAAGGGAGAAACCGATATATCGTGTTTCCGGAGAGTTTCGCGGGCAAGCGCTCCGTGACACAGAGCATGGTGGTCGCGGCAACAACAAAGCGAGGTACCGATGCTTTACGCCATCCTGGCCTATCACGTGGAAGCCGACGTCACGTCCATGGACGCCCGGAGGAGGACGCGGCCCTCATGACCGATCTGCATCGCGTCCACGACCGGCTGAACCAGCAGGGGCGGCTCGGACCGGCGGCGCGCCTGGGGGCGACGGGCAAGGCCCGTACCCTGCGCGGGCCGGGCGACGGAATGGTGATCGACGGGCCATTTGCCGAGACCAAGGAACAGTTGTTGGGTCTTTACGTCGTGGACTGCGCCGATGACGATGCCGCGATCGAGGCCGCGCGCGATCTGCGCCGCGTCAATCGGTCAGCCGTTTACGAGATCCGCCCCATCGCCCTCTATTTGCCCGGACAGCCGTTTCCTGTGACGGAGGCGGCGACCTGAGCAATGCCGCGTCCGGCGAAGACGCTCCGGATTGCGGCTTCGAGGCGCCGGCGAGATGGCGCACCAGATGCACCGCCAGTTGCACGATCCATCCGACAACGGCGGCGACCAGTTTCGCGATCTCGACGACCACGAACACGATCAGGCGCGCAAAGCCGCCCACGGCATCGACCACCTCGAGATAATCGAGCAGCCAGATCAGCAAAGCGATCACGATGAGCTAGCGGTATCAGCCATTCGAACATGTTGTTCTCTCCTGGCCGCTTGGTCGCGGTCGGAGGCAGAGGGGTTCAAGATGCGGGGGTGGAGGTGATTCGCGATCTGGGGAGATTGCCGCGTCGCGGCTACCAAAGCCGTTTTCTGGCGAAAGCATGGCCGGACCCTGATTTGAGGTAGCGCTCGAAAGTCCGGGCTTTTTCCAAATCCGAGAACGCAACGTAAGTCACCGGCTTCCACGGCAGGAATTTGGATGTGTGAGGTGATTTGCCGGAATTGTGGTCTGATAATCGCCGTTTGAGATCAGACGCCATGCCGACGTAGCGTTGGTCTGCAAAGCTTTCGCTCTGCAGGAGATAGACATAATGCATCGAGCGGCCCTCCTGCGCCAAGGCTTCGGAGGGCATCCTGCTTCGCGCATTGAGAGGATGCAAATCCTGCGAAGCGCGTGAGCGCGAAGCAGGATGGTGGGGGAAGAAGGACTCGAACCTTCGAAGTCATAAGACGGCTGATTTACAGTCAGCTCCCTTTGCCACTCGGGACACTCCCCCGCTCAACAGCATCGGAACCCACCCGCCGAAATGGCGGCAGACAGGTCATGGATGACGTTAAAACCGGCCGCCGATGGCGAGCGCCCGGTTGGCGCGTTTATGGGGGAATCGGCCCGGCAAAGTCAACCAAGGCAAGGCCCTAATATGCCCCTAAAACGGCCCGCGAACCGCCCAAATTGCCATTATTCGGAACCCATGACACAAGCCTGCCATGAGCGATCGCGATCGAAAACCGCCTTTCCGGCGCGGCGGCGGCAAAGGCGGCCGGATAAAGGACGCCCCTTCGGCGGCCGGCCGCCCCGGCGCGACCGCGAGGCGGGCCCTGACGGGCCGGTCATTCTGTATGGCTGGCATACGGTCGCGGCCGCGCTGGCCAATCCGCAGCGGCAGATCCGAAAACTGCTGGCTGTCGGAAAACGCCGCGCGGCGGCTGGCCGACGACAAGATCGATACCCGCGTCACCCCGGAAATCGTGCGGCCGAGCCTGATCGACGCCCGCCTCGGCCCGGACGCCGTGCATCAGGGCCTGCTGGCGGAAGCCGAACCGCTGGACTCGCCCGATATCGGCGACCTGCCGCAAGAGGGCATCGTGCTGGTGCTCGACCAGATCACCGACCCGCACAATGTCGGCGCCATCCTGCGCTCGGCGGCGGCGTTCGCGGTCAAGGCCATCGTCACCACGGCGCGTCACAGCCCCGAGGCCACCGGCGTGCTGGCGAAATCCGCCTCCGGCGCGCTGGAGCTGGTGCCGATGGTGACGGTGCAAAATCTGGCGCGCGCGCTGAACGAAATGAACGACCAGGGTTTCATGACCGTCGGGCTCGACAGCGAGGGCAGCGAAAATCTCGGCGCCATCGCACTTCAGCAACCGCTGGCGCTGGTGCTGGGCGCCGAGGGCAAGGGCTTGCGGCAATTGACGCGCGATACCTGCAGCGTGGTCGCCCGGCTCGACATGCCCGGCGAGATCAAGAGCCTCAACGTCTCCAACGCCGCGGTGCTGGCGCTCTATATCGGCGCGACAAAACTCGGCCTGATGTAGCTGAAAAGCCGACGCCCGCTCGCATGGCTGCGAACGGGCGCCGGTATTCTCAAGCGAAACTCAGATCAGTAGATAGCGGCGCAGCACGCGCTCGCGGTGGCCGTGATGATGCGGCACGCCGTAGCGCATGCCGTGATGACCGCCGTAGACTGCGCGGCGGCGTGGCTGTGACGGTGCGCGTAGCCGTAACGAACGCTCGGGCGCGCCGAATAGCGGTAGTCGCTGTAGCCGCGATAGGCGCGGAAATGCCGCTTGGCGCGGTAGATCGCCGGACCGTCATCGTAGTAGCGTGCTGCTGCGGTAGCCGTAGCGATAGGCGCGGCTGCGATAGCCGTAATTGCAGTCGGACACCGAGTCTTCCCGATAGACCGGCTCCGGCGCGAAGTTGCCGGGACCGGTATAGGTCGGGCCCTGATTGACGTAATAATACTGCTGCTCGGGATCGGGCAGCCGCTCGCGGACCCAGCCGCCGCAGCCGCCGCCGCAGCCATAGGACGCGACCGGCGCGACATAGACCGGCGCGCACGAGCTGGAATAGGCCTCTGCAGCAATCCACCGCCGCACGCCATCGCCGGCGCAGCGCCTGCGGTCAACATCACGGCGACTGCCGCTACCATTCCTGAAATCGTCTGACGCATTTACTCTCTCCTGTGGGATCTGTTTCTTGTTGGCGTGGCTTTGGTGTGGAACTTGGTGCTCGCGTCGAAAATGTTCTGGAGCCGATCGCCGATTTGCGGCGCGACGATCACCGGCGGCGGATAAAGCGGCACGTCCGGCGGCTGCGGGGTGGATTGCGCAGACCATGATTGGTGATAGCTCGCCGCCGGCTTCGGCAGCTTGCGGTTGGCCGGCGGTTCGATTTCGAGGCGCCCGTAACCGGGCATGCGACCGTCGCTCGGATAGTAATGACCGACGTGCGGTTCGCGGATCGATGTAGCGGCCGCCATAGACCGTGACCTGAACCTGCTCGTTCTTGCCAAGACCCCAGGCGCCTTCGACCACCGCATAGGACGCATCGACGCCGTTAATGATGATGGGCACGCCGGGCCGCCCGGGAATCACGATATCGAAACCGCCGCCGGCAAAAGCCGGTAGCGTGGTTCCGATCAGCAAAGCCAGTGCAAGTCGCACGCGCATGGTTGGAAGTCCCGATTTGTTGTCGCGCAACCTAACCGAAGCCGTCGCACCAAGGGTTAAGGCCGCCGGCCAAATTGCCGGTAAGCCTAACGCGTAAGCATTCGCGCTCGATCAATTGCTAGATATCGCGATATGGAAATGTTAACGTCCGCGGGACGCGGCGCGCAGCGCTTACGCCAGCGCCGTTTCGACGATGGTGGTGATGCCGATCGCGATCGTCACGATGCCGACGGCGCCCTGCAGGCCGCGATTGGCGACGGTGAGAAAGCGCGCGGAAACCGCCAGCGGCACCGCGATCACCATCGACAGCGCGCCCATGCCGATCATCGAGCCGATCCCGAACAGCGCGACGTAACCGAGCCCCGCGGCGGGGCTGGAGGCCTGCGATACCGTGAGCACCAGCAGCGCCGCCGAGCCGGCCATGCCGTGCATCAATCCGACCAGCAGCGTGCGCCAGCGAAAGCCGTGCGCGTGAACGTGCGCGGCGCGGGCATGCGCGACGGTTTCGCGGGCATGGCTGTGGGCGTGGATGTGCACGGTGCCGTCGTCGTGGCCGTGGGTGTGAAAATGCACGCGATCGCGCCACAGCCGCCACAGCACATGCGCGCCGAGCCCGACCAGCATGACGCCGACCGCCGTCTCGATCGGCCGCGCAACACCTTCCGGGATCGCCTGCCCGAGCAGAAGGGCGGCACCGGCAAAGACGAACAATGTCAGGGTGTGGCCGAGCCCCCAGGTCAGGCCATGCCTGACGATGTCGCCGATTTGGGTGCGGCGCGCCGCGATGCTGGACACCGCCGCGATATGATCGGCCTCGAGCGCATGCTGCATGCCCAGCAAAAACCCCAGCCCCAGAATTCCGAACATGCGTCCCCTGCTCTGCGCGAAACCTGCGTCGTCATTGCGAGCGCAGCGAAGCAATCCATCTTGCTTTGTCGCCCTGCAAAAAAGCTGGATTGCTTCGCTGCGCTCGCAATGACGGTCTCAAATGCCTTTATGGCACTCGCCGCTGCGCTTGTCAGAGCAATATTCGGGCCGTGACCTCATCCTGAGGAGCATCGCGACGCGATGCGTCTCGAAGGATGGCCGCAAGTCTGTGCATCGCCGCCATCCTTCGAGACGCCGCTTCGCGGCTCCTCAGGATGAGGCCCACTAGTCCCCCGCCCTCAGCCGATAGCCGATGCCGGTTTCGGTCAGCACGAATTGCGGGCGCTCGGGATCGGCTTCGATCTTCTGCCGGAGCTGGCGCACATAGACCCGCAGATATTGCGCGTCGGTCAGTTCGTCCCACAATTCCTTCAACAGATAACCGGTGGGTCAGCACCTTGCCGGCGTGCTGCACCAGCACGCGCAGCAATTCGTATTCCTTCGGCGACAGTTTGACGTCCTTGTCGCCGACCTTGACGATGCGGCGCACCAGGTCGACCGAAAGGTCGCCCGAGCGAAACACCGGGCGCTCGCCATGGACCTGCAGCTGATGCCGCAACGCCGCGCGCATGCGGGCGAGCAGTTCATCCATCCCGAACGGCTTGGTCAGATAGTCGTCGGCGCCGAGATCGAGCGCCTGGACTTTGCCGGCCTCATCGCCGCGGCTCGACAGCACCACGATCGGCACGCTGTCGTTGCGGCCGCGGATCATGCGCAGCAGGTCATGCCCCTGGATGTCCGGCAGGCCGAGATCGAGAATGATCAGCGCCGGCTCCTCGGCCAGCAATTCCAGCGCGATCTTGCCGTTGGAGGCTTCCAGGATCTCGTAGCCCTGCGTGCTCAAGCCCCATCCGCAGCAATTTGCGGATCGGCGGCTCATCGTCGATGACCAGGACCTTGATCGGGGCAGCGCTCATGCGGCGGTATCCAGGGCGTCGGATGCGGCCGGGATCGGCAGCTTGATGGTCAGCACGGCGCCGCTGCGGTCGCTGCGGTTGGCGGCCAGGATCGTGCCATGCATCGCCTCGACGAAGCCGCGCGAAATCGCCAGGCCAAGGCCGGTGCCGGGGCGGACATGATCGCCCTTTTGCGCGCGATAGAACTTGTCGAACACGCTTTCCAGCTCCAACGGCGGAATGCCGTCGCCCTCGTCGATGATCTGCAGCGACACCCATGTCCCGATCCCGCAGCGTCCTGATCGTGATCGTGGTATCGGCCGGCGCATATTTCGCCGCGTTGTCCAGCAGGTTGAACAGCACCTGTTCGAACAGCACGGCGTCGAGTTCCAGCATCGGCATGTCGGCGGCGAGTTCGAGCGAGACCTTGTGATGCGCGAGGATCTTGCTGGCGCGGCGCAACACGCTGCCGACGATCTCGCCGATATCATGCAGCGCGGTATTCGGCACGATGGCGCCGGATTCCAGCTTGGTCATGTCGAGCAGATTGGCGATGAAGCGGTTGAGCCGTTCGGACTCGTCGATCACGGTCGCCAGCAGATCGCGTTTTTCCGCTTCCGTCAGGCCGCTTGCGAGATCGCGCATCGTGGAGGCGGCGCCGAGCACCGAAGCCAGCGGCGTCTTGAGATCGTGCGAGATCGAGGTCAGCAGCGCCGAGCGCAAACGATCCGACTCCACGGTGCGCTTGACGCGGTCCATGTCCTCCACCAGCTGCACCCGTTCGATCGCGAGCGCGCCCTGGTCCATCAGCGCATCGAGCAGCCGGCGCTGGTCCGGCGTCAGCAGCGGCCCGGTCCTGTCGTCGTCGATGCCGATGACGCCGATCGGCCCGCGGCCGGTTCGCATCGGCAGGAACAGGCGCTTGGCGCCCGGCAGCGTATCCGAGCCGCGCCCGGCCGGGCGGTCGTTGCCCCAGGCCCAGTTCGCGGCGGCAAGATCGGCCTTGTCCAATTCGTCTTCGGGCGGATAGCCCGCCTTGACGGTAATGATGCCGTCCTCCGGCAGCAGCAGGACCACCCGCACCTTCAGCATCAGCGCGGTCTGGTAGGCGGTCGCCCACAACACATCGTCGAGCGTCGCGGTGCCCGCGAGCTTGCGGCTGAAGGCATAAAGCGATTCCGTGGTCCGCACCCTGCCGATCGCGGAGACCGCCTGGGTGCGCACCCGCGCCGCGACGTTGGAAACCAGGATCGCGATCAGCATGAAGAAGAAGAACGCCGCGACATTGGTCGGATCGGTGATCGTGAAGGTATAGACCGGCGGCAGAAAGAAGAAATTGTAGCAGAGCGAGGCGGCGACGCTGGCCAGCAGCGACGGCCACAGGCCGTAGCGGACGGCGACGCCGACCACCGCCGTCAGGAACACGAGGTCGACATTTTCGATGCCGAACCACGGCTGAATCAGCTTGCCGGCGCCGAGCGCCGACGGCCACGAACAGCAGCGACAACAGATAGGGCATCGGATCGAACGGCTCCGGCCGCTTCGGCCGTGCGCACCGTCTTCTTTGGAACCGGCTCCGCCGGCAGTTCCTCGCCGGCGATCACGTTGACGCTGATATTGCCGGCGCGCCGCACCAGATCATGCACCACCGAGCCGCGCATGAGTTCGAACCACCACGAGCGCGTCGACTTGCCGATGATGATCTGCGTGACGTTGTTGGCTTGCGCGAATCCGATCACGTCGTCGGCGATGCGGCGTCCGACGCCGGGAATGGTGAGCGCCTCGCCGCCCAGCGCTTCCGCCAGCCGCAGCGTGTCGGCCAGCCGGTCGCGCTGCTCGTCGGTCAATTGCAGGCTGCGGCGGGTCTCGATGCTGAGCGCGGTCCAGGGCGCATGCAGCCGGTCCGCCAGCCGCTTGGTGTAGCGCACCAGCCCCGCCGACGCGCGGATCCTCGCTGATGCAAACCAGAATGCGCTCGCCCGCGGCCCAGGGGCCGGCGATCGCGTTGCGCCTGCATATGCGTCAGCAATTGCTCGTCGACGCGCTCGGCGGTGCGCCGCAACGCCAGTTCGCGCAACGCCGTCAGATTGCCCGGCGAGAAATAATGCTCGAGCGCGCGCTCGGCCTGTTTGGGGACGTAGACCTTGCCTTCTTTCAGCCGCTGAATCAGGTCGTCCGGCGTGAGATCGATCAGTTCGATGGCGTCGGCGCGGTCGAACACCGAATCCGGCACGGTCTCGCGCACCCGCACATGGGTGATCTGCGCGACCACGTCGTTGAGGCTTTCGATGTGCTGGATATTGACCGCGGTATAGACGTCGATGCCGTGCGAGAGCAGTTCCTCGACGTCGAGATAGCGCTTGGGATGGCGGCTGCCGGGCGCGTTGGTGTGGGCGAGTTCGTCGACCAGCGCGATTTGCGGATGGCGCGCGATCAGCGCGTCGAGATCCATCTCCTCGAGCGTCTGATCCTTGTACTCGATCCGCTTGCGCGGGAGGACTTCGAGGCCCGTCCAGCAGCGCCTCGGTCTCCGCCCGGCCGTGGGTTTCGACCACGCCGACCACGACATCGACGCCGGCCTTCATTTTGGCATGGGCGCTTTGCAGCATCTCATAGGTCTTGCCGACGCCGGGGGCGGCGCCGACGAAGATCTTGAGCCGGCCGGCCTGATCGTTCTCACGCCGGGCGGCCTCCAGCAGCGCATCCGGCGAGGGTCTTTTTTCAGGGTCGTGGCGCTGATTTGCCATACGGCAATATAGTCCTCAGGCCCGCTCCGAGCCTAGCCGGCGTCTATTTGGCTGCGGCGGCGTCCAGCGCCAGATTCAGCGCCAGATACATTGACCCGTGGTCTCGCCGAGCAATCCGGCAAGGCGGCCCTCGGTGTTCTCCGTGACCAGCTGCGCGGACGCGATCTTCCGGCATATTCCGCGCCTTGGCGACACGCGGCACCTGGAACAGCGCGCCTTCCGGCGAGATATCGGGATCGAGGCCGCTGCGCCGAGGTGGTGACGAGATCGATCGGGACGGGCGCGGACGGATTTTCGGCCTTCAACTTGTCGACATCTTCCTTGACCCGGTCGTTCAGGGCCTTGCTGGTCGGGCCGAGGTTGGAGCCGCCGGAATTGGCCGCATTGTAGGGCGCCGAGACGGTCTTGGTGGAATCGGCCGGGTCCGGCGCCGAGGTCGCCGAAGGCCGGCCATGGAAATATTTGTCGCTCTTGAACGCCTGCCCGATCAGGGCGGAGCCGACCACCTTGCCGTCCTGCTCGATCAGGCTGCCTTGCGGCCTGCTTCGGAAAGAGCACGCCGGCGATGGCGGTCATCGCGAGCGGATAGGCAAGACCCGTGATCAGCGGTCAGCAGGACCAGGATGAGGATGGCGGGACGAATTTCTTTCAACATGATGGGTCTCCTTGGAGTCGTCATTGCGAGGCGGCGAAGCGACGAACATCCGGAATCTCGAGATTCGGGTTCGATGCTTCGCATCGCTCGCAATGACGGTTGGTTTCAAGCCAGATGCAAGGCAGTGACGACGAGGTCGATCGCCTTGATGCCGATGAACGGAATGATGATGCCGCCGAGGCCGTAGATCAGCAGGTTACGCTGCAGCAGCGCGCCGGCGCCGATGGCGCGATAGGCCACGCCCTTCAAGGCCAGCGGGATCAGCGCGATGATGATCAGCGCATTGAAGATGATCGCCGACAGGATCGCGCTTTGCGGGCTCGCCAGATGCATGACGTTGAGCGCCTCGAGCTGCGGATAGAACGCCAGGAAGATCGCCGGGATGATGGCGAAATATTTCGCGACGTCGTTGGCGATCGAGAACGTGGTCAGCGCGCCGCGGGTCATCAGCAATTGCTTGCCGATCTCGACCACCTCGATCAGCTTGGTCGGATTGGAGTCGAGATCGACCATGTTGCCGGCCTCGCGCGCGGCCTGCGTGCCGGTGTTCATGGCGACGCCGACATCGGCCTGCGCCAGCGCCGGCGCGTCGTTGGTGCCGTCGCCGCACATCGCGACCAGCTTGCCTTTGGCCTGCTCGTCGCGGATGAGCTTCAGCTTGTCCTCCGGCGTCGCCTGCGCCAGGAAATCGTCGACGCCGGCTTCCGCCGCAATCGCCGCCGCCGTCATCGGATTGTCGCCGGTGATCATCACGGTGCGGATGCCCATGCGGCGCAGTTCGGCAAAACGCTCGCGGATGCCGCCCTTGACGATGTCCTTGAGATGGACGACGCCGAGCAGGCGGCCATCCTTGGCGACCGCGAGCGGCGTGCCGCCCGACTTCGCGATCTCGTCCGCAGATCGCCTGGATTTCGCGCGCAAGCTCGGAGCTCGCTCCGGGCTGGATCGCCCGGGCAGCGTTTCCGGAAGCCATCGCACGCGGCTCCCCGCCCCCGACATAATTCAGGATCGCATCGACCGCGCCCTTGCGGACCGACGATGCCCCGGCATCGACGCCGCTCATGCGGGTCTGCGCCGTAAACGGAATGAAGGTCGCGGCCAATTCCTCCATGTCGCGGCCGCGGATGCCGTATTTTTCCTTGGCGAGCACGACGATCGAGCGGCCTTCCGGCGTCTCGTCGGCCAATGAGGCCAGTTGCGCCGCATCCGCCAGTTCCTGCTCGGTGACGCCGCGGACGGGACGAAACGCCGTCGCCTGCCGGTTGCCGAGCGTGATGGTGCCGGTCTTGTCGAGCAACAGCGTATCGACGTCGCCGGCGGCCTCGACCGCGCGGCCCGACATCGCCAGCACGTTGAACCGCACCAGCCGGTCCATGCCGGCGATGCCGATCGCCGACAACAGCGCGCCGATGGTGGTCGGGATCAGCGTCACGAACAGCGCCACCAGCACCACCACCGATATCGACCCGCCGGCATAGGCGGCATAGCTCGGGATCGTCACCGTCGCGAACACGAAGATGATGGTCAGGCCCGCGAGCAGGATGTTGAGCGCGATCTCGTTCGGCGTCTTCTGCCGCTCGGCGCCCTCGACCAGCCGGATCATGCGGTCGATGAAGGTCGATCCTTGGGCCGCGGTAATGCGGACGCGGATCCAGTCGGACAGCACTTGCGTGCCGCCGGTGACCGCGGAGCGGTCGCCACCGGATTCGCGGATCACGGGCGCGGACTCGCCGGTGATGGCGGCCTCATTGACCGAGGCAACGCCTTCGATCACCTCGCCGTCGGACGGAATGTTGTCGCCGGCCTCGACCAGCACGACATCGCCGACCTTGAGGCTGGTGCCGGAGACCAGCCGATAGGTCCTGTCGGCACCGGTCAGCAGCTTGGCCTGGCTCTCGGTCCGGGTCTTCTTGAGGGATTCCGCCTGCGCCTTGCCGCGGCCTTCGGCGACGGCCTCGGCGAAATTGGCGAACAGCACCGTGAACCACAGCCACAGGATGATCTGGAAGGTGAAAGCCGAGGCTGGCTCCGCCCGTCAGCGAGATCGCGCAGGAAGATCACCGTGGTCAGCGCGGCGACGACCTCGACCACGAACATCACGGGGTTCTTGATCATCAATCGCGGATCAAGCTTGGCGAAGGATGAGCCGATGGCGGGAACGACGATCTTCGGATCGAGCATCGCCGTAACCGGCACCTGCTTTTGCAGTTTCATGGCTTCCATGGACGTAACTCCGAATGATCGATCAGAACAGGGTGTTGGCATTCATGGCGAGGTGCTCGACGATCGGCCCGAGCGCCAGCGCCGGGAAGAAGGTGAGACCGCCGATGATCAGGATGACGCCGACGACGAGGCCGACGAACAGGCCGCCCGTCGTCGGCAAGGTGCCGGCCGACGGCGGTATCGATTTCTTGGCCGCGAGCGAACCCGCCAGCGCCATCGCCGGAATGATCATGAAGAAGCGGCCGACGAACATCGAACTGGCCAGCGTGAGATTGTAGAAGAAGGTGTTGCCGGTCAGGCCGGCGAAGGCCGAACCGTTATTGCCGGTCGCCGAGGTGATAGGCATAGAGCACCTCGGTAAAACCGTGCGGCCCGGCATTGGCCATCGAGGCCACGGCCGATGGAAACACCACGGCCACCGCGGTCCAGCCCAGATACATCAGCGGCAGCACCAGGATGGCGAGCATCGCCATCTTGACCTCGCGCGCCTCGATCTTCTTGCCGACATATTCCGGGGTGCGGCCGACCATCAGTCCGGCGACGAAGATCGCCAGCACGACGAACAGCAGCATGCCGTAGAGCCCGGCGCCGACGCCGCCGACGATGATTTCGCCGAGCTGCATGTTGATCAGCGGGATCATGCCGCCGAGCGCAGTGAAGGAGTCGTGCATGGCGTTGACGGCGCCGCAGGAGGCCGCCGTGGTGATGACCGCGAATAGCGAGGACGCGACGATGCCGAAGCGGATTTCCTTGCCTTCCATGTTGCCGCCGGTCAGCCCAAGCGAACTCAGCGCCGAGGTGCCGTTGGCTTCGGCCCAATAGGTGATGGCAACGCCTGCGATGAACAGCACGCCCATCACGGCCAGGATCGCAAAACCCTGGCGCTGGTCGCCGATCATGCGGCCGAACACATTTGTCAGTGCCGCGCCGATCGCGAAGATCGAAAGCATCTGCACGAAGTTCGACAATGCCGTGGGGTTTTCGAACGGATGCGCGGCGTTGGCATTGAAGAAACCGCCGCCATTGGTGCCGAGCATTTTTATCGCAACCTGCGACGCGACCGGGCCGACCGCGATGGTCTGCTTCGCGCCCTCCAGCGTCGTGGCATCGACATAGGCGCCAAGCGTCTGCGGAATGCCCTGCCAGACCAGGAACAGCGTGTAGACGACGCAGATCGGCAGCAGCACATAGAGCGTGCAGCGCGTCACATCGACCCAGAAATTGCCGATGGTGCGCATCGAGGAACGGGCAAAGCCGCGGATCAGCGCCACCGCGAGCGCGATGCCGGTCGCCGCCGACAGGAAATTCTGGTGCGTCAGGCCGAGCATCTGCACGAGATAGGACAGCGTGCTTTCGCCGCCGTAGTTCTGCCAGTTGGTGTTGGTGATGAAACTGATCGCGGTATTGAAGGAGAGATCGGGCGCGACCGCGGATTGTGCCTGCGGGTTGAACGGCAAGACGGCCTGCAGCCGCATCAGCGCATAAAGAATGAGAAAGCCGCCGACATGGAACAGCAGCATCGCGACCGTATAGGTCAGCCAATGCTGCTCGCGCTTCTCGTCGACGCCGCCGATCCAGTACAGCCCGGCCTCGACCGGCCGCAGCAGCGGCGACAGCAACGTGCGCTCGCCATTGAAGACGCGCGTCATGTACCAGCCGAGCGGTTTTGCCAGCGCGACGATGATCGCGCAGTACAGAAGAATTTGAATCCAGCCGATGACGGTCATGGGGTGTGCCTTTGGATGTGCGGGACGCGGTGCGAGAATGCGGTCAGAACCGCTCGGGCCGCAGCAGCGCATAGGTCAGGTAAAACAGCAGGCCTGCGGAGACGAGGCCGGCGAGCGAGTAATCGAACATCATGGCGCTGCTCCTCCTCAAAGCCGTTCGCAGGCGTAGGTGTAGCCGAGCGCCGCGACGAAGAAGCCGAGGCCGAGGGCCAGCATGAGGATGTCCAGCATGGGGTGCTCCTGTGCGCTGAGATCTGCAGGGCGAGCGCAGCGCGTGCTCACTGGCCGATGAGGTGCCAGCCGGCGCATAGGTTTTCGAGACGGGAGCGAGGGCAACGTTATAGGAATCTCATAAAGGCGCTGCGGAACTGCGTTCACAGCGGCTTGATCTCGGCGCCATCCGGCTTGGGAACATTCAGCGCCCCGCGCGGTTGCTCTCCATCACCTCTTTCGGAAAATCATCCATGACACGATCAAGACTTCTCGGCGCCGCGGCGCTTGTCGCCGCTCTCGCCGCAACGCCCGCGATGGCGCAGTCGCGCGGGCACCATCACCACCACGGCGGCTGGGGCCCCGGCATCGCCGCGGGCGTGGTCGGCGGCGTGATTGGCGCGGCGGGCGCGATCGCCACGGCGCCGTACCGCTCAGGCTATTACGAGCCCGGTTACGCCTATTACGGCGGCCCGGCCTATGGTGGCCCGGCGTACGTCAACTCCTATGCCTACGCTCCCGGTCCGAGCTACGATGACTCCTACGCCTATAGCGCCCCAACGCCGTATCTCGCCAGCCGCAGCGGCCGAGGCAGTTGCGGCCCGCAGATCGGCGCGACCTATCTCGGCCCGGATGGACGCTGGTATCCCTGCAACTAGACCACCAGAATTTCCTGGCGCATGACGTGAAGCGAAAGGCGGCCCGCGACGGGCCGCTTTTTTTGTTGTCGCGGCCGATGTTATGGCCTCCGAAGCTTCGGGTTGTACCGTGAGGAATGGCCTATCCTGAAGCGATCGATCACGAAATCGTTGGCTTGTGGGATACTTCACAAACCGGAGCTTCGCTTTCCGATTACGGTCGCGCCGAATTTCTCGCAAGCGGAGGAACGGCGGCAATGCAAGACGCCATACGGCTTTACCGCACGCTGTGTGGCAATCGCGCCTATCTGCGTTCGGTATGCGAGGGCGCTGTTTTCCTCGCCGCCAGCACCATCGCGATCTTCGCCGCGGTCACCTATGCCACGATCCACGCCAGCAACCATGTCACCGATCTGGTGCTGAGCCGCGTTGGGCCGTTCAACGTCCGCTTTCTGTTCATCTACGGCACGTTCACGGCCTTCGCCATTACGGTTGGGCTGCTGGCCTGGCGACCGAACCGGTTGCCCTATGCGCTGAAGGCCATGGCGCTGTTCCTGCTGGTCCGCGCCGTGTTCGTGGCGCTCACCCACATGGCGCCGTCGCCGATCGATCCGCAAAAGCCTGCACCGTTCTTCAACTCGATTTTCTACGGCAGCGACTTGTTCTTTTCCGGCCACACCGGTCTGCCGTTCCTCGCAGCCCTTGCCTTCTGGCACATCCCGCACTGGCGGATGTTCTATCTGGCGCTGACCGCGTTCTTCGGTGCGGTGGTGCTGCTCGGCCATTATCACTATTCGATCGATGTGCTCGCCGCTCTGTTCATCACCCACGGCGTGTATCAAATCTCGTGCTGGCTGTTCGGCCGCGACTACGCGCTGTTTCGTTCCTCCGAGAGCCAGATGGCGCAGCGGCCGAAGCGACGCCGCAAACGGGGCGACAAATCGGCCGACGTTGAACCGGCCGGCGCGCCGGCGCGCGCGGCTGAACCGTTCGTGCTGCATATCGTCGGCGAAGAGCAGCCGCCGGGCGGTCAACCGAAACCTTGGTCGTAACGAGCGCATGGCGGTGGCCTGCCCTGCTCCCGCACGGCTTGTCGCTGCTGCGGACGTGATCTAGGTTTAACGGCCGGCGGACGTCCCAATCAAATAATAATCAGGCGAGCTTGATCCGCCGTCCAGGGAGAAGCCAATGAAAACGCTCATGATGACTGCAGCCATGGTGGTCGGCATCGCCAATGTGGCGACCGCCGGGCCGCTGCCCGAGGCCAAGCCGGACGACGTCGGATTTTCGCAAACCGGATTGACGCGGCTCGACAATTTCATCGCCCGCGAGATCGCCGCCAAGCGCGTGCCCGGCGCCGTGATCGCGATCGCCCGCGACGGCAAGCTGGTGCATTTCAAGGCCTACGGCCAGCAGGATCCGGCCAAGGGCACGGCGATGACGCCGGATACGATCTTTGCGCTGGCGTCGATGACCAAGCCGATGGCGGCGGTCGCCGGTCTGACGCTGATGGAACAGGGCCGGCTGCCGCTCCGGGCCAAGCTCTCGGATTACTATCCGGCGTTCGCCGACATGAAGGTCGGCAGCCAACAGGCGGACGGTTCGCTGAAGCTCGACGCGCAGGCGTCGCCGATCTACATCCACGATCTTTATCGCCACACCTCCGGCCTGATGTATGGCGGACGCCCCGACAGTTCGAGCCCGGTCGCGCGCGCGTATCCGGACGGAACGGCGCCGGCGATCGAGGGCGATACCCAAGCCATGATCGATCGCCTGACAAAACTGCCGCTGGCGCACCAGCCGGGCACGGTTTTCGAATACGGGTTTTCGATCGACGTGCTGGGCGCGGTGGTCGAAAAAGTCAGCGAGCAGCGCCTCGGCGAATACCTCGCTGCCAATGTGTGGCAGCCGCTCGGCATGAAGGACACCACGTTCCGCCCTACGGAGGCGCAGCGCCCTCGTCTCGCCCGCCCCTTCCCCAACGACCCGCTGACCGGCAAGCCGCAGGCCATCAAGCTGTTGGACACGCCGACCAAGTCCGACTGCGGCGGCGCCTGCGCCTTTGCCACCGTCGGCGACTATGTGCGGTTCGGGCAAATGCTGCTCAACGGCGGCGTGCTCGACGGCCAGCGCGTGCTCGGCCCCAAGACCGTGCATCACATGATCTCCAACCACCTCGGGCCGGAGATCAAGAACAACGTGGCCAATGTCGAGGGCCATCGCGGCGGCTTCAGCTTTGGTCTTTCGGTGGCGGTGCGTACCAGCGAAGGCCTGTCGGCGGTCCCCGGCAATCCCGGCGAGTTCTCCTGGAACGGCGCCTACGGCACGCAGTTCTTCGCCGATCCGAAGGAGCGTCTGGTCGTGGTGGTCGGAACCGCGGCCCCCGGTGAACTGCGAAAATACTACCGTGAGCAAGTCCAGGACATCGTCTATGGCGCGATGGTGAAGTGAGGATCGTCGCCGAGTAGCCAAGTCGATTGGCCCCGCACGTGAGATGCCGGACAGAATAGCTGTCGGCGTGTCCTGCGGGGCCGATCTCTTCACAACTCCGTTGAAATTGCGGCGAAAATTCTGCTTCTGGCCCTTGGCGGACAAGTCTGATATTCGACCGGCCGAAAGCCCGGCGGAATCACCTGAGGATATCGCCGGCCATCGCTTTCAATTCGCCGGTTTAGCTCAGCGGTAGAGCAGCGGTTTTGTAAACCGAAGGTCGGGAGTTCAATCCTCTCAACCGGCACCAATCAGTGTCTGATATCAAATAGTTGCCGGACATGCTCCAAAGTCCGCTTTTTACTGGCCATGCCCGCGCGATGTCGCGCAGCTTTTTTGCTCATGCATAATTATGCGCACAGCATTGGGAATGTTGGCAATCAGTTCCTACAAGGCCCGTCAGATCAGTCGTTTTCGGCAAAGTCCGTCAATTTCCAGTCCGAACCATCCTTGCCGAAAACGTAGACGAGCGAGTCGCAGAAAGCTGAATAGCTGACCTTGCCCTCGTGCTTGTCCATGACGGGTTTCTGCTTGGCAAGACACGTCCGGTGTGCCGGTTTGAAAGCACCTTTCCAGATCACAGGGAAGTCAGCCACTTGCCGAAGATCATGGTAAACGACCGGATATTTGATCATCTCCGATACGGCCTTCTGGTCGCTTTTGGCGACGGCAGCTTTGAATTGCGTCCAGAAGGCTGCGAAACCGTCATCTGCCGCCAGCGCTGGGCCTGCCGATATCAACAAACCAGCCACAAGCAGTCCCCTACCAATCATCGATCCGATCGAATTCATTTTCACTATTCCCACGCTCAATTTGCCATTGCGATAAAACTGAGAATGGCAAAGGCACCCAGGCCATAGACGACGGCATTCACGATTGATGAAATAACCAGGCCCGAGAAGACGGAGCCGCCAACCGCTCCCCAGAACAACACCGCTGCGGCCATGCCCGGAAGTTGCAGACCCGCCCACTCGCCAGTGCCGTCTCTTAGCGACGGTACCGCCAGAAAAATTGACGAGATGAGGACCCCGATCGCCATTGCGATGATAAGTCTGCCCTTTGTGGTCCACCAGTTCATATCAGAAGCCCAATAGCCCGGCGAAAACCGGAATGAGGATAAAGGCGGCGAACCCGAGAAGCATTCCTATGACGACCTTCGCGGTACGCCCGGCAACTTTGGCATCAAGCCATGTGCCCACCCTTGATGAACAGCGACAGTGCCCAGTTCGTAAACAGGGCCCTCACCATTGCAAACAGCAGCTCTCCAATAACATTGGCCATGGCGTTTAGTCGCGCCGACCTCAGTGAGGTTCAACTGCCGCTAGTGAGGGCTTAGTGGCCATCACGCGTGGTAGCGCCAGATCTGCATCATGTTCAGCACGGTCAGGCCGCCGATCCCTGCCAGCACCGAGAGACCAGCGAACCAGATCCACTGCTTGCGTTCTTTAAAGGCAAGAAGAGCGGCGCAGCCGACGCAGAAGATGGCCGGAAGGCTCGCGCAGAAAATAATGAGGGCAATCATTTTCATCTCCCGATGGAATGACTGCCAGTTAACGCATCGTCGTCGGGAAGAAGGTGATGGACATCACTATCTCGTCGAAGTTCCAACAGCGGCGCACAGTATCCGCGCATTATTTGCGCGATAGAGAATTGAACCCGAACGGCTGTTCCGGCGTCTTACCTATGTGAAGCGCAGGTTGTCCCCCTCGCTTCCCCCAAGGAAAGCCCCGCTTCCCCCGAGCGGGGCTTTCGCTTTTTCGCACGTTTGCCTTCGCCCATCAGACCTTCTCCGCCTTGAGACGTTCCCGCTTCTCGATGAAGAGCACGAGGTCGGCCTGCATGCGGGCGAGCCGGGTTGCCGCCGAACTGCAGTCGAGGTCGGCGGCGATCAGTTGTTGCAGTTCCCAGCTTTGCAGGCGGACGTCGCGCCGCAGCCGGGCAATGTTGTGATTGAGCAGCACCAGATTCCGATCCATGCGCCACGACCCGTCGGAACAATCAGCGGCGGCCGCGGAGCGCGCTCTTCAATGGCTTGCGGCCGACGGCGCGGGTATCGGCCTTCAGCCGCTCATCGACATTGAGCAGCCGCTCCTCGCCGCCGAGCCGGTTCCGGTCGGCAATCAGGCCGAGCATCACCACCCGCATCGCCATCAGCTGCATCGAGGCCGCAGAGCAGTCCTCGTCGCGGTTGACCTGTTTGCGGATGATCGCTTCAATCAACAGCATTTCAGAGCGTAAGAAACTGATTTTCCTACGTATTTCGTTCAATTTGTTGTCCATGGCTTGCCTCGTGTGGGTTGACATCCATAGAGAACAAAATAAGAACAAACTTCAAGTTAAGAATGCGGACCGGACCAAGTATTTTTTTGGAGTTTTTATGCCCCGCCTACCCGACCAGATCGACGCGCCCATGACACGGCGGCAGTTGGTGACTTTGCGCACTCTCAGCGTCGAGGCGTATCAGCCGAGGCTGTTCGAGCCGAACCTGACCGCCGAGGAAGCCGAGAAGCGGATTGCCGCGCTGAAGGAAGAGATCCAGCTGGCGAACTCCTTTTAGGGCTGTCGCCTTGAGAGACGTTGCCGCTCGAAGCATTGCGCGGCTTGCTGAGGCAGACACCGTGCCGCAGTATTGAAGCCATGATCGCTACGGCACATCCCGTCGCCTTCCGCCGCTACCAGGCAACGGATTACGATTCCGTCGCCTCATTGTGGACGCGCATCAATCGAGAATTGGCGCCGGCGGGGATGGAGGAATTATTCGAGCGATACATCGCTGTTATTATCGATGGCGAGTTGAAGCCGCTTCTGGAGGTTTTTTCCGTAACCAAACGCAACGCCTTCTGGGTCGTCGAAAGCGCTGGTCAGATCATCGGTTGTCTTGGCATCGAAAGCCGCGGCGCCGACGATACCGAGCTGCGTCGGATGTATCTCGACAAAGCCTACCGCGGTCACGGCATCGCGCAACGCATGCTCGATCATGCGCAGGCCGAAGCCCGCGCCCTCGGATTCACCAGGATGATCCTGAGCACGGCCACGATTCAGCAGGCCGCTGTCGAATTTTATCGGAAGAGCGGATTTGTGCACATCCGAACGGAAGTCGCCGAGGCGATGGATCCCAAACAGGCTGGCGGCGGCCTGACCCGTTTTCATTTCGAGAAAGCGCTCTGAGCGCCTGTGAAGTACGCCCTCACGAAGCAAGAGGCGCACACGCAAAAGCCGCCGGAATGAACCGACGGCTTGTGTTGCGTTGCGTTGCATGTCGGTGAGCCTGCGAGCGGTGCCGCGGAGGCTTCCCCTGCCTTGGCATGCCATACAACGGGACGCGCGGGCCTCCGTGAGACGCGGCGCGTTGCCATTGTGTCGGGCCAACAATCCCGATGATCAGATGCTTTCACGCGCGATGATGCGGATCAAGCAGCGTTGCTGTCCTATCGACGGCTGCGATCACAAGCCAAGCATGCATGGCTACGGCCGCCTAACCGAACGCCACTCCGATGCGACGCTCTTTGCGCCACACGATATGGCAGCGCAGATGCAATCCGTCGCCCGGCACGACGAGCGCGAATTGCTCGGGGATGCCGACCTGGCTGGTGATCTCCAGCGCCGCGCCGGTGCCGGACAGGTTGCGGATCGTGCAATCGATCGCGCCGCCGCCGAACTCGATCGTTCCGGCTTTCAACACGCGGTGGCGCGGTGCCTTTCGGGTTTCGGCCATACCGATCATGGGATTCCTTCGACCTTAAGGAATCGTGTGACCCATCGCACAGATTTTACCATCCATTCACCGACAATGGAGCGGACCAGGAACGAAGCGATTTGCTTCAAATTATCTCGCCGGAGGGTGAGGCCATGAACAAGATCGAATACCTGCAAGCGCAGGCAGCGAGAGCCGAACGGCTGGCGAAGAACGTGATGGACGCACTGACCGTGGAACGGCTGCTGTCGTTCGCGGCCGAGTGCCGGAGCCAAATCAAGGCCCTTGCCGAGAACCGCATGGAAGCCGCCTAGCGCGGCTGATATCGCCGACCCGGCAAGCCGTGTCCGCGGCTGCCGAAGCCTCTCTCCGGCCAACCAGCCTCAGCCAAAACGCGGTGCCGAAGCGCACCTGAGTCGGGTTCCAGACAGACTTTGTTAAGCCAACAACGGGGTTTTCCCCGCAAATTTACGTGCATTTAAACGTCAGGCCCCAAACATCGTGGCATGACGGCGATGGTTGAGAAATCTTGGTCGGATGAGAACGGGGCGGCTGCGATTGAATATCGCAGGGTCGTCGCGGGTTTACCGCGCCGAGCAACCCACTTGACCGCAGCCGCCGCATCAGCCCTCGCCCCGCCGAATATCTCGGTCGAAAACTTTCTCAAGCAACGCGCCGTCAACATCGTCGTCGGCGGGAACTATACCGTTCCCCACTGGTACGACCCTCAGGGAAAGCCGCGCACCTTCGCCTGCCGGACCACCCGCGTTTCACCGTTCCGGATGTTCGTCGAGGTGCCGGTGGTCGGCAAGGTCGGCGATCGCCTGACGTCGTATTTTCCGGATTTCGGCAAGTTCGATGCCTGCATCAGCGACACCGCCAAAGGCGGCTTCTTGATCGAACTCGAGATGACGGGGTCGATGCGTGAGAAGTTTTCGAACAAGCTCACCTGGCTGGAACAGAAGCAGAAAAATCCTGATATTGCCGATATCCGAAAGGACGCTCGCATCATCCCGGCGAGCCCGCATTCGATTCTCACATTGGCCGACGGCGCCATCCACCCTTGCTTTATCATCGATATGTCGGCTTCCGGTGTAGCCGTCTCCGCTCAGCTGCAACCGCCGATCGGGACGCCGCTGGCGGTAGGAGCCTGCGTCGGTCGCGTGGTCAGGCTTTTACCCGATGGCTTTGCGGTCCAGTTCATCCAACAGCCGAAGCGGCAGGATCTCGAACGCCTCATTGTGCGGGCCGCTCCCCTCCAGGCGGCTCAGGCGTCCATCCAGTCGCCGTGATGTAACCGTTTTGTCACGCCGCGACTCAAACTTGACGCGTAAAGCGTCCCGCAACAGCTCTCCCTTGCGTCCCCCAATGCCCTTTGCCTAAAGTATGAGGGCTGAGGTGCGTGATGGACTGGAAGAAAGAACGCGACCTTTTAGTCGCGCAGACGATGGCGTTTGTGCAGTCGGTTACCGGCAAGGCGCCGAACGCCGAGGCGGAACCACGTATCGAGGCCGCGCCTCGGGTCGAGGCCGCACCGGCCGAAGCACCTGACATCACTGCGGTCGAGATGCTGGCAGCGGAAATCATCGCGCCGCCCAAGGACATGCAAGTCAGCATCAAAATCCCGCGTTCGATCGTCTCCAGCGATATCAGAACCGAGATGCAGGCCCGGGTGACGAACTTTCGCGCTCACCAGGAGCGCTTTCACCGCGAGCGCGATGAATATTTCAGCGCGACCTTGCGCGAAGCCCGCGCCGCCATCGGGCCTTCCGCCGATCCCGGCTCCCGATCTTCGCCGGCACCGGCAGCAAATGTTGCAAAAACTGCAGGCGGTTCTCACTCGTCGGAAAGCGGCCAGGGCCCTGCATGATGGCCTCGCTGCCGGCGGCATTGCTGGCGGCGGTAAGCGTCTCATCACGTTTTCTGGCGCCGGGCCCGTTAACCCAATTCCTTTACAAAGCGTAAACAAGCCGGTGACAGCCTCTGCTGGAGAGGAAAGCCGCCATGCTCATACCCCCCGTCCCCATCGAAGTAACAAAGGCCAGAATTCAACTGCTCGTCGAGCAGGCCGCGAAGGCTCCGCCGCGCGTCATCAACGATGCCGTGATGGACGTGTTCGCTGCCAAGAACCAGGCCGAGCGCGAGGCTATCGTCGATCGCAAGGCCTAGCCGAAGCGAGGCGTATCGCCGAGCGCTAACGCGGGGCAGGTGCTGACGATCAGCGGCTTCCGATCTTCTCCAGCACCGGCAGCAGGTGCTGCAAGAACGCTTCCGGATTCTCGCTCATCGGAAAGTGGCCAAGGCCCTTCATGATGGTGACCTCGCTGCCGGCGACGCTGTTGGCGACGGCGAGCGTTTCTTCCGGCGTGCAGGAATAATCATATTCGCCGGACAGCAGGAACAGCGGGCAGCGGCGCGTGTCGATCTGCGCGACCCGGTCCCTGATATCGCCGTCGAGCTTGTAGAAATACAGATCGCCTTTGAACACGCCGGGGCCGCCCTGCATGTAATGCCACAGCGTCTCCCAGCGCTCGTGATCGGGCGCATCGGGGCCGACCAGTCCGGAGACGATGGCGGCGGCGACCTCGCCGCCATGCACGTCGGGCCGGTGCAGGAAATTCAGATCGTAATAGGGATCGACATGGGCGCCGGCCTGCAGGCCGATGATGGCGCGGAAGCGTTCGGGGTGTTCGAGCGCCAGATGCAGCGCGATGCGGCCGCCGATCGAGCAGCCGATCGCGATCGGCCTGTCGAGTTCGAGCGCGGTCATGATCTCCAGGATCATGGTGGTGTATTGCGCCGAGGTGAGCTGATATTCCTCGTTGTGCCAGCCTGACGGCGGCGACGACTTGCCGTGCCAGGGCATGTCGAAGGCGATGACGCGGTGGCGGCGCGTGACGCGCTCGTCGTTCATCAGCGCGCGGTATTGCCGGCCGTCGGAGCCTGCGGTGTGCAGGCACAAGAACGGCGTGCCCTCGCCTGCCTCCTCGACATAGATGCGGTGGTGCCGCCCGAACAGCTCGAGATGCATGTAGCGGCCGACGATCGGCTCGAACTGCGCGGTCATGGCTGAACTCCCGCGGCCCGCAGTTTGGCCAGGGCTTCCTTGAAGTAGCGAAGGTTGGCCATGAAGACGTGCAGATCGCCCTCGGCCCTGAGCACGCGGCGCTTGATCAGCGCCATCAGATCGTTCGAGCCCGGCGGCGGCCGGGCGCTCCAGAACTTTTGCCATTCCTGTTCCGGGGCGCGCAGCGCGAAGGAGGATGAGGGCATGACAAACGGCCCTGGCGTCACCGAGGCGATCCGGCCTTCGAAGATCGAGATCAGCCAGGGCGTCTGGCCGACTTCCAGCAGGAACGTCGTGGTGAGAAACCGGCCGCGCCGGACCAGCGCCTCGTCGCCATTGACCCGCTCCTGGAGCGCCTCGATCATCCCGTCGTCCCCACCCTCGATCCGGCAAGCCATCGCCCGCCCGGCGCTTTTGCGCCCACCCATGATGGGGCGACAGGGGCGGCGTCAATCCGCGGGATCGGGATCCGTGGCTACAGCCAGGCGCATACCAGCACGAGGTTGGCCGCGCAGGCGGCCAGCAACGCGACGGTGAGCGTGGCATGCACGCTGGCGCAGGAGGTTTGCAGGATCGTTCTCATGGCGGGGAAAACATCCGGCGATTCTACCCGGAGAGTCTCGGGCGATATTTTCGCGGTGATTCAGGACTCGTTTACGACTTAGGGACTCCAGCCAAATGGCCGGCCAGGCCCGATTCTCACTGCCCCTTCACCGGGGTGTGACCCGGCCTGCCCCGGCTGGCGAAACCTGAGCTCTGCCCGTGCGTTAGCTGCCATTAACGGAGCTATTCCAATGCCCTACGCGCTGTTCAGCCACGACGACAAGCTCAGCAAGGCCTACCCGACCGAGGCGGATGTCTGGCGGCACGCCCGGCATAGCGGGCTGGTGGTCGATGCGGTGTCAGAAGACGAACAGCCGGGGCCGCGGCTGGTGCTGGACCATGATTACGAGATCAAGCCGTGCCGGCCGGACCCGCACGAAGATCCGGCCCGAAACCTGGCCGAGGCCGAGCGCGAGGATGAGCTGGAATTCTGGTTGCCGTAACAGGCCGGGCCGCCAAAGCAGTCTTAGATGGGATTTGGAGGTCCGCCGCGACGATAATCGGGGCCTACGGCATCGCCGACGACTGCAACGACTGTTCGGCGGATAGCGACGCCTGCTCGGCGGCCAGCACCACGCAGCTTTTCTTGCGGTGCAGACCCCGGATCGCGCCCGTTACCTTGAGCACCTTGCCGGCCGGACAGGAAGCGTCCTGCACAAAGGCGATTTCATAGGGAGCCAGCACAAAAGGTTCGGATTTCAGGACGGTCTGTGCAAGGCACGGCACCGCCAGTGCGGAAAAAAACAACCCTAAACCCAAAGCACGCATCTTCGTTTGTCCACCAACCGTCGCGCACACAATAGCCGATCTGCCGCAGAAGTTCCGGGCACGGCAAAAATTATTTTCAAGTCACCCGCCGCCCGCGTCCACGGCACAAAAAAAGGCCGGCGCGAGGCCGGCCTTTGGTCTGTCTGTCGACGAAAGTCTCAGTCAGTAGCGCTGGGCAACCGGGCCACCCCAGCCGAAGCGATAGTTAATGCCGGCCTTGACGGTGTGCTCGTCGTCCCGGAAGCGGGCGCCGACGATAGCGGGCGGACCGCTGGTGAAGGTGGTGCTGCCGAAATTGTAGTACTGGTATTCGGCCTTGGCGGACCAGTTCGGCGCGAACATGTACTCGAGACCGGCGCCGACGGTGTAGCCGTCCCTGCGGTTTCCAGTGGTGGTAAAGGGCTGCGCGGCGCCGCCGATGGTGACGCCGATATTGCTGGCATCGCGCCAGGCGTAACCGCCCTTGCCGTAAAGCAGTGCCGGACCCCAGGTGTAACCGAGCCGGCCGGTGACCGAGCCAAGCTGGTCGTTGTTGCCGGTCACCAGAACGCCGCCCGGGAAGGTCACGCCATTGTTGCTGCCGCCGAGCCAGCTGTACTGCGCCTCAGCACCGACCACCCAGTTCGGGGCGAACTGATAGTCGAAGCCGCCCTGCACGCCGCCCAGGAAGCGGCCGTCGCTGCCCGACAGGCTGTTATTGCCAGCGAACGCGCCGCCGACGATGGCCGCCGACATAAAAGCCGGTCCAGTTGTAGACCGCCTGGGGGGCCGTATAGGCCGGAGCCTTCGTATAGGGGCGTGCGCCCATGTCGGCCGCGAACGCGGGAGCCGCGAACGCGATCAAGGCGGCTGCGCCCAGCAAAAGTCTTTTCATAACCAGTTCCCCGTTATTGTCCCTGCGACATCAAACAAACAACGTGGCCTCAATTTGGTTGCTTCGCGGCAAAGCCGGAGCCTTGATGGTTCGCAACTGTGACGGCGCGGCAACAACGCCTTTTTGTTCCGCCGCGATTTCGAATTTCGGTTCGAATTTTGGCCGCAACGGGCGCTTCACCCGCCTGGTTTGCGTCGATCATGGCCACATTCAGGTTCAAGCCTCGCTGAAAAGTGATCGGCTGACCTGTGGCCGGACCGGACGCGGCAAACCTGCTCGCGGCGCGATCCGATCCCGCCTAGCGCGTCAGCTTTGCCAGCTCCGGAAACGGCGCATAGACCGCGCCGGCGCAGGCGTCGCTGGCGTTCTCGACCACGCGGTCGAGCCGGCCATTGACATAGATGACGGCGCGCTCGCGCAACTCGCGATAGCTGCCGTCGGATTCGCGCGGCGTGAAGCGCAGGCAACTGAGATAACGCAGCCGCCCGCCGACGGTGCGCTGGACCGGCTCGGCCATAACAGCATCGCGCACCCCGCGCGGATCGTTGAGATAGGTTTTCATGAACGCCAGCAGTTCGGCGCGGTAGTTGTTGGGAAATGGCTGGTTGGCGACGCCGCGATCGTCGGTATAGCTGATGCTTCGGCTGTCATCGTTGCCGAGGCACGCTGCGAGCGCGAGCGGCAACAGCAGGATCGCCGCGTGTTTTGCTGATACCGCCAAAGCGCAACCGTCTCTCAAAGCCTGACTCAAGATGCCAGTTCTAGACGGTCCGCCGGCAAAAGGGAAAGAGACAGTTCCGGCCCGGCCATTGGGGAAGCAATGGCGCGGGCCGGCCTGATATCCGCGGGTCGCGGCGGGGCAATGTCGAAAGCCACGCCCGCGGATCAGATTCAGCGATGGTTGTGGAAGCGATAGTGATGGCGGAAATGCTTGTGATGGTGCCGGTGATGATGGCGGTCCCATCGGGCATTGGAGTTCACCCAGCCCGGCTTCACGTGTGAGAACCTGATCTCGGGATTGTGCGCGGTTCGGCCGTAACTTCCTGCCATCGCCGGTGCGGCGAGAACGGAAACTGCAAGCAGCGCTGCGGAAATTGTCTTCAACATGGTTGTCTCCCTGGGATCACGGGGTGGCCGGTCGGATGGCCGGGCTCGTCGATCATGGCTGCAACCTTAACGGGGCCGCGCTGAACCCATTCTGAAGCGCAACGATGGACTTCGTTCATCTGGATGACATGTTTGTCATGTTGGACTGCGAAGCCGCGCGCTGTCGCCCGATCATCTCGCGCGAGCGGGGAATGTTCCGGCGCCGCGGGTGTTCAAATCAACAGGCTTCGGTATAGGATTGCATATTGGAAATCGGGAGAGATTGATGAGCAGATTTGTGATCAGGCTTTTGACGCTGGCCATGTTCTCGCTGGCGCTGGTTGCGGCACCCGTGATCACCAAGGTGTACGCCGCGTCTGACGATCCGCCGCCGCCGTCAGACAAAAAGAAAAAGGAGGGCGGCAAACTTCATCCTGGCATCGAGGATGTGGTATCCGCGAACGGCTATCGCACCGCCTATGACGCGATCTACGACCGCAACGACTATCCCGCCGGGATCGCACAGCTGAAGGCGCTGGGCCGCGACGACAGCGCCGCCGTCGCCAATCTGATCGGCTACTCCTATCGCAAGCTCGGCGACTACAAGGTCTCGCAGATCTGGTATCAGCGCGCGCTGAAGGCCGACCCCAACCACGTCAAGACCTGGCAGTATTACGGGCTGTGGCAGGTCGAACAGGGCAACCGCGAGCAGGCGCAATATCATCTGAACAAGATCGCCACCCTCTCCGGCACCGCCAGCGAAGAATATCGCTCGCTCGCCGCGGCACTGGAAAAGCCGCCGGGCAGCGGGCTGGTTTACTGATCGAGCGAGACAAGTTCAGCCGGTGCCGCCTCACAGCGGCGCCGGCTTTGTTTTGCGGTCCTCACTTCATCATCGTCTGAACTTCCGCGCGAAACGCCTGGCGTGAGGCGTCGCGCGAATAGAACATGTGGCCGCCCGGATAGACCGCGAGCTTGACGCGTTGCGGCGAAGCGTAGGCCGGCAGCTGATCGAGCAGGATCTTGGAGCCGAAATACGGCGTGGCGAGATCGAACAGGCCGTGCGCCACCAGCAGTTTCAGTTTCGGGTCGAGCGCGAGAATCTGCCGCAGCTGCGATATCGACTCCGGCGGACTGGTGCCGCGGCCGAAATCCCAGGCGCCGAACACCGAACCGTTGAGCACCTCGTAGGAGCCGTCCGGCCGCCAGTTGAGCTTGCGCGTGATGAGGTCGACCGCAGCACTGGTCAGCGGCGCGAACAGGGGGTCGCCGGAGGGATCGCGAAAATGATGATAGCTGGAATCCGGATAGGGATCGAAGCCTGAAATCGACGCGTCGTAGCGTCCGGTGACCTTGCCGCTGCGGCGGTCGAACTCGCGGCGAAACTCGCCGATCTCCAGGCGTCCGGCGAGCCTGCGGCTCACCGCCTGATCGATGCCGGTCAGCGCGGCCACCTTGTCGGCGAGCCGGTTGGTGGCCTCGGTATCGGCCTGGCCTTTCATGAGGTCGGCCAAAAAATCACCGCGCGCATAGCGTTCGACCTCGGCCATGTCGGCGCGGGTGACAGCACCTTTGGCCTCGCGCGCCACCGCCGCCATCGAGGGAAGGCTCCAGACATATTGCAGCAGGCTGGAGCCGGAAAATTCCCGGAAATCGAGCAGCGGCGAAACCAAAATAAGCCCCCTCACCCCGACGCCCTGATCGATCTGCAGGTTGCGAACGATCTTCGGTCCGCGGATGCCGCCATAACTTTCGCCGGCGACGAATTTGGGCGACAGCAGACGGTCGGACTTCTCCAGCCAGCGGCGGATGGTGAGCGCGATCGAAGTGACGTCGCCGTCGACCGAATAGAACCGCTTGCGCACGTCTTCGCCCGTCGCCACGAAGCGGCTGTAGCCGGTGCCGACCGGATCGATGAAAACGAGATCGGTGAAGTCGAGCCAGGTCTCGGCGTTGGGCTGCAACTCCGGCGACGCAGAGGACATCGCCGCTTCGGCGCCGATGGAAAGCCGCCAGGGTCCGGCCGCGCCGAATTGCAGCCAGGCCGAGGACGCGCCGGGCCCACCATTGAAGAGAAAAGTCACCGGCCGGGTTCGCGCGTCGGCGCCATCCAACTGGTAGGCGGTGTAGGCGATGTCGGCCTGCGCTTCGCCCTTGTCGTTGAACAGGCGGATCGAACCCGCGGTGGCGGTGAAGGCGAGCGTGCGCCCGGCAGCGGCAGCGTGTGTTTCGTCGTGGAATCCGGCGGCAGCCGATGCTGCTCGGCGGCATCCGCCGCAGCGGCGCGGCGCCACGTCCGCCCTTGGCCGCGGGATTTTGACCCGACGGGGTCGCGGCAGGTTGAGGCTGCGCCGGCGCATCCTGCGCGCGCGCATCTGCGAACATGCAGAACGCAACAAGCGCAAGTGCTGCGCAAGCGACCGCCGCTGTTGGCAGTGGTGACGTCCACCTCGACATATCAGGGATAGCCGGTTGAGGGCTTAATAAGCGACGCCCAGCATCAAAACGAATTGTCGCCCGCACCAGCCACCGGAGCAAAAACTGGGTCTGAGGTCACGGCCATAATAGGATGCTGCGATCCGGGCCCGCGAAAGCGCCATCCTCGTGGCTGCGGTGGCCTTGCCGACCGTGACGTTCTTTTCCGCAGCGGCGGCCGCCGGCGCGCTCCACAACGTGGCGGCGACGATTGTTGCCGCGGCAAGCTGCAGGATGGAGCTGGGGTACCTGGCCATCGGACGTAACCTCTCGGTTGGCAGCGCCTTGCAAAGTGCAATGACGCTCGTTTAGCCCCCCGGCAAGTTTAGCAATTCAGCGCTCAGAAGCCAACGCCAATCATCGTGCTGCTACCGCTGCGGCCGCCGCCGCTGACGATGCTCGGCCGGGCCGCGGCCTGCTGGCGCGCACGGGGGGCTTCCTGCGCAGGCTTCGCCCGGCGCTGTTCGCGCTCCGGCTGGCGGCTCGATTGCTTGCGGCGCGCGCGCGGCTCGTCTTCGTCGTCATCCTTGCTGCGCGATGCGGTTTTCGGTGTCGCCGCCGGTTTGTCGGCGACGCAGATTTCGCCCTTCATGGTCTCGTTGGCCTTGCACTCGAGCGGGCAGACCCGGGAGGTGTGCTTGGTCAATTCCGTCACCAGTCCCTCGGTCACGCTGGGATTTTCGCTCGGCTGGCCGCCGATCGCGAGGTACTTGCCGAGCGCAGTCTTGGTCGGCGCATTGAGCGTGCCGTCGACCTTGCCGGTCAGGCATCCGAGCCGGGCCAACTGGGTCTGAGCCGAGCGGACCAGTTCGGGCGAATTGGGAAGTGCCGCGAGCGCGCTTTGCTTCCTCGGCCTTGAACTTGTCGAGCGTGGCAATCACCAGCGGTCCGAGCCGGGTGCAGGTCACCCTGTTCGAAAAGTACTTCAGATTGGCAATTCCCGAGCCCTCGCTGCCCTTTGCCGTCAGTTCATCGAGTTTGCCTTGCTCCTCCTTGCAGGCGACTTCCTGCGCGGCGGCGAACTCTGCCTTCTTGCGCTCGGCCTCGGCTTCTCGCGCCTGCTTGTCGCTGGCGGCGCGCAAGGCGGCGGATTCCGCGTCTGCCTTGTTCCGCTCGGCTTGCTCGGCCTTCAGTTTTGCTTCCGCAGCCTTGCGCTCGGCTTCGACAGCCCTGGCCTTTTGCTCGGCTTCGGCCGCCTTGGCGCGGCGTTCCTCGTCTTCGCGTTTCTTCGCCGCCGCGAGTTCGGCTTTGCGCTGTTCGGCCTGGAGCAGCGCTTCTTCCGCGGCCTTGCGGGCCGCCTCGCGCTCGGCACGGAGCTTTTCCTCGCGCTCCCGAATCGCCTTGTTGAGGATGTCCATCCGCTGCTGGGCGGTGATCGACAACGGCGAATCCGGGAAGCGCTTGATGAATCTCTGCAGGGCCGCGGGGTCGCCGCTGTCCTTGACCCTGTCCCACTCGAGCCCTTCCTTCGACGATATTTCACGGTCTGAAGGACGCGCCGGTTGCGGCAGCGAGGCGAGATTGACGTTTGCCGGCGCCGTCGACTCTGCCGGCCTTGACGACCGGGCACCTTCGAGCTGCGCGCGCGCCAGGTCGGCGTAGAAGCCTTTCGGATGGGTGCGGAGGAAGACTTCCCAGGCCCGGGGCGATCCGATCTTCTGGACCAGTTCATAGTCGGTCTTGATATCGATATCGCTGACGGCCGATTCCGGCTGACGTACCGGCGCCGGTACCAGCGCGATGTTGCCCCCGCCAAGCGAACCATAAACGAACGGCTCCTGGCGATTGCTGGTCATCTTCATGACTTCGTCCCTGACCCGCCCGAACGCGAGCCGGACATCCAGTCCGGGAACGGTCAGATTTTTCAGAACAGCCGTCGTGAACGGGCTGTGCAGACCTTCGCCATCATCTGCCGTGGAGCCGGCCTTCGCCGCGTAGGCGATCAGCGTGTCGGTGCTGGTCGGCTCGACCTTGCCGAGACCGGCGGCGATGGCGCGGCTGGCCGACTTGCGCTCCCGGCGCATGGAGCCGACGAAGGGATTGTCGCGGCAGGCATCGAGAATGATGAGACGCAGCCGCTTGGCGCCGTCCGCCGACGCCACCAGCCGCTCCAGCAGAATGGCCTCGTCCTGCGCATCGCGGTCGCTCGCGAGCCTGGCATCGATCGGAATGAGATAATTGGTTCCGGCAATTTCGAGGCCGTGGCCGGCATAATAGACCACCGCGATATCGGCCTGGTCGGCCATCGTCTCGAACTTGCGGATCGCCCGCTTGAACTCGAGGTTGCCGACGTTGAGCTGGACGTCGACGGATTCGAAGCCGGCGTCGCGGAACAGCTTTGCGATCGAGTTCGCGTCCCTGCGAGGGATTGGGAAGCTGCGGAACGGTCTGATAGCTCGAATTGCCGACGATCAGCGCCACCTTTCTGTCCGCCGCAGAGGCAACGCCGGAAGCGAGAACCATCGCAATGATGGTCCCTCCGATCGCGGCTGCCAGTGAGACGAGGCGCTTGATCATTTTGATTCAGGTGCCGACCATAATCTTGGCCGCACCGGTCCTTTCCGAGCGTTGTTCTGAAATGCCATGGCGGCGGCCCGCCCGAAAAATCCGCCGTCGCAGCTTAGCTTTATCTTTTCCGCGGTTCCCGATCAATCTCGCCAAGCTGTGACCGATCATCCGAGTGCGGTTTTCCCTATCGCCGCCGATCTATAGGCCAAAGCCGCACCGTCCAGCGTGATCAACGTCACGCTAGAACCGGCCGGCCGTAAAAAATCGGAGGGCCCCCATCATTCGAATGGGGAGAATCACCCGCAGATGTTGCCGGAATGGTACAGCGCCCGAAATTCACAGGCCCGAAGCCCCTTGGGCCGCTTGTTAAGCTTTCGAGCCGGCCGCGGCTGTCCTAGGATTTTGGAGAAGCTGCAGCCGATTTCGGGCTGATTTTGTTTTTTAAAGACTGGGGACTGAGATGAAGGTCATTTTCGCTACGGCCTCGCAGGGCACAAAAAAGCGCAATGCTGGCGTTCTGGCTGGTGCAGCCTTTGCCATGATGCTGACTTCGTCAGCCGCTTTCGCGCAGTGCGCAGCGACGACCCAGACCGGGCCCGCAACTCATCAACAACGTCGGCAGCCTCGCGATCCCAACGAGTGCGACCAGTGCCTCGCTCTCGGCTGCCATCGGCAACGTCAACACCGCCTTCCTCACCCAGCAAGGCAGCGCCTTTGTGTCCGCGCCGGCCAACCCCACACCGGAACAGCCGGGCGGTGGCGTCTGGGCGCGCGCTGTTGGCGGCCAGGTCAATATCAGCTCCACGTCGGCCTCCACGGGAGTTACGACGAACGCGGCGGGTGCCACCATCAACAATTCGACGACAAACTGCGGCAATTCCCAGCGCGAGAATTTTGCGGGCGTTCAGGTCGGCGCCGACATCGCGAAGCTCAACTGGAATGGCTGGAATATCCATCTCGGGACCACCGCGGGGTATCTCGGAGCCAAGACCTCCGACAACGCCGGTTTCAGGAACAACTTCGACATCCCGTTCTTCGGAACCTACCTGGTGGCGACCAAGGGCCGCTTCTTTGCCGATGTGATGGTTCGCCAGGAATTCTACAACATCAGCCTGTCCAACCCGGGTTTTAACGTCGCCAATCTGCCGGTTGGCGCGCACGGCTATTCGATCGCAGCCTCGACCGGCTACAACTTCGACCTCGGCAATAACTGGTTCATCGAACCATCGGCTGGATTCATCTATTCCCGCACCTCGGTGGACAACTTTACGGCTCCGGGTGCCTTCGGAGCCAACGGCACCGGCATTGCTGGCACCATCCAGACCAACGACGTGGTCAGCCAGATCGGCCGGCTTAGCCTGCGCGGCGGGACAACGATCGTGACGCCGACCGTCGTTTGGCAGCCTTTCGGTTCGGTCAGCGTCTTCCACGAATTTGCCGGCGACGTGACCTCGAATTTCATTTCCCGCGATGCGGCAATTCTTCCGGCGGTGCCAATGCCGGCCCGATTCAGTACAACCAGCGGACCACGTCGTCTCGCGTCGGGACCTACGGACAGTATTCGCTTGGTGTAGCCGGGCAGCTCGTGAACACCGGTTGGCTCGGGTTCGTCCGTGTTGATTACCGCAATGGCGACAACATCGATGGATGGACCGGCAACGCCGGCATTCGTTACCAGTTCACCCCCGAGCTGCTCGCCGCCGCGATGCCGACCAAGTTCAAGGCGCCGCCGCGCGCCGTGATCGGCGCGACCAACTGGAACGGTTTCTACGTTGGCGGATACTTCGGCGCAGCCGCCGGCCGAACCGACATCGGTTTTGTCGACCACTCCGACCGCCGGCAACAAGCCCTGGGTCCTCGGGCCCATCGGTGGTGGTCAGCTCGGGTATAACTGGCATCTCCCCAACAACTGGGTGCTTGGCGTGGAAGGCGACTTCGGCGCCGCCGATGTTCGTGGTGCCCGAACCGCAGGAAACCAGGTTTTCGCGGCCTGGCTTCACCTCGGCATTCTTCACCGTCGCAGGACAAGACGGGCTGGCAGGCAACCGCGACGGGCCGCGTCGGCTATGCTCTGGGGCCGCACCCTGATCTACGGCAAGGGCGGCGCTGCGTTTGAGAACAGCAGGGTTACGGCCACCTGTCAGAATCAGGACCCGAACCGGGCGGCTGTGACTGTGTGCCAAACCAGGCTGGCGCCGATTTTTGGGCGGCGCTGGCTTCAGCACGGGCTCGCGCACACGCGTGGGCTGGACACTGGGCTACGGCACCGAATTCGACCTCGGCAAGAACTGGTCGGCCAAGGCTGAGTACGATTATCTCTCCTTCGGCAGGAAGACCACTCTGGCGTCCGACGGCACGACCATCATCACCGACAAGTCCGACGTCAGCCAGGTCAAGATCGGCTTGAACTATCGGTTCAGCGGCCCGGCAGCGCTGGTTGCCAAGTACTGATCGTCTCTCAAGCGGAGACGGCAAAAAGCCCCGGTTTTGCCGGGGCTTTTTTATTGGATGAAGGTGATGGCATCCCCACTCGAACCGTATCCGCCCCGTAAGGGTGGCCAATCGCAATTGCTCCAAGTCATCTCGACAAGGCCCGCCAAGGTCGTATAGACGACCCTGCGCGCGCCCGCATCCACCGGCGCCAAGATGAGCCCGCCATCCCCATGACCAGCCCCAAGCGCTATGACCGGATCGGCTTCGTCGCCAGCGCGAGCATGGAGGCGCAGGCTGCCCTCAGCCAGCTGACAAAGCTCTACGGCAATCACGATCCGGCCGATGCCGACGTGGTGGTGGCGCTCGGCGGCGACGGATTGATGCTGCAAACGCTGCATCAGCACATGCACTCGGGCAAGCCGATCTACGGCATGCATCGCGGCACCGTCGGTTTCCTGATGAACGAGTTCAGCCCGCACGACCTGCACACCCGTCTGGCGGCGTCGCGGGAATCCGTGATTCACCCGCTGCTGATGCGCGCCACCGACGTCCATGGCGCCGTGCATCTTCATCATGCCATCAATGAAGTCTCGCTGTTTCGCCAGACCCATCAGGCGGCGCGCTTGAGGATCCTGATCGACGAACGCGAACGCATGGCCGAGTTGATCGCCGACGGCATCATGGTGGCGACCCCGGCGGGATCGACCGCCTATAATCTTTCGGCGCAGGGCCCGATCCTGCCCATCAACGCCGCGCTGCTGGCGCTGACCCCGATCAGCGCGTTCCGGCCGCGGCGCTGGCGCGGCGCCCTGCTCCCCAACACCGCCTTCGTCGTGATCGAGGTGCTGGAGGGCGACAAGCGCCCGGTGGCGGCGGTGGCCGACCATTTCGAAGCGCGCGACGTCCGGCGGGTCGAGGTGCTGTCGGACCGGACGATCTCGATGCGGATGCTGTTCGACCCCGGCCACAGCCTCGAAGAGCGCATCCTGAGCGAGCAATTCGGGTATTAGAGCATGATCCCGAAAAGTGGGTTCCGGTTTTCGGGCCAGATCATGCTCCGATAAGAGAAAGCTGCCCGGCACGCCCTCCCCGCCGCAACCATTCGTTAACCGGCGCCGCGATATGGTTAACGCCGGGTATACCGTTGCCGGGATGCCGCCGGGGCCGCGCCATGTTTCGCATCGACTTCAACAAGCTGCGATTTCTCGTTTGCGACGACAATCCGCATATGCGCCGCATCTTGCGGACGCTGCTGCATTCGTTCGGCGCGCGCGAGGTCTATGAGTCCGAAGACGGCGCGACCGCGCTGGAAATGTACAGCCATTACGTTCCGGACATCGTCATCACCGACTGGTCGATGCCGATTTTCGACGGCCTCGAGCTCGCGCAGATGATCCGGCAGCCGGATTCCAAGGGCAACCCGTTCGCCCCGATCATCATGCTGACCGGCCATTCCGAGAAGCGGCGCGTCACGGTGGCGCGCGACGCCGGCGTGACCGAATTCCTCGCCAAGCCGATCTCGGCCAAGGGGCTTTATCAGCGCATTCTCAACGTCGTCGCCAATCCGCGCCCCTTCATCAAGACCAAGACCTATTTCGGCCCGGACCGGCGCCGCAACACCAGCAACGCCTATATCGGCCCGGAGCGCCGCATCGGCGGCGAGGTCGAAGTGCTGCAACAGCCCTCGCTGCTCGACAAGGCCCGATCCGCCGTCTAGCGCGAGGCAGAAGGACACATCATGGCGAAAGAAAAGCCCGCGGCGATCGAGGTCAAGACCTTCGCCGACCACAAGGTGATCACGCCGCCCAATCCGCTGCGCAAGGTGCTGCGGCGCGTGATCGGAAAGGATCTCGACGATCCCGTGGCGCGCGCGGAAAAGGCGCTTGCCGGGCTGTCGGGCGAATTCAAGAACTGGATGGTGATCGAAACCGATCGCCTCGCGGCGGCGCATGCCGCCATTCTCAAGGACGGCTTCACCAGCTTCACCCGCGAAGAGCTGTTTCGCGCCGCCCACGACATCAAGGGCGACGCCGCCACCTTCGGTTTCCCCTCCGCAGGGGCCGCCGCCGAGAGCCTGTGCCGGATCATCGAGCACGCGCCCGATCTTGACGAGGTGCCGTCCAACCTGATCGCGCACCATATCAACGCCATTCAGGCGATCGTGCGCGAGCGCACCAAGCTCGACACCGTCAGCACCGCCAGCGAGCTGAGCCGGCAGCTGCGCGGCGTCGCCGACGAGTACCTGGCTTACGCCAACCGCGACCGTCCCGAACACCTCGAAGCGATCCTGGCGCCGAGCATCGTGCCGGTGGATTGAGGCGGACAAAACGTCCGTCATGGCCGGGCGTAGCCGTTCGAAGAACGGCGTCGCTTCCGCTTGCCTATGACCCGGCCATCCACGCCTTTCTCAAACGCCGTTAAGACGTGGATGCCCGGAACAAGTCCGGGCATGACGAACGAGAGATTTTCCAGGAACGTTCGCTTACGCCGCGATCAGCTCGTGCTGAACGGGCGCGATGACATCGTCGGCGACCAGTTCGTCGCAGAACATGCGGGCTTCTTCCCGCGCCGATTCGGTGGCAAAGCGCCGCAGCAGGATCAACAGCGGCTCGGCGGCCCTCGAATCGGTTTCGCAATGCGTCAGCACGCGTTCGACCATCCGGCGCCGCAATCTCGCGGCACCGCCGAGCGTGCCGACAAATCCGGTTTCATGGCTGACTTCGAGCGCCACGCGGAACGCCGCGAAGGTCGATTCCGGCAAGCCCGCGCGGATCAGCAGCGCATGCAGGCTGGCGCCGCCACGGTCATGCAGCAGTGCGGAGACCCTCGCCTGCGGCAGGCCGGACAATTCCGCCAGCGCGCAATCGAACAGTTCGAGATTGCCCGACAGCAGCGCACGCAGGATCAGGCCGGCGGTGAGCTGGCCGGTGGCGCGCAGATGCTGCACCAGGCCGCGCATATCGTCGCCGCGCGAACGCGCCGCGATATTCACGGTCGAGCGGTCGCGCGCCTCGCTCGCGATCCGCACCGCGCGATCCGCACTGAGCCAGTTCCGGGCGACGACGAATTGCGCCAGCGTGTCCGACAGTTTTGCGACCAGCGCGACCCTGGTGGCGGCGGGAAGATCCTCCAGCACCAGCATCAACTCCCGGATCGCGGCGAGATGGCCGTGGCGCTCGACGATGCGATCCCATGAGAACGGCGCGAGTTCGGCGTAGGCGTTCTCGATCAGCTCGAGTGCCGCCGAGGCGGTGCCGACTTCGGCGATCGCCGCGCAGACGGAAGGCGGCAGATTGATGCGCCGGGCGATGGCGCATTGCATTTCGCAATCGCCGGTCGCGATGATGTCGACGAGGTCGGCGTCGATCAGCAGCGGTGAATGTTCGAGCACCGGAAGGGCTACCGAATTCTGGTCGAGCGACAGCGCCTGCACGATCGCGGCGGGCGCATCCGCGCTACGCGCAAACACTTCGGCCATCGCCTGGCGAACCAGCGGGGAAGCGTCGTCGAGCAGCATCAAGAGCGCGCCTTCGGCGGCGGCGCGATCGTCTTCGGATAAATCTGAAATCAGCCAGGCCCGCGCCAGAGATCGCGTTGCCTCTGCGCGCTCGCCTGCCGGAGCGGTCCGTATCCAACTGATGAACTGCCGAACGATCATGGCCCTGCCGGCTTACGCAACTTGAAACGACACCGTGACGCGGTGCCACTGTCAGAGAAAATAAACCATGACGCTTAACAAAGGGTTCACCATAAACGACTGGTTTTATTGACGTTTTGTTAAGGGTGGGAAGGCGGGCCATATCGCACCGCCCTCATCCTGAGGAGCCGCGCCTCGCGCGGCGTCTCGAAGGATGCCCGCGGGCTCATGGTTCGAGACGGCGCGAGAGCGCCTCCTCACCATGAGGACCTTAACTGCTGAAGGTGCCGCTGCGATCGCTGAACAGATCGAGCCGGCCCGGCGGCCGGACTTCGGGCTTGCGTCCCGACAGCGACTGCGTTGCGCTCGATGACGAAACCGGTGTCACGCTGACCGAAGTCAGCGACGAAGAGTTGCCCCATAATTCATGGACTGCAGCCGAGACCGGCTGCGAACGTTCGCCGGCCTGAAACAGCGAGCGGAAGATCGGCTCGTTCGGCTGCAGCGCTGCGGTCTTGAGCGCCGGTTGCGACACGCCGGATACCGGCGTCACGGCGCGCGAGTCCGGAAAACTCGAGAGGTAGGCAGCGGTGTCGATCGGCGCTGCGGCCGGTGCGGCCGGTGCGGCGCTGGCGAACGCCATCTTTGTCGGCGTGCCGCCCAGCGAGGCCATCGCGGTGCGGGTGGCCTGCGAATTGGCGGCGCTGGCGTAGCGCGAATTCAACACCGAATAGACTTCGGCGACGCTGCGCGCGCGGCCGGTCTTGTCGTAGAAAATCGGCCGGTTGGCCGCCGCGGCGTTGGGAAACAATGCCGCGCCGGAGGTGTTCGGGTTGTTTTCGGCGTTCGAGATCAGCTTGCCGGCGCCGCCGGCGCCCATGAAGTGCGCCATATACAGTTCGCCGTCGGTCGGGCGGCGCCCGATCTTGCCGGTGAGCTTGAAGCTGTTGGATTGGGCGAATACCGCCGCCATCGACGAGGCGGCGTCGGGATCGTCGCGCAGCTTCATGATCGCGGTCCGCGCCGCGGGATCGTTGACATAATATCCGCCGGAGGACGACCGGGAGATGGCGTCGGCGTATTTGCCGTAACCGAGCTGGCTGCCGGCTTCCTTCACGGTGCCGAGCCAGGTCTGGTCGATGAACTGATAAAGCCCGCGCGCCGACGAGGTCGAGGCCGCCGCTTTCGGGTTGAAATTGGATTCCATCTTCGCGGTGGCCAGCATGTATTCGAAGCTGGTGCCGGTGATATCGGCGGCCTGCTTGATCGAGCCGGCGATCCGCGCGCGCGAGGTGTCGACACCTGCCGTTACCGTGGCGTTTGAAGCGTCGACCGACATTTGTTGGTGCCCCGCTCCTCGCGAAACGACCGCCCAGCCATGCAAGCGCGATGGGCGGCGCTCAGGCCGCCTGCAACCTGCGGCGATTATGGTTAATGGCGGGTTAAGCGGGCCACCTCAGCCCTCGACATCCACCGCGAGGGTTTCCTTCGAGGTGGAAAGCACGATCACGGTTTCCGTGCGCTGGACCCCTTCGATCGCCTTCATGGTCGCCAGGAAGGTCTCGAGGTCGCGGGTGGTCCGGACCCGGACCTTCATCAGGTAATTCCAGGCGCCGGTGACGTGGTGACACTCCAGAACGCTCGGCATCTCCGCGATGGTGGTCAGGAACGTGGGTTCGGTCTTCGGCTCGGTCCAGCCGACATAGACAAAGGCCAGCAGATTGAGACCGAGCGCCTCGGACGACAACCGGGCATGAAAGCCGCTGATGACGCCATGCCGCATCAGGCGCTTGAGGCGATCGTTCAGCGTCGAAGTCGCCACGCCGATCGATTTGCCGAGTTCGGCCAGCGGCAACCGGTCGTTCTCCTGCAGCGAGAGCAGCAGCTTTCTATCGATGTCGTCGAATTGACCCATCGGGTCTCTTTGAAAAAAGCTGCTCGAGGCAGCGCCATCCGGATCGGAACTGTCATCAGATATCACTGAAACATCCCTTTGTGGCAATCAGCGCGCGGATAGGCATATGGCCGCAAATCCTACGGAATTTTTCGGTAATTTTACGGTATATTGTATTATTTTCAGTTTTATTACGGCATAATGATCGTGTTTCCGAATTTTGACCGACAACATCGATCCACTGATTTGTCGGTGGTCGCGTTAATCGGGTTCATGTGGGAATGTTTATGCGCAGGATTATTCGCGTCGGATTCGCGACCGCGCTGGGCCGCCTGCCAGCGAACGCCTGCGGCATCGCAATTGCCGACGATTCACCGTCGACAATGCGGGCCAGGACACAAGCTGCGCTGCTCGGCATCGCTTACAAGTTCGATGGGCTAATGGGGGCGGGATAGCGTCGCCATCGCGGCCTAGCGGTAAACCTTGGCCGGATCGAACAGTTTGTCGGCATCCACGAACGACAGTTGCGCCCCGCCCTCGCCGGCGCTGACGGCGCGGTAGAAGCAGCTGCGACGGCCGGTGTGGCAGGCGGCGCCTGATTGCTCGACCCGGATCCAGACCGCGTCCTGATCGCAGTCCATCCGCATCTCGACCACGCGCTGGACATGGCCGGAGCTTTCGCCCTTTCGCCACAGCGCATTGCGCGAGCGGCTGAAGTACCAGGCCTCGCCGCTGGCGATGGTCTTGCGCAGGGCTTCATCGTTCATGTGCGCGACCATCAGCACGTCGCCGGTCGCCGCATCGGTGGCGACGCAGGTCACGAGCCCGGACGCGTCGAATTTGGGCCGGAACGCCAGCCCTTCCTCGATTGCATTGATATCTGTGGATGTGGACACGGCAGCCCTCGCAAGAAGTCAGCGAGGGCTAGCGCTGCGACCCTCGCACCATGGACATGAAACGCGCCTGCTCGGCCGGATTGTCACGGAACATGCCGGTAAAGCGGCTGGTGAACGTCGTCGCGCCATGCTTGGCGACGCCGCGCACCGACATGCAGGTATGCTCCGCCTCGATCATCACTGCAACGCCGCGGGGCTTGAGAATTTCGTCGATCGCGGCCGCGATCTGGGCGGTCAGATGCTCCTGGGTCTGCAGCCGGCGGGCAAAGATATCGGTCAGGCGCGCCAGCTTGGACAGGCCGACCACCCGCTCGACCGGCGTATAGGCGATATGCGCCTTGCCATAGAACGGCATCATGTGATGTTCGCACTGCGAGGTGAATTCGATGTCGCGGATCAGCACGAAATCGTCATAGCCCGCGGTCTCACCGAAGGTGCGGTTCAGCACCTCGGCCGGACACTGGTGATAGCCCTCATAAAGTTCGTCGAAGGCTTCGACCACCCGGCGCGGCGTATCCAACAGGCCCTCGCGGGCCGGGTTTTCGCCGATATAGCCGAGGAGCGTCTCCACCGCATGCTCGGCCTCGGCGCGCGACGGGCGCGGCTGGTCGGCGCGCACCGCGGCGGCCAGGAACTCCGAGGGATCCAGTTCGGCGGGGCGGGTTTCCGGAATGATGCTGTCCGCAGGTTTCACATCGGAAGGCTTGCCGTCTGAAGGCTTGCCAGGGCGTAGGGATTTGATCAGCGCGTCCATCTCAACTCCGTTCGACCGGTCCTTGCTGTGACCGGAGTGTCACCGGGCAGACGGGGCGGTGTGCCGCCGGACGCCTGAGTCCCACATTATCCAACACCGCGGCGACCGCTTTGGTTCTCTCCCGGTCGCCGGGAAAGCGGCCGGACTGTATTTCCGCCGCTTCCACCCATATATAGGACCATGGAACACGGTCGCCAAGGGCGATCGGCGGATGATCAGCCCCCTGGGCCCGAGACCTCAATCCTATGCTGAACGACATCTACAACAAGCGCATCATCGAACTGGCCGGCAACATTCCCCGGCTCGGACGCCTCGCCGCCCCCGACGCCAGCGCCACCGCGCATTCCAAGCTGTGCGGCTCGACGGTCAAGATCGACATCAGCATGGACGGCCCTGTCGTCACCGATTTTGCCCATGACGTGAAGGCCTGCGCGCTGGGCCAGGCCTCCTCCTCGATCATGGCAAGCCACGTCGTCGGCTCCACCGCCGGCGAGCTGCGCGAATTGCGCGAGACCGTGCGCAAGATGCTGAAGGAAAACGGCAAGCCCCCCGAGGGCAAATGGGCCGATATCGCGCTGCTCGAACCGGTGCGCGACTACAAGGCGCGGCATGCCTCGACGATGCTGACCTTCGATGCCGTGGTCGATGCGATCGGCCAGATCGAAGCCAGGGCCAAGCAGCCGGCGACAGCGTAGGGCTCGGTCGTCATGCCCGCGAAGGCGGGCATCCAATATCCCGAGAATCGCGGCTGATCACGGACGTCGCGAAATACCGGATCATCCGCCGGAGCCTGTCATCGGGCGCGCATTCGCGCGACCCGTTGGCGGATGATGACATCCTTTGATGGATGAGACTTCGCGCTTCTACTGCGCCGGGGCCGTCACGGCGCCGCCGGTCGGCGCGCTGGCTTCCGCTGTCTTGGTCGATTTCGCCGAAGCCGGAGCTGGCTCAGCCTGCACCGCGCTGCTCACGAAGCGATCCTGGGTTGGCTTGGCCGGCAGCTCCGCCACCGGAACCGTAGAGCTGTCGATCATCTGCGGCAGCACGTCGGCAACGGCTTCTGTGGTCACGAGGTTGGCCAGCTGCAATTCGGCGCGCGTCAGCTGGTGCAGATCTTCCCACGGCGGCACGCTCAGCGACAACGACAACAGATCGCCGGTCCCGCCCATGTCGAAAGTGTATTTGGCGAGACGTCCGATGTCGCGCTCCACGATCATCAGATCCTGTGCGCTGTAGCTTGCCGCCTTGGGATCGTCGGCACGGTCGCCCATCCAGATCTGATGCACCCTGACACGCGCGGCGTCGGGCACGTAACGCGTCTTGCCCGACAGCAGCAGGAACACGCACATCGATTCACAATAGGCTTCGGGCGCGACGCTGGCGCGGTAGCCCTGCGCGGTGCGGGTCAGGACGCTGATGCCGACAGTCGTTCGCGCGCCGAGGCTGCGCCAGCGCCGTCCGAGCGCGATCGAGTCGTTGACCGAACCGCCGCTGGAATCCAGCACGATGGTGGCGCCGCTGAGCTGACGCCCGCGCGCGAATTCATCGAAAACCTTCGGGCTGTCCGCGGTGACGATGCCGACCGCGCTGACCCAACCCGGGCAATTCGGCTGGCATGCGATCCAGCTGAACCGCATCGGCAATTTGCGTTCTTCGAGGGTTGTGCCGGCATGCGCTGAACCACCAAGCGCGGCCATGACGCCAGGCAAGGCGATACAGATGGCGGTGGCGCCGAGCAGCGCCCAGCCGCGGAAATCAAGCGACCTAACGAACCTCAATTTGGTTCCTTTCCCCCGCGCTCCAAGAGCAGTTGGTAACGGCCCCATTCAACGCCATACGATTCTGTCATAATGGCATTAATGAAAAAACTAGCCTTACGAACACAGAGGCGTCCATTAACATTTGCTGCACAGCACTGCAAAATTTGCGATATTCGGCAATATGTTGCGCAAATATCAGGACTGCTGGTTCCGTGCCAAGGAACCCCGCAAATCTACGGATAGGTTTTCAGCACACCGCCCATGAAACATTCATCTCCGCATTCCTCGGGCTGTTCCGACTGCGCCGGCGCGATGCAACGGCTGCCGCGCAATGCGGGCCGCGCCCTGATCTGGATCTACCGGCATACGCTGTCGCTGCTGGTCGGATACAATTGCCGTCACCTCCCGACCTGCTCGGTCTATGCCGATGAGGCGATCGGGCGCTTCGGGCTTTGGGGCGGCGGCTGGATGACGCTGGCGCGGCTGTTGCGCTGCCAGCCCTGGGGTACGTCGGGAATCGACAATGTGCCGCTGGTACGGCCACCGGGTGCGCACTGGTATCTGCCGTGGCGGTTCGGACGCTGGCGCAGCGTCAATTCGCCGTAGGTTTCGCTGCTAGCGAAACCAGAGGAATCCACCCCGGGGCGGCGGAATGGGCTCCGGCGGACGCGGCGCTCGCGGCCGTTTCGGCCGCGGCGGCGGCTCAGCCGTCGAGGTCGCCTCCACGGTGCTTGTTCCGTCGGAAGGCAGCTTGACCGACAGCAGCAAATTCAATTCATGCGAGCGCCAGCGATAGCCGATGCCGAAATCCATCGGCTGCGCTCGCCGGAAAGCTCGCCATAGGCCGGCTGATGTCTTCCGGGAAATTCTCCGATCGGGCCGGCATAGCGGCCGAACGGGAACAGCCGCCATTTCCTCGGATCGTAATAGGCCAGCGGCACACCGCTGTCGTCCTGAATGATGGTCGCGCTGTTCGCAAGAATGAAGTCGCGGACGGTGGTGAAGTTGGGGGAATGCAGCAGATACGACGCGCTCTTGATCAGGCTGTTGCCGGGCGCCAGCGTCGCGCAAAAATTCAGGAAGCCCGATGACCTTGACGCCGCTGTTGGAAAGATCGGTCGAAAAATAATACAGCGTCTTTTCCTCGCCATCGCTGCCCGCGAACAGAATGCGGACGCCGCGCGTGGCGTTCGGGCCCGGATTTTCATTGGCGAAATACGCCGCCCCCTTGTCGTCGAGCGCGATCGGACTGACGTCGCGGATGGTCTTGCCCGAGCGCGCCAGAAACACATAGAGGATCGGCAAGGTGCCGCTGAGCTGTCCGGCGCTGAGGTCGGTCTTCATCTGCTTGGTGATGAAGAAGCTGAAGCTCAGGATCGAGCTCAGCGAGCGCTCGACGTTATGAAGTGCGGCGCCGACGCCGCCGCGCGGCAATCCGCGTCAGATCGGGCACCGAGCCGACCGGCTCGAGCGCGCTCAGCACATAGGTCGAGGCCTTGGAATAGAACGTGTCGGCATAGAGGAAGTCCGGACCGCTGAACATGTAGAACATGGTCGGCCGCGGCGCCGCCAGATTGGTTCTGGCCCAGGCTGCGGATTTTCGAAAGCTGGCGGGTTTCAAGCTGGCCGAACGCGGTATCGAAGAACTTGGCGTGCCGCTGCCACGAAGGGTCCTTGGTCAGCGCGGTCAGCGGCGAGTCCGCCGATGGCGGCATCCCGGCCAGGAAACGCGCGGTGTCGTCTGCGGTCACCGTATCGGCGGCGCGCGCGGGCAGCACGACCGCGAGGAACAGGGCCGCGACCAGCGCTGCAATTTTTGCGGGCTGAAACATCTTCAATCGCGGCTTGCGGCTGCGGTCACGGCGCCCCAGCCGGCCCGCTTGCGGAAAACGGCGTAAATCACCAGCCCGGAAATCATAATCAGAACACCCAGAAACGACTGCAATGGCCGCTCGGTCACAAGATAGTACATCATGAAGGCGGTCACGAGCAGGAAAACCACCGGGGTTACCGGGTATCCCCAGGTGCGATAGGGCCGCGGCAGATCGGGGTGCGTGATGCGCAGCTTGATGACGCCGAGCACGGTGAAGAACGAGCAGAACAGCAGGCCGAACTGGATGAAGTCGAGCACCGCTTCGAAACTGCGGGTGAACAGCATCAGGCTGGCGACGGCGAGCTGAAAAAGGATGGCATAGGCCGGTGCGCCCTGCGGCGATCTGCGGGCGAATGCCCGCAAGCGCCGGGATGTCCTCGCCCATCGTCATCATGACGCGCGGGCCGATCCACATCATGGCGCTGATCGAGGAGATCAGTCCGATGCAGATCATGGCGCCGACGATGCGGCCGCCGAGTTCGCCAAAGATGTGACTGCCGGAGATGCGGGCGACATCGAGCTGACCGGCCAGCTTGTCGATCGGCGCGGTGTGGAGGAACACCGCGTTGAGCGCGACATACAGCACCAGCACGATCAGCGTTCCCGCACAGCAGCGACCGCGGCAGGCTTTGCTGCGGCGTGCGCATCTCGCCGATGATGTAGGTCGCAGCGTTCCAGCCCGAGAACGAATACATCACGAACACCAGGCCGATCGCGAACGGCGCACTGGTGATATGGGTGAAGTCGGAAACCGAGGGAGCGAACGAGATCGGCTGCGGGTTGCCGATGGCAAAGCCGGCAATCAGGAAGGCGACGATCAATACGACTTTCAGGATCGTCGAAACCATCTGAAAGGTGCTGGAGTGCTTGACCCCGCCGAGTTGCACCAGCGACACCAGCCAGACCACGCCGATGGCCAGCGCCAGCGGCGGGGCGTCCGGCAGCACCGATTTGCCGTACTCCCCGAATGCCATCGCAGCCAGCGCGACCGGCGCGGCAAATCCGACCGTCGCCGACACCCAGCCCGCCAGAAATCCGAATGCCGGATGAAAGGCGCGGGTCAGGAAATTGTATTCGCCGCTCGAGCGCGGAAACATCGCACCGAGTTCGCTATAGGCAAACACGCCGCACAGCGCGACGATGCCGCCGACACTCCATAGCAACAGGATCGAAAAGCCGGAGGGGATGTCCTTGACCTGAAAACCAAGGCTGGTGAAGACGCCGACGCCGACCATGTCGGCAACCACGATGGCGGTAGCCACCGTGACCGAAACCGAGGACCCGCCGCCGGGAAGCTGGCCTGGCGATGGCGCGCTTCCCGTTCCTGATGTCGCCATGCCCGTCCAAGCCCCGGGCGTGATGCCCTTCGATTTTTTCATCGTGCAGGCTGGCTCCCGTCAATTCAAGCAATGTTAACAATGATTTAAAACGCAACCACAATTCGGTACTTAAATACCGTTTAGCGCCTTCGAACCCTCGCCGAAGGCCGATAGCATTGCGAAAACAAAGTGGCGGTCCCACAATCGCGACAAGATTTCGTGCTCTTTTGTTGTTTCCGGGACTGGGGAATTTTCCCGGAGGCTTAACGTTACCGAAACGCTAGCGAGCTGACATACGCCGAACTTTGGCGGACATTGGGGCAGTGGGGGATGGTCGGAGCTACTCCGAAATTCCGGACATACAACCGCGCTAGCCGTGTGACTTCGCCGGCTGCGGATGCGCGGCGCAAGCTCCGGAATATGTTGCCGCTCATCGATTGCGCTGGGTCGCCCTCCTCTCGATATTCGTGCCTCTTTCATTCGTTCTGGTTCAATGCGGCAAGGCGCCGAGCGCGGGAATGCTGGCCGCGAACTCGCAGGCCGCGGCAGGTGACTCGTTCGAAGATCGTTTCCCGGCGCCGCAGTTCAGGGATCGCTTTCCGACCGCCAATGAGAGTTTTGTGCAGCGGCAATCGACCGACGCGCCGCGCGCGCGCCGCACGCAGCAGCCCGCGCCCTACCGGGTGGCGTCGTTGGGCCCCGACCTGCCCTACCAGCGTCCGGCGGCCAGAGAGGCACAGACCACGCTGGTGGGCCTGAAATCCTCGGCGTTTCCCTATCTCGGCAACAATCCGCGCACCGACGAGCCGTTCCTCGATATCTCCAAGGGCGAACGCAAGGGCCACCGCAGTTACGGCGGCAGGGTCTACTGGCAGGACGAGACCTACAACGACAACCGCGTCCTGATGCACGTCCCGGAACATTTCGATGCGCGCAAACCGGGCGTCATTGTGGTGTTCTTCCACGGCAACGGCGCGACGCTGGAACGCGACGTGCGCGACCGGCAACTGGTGCCGCAGCAGATTTCGGACTCCGGCGTCAATGCGGTGCTGCTGGCGCCGCAACTCGCGGTCGATGCCGCCAACTCCAGCGCCGGCAAGTTCTGGCAGCCCGGCGGCCTCAAGCGCTTCGTCGCGGAATCGACCGAACACCTCGTCCGTCTCAGCGGCGATCCACGCGCGGCCAAGGCTTTTGCCAACATGCCGGTGATCATCGTCGGCTACAGCGGCGGCTTCATGCCGGCAGCCTGGAGCCTCGAGGTCGGCGGGCTCGGCAATCGCGTGCGCGGCGTGTTCCTGCTCGATGCGGTCTATGGCGAACTCGACAAGTTCGCGACCTGGATTGCCGACAACCGCACCGGTTTCTTTGTCAGCGCCTATACCCGCTCGACCCGGCGGCACGAGCATGAGTTGATGGCCATGCTGAAGGAAAAAGGCATCGCCATCTCGGATAATATGGACGGAGCGCTGCGGCCCGGCAGCGTCGTGTTCCTGGAGACGCCGGAGGGCGTAACACATCGCGATTATGTCACGCGCGCCTGGACCGACCATCCCATCAAGGACGTGTTGATCAAAATGGCGGCAACACCGGCGCTGACGCGGGTAGCGACATCAGCAGCGCCTGCAACTCGATAATCCGGCACGGTTTTCGTCGCCCCGTCAATCCAGGCTTGTCATCATACCGTTGATCAAAATGTGATGTCGATCGTCGCACGATATGCGGCGCGCGGCATTGTTCGACGCACCTGCCGGACCATAGGGTGCGCCCGACAAATCCATCAACATCGGGGATACGGTTTGCGGGAAGGCCTCTACAAGGTAGAATTTCATACCGTTCACGGCACCGGCAGTGGCGTGCTCTACGCCACGTCAGGCAAACTGCGCGGCGGCAATTCCGGATTTGCCTTTATCGGGAACTACAACGGCAAGGGCGACGAGATCCACGTCAAGATATCGACCCAGCGTCACAATGACGACCCTGACATCAAGCCGCTGTTTGGAACCGACATGATCACGCTCACCCTGAAGGGAACGGCGAACGGCGACATGGTCGACTTCGAAGGTGCCGCGCTGCAATTGCCCGGCGTCACCTTCAAGGCGGTGCTGACGCGCATCAGCGACTGAAGTCGCCGGTTCCGGCTACTTCGGATGGCTTGGGAAGCTTCTCCGCAAAGCTGTTGAAGCATTTCAGCCGTCCGTCTTCTTCCTTGAAGGCGGTGCAGTCGGTGACGGCGTTCGGGGCGGGCACCCTCGCCTTCGGCTTGGGCGGGAAGATTCCGTCGTAGCAATTCAGCCGCTCTTTGGTTTCGTCGTCGATGTCGAGACAGGCCAGCATCCTCACGGCAACCGGTTGCGGTTTTGCTTTCGGCGCCGCCGCGTCCTTTGGCTTGATCTGGACCAGCGGCTTGCCTCCGACGGTCGGCGGCGGCTTGTCTTGCGCAAATGCAGCGGGAGAACAAAGCACCAGAACCAATGCGAATACTTTTTTCATTCACTCCACCCCTTTAGCCCTGACGACACGGACAACGCACCCCTTGGACGTCCAGACTGTTACCGGCAAATTATCGCTGTGCAAAATATCCCTTGGCAAAATTCCTTGGGAATGAGGCTTATTGGCGAGCATTTTTCTCACTTGTTCACAAAGAAAAAGTCCTCGCGCCCCGGCAACGATCCATAGGTGTAAGGCTCCTGCCGTCCGGCAGTGGCCTCCATGACGTCGTCGCGGACCAGACGAAACAGCTTGTTGATCTCGACCCCGGGCGTTGCGATCCGCTGTACCACGGCGACCGCGAAAGGTGAATTTTCACCCTCGCCGTCGAGCGCGGTCTGGCCGTGCTTGGCGGCATAGACCACCAGGGAAGCGCCCTGCACTTTGAGCTCGCCGAGACCTTTGCCCAGCGACCGGGTTCTGACGCTTCGGGTGCCGTCATTCGATGGGTTGGCCGCGACCGCAACAGGTGCCGGCGACGAGGACGCCGCAGCGTTCGCAAACGGGTTGTCGCGGCAGGCATCGAGCACCACCAGCTTCAGCTTCTTCGCCCCGTCGATCGCCGCCATCACCTGATCGAGCGGCATCGCCTCGAACAGCACGTCGCGATCGGAGGCAAGCTTGGCGTCCACCGGAATGAGATAATTGACGCCGTTCACCTCGATCCCGTGGCCGGCATAATACACCACCGCCCAGTCGGCCTTGTCGGCTGAGGCTGCGAAGCTGCGCAGCGCCTCGATCATCTTGTCGCGCGAAACGTCCGCCGCCAAGGTGACATCGTCGAAACCGAGGGCACGCAAGGTGGCCGCCATCTTCTCGGCATCGCGGCGCGGATTTGGCAGGGCCGCAACTGATTTGTAGGCGGAATTGCCGATGATGAGCGCGGCGCGGCGGCCTTGCTTGGCGGCGGTCGCCTTTGCGACGGCGGGCGCAACCACCGGCGTCGCGACCGGGCGGGTTGGCAATGACGTCGCGATGTCGCCCTGATCGGCGCCGGCAGGATCGTGGGTTGCGGTGCGCCCGACGAAAGCGCCGCAAGGCGCGCCTCCGCGGTTTCGCGGGCCGATTTCGAGATATCGCCACGGCCGGCGCTTTCGTTCAGCGCCAGCGCCGCGCGAAAATCGGATTTCGCGCGCTCGAGATCGCCGGAACGCTCGAACGTCATGCCGCGACCGGTGAACGCCGGTGCGTAATCCGGCTCGAAACGAAGCGCCTGATTGAAATCCGACAGCGCGCGCTCATACTCGCCCATATAGCGCAGCGTCTCTCCGCGCAGCGTGAGGCCGAGCGAGACGCCGGGCCCGCCGGCGTAGAGCTCGATGGCGCGATCCTGGTCCTGCAGCGCCCGCTCAAGATTGCCCGACAGACGCCAGCCATCGCCACGATTGGCGTAATATTTCGGATTCTTCGGCATCAACTTGATGGCTACGCTGAAATCGGCGACGGACTTGTCGTATTCGCCCATGATCTTCCAGATCAGCGCACGGTTGTTGTAGGCGGAGGCCCGGTAGGGATCGTTGTTGATCAGCGTGATCGACTTGTTGATGTCGGCCAGCGCCGAAGCATAGTCGCCCTTATCGCGATAGATGTTGGCACGCTGGTTATAGACCGCCGGATCCCGCGGCAGGATCGTGGTCGCCTCGTTGAGCACGGCGATACCGCGATCGAAATCTCCCTTGCAGTTCTGCCAGTAGGCCGAAATCCACATGTGCAGATCGTAGTAAGCCGACCCCTTTTTCGACGGGGAGATCTCCTTGGCCCGCATCAGATCCTCGAATGCGGCATCGCATTTCTTAAGTTGCATCAGATTTTGTGCGCGATACGACAGCGCCAGCGCAAGCTGCGCCGGCGAGCGGCTGCTGTCGATTGTGACCGTGCAGGCCGCGACCCGGTCGTCGAGCTCGCTCATGCTCTTGATCGGACCGGTCTTGCAGCCGGTAGCGCGATCACGCGCGGTTGCCTCGTCCGTCCCCAACGCCATGCCTGCCAGCACAAGCACGGCTCCCGCGGCTGATGCCGCGACCTTCCATGTCCCCACGATTGCTCCTCGCCTTCCAAATTCCCCATTGATCAGGAAAGCACGGTGACAAAATCTTGTCGACGGCTTCTCGCTTCGCGGAACCGTTCGCTTATGAGACCGCTGGAACCCGTCGAGGACGGGTCAGGGTCACGACCACAAGGGCCGTCGCAACAAAGGCCATGCCGACATATCCGGAGGCATAAAGCAGGTCGCGGGCGAACAGGATGCCGCCAATCGCCGAGCCGACCGCCTGCCCGATATAGAGCACCGAGGTATTGAGCGACACCGAGGCTGACGCGAGTTGCGGTGCGGCGCCGACCAGTCGCACCTGCTGCATCGAGTTGGTCGAGGCAAAACCCAATCCCCAGATCGCGACCGAGCATGCCATCAACGGATAGATGCCGGCGCTCAGCGCCCATCCGGTAATGCCGGCCAGAATCAGCGAGGTGAACAACACGGAGGATTTATAGGCGCCCCAGGCATCGACGATGCGGGTCGCAATCGCAATTCCGATGAAACCGAACACGCCGTAGAGCGCGAACACCAGACCGACCGCATCGGGACTTGCCTGCGTCAGCTTGGTCAGCAGTGGCGCCATGAAGGTAAACACCACGAACTGGCCCGACATCTGCAGCGTCGTGACCGACAGCAGCAACAGGATGGTGCGGTTGCGCCCGACGTCGGCCCATGTCTTCAGGTCAACCGGAGACCCCACCAGTCCGGATGGCAGACGCCAGGCCAGAAGAACGACACTGATACAGCCGACCAGACCGATGCTGCCGTAAACCGCTTGCCAGCCGTAACGATGGGCGATGAATGCAATCAGCGGCAGGCCGACCGCCGCCGCCAGCGACCATCCCAGGAAAATATAGGCGATGGTGCTGCCGCGTTTTTCAATCGGCACTATCAGCGCGGCGGTGCCCGCCGCCTGCGGCGTGTAGAGCGCGCCGACCGCCAGCATGACCAGCCGGATCACAAGCAGGCTGGCATAGTCAGGCGCGAACGCCGAGGCGATATTGGTCAGCGCCATCACCGCCAGCGTGACGGCGAGCAGCGTGCGGCGCTCGATCCGGCTGGTCAGCCACGCCGTAACGGGTGAGCCGATGCACAGCATGATGGCGCCGAAGGTGATCAGGAGGCCGGCGTCGCGAATGCTGACGTCGAGACCGGATGACAATTCGACGAGCATGCCCGCCGGCGCCAGCACCGAACAGCCGGTGACGATATTGCCCAGCATCAACGCGGTCGGCGCAAAGCGGCGTTCGACGTGGGCGGGCACCGGCACATGCTTCATGCACGTGCATGTAGGCCACCGCCTGCGCAAAGAAAAGGACACGACACCGGACTATTTGTCATCGCAGGCATGAGATTTATCGATTTGAGGCGGTTAATGGCTCAGTGGCCGCCATCGCCAGCATGACGCTTCACCCGTTCAACACTAAGGCCATCGCATCGCCGATTTTCTTAGAAATGCCGCATTGCAACGCCCAAATCGCCTGCTATACCGCTGCTTCCCGCTTACCTGCGCTCGTTCGCAGGAGTGAGCATTAGGAGATACCCATGCCCGACAAGAATGCGCCCGCGTCCGGATTCCAGTACAGCCTCACCAACCTGAAGCCGGTGGAGCCCGAGGTGAAAATCGCCCTCACCTTCCCCGACGGCGCCAGGCGCGAATTCCCCAAAAGCATCACCGGCCTCGACATCGCCAAGGGCATTTCGCCGTCGCTGGCCAAGCGCACGGTGGCGATGGCGCTCGACGGCGTGGTCACCGATCTCGGCGATCCGATCGAGCATGACGCGAAGATCGAATTCATCAACCGCGACGATTCCCGCGCGCTGGAGCTGATCCGGCATGACGCCGCGCATGTGCTGGCCGAAGCGGTGCAGGCGCTGTGGCCGGGCACGCAGGTCACCATCGGTCCGGTGATCGAGAACGGATTCTATTACGACTTCTTCCGCAACGAGCCGTTCACGCCGGAGGACTTTGCCGCGATCGAAAAGAAGATGCGCGAGATCATCGCGCGCGACAAACCCTTCACCAGGGACGTCTGGGACCGCGAGAAGACGAAGCAGGTGTTCCGCGACAAGGGCGAGGCTTTCAAGGTCGAGCTGGTCGACGCCATTCCCGGCGACGAGCCGATCAAGATCTATTACCAGGGCGACTGGTTCGATCTGTGCCGCGGACCGCACATGACGTCCACCGGCAAGATCGGCAACGCCTTCAAGCTGATGAAGGTGGCGGGCGCCTATTGGCGCGGCGATTCCAACAACCCGATGCTGACGCGGATCTACGGCACGGCATTTGCGAAGCAGGAAGAGCTCGACGCTTACCTGAAGCAGATCGAGGAAGCCGAGAAGCGCGATCACCGCAAGCTCGGGCGCGAGCTCGACCTGTTTCACTTCCAGGAAGAAGGTCCCGGCGTGGTGTTCTGGCACGCCAAGGGCTGGACCATCTTCCAGGCGCTGATCGCCTATATGCGCCGGCGGCTGACCGGCGATTACAGCGAGGTCAACGCACCGCAGATCCTCGACAAGTCGCTGTGGGAGACATCAGGCCATTGGGACTGGTACCGCGAAAACATGTTCGCGGCGCAATCCGCCGGCGACGAAGCCGAGGACAAGCGCTGGTTTGCGTTAAAGCCGATGAACTGCCCCGGCCATGTGCAGATTTTCAAGCACGGCCTCAAGAGCTATCGCGACCTGCCGCTGCGGCTGGCCGAATTCGGCGTGGTGCATCGCTATGAGCCGTCAGGCGCGATGCACGGCTTGATGCGGGTGCGCGGCTTCACCCAGGACGACGCCCATGTGTTCTGCACCGAAGCGCAGCTCGCCGACGAGTGCCTGACGATCAATGATCTGATCATGTCGACCTATGCGGATTTCGGCTTCGGCGGCGAACTCACGATAAAACTCTCGACCCGGCCGGAGAAGCGCGTCGGCACCGACGAGATGTGGGATCATGCCGAGCGCGTGATGGCCACCGTGCTGAGCGAGATCGAGGCGAAGGGCCACAACCAGGGCATCAAGACCTCGATCAATCCCGGCGAAGGCGCGTTCTACGGTCCGAAGTTCGAATACGTGCTGCGCGACGCCATCGGCCGCGACTGGCAGTGCGGCACCACCCAGGTCGACTTCAATTTGCCGGAGCGTTTCGGTGCGTTCTACATCGATGCCGACGGTTCGAAGAAAACCCCGGTCATGGTGCATCGCGCGATCTGCGGCTCGATGGAGCGCTTCATCGGCATCCTGATCGAGCATTTTGCCGGCAATTTTCCGCTCTGGCTGGCGCCGATCCAGGCCGTCGTCACCACCATCACCTCCGAGGGCGACGAATACGCCAAGGTGGTCGCAGCCGCCGCGCGGCGCGCCGGCCTGCGCGTCGAGATCGACCTGCGCAACGAGAAGATCAACTACAAGGTCCGCGAGCATTCGCTGGCAAAGATCCCGGCGCTGCTGGTGGTCGGCAAGAAGGAAGCCGAGAGCCATTCGGTCTCGATCCGCAGGCTCGGCAGCGAGGGCCAGACGGTGATGTCGACGGTCGATGCGATCGCCGCACTGGTCGATGAAGCCACCCCGCCCGATGTGAAGCGGGCGAGGCTGAAGGCCTGATGGCCCGGGGACCAGCCACCGACGAACAGCAACTGCCGGCCTATCCGATCCGGGCCTACCAGCTGATTCCGGATCCCAACCAGCCGGCAGTCGTGGCGCTGGCGATCGAGACCGACCAGGGACACAGCCTGTTTCTGGCGAGCCGGGAGATTCTGGAGGATCTCGGCAAGGACCTGTTGGAGCGGGCGGCGAAGATGCCGGTGAAGCGGACCCAGGCCTAGCGGCAGGGTCAATGGCGCGCCGGAATGCCGGCGGCAACGGCACGATACAATCGGTCTAAATGCGCTTTGATTACCTCGTTGGCTTCCTATCTCCATGGTATCAGACCGCCGATTGCTCCCATGAAAGAAACCGAAGTGCCCGACGCCATTGAACTCCTGAAAATCCGCCGCTCGGTGAAACCGCGCGAGATGACCGGTCCGGGCCCCTCGCCTGCCGAACTGGAAACCATTCTGAGCATCGGCGCGCGCGTGCCCGACCACGGCAAGCTGACGCCGTGGCGTTTCATCGTGTTCGAAGGCGAAGGCCGCATGCGCGCCGGCGAAGTGATCGCACGGGAATTCGCGCAGAAAAATCCGCAAGCGTCGGCGGCGGAAATCGAAATCGAGAAACGAAGGTTTGCCGACGCGCCGCTGGTGATCGGCGTGGTCAGCTATACAAAACCGCATCCCAAGATCCCGCCATGGGAGCAGGAATTGTCCGCCGGCGCGAGCGCGATGAACATCGTCACCGCGGCAACCGCGCTCGGCTACGGCGCGTGCTGGCTGACCGGCTGGTTTGCGTTTGACCGCGACGTGCTTGAAGGACTGGGACTGAAGACGGACGAAAAGCTCGCCGGCTTCATTCACATCGGCACGCCCTCGAAGCCGAGCGAAGACCGTCCGCGCCCCGCACTGGCTGACATCGTCACCCGCTTTGAGTGACGTGTGCGCGCAAGCACCTTCAACTTAACGGCGCAGTTTTCGCGCGACCCGCAGCGTGGGCGCTCCGGCTAATTCACGTCAAATTAAACATATTGCTTGCATATTTTTCCCGCGTCTGACGGGCAAGAAACATTTGAGAGCTGATAGCTCCTGCGATTCTAATTGCCGCCGTGACCATCAGAAAGAGTGTCACTGGCTCCTTTCAATTTTTGATTGAAGGCTCACGCCAATGACCACTACCGCAACCAGCAGTGGAACGATCTGGAACATTCGCAACATGCTTGTGACGGCGGTTGCGTTGCTGTCGCTGCTGGGCCTCGGGGTCTCAAGCTACGTCCTGCATCATGCAAGCCTGCAGCGCACCATGGCGTTCGACGCTGCATCGATCAATCAAACCGCGGACCTGCTGCTTGAAAGCGCCGGTCAGTGGGCGCGCGAACGCGGTGCAACCAATCTCGCGCTGAACGCCGCCAATCCGGCGACGGACGCACAACTGGCAGCGATTGCGAACTTCCGCAAATCGGCCGATCAGCCTTTCGAGCGCGCGCTCGGCCGCATCGCCACGCAAGGTTTTGCCAACAGGGATCAATTGATCGGCACAGCGAAGCAGGCCTTCGAACAGGTGTCGGCAATTCGACGGCAGGCCGACGTCGACCTCGCCAAGGCTGCGAGCGCGCGTCAGCCTGCGACGGTGTCGCAATGGGCGCCGACCATCACGGCGATGATCTCGGCCAGCCAAAACCTGCGCGTCGCCGCGGCGATGGACGAGGATAGCGTGCAGGCGCGGCTGTCGAGCATCCAGAACTTCAAGCATTTCCTCTGGATCATGAGCGAATATCTCGGCCGCGAGCGCGCCGCCGTGGCAGCGCTGGTGGCCGCGGTAAAGCCCATGAGTTCGCAACAGATCAGCACGCTCGGCATGTTCCGCGGCCGTGTCGAAGCCGCCTGGGACTATGTGCAGGCCTACTCCGCCAAATCATCTGCGCCGCCATCCGTTGCCGCGGGTGCGCAACGACTGAACGAGAGCGTGTTTCGCCGCTTCGAGGAAACCCGCAAGGGAATCTACGCCGCCGGAACCGGCAACGGCAATTATCCGGTCAGTTCTGCTGAATGGTTCAGCCAGTCCACCGCGGCCATCGACGAAGTGATTGCGCTGAGCGCGCTGGCGAGCCAGGAGGCGACGCGGCTGGCTGAAGCCGCCCAGCACGACAGCCTGCAGATGCTGGTGCTGAACGGCATGCTGATGGCATTTTCGCTGCTGCTTGCGACGATCACCTTCTGGGTGGTGATCAGCCGGATCGTGCGCTCGCTCGGCCAGATGACGAAGGCGATGAGCGAACTTGCCGCCGGCGCGATATCCGTTGTCGTGCCCTGTTCAAACAGGCGCGACGAAATGGGCTCGATGGCGCGCGCTCTGCTGGTGTTCAAGGACAACGCGGTCAGGATGCGGGATATGCAAGCCGATCGGGAACGGCTCGAGCAAACCGCGCGCGAAGAGAAGGCCACGGCGATGACGCGGCTTGCCGATGAACTTGAAGCAAGCGTCGCCAGCGTGGTGCAAACCGTGCAGGTGGCGAGCGCCGATCTGAATTCGTCGGCGCAGATCATGTCGAACACCGCGTCCGAGACCTCGCAACAGGCCGGCGCGGTCGCGGCGGCAACTGAGCAAACCACGGTCAATATTCAGACCGTGGCGTCGGCGGCCGAACAACTCTCCGCCTCGATCACCGAGATCGGGCGCCAGGTTGCGAACTCGACCAGGATTGCGGCCGAAGCCGTCGAAGAAGCCAACCATACCAACGCGCTGGTTGAAGGTCTGTCGCAGGCCGCCGAGAAGATCGGTGAAGTGGTCAAATTGATCAGCGCCGTTGCCGGTCAGACCAATCTGCTGGCGTTGAATGCGACCATCGAAGCTGCGCGTGCGGGCGAGGCCGGCAAGGGCTTTGCGGTGGTGGCCTCGGAGGTAAAGAACCTCGCCAGCCAGACCTCGCGCGCGACCGAGGAGATTTCCGCGCAGATATCGGCGATCCAGGCCGCCGCCGGCCAATCGGTCGGCGCCATCCGCGGCATTGCCTCGACCATCGACAAGGTCAATGAAATCGCCAATACCATCGCCGCCGCGATCGAGGAGCAAGGTGCGGCTACCCAGGAAATAGCCCGCAACGTCCAGCAGGTCGCGACCGGGGCGCATGCGATTTCGTCCAACATATCGAGCGTGACCCGCTCGGCGGATCAGACCGGAACGGTCGCGACTTCCGTGCTCGATGCCGCCGAAAAACTGTCCAGCCAGTCTTCCGACCTGCAGCGGAAAATCGTGGGAATCGTGACCGGCATTCGAGCCGCGTGATTGCCTGCTGCGCCGACTGCGGTCCTGCGATAATTTCGCTACCGCGCCACGACCTCGACCTCGCCATCGACGCCGTTGACGACGTTGAAGGGGCGCTCGTACACCTTGCCCTCGTTCTTGGCGATGGCGCGATATTCGCCTTCGGAGAGCACGACGCGGGGGAAGGCGCCGATCAATTCCTTGATGACGTCGCCGCCCGGCGTAATCACCGACCAGGCGGTGTTGGCCAGCGCCTCGCCGCCCTTGTCGCCGACCAGCTTCAGCGTGATGACGGCGGCGCGATGGGTGATGATCACGTCGGTGAGCTTGCTGGCCTGAACGCGGATGTCGGAGCGCACCACGGAGTTGGCGTCGCCATAGTTGGAAATGATGTAGTAGGTGCCCTCCGGCAGCAGCGCGACGTCGCCGGCGGCAACGTTCGGCACCAAGGAGGCCCGCTCGCCGACTTCGAACTGGCTGCCCTTGTAGATCGCGAACGAGATCTGGTTCTGCGGAATCTTCGAGGTGCCGACACGGCCCTCGATACGCAGGCCGCCGGCGGGAAGCAGGAACGATTGGCGATCGGTCTCGGCCTTGAGGGCGACCGGCCGTACCGCGCTGACCAGGCCCAGCGTCACATGGACGACGTAGCCGCCCGGCGGCAGCACGATGTTGGGCGTGGCCCCGCGCTCCTCGCGGATCAATTTGAAAGTGCCGGTTTCGTCCGGCCGGTCCGCAAACACCCGCCACACCAGACCGTTGCTGATGACCGGCAGGTCCTTGCCGTAACGCGCGGTCAGCGACAGCACGGCCTGCCCGGCCGTCGATGGGGCCGGGGGTGGCGCAGGCGTAACCGGTGGCACCGCGACGATCGAAGGCTGGGTGAGCGGCGGGGGCAGAACCGGAATCGACGGCGGCCCGGACGGCGGGGCAAGGTTCATGGCGCCGGGGGGTTCGGGAACGGACGCAGGCGGCACCGGCGGCGGCCGGTCCGTGAACATCTGGGCCGAGACGGAGGCTGGAATGGCCGAAACCAGCATACCAGCAAGCGTTAGCGCCGGGAGCAGGCGCCCGCCCCGCCCGGGTCCATGAATGCGATTTCCCCCTGAGGTCATGACGCATGCTTTTCACTGAAAACGCGGCAAATTCAAGCCTGCGGATCGATCTGTCCGCTAGTGGGCCGACGGGAACCGGTCAATAACCCAAGTGTTACACCGCAGTCGCGGTCCAGTCACAATCCCTGCCTAGGCCGATCCGAGGCGGCATAAACCATGCTTGTGGCCCAATCTGGCAGGCTGAAGCCGTAGCGTATAAGTTTCCTCCGCCAAGGAGATTTTCGGTGCTGGAGAGTTTGATCGGACGCGGCCAAAACGGCTCGAACGGCCGCGACAAGGTTGGGCTGGGCAGCATCCGGCGACCGGTGATCGGCCTCGCTCTGGGCGGCGGCGCCGCACGCGGATTTGCCCATATCGGCATCGTCCGGACCCTGGTCGCCCACGGCATCGTTCCCAATGTCGTGGTCGGCACCTCGATCGGCGCGGTGATCGGCGGCGCTTACGCTGCGGGACATCTCGACACGCTGGAAGAATGGGCACGCTCCCTGCAGCCGCGAAGCGTCCTGGGCTACCTCGACATCCGCCTCAACGGCTCGGGCCTGATCGGCGGCGACAAGCTGGCAGCCCAGCTGGAAGCCGCCATCGGCCAGACCCTGATCGAGGAATTGCCGCTGAAATTCGCCACGGTCGCCACCGAAGTCCGCACCGGGCACGAGATCTGGCTGACTCATGGCCGCATGGTCGACGCGATGCGCGCTTCCTATGCGCTGCCGGGAATTTTTTCGCCGGTGCTGGTCGGCGACCGCTGGCTGGTCGACGGCGCGCTGGTCAATCCGGTGCCGGTATCGGCGGCCCGCGCACTTGGTGCGGAAATCGTCATCGCTGCCAATCTCTCCAGCGACGTGTTCGCCCATAGCACGACGATCTACGCCTACGGCCCGTCGGCCGAGGTCACGGTCGCCGTCACGCCGGAAGCCGTGGCCGAACCTGCCTCGCCGAAACGCGGCTTCGGCAGACTGTTTTCGCTCGAGCGCTCCATGAAGCGCGAGTTTTTCGGCGGCGGCGGGCGGCCGGGCATCTCCACCGTGATGGTCGACGCCTTCAATATCATGCAGGACCGTATCACCCGCGCCCGCCTCGCCGGCGATCCGCCTGATTTGCTGATCTCGCCCCGCGTCGGCCAGATCGGCTGGTTCGATTTCCACCGCGCCGACGATTTGATCGCGCATGGCGCGCGCGCCGCCGAGCGGGCCATCGAGTCGATACAGGAAGCGATCGACATTCTGGCGCCGGGCGCGCGCGACGCAGGCACAGTCGTCGACAAGACGCCCTGATCGGCAAAAATCCGGCCTGCCGACAGCGCTATTCGATCTCGGGTTTGTTCAGGCGGTCTTGATGTAGTCGCGCAAGGCTTCCTGCTCGGTCTCGTATTCCTTGACCCGCGACTTGACGATGTCGCCGATCGAAATCAGGCCGACCACCTTGCCGTCCTCGACCACCGGCAAATGCCGGAATTTTCCCGACGTCATCATTTCCATGATCGCGCTGACGGTGTCGGCCTGCTTGCAGCTGATCACCTTGCGGGTCATCACGGCGCTGACCGGCTCATCCAGCACCTTGGCGCCGCGTTCGCCGAGCACGCGCACGATGTCGCGTTCGGACAGGATGCCTTCCATACTGCCTTTGCTCATCACCAGTACGGCGCCGATCTTTCGTTCCGCCAAAACCTTGATCGCAGCCGAGAGCTTGGCGTCCGGCTCGACGCTCTGGATGTGGTGGCCTTTGGAATCGAGAATTGCACGTACCGTCATTGCTGTCTCCCTGAAGCCAATTGCGCCCTTGAGCGAGCGCGGTCTTGTTCCCTTGTTGTGTCTTCAATCAACAGTGTGTCTTCAATCAACAGTCCAGCGCCGCTTTCGTTGCAGGCGCAATCGGCAAACGCGGGTACCAGGGCGCGCCACGCGCGCGTACCTTGCCTCACACGTCAGGATGATGAATGAAATCGCGCTGCGCCGCAAGCGGCGATCAGCCGCGATTCGATGCGTCGGAGGATGACGCATCCGCAGCATCCGCCGCGGTGCGCGGGATCGGATCGAACAGCGAGAACAACAGGAGCCCTGCGAAAAATCCGCCGATATGCGCCTGCCAGGCGACGCTGGCGCCCTCGGCGCCAATCGCAATCGATCCAACGCCGAAGATGATGTTGACGCCGAACCAGACGGCGAGAAAACCGAGCACGCGCCCGTTACGCAACGCGCGCATCAGCGAAAGTGCCGGCACCCTCGCCGCCGCATCGGCGTCGCCGCGGCTGAAGGAGAGGAAGCTGCCCTGCACGAAGGCGAAGCGGATCGCGGCCGCCATGGTGCCGGACACCGACGCCGAAGCGCCGATCATCGGCGCTATCGCGTGCTCATGCGTCACCAGATGCGCCAGCGCGCCGGCGGCGGCCGTCACCGCCATGAATGCAAAGAACCGCATCGCGCCGAAGCGACGCGCCAGCGCGCTGCCGAACGGCAGCAGCCACAGCACGTTGAAGCCGAGATGACTAAGATTGGCATGCAGCAGCGAATAGCTGACGAAGGTCCAGGCCTTGGCGCCGGCGCCACCGGGGAACGTGATCGCCAGCAGCGTCAAATCGTAGCGCTTCGGAATGAAGCCGAAAACTTCGATGGTCCAGTATTCGAGGTCGGGCGGCAGCAACACCCGCAAATGAATGACCGCCAGCAGCAGCACATAGGCGGTCAGCGCGCCGGGCAGCGTCAGGATCGGTTCGCGCGGGGCGTCCTGCGGCAATTCGGGCCGGGATTCTGTTGGAGATTCCAAGGGCTCTGGACCTGGGGCGAGCGGCTCACGCGAGCGATTGCGCCCCATTAGGCGGCTTGGCGCTGCGGTGCAAGCACGGTGTCGCCGCAGCCACGGAAACACAAAGAAAAAGGGAGGGCCTGAGAAGCCCTCCCTGATCCGTGCTGACCTTGCGCGCGAGGGCCCCGGGTGACATCCCCACCCCTCCCCGCACGATGACCAAACTGTTTGCCGCCAACCTGTCTAGCAATCTCGCCGGCACCTGGAGAAACCGGCGGGAGCTGCAATGCGCCGGACCCTAGCAGGCTCCCGCCGATCGCCAAGGTCATAGTTAACTTAACGTTAACGGCGCAAACCTGCCGCAAAGCCCTCGGAAATGCGGCTGCGGCATGGACGCTGCAAAGCCTGTCCTGCAAGACAAACAAGGGAACACGCGTGCGCGAAAGCGGGACAGATCTGTCCCGCCGAGCCGGGCGCGGGGATCAGGTTGGGCATGAAGCATCCGTCAAGTCGCGAGTTCTTTGCATATTGGGACAGCAAGCGCGGTGCGGCACGCGCGCCGGACCGCAGCGAGATCGAGCCTGGTGCTGTGCGCGAACTGCTCGGCGATATCTTCGTGCTGTCCTATGATGGCACCGCCGGTCATCCGTTCCGCGTCGCCGGAACGAGGCTTTGCGCCCTGCTCGGCGGCGACCTGAAGGATCGGAGTTTTTCCGGGCTGTTCACATCAGGCGGCCGCCGCGAGATCGAAGACATCATCGCCGTGGTTTCGGAAGAAATGCTGGCCGCCGTCGCCGGCATCACCGCGACCGCGGAAGACGGCACGGTGGCGCATCTGGAATTGCTGCTGTTGCCGTTCGCCGCCCGCGCCCATGCTCCGATAAGCCTGACCGGACTACTGGCGCCGTTCGAAAGCGAACTGAGCTTGCTCCGGGATTTCAAGGTGACGTCGTGGCGCTACATCGGTCACCCGCCGCAACGGTTTATCCCGCGCGCGCTGCGCAAACTGGCGGTCGCCCGCGGCTTCATGGTCTATGAGGGCCTGCGCTAGAGTTCGCGGTCCTTGATGCCGGCTTTCGCATACAACTCGTTGATATGCTGCTTGACCTCGGCGGGCGTGGTGTCGTCGGCAGGCAGATGAGCCCAGCCGGCCTTGTCGCGCGCATATTGCCCAATCACCTCGTCCTGGTCCGAGGTCGCACCGCTGATGCCGTAACAGCCGACCATTTCGTTGCCCTTGAACACGGGTGCTGCGCCGCCCGACGCGGCGACGCGGCCGTTGGTCATCACCGCCATCGCGATCATCAATTGCGGATTGCGTTCCTTGAACCATTGCTGGATCACCAGCCCATCGGGAAAACGCGGCGACATCGAGCGAAAGGCGGCGACCGTGTAAGCCTTGGCCCATGCGGTTTCCGGCGTCACAAAGCCCGCATCGTCCATCCGCTCCAGCGCGATCAAATTGCCTTCCGGGCCGACCACCGCGATCGATACCGGAACTCCCATCTGATCCGCCTTCTCGATTGCCGCCTTGATGAACTCGCGGCACTCGACCGCACGCAATTTTGCCATGTCAGATTTCCATTTTACTTATTCGAGTTTATTTGGCGGGTTGGCTACGAAGGCCCGCAGCGGTGACGACGTCGTTCCACTTCTTCGAATTCGCTGGCAATGAAGGCGGCGAATTCCTGGGGTGTGCCGCCCTTGATATCCAGTCCGGCCGTGTGAAGCGGTTTCGTCACCTCCGCGTCCTTGAGCGCTTCGTTGACGGCGCGCGAGAGTTTCTCGACGATGTCGGCCGGCGTGCCTGCGGGCGCCACCACGCCGAACCAGACGCTGGTGTCGAACCCGGGCAGACCGGCCTCCGCCACGGTTGGAAGATTGGGCGCGGCGGTGGCGCGCGTCCGCTCCGACGATGCCAATGCTTTCGAGCTGGCCCAACTCCACATGCTGGAGCACGGTCGAAGCCGGAGAAAACATCACCTGGGTGCGGCCCGCGAGCAGATCGGTAACCGCCTGCGCGCTTCCCGAATACGGCACATGCACCATCTTCGTGCCGGCCATCATGTTGAACAATTCTCCGGAAAGATGCGGCGAGGTACCGACACCGGACGAACCGTAGGAAAACTGCTCGGGCTTTGCCTTCATCGCGGCGATCAACTCCTTGACATCCTTCACGCCGGTCGAGGGATGCACCACCAGGATATTCGGCGACGACGTGGTGTAGACGATCGGCGCGAAGTCCTTCGAAAAATCAAACGCGAGATTGGGCTGCATCACGCCATTGATGACATTCGCCACGGTGCCGATGAACAGCGTGTAGCCATCCTTCGGCCCGCGCACGACCTGCTCCGCCGCCACCGTGCTGCCGCCGCCGGGCCTGTTCTCGACGACGAACTGCTGCCCCATCGTCTTGGACAGCCGCTGCGCGATCACCCGCGCGGTCAAGTCGGCGGCGGAACCAGGTCCGAAACCGACGACGATCCGTACCGGCCGCGATGGATAATCGGCTTGGGCAAAAGCGCCGGCCGACAAGCACGTCATCGCAACCAGGCCAAACAACAATCCCAGAATTGGCGGCATCGTCTCCCTTTCATGAACTCGCGGCGCGACAGCAGCGCTGACATTTCTCATTCTCCAACAAAATATCGAAAACGACCCCATGCAAAGATACCGTGAGGTGCCGGCACGGAATTTTGATCTACCCGCCATTTGACATGTCGGGCAAATCAGCGGCATAAGTCCATCATCGCGCCATTTGGTGATCCGCACAGGGCCCTGCTTATTTCCCTGTCCTCCCATCGCGCCTCTCGAATTCCGTGTAGCGGGATTGATCTCCACCTTCATAGAGCCTTCGCGATTTCATGCGCGTTAGTTGCGCGCGACAAGGGAGCGCAGGTCGAAATGGTTTTGACAGTTTGGACGTGACGCCGCGTTCGGTGCATGCCAGTATCCGCAAATAATCAAAGCTCGCGCACGTCGGACGAAGCGCGGCTGCCAAGGGAGGGGACTGCACAACGTCGGCGCGCGCCGCTGCGTTGTCCTTTGGCCGAACCGGTCCGTTGGCGTCGCATGGGACAACAGATTGTCCATCGTCTGCTGATTTCGTTCCCCGCCTTGCTCGGGGTTCTCTTCCTCTGTTTTTGTTTGTTGCAGGTCGTGCCGGCCGATCCCGCGATGATCATCGCCGGGCCCGACGCCAAGGCTGAGACCATCGCCGCCATCCGGCTCGAACTCGGCCTCGACCGCTCCATCGCCGTCCAGTTCTTCGAATACATCTTGCGGGTGCTGCGCGGCGATCTCGGCCGCTCGATCATTTCGAACCGGATGGTGAGCGAAGAACTGGCGATGACGATCGGCCCGACCGTCGAACTGATGCTCGGCGCGATGCTGATCGCGGTGCCGAGCGGTCTGGCCCTGGGAACGCTGGCCGCGGTCAATCGCGGCCGCCTCGCCGATCGCGTCATCATGGCCTGCTCGGTGGCCGGCGTTTCCATGCCGGTGTTCTTCATCGGGCTGATCCTGATCCAGTATGTCGGCTTCAAATGGGCGCTGCTGCCGTTCACCGGCCGCACCGGCCCGATATGGGACGGTGGATTGCCGAGCCTGATCCTGCCCGCCACCACGCTTGGCCTCGTGCTGGTCGGGCCGATCGCGCGGCTGACGCGCACCGCAGTACTGGAAGTGCTCGGCGCCGATTTCGTCCGCACCGCGCGCGCCAAGGGACTGCGCGATGCCGGGAAGACGACGCTGCTGCGCCTGCTCGCCGGCGTCACCGCCCCCAGCGTCGGGCGGGTCCGGGTGGCCGGGCGGATCGCCCCGCTCATCAGCATCGGCGTGGGCTTCCACCCGGAGCTGTCGGGGCGGGAGAACATCGTCGTCAACGGCACGGTGCTGGGCCTGACCCGGGCCCGGCTGGCCGAGGTGACGCCCGACATCATCGCCTTCAGCGGGCTGGCCGACGACGTGCTCGACACGCCGGTGAAGCTCTACTCGTCGGGGATGCTGCTGCGGCTGGCCTTCGCCGTCGCCGTCCACACCGACCCCGACGTGATGCTGGTCGACGAGCTGCTCGCCGTGGGCGACCTCGCCTTCCAGCAGCGCTGCCTGGCCCGCATGGCCGAGCTGCGGGCCCGCGGGGTCACCGTCGTCCTGGTCTCGCACTCGGTGTTCACGATCCGCGAGGTGTGCGACCGGGCCATCGTCCTCAGCGCCGGCCGGAAGGTGTTCGACGGGCCGGCCGAGGAGGCCGTGCGGGTCCACCAGCGCCTGCTCGGCGGGGACGCGGCCGAGTCGGGCTCGGAGGCCGCCGCCGTCGCTGTCCGACCGGTCCGTGGTCGACGGGTCCGGCGCCGTGGCGGACGAGCTGGTGCCCGGCGTGCGCTACCGGCTGCGGGCGACGCTCGAGGCCCGCCAGGACCTGGTCGACCCCCACGTCATGTTCACCGCCTACGCCGAGGACGGCGCCATCGCCTACCAGATGCTCTCCGCCGTGCGCCGCCGCCACCGCACCCTCGCCGCCGGCGAGCGGGCGCCGGCTCGAGGTCGGCTTCACCGCCGCCCTCCGCCCCGGCACCTACCAGCTCACCCTCCAGGTCCTGGGCGACGAGGGCCGCCAGGTCCTGGCCCACGACGTCGACGGCGCCGTCGTCCGGGTCGCCGGCGACCCCCGACCCCGACGTCCACGGCCCCGCCCCCCTCCAGATCGGAGTGCGCGTCCGATGAGCCGACTGCCACGAGCACGAACCTCGACCTCGCCCGCCTCCGCCGGGCTCCCCGGGCCTCGGTACGCCGAGCCCGGACGGTCGCCACCCGGGTCGCCCGCCGCACGCGGCGCGACCACCCCGGCGTGGCCCGGCTGGCGGTGCGAGGGCAGGAGCGGGCCCGGGCGGTGCGGGCCCGGGTCCGCCCTCACCGCCCGGACCGTCCCCTGGAGCAGGTCGTCTTCGCCCTGGCCCAGGCCCTGCCGGAGGCCACCTTCGTCCAGGTCGGCGCCCACGACGGCACCCAGCTCGACCCGCTGCGCGAGGCCATCCTCGGCTCCCGCTGGCGCGGCGTCATGGTCGAGCCCGTCCCGTACGTGTTCGAGCGTCTCGCCCTCCGCTACGGCGACCACCCCCGGCTCTCGCTGGAGAACGTGGCCATCGCCGACGTCGACGGCACCAAGCCCTTCCACCTCCTCCGCCAGGCCGAGCACGACGACGAGGCGGTGTGGCGCTGGTACGACGCCCTGGGCTCGTTCCGCCGGGAGGTGGTGATGAGCCACGCCCACCTCGTGCCCGACATCGCCGAGCGCATCGAGACCATCGAGGTCCCGTGCGTCACCTTCGACATCGCTCTGCGCTCGCAACGGGCTCGACCACGTCGACGTCGTCCAGATCGACACCGAGGGCTACGACCGCCAGGTCCTGCGAGCTGATCGACCTGCCCCGCCTCCGCCCCTGCCTCGTCCTCTACGAGCACCTCCACCTCGACCGCACCGACCGGGACGGGGCCGAGGACCTCATGACCGGCCACGGCTTCCGGCTGGTGAGCGACGGCATGGACACCCTCGCCGTCGACGACAGGGCCCTCGCGCCTCCCCGGCGTCCGGGCCGCCTTCGACGGCGCCGTCGTCGCCCTGCGGCGACGGCCTCGCCGGAGGCGCGCCATGACCTCCGCCCCCTTCGTGTCCCTCCCCGCCCCGGCCCGTCGGGCCGGCCGGGCCGTGCGCGACGGCCTGCTCCGCCGGGGCGTCCTGGTCGAGCGGCTGAGCGAGCCCGACCGCCGCTTCCTCACCGACCTGGTCGACGACACCGTCCCCCTGCCGCCGGGCACGGCCGACGCCCTGCGCCCCGACCACCCTCGGCTGCGCGCGCTGCGAGGAGGCGTACGCCGGCGCCGACCCGGCGGTGCGCACCCACTCCCGCTGGTCGGCCGACCGCCTCGACCCGTGGCTCGACCTGACCCGCTTCCGGGGCGACAACGCCTACATCTGGCACTACCGCGAGGGTCGCCGGATCTCCGAGCTCAAGTACCTCGTGTGGGCGCAGGACGTCCGCCACCGCGACCACGCCGGCCTGCTCGACCGTCTCGGCGAGGACGGCGCCTTCGGGTGCTGGACCTACGACTTCGACGGCCTGCCCCGGCTCTCGCGCGACCTCCTCGACTCGGTCAACGAGCTGCTCTTCCTCGACTCGGCCCTGGGCGTGCTGGGCGGCTCGGCGCCCCGGGTGCTCGACATCGGCGCCGGCTACGGCCGCCTGGCCCACCGCTACGTGGCGGCCTGCCCCGACGTCACCGACTACGCCTGCACCGACGCCATCGCCACGTCGACGTTCGTGTGCGAGCACTACCTCGCCCATCGGGCGCTCGGGCCCGTGGCCCGGGCCGTGCCGCTGACCGACGTGTCGTCGCTGGAGCAGGGATCGTTCGACCTGGCCTGCAACATCCACAGCTGGTCCGAGTGCCCGCTCGACGCCATCGGCTGGTGGCTCGACCAGCTGGCCCGGCTGGAGGTGCCGCACCTCTTCCTCGTGCCCAACGAGGCCGAGGGCTTCACCAGCCTGGAGGCCGACGGCGCCCGGCGCGACTACCTCCCGGTCATCGAGGCCGCCGGCTACCGCCTCGTCCGCGACGAGCCCGTCTTCGCCGACCCCGCCGTCCGCGCCGCGCTCGGCGTGCACGACCGCCACACGCTCTTCACCCGGGAGGCGCGGACCTGCCCGTCGTCGCCGTCGGGGATGACCGACGATCGCCTCTCGATCGCCTTCGTGACCGATGCCGGGTACGTGCCGTGGTGCGCCACGGCGGTGCTGTCGTGCGTCGACGCCCACCCGAACCAGGACCTCGACCTCCACGTGGTGCACGACGGCACCGTCACCGCGGACGACGCCGACGCGCCTGGCCGACCTGGTCCGAGGGCCGGCCACGCTGACCGTCCACGCCGTCGACCCCGCCCGGGTCGCCCACCTGCCCCGGCTCAGCCGCTTCGGCTCGGTGGTGTGGCTGCGGTTCCTGCTGCCCGAGCTGCTGCCCGACCACGACCGCGTCACCTACCTCGACGCCGACACCTTCGTGGCCGACGACCTCTGGTCGCTCGCCACCGCCGACCTCGACGGCGCCCCCGTCGGCGCCGTGGCCAACGTCGTGCCCGCCCCCGACTGGCCCCGGCTCGCCGGCCTCGGCTTCTCCGATCCGGCCGACGTGCTCAACAGCGGCGTCCTGGTGATGGACCTGGCCCGGATGCGGGCCGAGGACACGTGGGGCCAGATCGGCGACACCGTCGCCGCCTTCGCCGACCAGATCGCCTGGCCCGACCAGGACGCCCTCAACCTGGTGTGCGCCGGCCGCTGGACCCGCCTGCACCCCCGCTTCAACGCCCAGAACAGCGTCTTCGCCTGGCCCGAGCAGGCCCAGGGCGTGTTCGGGGCGTCGGCCGTGGCCGAGGCGGTGGCCGACCCGGCCGTCGTCCACTTCGAGGGCCCGCTGCTGTGCAAGCCGTGGCACGCCCTCAGCACCCACCCGTGGCGCGATCGCTACCGGGCCACGCTCGCCCGCACGCCGTGGGCCGGCACGCCGCTCGATGACGACACCCGCTCGGTGCGGCTCGTCGGCCGGTTGCCGGAGCGCTGGCACCTGCCGGCCTACCGCCGGCTGTCGGGTTGGCGCGACGACCGCCGTTCGGCAGTGCGGACGCTCGCCGGCGCCGCCCGCACCCGGGCCCGGGCGGTGGTCCGCCCCGCCGCTGGTCCGACCACCGCACCTCCGGCCGACCCGACAGCGCGTGCCACCGCACCCCCTGAGCACCGCATCACCGGCGCACCGGCGCATCGTCCAGCGCTGCCTGCCGTTCACCATGGGCAGCCCCGAGCGGCTGCTGGCCACCATCGACGCCACCGAGTACGTCATCGCCCGGGGCGTGCCCGGCGCCATCGCCGAGTGCGGGGTGTGGCGCGGCGGCTCGGTCCTGGCCATGGTCCTCAGCCTCCAGGCCGCCGGCGTCGACGACCGCGACGTGTACCTGTTCGACACCTTCACCGGCATGACGGCGCCGACCGACGACGACACGTCGGCCTTCCACGCCCCCGCCGCCGAGGAGTGGTCCGCGACCGCCTCGGCCTCCGGGGCGGCGACCAGCGGGCCTACGGGTCGCTGTTCTCCGAGGACACCTTCGGCGAGGGCCAGGTCCGGCGTCTGCTCCACGCCACCGGCTACCCGCCCGAGCGCATCCACCTGGTGCGCGGGCCCGTCGAGGAGACCCTGCCCGCCGCCGCCCCCGACGGGCTCGCCCTCCTGCGGCTCGACACCGACTGGTACGAGTCGACCCGTCACGAGCTCGAGCACCTCTACCCGCGCCTGGCCACCGGCGGCGTGCTCATCGTCGACGACTACGGCCACTGGGAGGGCGCCCGCAAGGCCGCCGACGAGCACCTCGCCGCCCACCCCGCCCTGCTGCTGTCCCGCTCCGACTACACCGGCCGCATGGCCGTCAAGCACTGAGGTCCGCGATGCCCACCGCCACTGCCCTCCTCACCAAGCCGCGCGCCGTCGTCGATCGGAAGGTGCTGCGCAAGCCGTACGTCGACTTCGCCCTCTGCCTGCTGGTGAAGCGGCGGCGCATGGCCCTGCCCGAGGTCGACCCGGCCGCCCTGTGGCCCGGGTTCGAGACGGCCGAGGTGACGGTCGGGGTCCTGCCCAAGGGCGACTGGGCCGCCCCCGTCAACGACACCATCACGCTGATGAAGCTGGCGTCGGTGGTGCGCCCGCCCCGCATCCTCGAGGCTGGGCAGCTACCGGGGCCACACGGCCAAGGCGCTGCTGGAGAACGCGCCCGTCCTCTCACCTCACGGCGGTCGACATCGACCCCCAGCACGGCGAGGCCTACCGGGGCACGCCGCTGGAGGACCGGGTCGACCGGCGGGTCGGCGCCATCGGCCCCGACGTCCTGCCGGCCACCGAGAAGGGCAGCTTCGACCTCGTCTTCGTCGACGCCGACCACAGCCGCGAGGCGGCCGAGCACGACACCCAGGTGGCGCTGGACATGGTGTCGCCGGACGGGACGGTGCTGTGGCACGACTACAGCAACTGGGGCTGGTTCACCGGCGACTGCGGCGTCCCGGAGGTGCTGAACGAGCTCGGGTCGCGGGTGCCCGTCGCCCACGTGATGGGCTCGAACATCGCCGTCCACCGGCCGGCCTGGGTCGACGACCGATCCGAGCTCGACACCGCCCTGGAGGCGACCCGCGACCAGGCCCGCAAGGGCCACTGGCAGTCCTCCAGCGCCCGGCGCTACAGCTTCTGATGGGGCTCGGCGTGCGCTCGCTTCCCAGCCGGGCCCGGGACGTGGCCGGAGGCGCGGTCCGCGGTGCGGTGCGGGGGGCCACCACCTCGGCGGCGGCGCCCCAGGCCTTCGCCCCCGGGAACTTCTACAGCCCGGTGCCGCCGGCGGCGGAGCTGCTCGACGGGGCCGAGCGGGCTCGGGTCTGGCCCGCCGACGTGGCCGATCCGCCCGGGCTCGACGTCCGGGAGTCGGCCCAGCTGGCGCTGCTCAGCCGTCTGTCGGCCCACCGGTGGCCGATGTCGAACGGCCCGGCGCCCCGGTACGACCCCGGCAACGACCAGTTCCCGCCGCAGGACGCGGCCATGCTGCGGGCGCTCCTGCTGGAGCTGCGACCCCGGCGGATGGTCGAGGTCGGCTGCGGCTGGTCGACCACCGTCGCCGCCCGCGCCATCGCCGACGGCGGGCTCGAGACCGACCTCACCTGCATCGAGCCGTACCCGCGGGACTTCCTGGCCTCGATCGAGCAGGTGTCGGCCCTGCGGGTCGAGCGGGTCGAGCACACGCCGCGGTCGGTGTTCGACGCCCTGGGCGCCGGCGATGTGCTGTTCATCGACTCCTCGCACGTGGCCAAGACCGGCAGCGACGTCGTCCACCTGGTGCTGGAGGTCCTCCCCCGGCTGGCCGACGGCGTGATCGTCCACGTCCACGACGTGTTCTGGCCCGACGACTACCCGCAGGGCTGGGTGCGCGCCGGCTTCGGCTGGAACGAGCAGTACCTGCTCCAGGCGTACCTGGTGGGCAACGCTCGGGCCCACGTCCTGGCGCTCGACCACTGGCTGGCCCGCCGCCACCCCGATGCCGTCGAGGCCGCCTTCGGCCCCGTCGGCCTCGACGGCAGCTCCGTCTGGTTCACCACCGGCCCCGACCCCGCTCGACCTTGAGCACTGCTCGCTGCTGGAGCCAGCACGGACGTGCTCAAAGTTGCCGGGGGGCGGGGTGCGGGGCCGGGCATGCCGGTGGCGGTCCAGACGTGCCAGGCCTCCATGACGTCGACGAGGTTCTCGACGTCCATGGCCTCGGCGGTGCGGTGGCCGCCGGCGACGAGGGCGGCCCGGCGCTCGGGGTCGGCGGCCAGCTCGGTGACGACGCGGGCCAGGTCCTCGGGGTCGCCGGGGCGGAAGAGGACGCAGTTGGTCCCGTCGACGAGGAACTCCGACGAGCCGCCCACGCCCGTCGCCACCACGGGCGTGCCGCAGGCCATGGCCTCGATGGGCACCAGGCCGAAGGGCTCGGCCCACTCGCTGGGGAAGACGAACAGGTCACCGGCGGCGTAGGCGGCGGGCATCTCGTCGCGCTCGCGGCGACCCCATCTCCACCCGGTCGGAGACGCCCAGCTCCTCGGCGATGCCCCGGAGCCGGCGCTGCTCGGCCTCGCCGCCACGGCCCCACAGGCTCAGCGTCGTGTCCGCGGGCAGGAGGGCGAGGGCCCGGATCACCGTCTCGAACCCCTTCCGGGGGTCGAACCGGCCGGTGCTCACCAGCCGCCCCGACCAGGGCCGGCAACCCTTCTCAGGCGTGCGGCGGTGGGTAGACGGTCCGATCGATGCCGCTGTACACGACGGTGTCGGCGGCGAAGCGAAGGCGCGACCGGGGCTCGGTCCGCTCCCGCAGGTCGGCGGTGACCCACAGGGCGGGACCGGCGGCGCCCACGTCGGTGAGACCCAGCGGGGCACCGGCGACCCGACCGACGATCCGGCCGAGCGCCCGGCGCACGGGCCCGCCGGCGAAGGGTCCGGCCCAGGGGTCGAGCTTCATCATGTACGCCGGCCACTCGTCGCACACGGCGTAGACGACGGGGATCCGCCGCCGGCGCAACGTCGTGAGCAGGCCCGATGACAGCGCCGCCAGGTGCCAGACCGACACCACCTCGGGCTCGAACCGCTCCAGCGCCGCGACCAGCCGCTCCTGGTTGTGGCGCTCGATGGCCCGCCGGCCCCGCCAGCCCGGCCGCACCAGGTCCTCGCCGTCGTGGTACAGCCGCAGGCTCCGCTCGACCACGGCCTCGTGACCCGTCGGCTCGGTGGCGGTCGCCAGGCGCTGGTCGCTGCACAGCACGGCGACGTCGTGGCCTCGTTCGGCCAGCCGCGTCATCACGTCGAAGCAGGACAGCTCGTACCCGCCGTAGTGGTGGGGCGGGTACCAGTTGGTGAGGGTCAGGACACGCACGCCGTCCCTTCTTACGGCTCCTCGGCGTCGACGGCGAGGATCTCGGGCGGGCGGATG
>CAVUNF010000004.1:0-66267 GCA_963742695.1 uncultured Alphaproteobacteria bacterium
GGACACGCCGGGGCTCTTCAGACGTAAAATCGAGATGGCTGGATCAGTACCTCGCGACGACCGGGCCACCAAAACGGTAATTGACCCGCACCGAGACCAGATCGGCGTCCTGACGAACTCGTATCGGCTGTGTCCCCAAAAAGGTTCCCGCGGGGAAAAGTCCGCCCGACGCCGTGAAAGTGTTGATGAGGTCGCGCGTTCCCATAAACAGATGATTGTATTCTGCGCCAATCGACCAGTTGGGAGCCAATCCGAACTCGACACCGATACCAACCGTCCCGCCCCAGCGAGTTTCGCTTGCGGCAGTTGTAAAGGGAACGATGCTTGGGAGCGAGGTGCGGCTGTCGTAACGATCGGAAGTCACCGCAGCGCCGCCCTTTGCATAGAGCAGCACGGAATTCCACGCATAGCCGATCTGGCCGGTGAACAGGCCAAATGCATCAACGCGAGAGCGATTGATCACGCCTCCAAACGCTGCAGTGCCGAAGGTAGCGTCTAGCCGGGATCCCGAAAGGTCAGCCCAATCCCCCTGCGCTTCCAATCCAAATACCCAGGCGCTCGATTGCCAGCGATAACCGATCTGTCCGCCGGCGAAGCCTCCGGTGGCATTGTGGCAACCGCTGTCCCCGGTGAAGAACACGCCGCCTGGAACTGCGGAAACGCCGCCCGGCAACGCCTCGAGGCACTTGCGACTGCTGCCGTAACCTCCATTGGCGCCGACATAGAAGCCGGACCAGTCGTACAGCGCGACCGGCATTGGCGGTGCCTTGGTGATGGGCCGCGCGCGAAGGTCGGCGGCAGATGCACCCGCGGCGCTGATGGCAACGGCGGCAACTGCAAGTATTAGGCGTCTCATAAAAATACTCCGGTCGCAGCGAATTGCGTCAGCAAGCATAAATGAAGACTTATCCCCGTTACTGTCACTCCCAGGCAACAGTCGCAGCCAATCGTCCGCTTTTACACGCCCTGGTCTGGCCGCGCCCGGGATTTCTTCGCCGCGGGTTTCGCCGGCGCCGCGCGTTCGAGCACGGCTTCACGCCCGGCACCCAAAATCTCGTCGGAAAAATCGCCGGTGCCGGCGATACGCGCCAGCACCATCGTCCCCATCATGGTCGCGATCGTGGCCATCGCCCGTTTGCGCGCGGCCTTGCGCGGCAGGTCCGGAATCTGCTCGGCCAGCATCTCGATCATCTGTTCGAGCTTGGCCGCAAACGCTTTGCGGGTCTTCGGGCTCTCGCGCGCGATTTCGGCGCCCAGCGTCGGAACGGCACAGCCATGGCCGGGATCGTCGCGATGCAGCGGCGTCAGATAGGAATCCACAATGGTGGCCAGCCGCTTCTCCGGCGGGGTCGCTTCGGCGAGCTTGCGCCAGCGCTCGGTCGAGCGGTCCATCGCATAGGCAAAGGCCTCGATGACAAGCGCCTCACGCGAATCGAAATGCGCGTAGAACCCGCCATGGGTCAGGCCCGCCTCCTTCATCAGGTCGGCGACGCCGATGCCATGCGCGCCCTTTTCGCGAAGCCGCACCGAGGCCTTCTTCACGATCCGGGCGTGGGTTTCGAGCTTGTGTTCCCTGGAATAGCGCATCACCGGTCCTTATGATATGTTTGCAGTCATATAATAGCATTCGCCGCCGGGAAAAGCTGCATCTATTTCGTTCGCGCGGGCTCGCCGATCATGGAGAAGGTCGCGGTGGCGTGCACTGCAAGATTGCCGGCTCCGTCGCGGACAAAGCCTTCGGCGTAGCTGGTCTGGCGGCCCAGCTTGATCACCTTGCCTTCGGCCGCGATCGTGCCCGACTTGACCGACAGCGGCCGCAGATAGGTCAGCTTCAGGTCGAGCGTGACCGAGCCCTGGCCGGCCGGCAGCATGGTCGAAATCGCGCAGCCCATGGCGGTGTCGAGCAGTGCCGCGGCGGTAGCGCCGTGCAGCAGGCCGATGGTGTTTTCCAGGCTTTCATGCGGCTCAAGTTCCATCACGATCCGGCCGGGCTCGGCGACCCGCAGCCGGAAATCGATCAGCCGCGCCATCGGCGGCTCCGGCAGGATGCCGTCGCGGATCGCGCACATCGCCTCGAGCCCGGACATGGCGGCGGCGGCCTTCGCGACGGGCATCGGCGCCTGCCAGTCGACCACCCGCTCCCGCCGCAAGGTGCGGCGCGAACAGGTCGGCGGTATCGCGTGATCGGTCATGATGGCATCCTTTTTAAATGATGATCATCATATTATAGCTTCAGGCGTCCGCATGGCAACGCGCTCGCCTGCCCGCCCTTGACAAGGCCATGGTTTGCCCGGGAAGTGGCGCGCAGCGCTCCACGATCCCCAGGACCGTCCATGCAAATGCTCAATCCCTATTGCGGCGTCGACCGCGACCCGCGCGGCGTCGTTCGCCTGACGATCTGCAATGCCGGCTCGCTCAACATCCTGGGCACGCCGCCAATCAATGGCATCCGCGAAGGGTTGGAGACGCTGGCGACTGACAAGAGCATTCGCGTGCTCATCATCGCCGGCCAGAGCGAGAAGAGCATGATCGGCGGCGCCGACATCAAGGAAATGGCGAAACTCGATCAGGCTTCGGCGGAAAAATTCATCACCGGCTTGCGCGATCTCTGCGAGGCGGCACGCGCTTTCCCGCGCCCGTGATCGCGCGGATGCCGGGCTGGTGCCTCGGCGGCGGGCTCGAATTCGCCGCCGCCTGCGATTTTCGCATTGCCGCGCACGACGCCCAGTTCGGCATGCCGGAAGTTCGCGTCGGCATTCCCTCGCGTCATCCATGCAGCGCTGTTGCCGCGGCTGATCGGCTGGGGCCGCGCCCGCTGGCTGGTGATGACGGCCGAAAACATCGACGCGCCGACCGCACTGGCCTGGGGCTTGATCGACGTGGTCGCCGCGGAAGGCGGCCTCGATGCCGCGGTGGAGAAGACCGTGGCGGCGCTGCTGGAATGCGGCCCCGAAGCGTTGCGCGCGCAGAAGGCCCTGCTGCGGCAATGGGAAGAACTGCCGCTGAAGCAATCCGTCGACCTCTCGATTGGCGTGTTCGGAAAATCGTTCCTGACCGGCGAGCCGCAGCGGATGATGCAGGGATTTATCGACCGCAAGCGATAGGCGGATGCAACGATCGACTCGCGCCGACACACAAGGGAAACGCATGAGACCTGCCGGCAAAGGGCCGCTCGATTCGCTCTATTTCAGCTATCCGATCTTCGGGGCGAGCGCGTGCCCGAACTCGACGGCGTGGCCGCGCGGCACCCAGTCGTGATCGTCGGCGCCGGCCCGATCGGCATGACCGCGGCCTTGGTGCTGGCGCGCTACGGCATCCGCAGCGTGCTGCTCGACCGCAAGGACACCTTCAACGACGGCAGCCGCGCCATCTGCCTCGCGCGGCCGAGCATGCATATCCTGGAGCGGATCGGCGCCGTCGCGCCGTTCGTCAAGAAGGCGCTGGGCTGGCGGTTTGGCCGCAGCTACTACCGCGGCGAACAGATTTTTCGGCTCGAGATGCCGCATCCGCCGGGCGAGAAATACCTGCCGATGTACAATCTGCAGCAGCAATATATCGAGCAATATCTGCATGACGCGGTCGCGGCCTGCGGCCTCATCGACATGCGCTGGCAAAGCGAGTTCACCGGCATCGCCGCGCGCGCCGACGGCGTGTCGCTCGATGTCGTCCTCGCCGGCCGGCGACTATCGCCTTGAGGCCGACTATGTGCTGGCCGCCGACGGCGCGCGCTCGCCGGTTCGTTCCATGCTGGGCCTGCGCCTGAAGGGCGAAAACTACGAAGGCAAATATGTCATTGCGGATATCCGCATGGACCATGATTTCCCGACCGAGCGCCGCGCCTTCTTCGAGCCTAGCGGCAATCCCGGCGGCACCGTGCTGATCCACAAGCAGCCGGAAAACATCTGGCGCATCGACTACCAGCTCCGTGAAGGCGAGAGCGAGGAAGAAGCCCTGCGCGAGGAAAACATCCGCGCCCGCGTCGGCGCGATCCTGGCGGATATCGGTCACGACAAAACCCTGGGAACTGGAATGGTGGAGCATCTATTCCGCCAACACGCTGTGCCTCGACGACTATCGCCATGGCCGGGTGTTCTTCATCGGCGATGCCGCGCATATCGTGCCGATTTTTGGCGTGCGCGGGTTGAACAACGGTCTGGCGGACGCCGACAATCTCGGCTGGAAGCTCGCGCGCGTGCTTAACGGCGAAGCCGACGAAAACCTGCTCGACAGCTATTCGCCGGAGCGGCGCGGCGCCACGCTGGAAGTGTTCGCCAACGCCACCAAGAGCACGCGCTTCATGACCCCGCCGACGCGCGGCTGGCGGCTGGCGCGGGAAGCTGCGCTCTCGCTTAGCCTCAAACACGAATTTCCGCGCGGCCTCGCCAATCCCCGGCAGATGCAGCCCTACACTTATTCGGAAAGCCCGCTGACGCCCTATCCCGATCGCGACGCCGAGTTTGCTGCCGGACCGGTCAGCGGCAGCGCCTCGGTCAATGCCAAACTTGCCGACGGCAGCCATCTGCTCGATCACGCCGGCGACGGCATGACCGCGATCCTGTTTTGCGATGGTGCGCCGGACGCCGCACAGGCAGCACTGCTCGAACAGCTCGGCCAACTCGACAAGCGCTTTGTTGCGCTGCTGGTGCAATGTCAGGGCTCACCGCCGAAAGCCGGAGCGATTGCCGACGCCGATGGCGAGATCGCCCGCCTGTTCGGCGCGCAGCCGGGAACGCTCTATCTGCTGCGTCCCGACCTGCACATCGCCGGGCGCTGGAAGACCATCGCAGCGGACGAGATCCTGCGAACCGCCAAGATTTGCCTGGGGAGAGCTATGCCATGAGCGCGATGCCGTTCGAACGACCTCGAAGCCGCCTATGAGACGCTGGCGATGGCGATCGATTCGGCCGGCGCCGAGCGTGAGGCGCTGTTCCTGACCCGGCTCGCGCTGGTGCTGGGCAATGAACTCGGCGACATCGCCGCGTTCAAGAACGCGATCCGCACGGCGCTCGAAGGTCTTGCGGACTAAGCGGTTTCTGCCGAAGCGGCAAAGCTATCCCTCTCACGACAAATTATCCCGCACTGCCGTTGCAATTCTTGCAGCGCATCATATGATGATCATAATGTGAAAGCACCCGCGCAAAGATTTTGAGGAGCCCCGCCATGGCCGCAGCTTCCGATCCCGTCGTCATCGTTTCCGCCGCCCGCACCCCGCTTGGCAGGTTCCAGGGCGAATTGTCGTCCTTCAGCGCGCCCAAGCTCGGCTCCCACGTGATCGGCGCCGCACTGGAGCGGGCCAAACTGGCGCCTGAGCGGATCGACGAAGTGTTGATGGGCTGCGTGCTGCCGGCCGGACAGGGCCAGGCGCCGGCGCGACAGGCGGCGCGAGGCGCCAAACTGCCGGATGCGACCGGTGCCACCACCATCAACAAGGTCTGCGGCTCCGGCATGAAGGCGACGATGCTGGCGCACGACATCATCAACGCCGGCTCCGCCGAGATCGTGGTGTCCGGCGGCATGGAGAGCATGACCAACGCGCCGTATCTGCTGGCCAAAGCCCGCGGCGGCTATCGCGCCGGCCATGACCGGATCATCGACCACATGTTCATGGACGGGCTGGAAGACGCCTATGAGACCGGGCGCTCGATGGGCGATTTCGGCGAAGCCACCGCCGAGGCCTATCAGTTCACCCGCGCCGATCAGGACGCTTACGCCATGGAGACGCTGACGCGCGCCCGCAAGGCGGTGGAAGGCGGCGCGTTCAGGGCCGAGATCGTGCCGATCACGGTTGTGGAAAAGGCGGGCCCGCGCAGCATCGCCAATGACGAGCATCCCCTGAAAGTCGATCCCGCCAAGATTCCCGGCTTGAAGCCGGCGTTCCGCGCCGGCGGCACCATCACGCCGGCGGCCTCCTCGGCCAATGCCGACGGCGCCGCGGCGCTGATCCTGGCGCGGCGTTCGCTCGCCGATCGCGACGGCCTGCCCGCGCTGGCCGTCATCAAGGGCCACGCCACCCACAGCCAGGAGCCGCAGTGGTTCACGACAGCGCCGATCCCGGCGATCCGAAAACTGCTCGACAAGGTCGGCTGGAGCGTCGGCGACGTCGACCTGTTCGAGATCAACGAGGCGTTCGCAGTCGTGGCGATGGCAGCACAGCGCGATCTCGGAATCCCCCGCGAAAAACTCAACATCAATGGCGGCGCCTGCGCGCTCGGCCATCCCATCGGCGCCACCGGCGCGCGGCTGATCGTGACGCTGCTGCATGCGCTTGAAGCGCACAATCTCAAGCGCGGCGTCGCCGCACTCTGCATCGGCGGCGGTGAAGCTACCGCGATCGCCGTGGAGCGGATCGTTCACTAACGCCGCCGTCTGTGAGATACCACGGCATCTTCATCCGGATTTCCGGACAGGACATTTCATGATCTCGAACTGGCTGTCGGCCGCCCTCGCCCGCCGCAATATTCATTACGGCTGGGTGATGGTCGGCGTGACCTTTCTCACCGCGCTGATCAGCGCCGGCACGGTCGGTGCGCCCGGCGTGTTCATCGTGCCGCTGCAAAAGGAATTCGGCTGGAGCACCGCGGAGATTTCCTCGGCGCTGTCGATCCGATTCATTCTGTTCGGGCTGATGGCGCCGTTCGCCGCCGCGCTGCTCAACCGCTACGGCCTGCGCAATATGACGCTGTTGTCGCTGCTGATCGTCGGCCTCCGCGCTGGTGGTCTCGCTGGCGATGACGCAGGTCTGGCAATTGATGCTGCTGTGGGGCGTCGTGATCGGCCTCGGCACCGGCATGACCGCGCTGGTGCTCGGCGCCACCATCGCGGCGCGCTGGTTTTCGGCGCGGCGCGGGCTGGTGGTCGGCATTCTCACCGCAAGCGTCGCCACCGGGCAATTGGTGTTCCTGCCGCTGCTGGCCAGCCTGACCGAAAGCGTCGGCTGGCGCGGCGCGCTGATGCTGGTGTGTGTGATGCTCGGCGTCGCCGCCTTGGCCGTGCTGCTGCTGATGCGCGATCGCCCCAGCGATGTGGGCTTGCGGCCGTTCGGCGATGAAGGCACCGAGCCGCTGCCGGCGCCGCCGCCCAGCACCGCGCCGATCATGGCGGCGGCCCTCGGTACGTTGCGCGATGCCGCCAAGACGCGGGTGTTCTGGATCCTGTTTGCGACCTTCTTCATCTGCGGCGCCTCGACCAACGGCCTGATCCAGGTGCATCTGATTCCGATGTGCCTCGATTTCGGCATTCCGCAGGTCCAGGCCGCCGGCCTGCTGGCAGCGATGGGCGTGTTCGATTTTGTCGGCACCATCGCCTCGGGCTGGCTGTCGGACCGCTATGACAATCGCAAACTGCTGTTCTGGTATTACGGCCTGCGCGGGCTGTCGCTGTTGTTCCTGCCGTTCACCGATTTCACGTTCTACGGCCTGTCGCTGTTTGCGATGTTTTATGGGCTGGACTGGATCGCGACGGTGCCGCCGACGGTGCGCCTCACCGCGCAGCGCTTCGGACCCGAGCGCGCCAACCTGGTGTTCGGCTGGATTTTTGCCGGACATCAGCTCGGCGCCGGCGTCGCGGCGTTCGGCGCCGGCCTGTCGCGCACGGTGTTCGCGAGCTATCTGCCGGCGTTCTTCGTCGCCGGTGCGCTGTGCCTGGTAGCGGCGCTGATCGTGCTGGCGATCTCGCGGCGGTCCGAAGCCGGCGATGGCGTGAGGAGGGCCGTCTTCTCCCGAGTCGCGCCTGCAGGGCGAGTCGAGGCGAAGCAGTCCCGTCCTACTCGCGAGTACGTCGCGCCACCTCGCTCCGCACCCTCGACGTGCTAACATCACGGCCTGATCGTAAAATTCGTCGCCGGGCCCGGCGTGCGGATCGGCTCGGCCAGCCGCGCGAATTCGCAGAGCAGCGAGCGGGTCTTGCGCGGATCGATGACTTCCTCGACCCAGAACCGTTCGGCGGAGCGAAACGGCGAGCGCAGCTTGTTGAGACGGTCCTCGATCTCCTTCAGCTTCGCTTTCGGATCGTCCGACGCCTCGATGTCGGCGCGGTAGGCCGCCTCGATGCCGCCTTCCAGCGGCAGCGAACCCCAATAGGCCGATGGCCAGGCGTAGCGCAGCGAGACCCGATCCGCCGGCTGGTGCACGACGCCGGCGACGCCGAAGGCGTTGCGCACGATGATGGTGCACCAGGGCACCGTGGTCTGGTTGACGGCGGCCATGGCGCGCACGCCGTGGCGGATGGTCGCCGCCTTCTCCGCTTCGAGGCCGATCATGAAGCCCGGACAATCCATCAGGTAGACCACCGGCAGATGGAAGGTTTCGGCAAGATCGGCATACCGCGCCACCTTCTGGCACGCGTCCGCCGTCCATGAGCCGCCATAATGAAAGGGATCGCTGGCGAGCAGCAGCACGGCGCGGCCTTCCAGCCGCGCCAGGCCGGCGATGATCGAGCGGCCGAAATTCGCCGACATCTCGAAGAACGAGCCCTTGTCGACCACCGCCTCGATGATCGGGCCGCATCTTGTAGACCTGGCGGCGGTTGCGCGGCACCGCCTTCATCAGGGACTCTTCCGCGCGCTCCGGATCGTCGTCGCATGGAATGGTCGGCGGCAGCTCATAGACCGACGACGGCAGATAGGACAGAAATCGCCTGGCGCAGGCAAAAGCTTCTTCTTCGGTGTCGACGGCATGATCGACGCCGCCGGCGCGGGTCTGGATATCGGCGCCGCCGAGTTCCTGTTTTGTCAGATCCTGACCGAGACGTTTTACGACCGGCGGACCGGCGACGAACATCGCCGACGCCTTGGTCATCACGGAATAATGGGTCGCCGCCAGCCGCGCCGCGCCGAGGCCCGCGACCGAGCCAAGGCCCAAGTCCACCACGGGCACGCGGGCCATGTTGGAGGTGGTGTACAAATAGGCGCGCGTGCCGCCGATGCCTCCGGGCAGATTGGCCGCCCCCTTGGTTTCGATGGTTTTGACCGAGCCGCCGCCGCCGGAACCCTCGATGATGCGGATGATCGGCAGCCGGAAATCATGCGCCATCTCCTCGGCCATCAATGGCTTGGTCGAGATCGAGGCATCGGCGGAGCCGCCGCGCACCGTAAAATCGTCGCCGACCACCACCACCGTCCGGCCATCGATCTTGCCGCGGCCGAACACGCAATTGGCCGGCGTCAAATTGGTGAGTTCGCCCTGCCCGTCATATTCGGCGACACCGGAAATCGCGCCGATCTCGTGAAAGCTTTTGGGATCTACCAGGCTGTCGATGCGCTCGCGAACGGTGAGCCGGCCCTGGTCGCGCTGCCGCTTGACCTTGTCAACGCCTCCCATCTCGCGCGCGAATGCTTCGCGCCGGGCGAGGTCGTCGAGCTCCGGCTTCCAGTTCATTCGTATCCTCCGTCTTGATGATCTTGTTGTTATGGGCCGCCACTGGAAGCGGCTTTCGGTCGAGCCGGTTGCTGAAGATATCGCTGTCGGTGCCCTCGAGCATGCTGCCGACCGCAAAGCCCAACTCGCGCATTGGCGGCGCAACCTCCTTGTGCAGCCGCTTCTCGTCATACATCGCCGACAGCAGGCCGATCGTCACGACGACGAAGGTTTGATACTGCGGCGACCACATCGGCACCGCGCAGCCGTTGATGTGCGGGCTCCACGTCCCGCAGGCGACGACATAGCCGTGTTCTTGCAAAAAGCGCCGGTTGGCTTCGAGGCGGGGCCGCAACACTTTTGCGCTCACCGGAATCTCGCGCTCCATTTCCGCCAGCAGCGCGTCGCCGACATCGACATCGAGCGCCGCCGTATAGGCATGCCCCGCGGCGGTGCTCGCCATCGCGATGCGGCTGCCGGTGCTCTCATGCAGGCCGAGCGCGTTGGCGGCACGGGCGAACTCGAGATAGACCAGATGGAAACGGTCGGGAATGACGAAACCGACGGTGCCCGGCAATTGCTCGGCGACATCCTGCAGCCGCAGCCGGATCAAATTGCGCAGCTGCAAGCCCCGCATCATCGACGTGCTCATCGCCACTGCACTGGGGCCGATGCGGTATTTCTGGTCGCGCGGCAGATAGACCAGCTGGCCCATCCGGGTCAGCGTGTGGGTCAGCCGCGATACCGTCGATCGCGGCAGGCCGCAGCGGTTGGAAATTTCCAGATTGCCGAGCCGCGCCTCGTGACCCTCGAAGCAGCGCAAGACGTCGAACGCGCGCGACACCACCTGAATGACGTCCCCCTCGCCTGCCAGATCGCTGGCCAGCATTCCCTCTTTACTGAGCCGTTCCGAGCGTCGTCCCATGCGCTGCCTGCCCATTTTCCGTTATGCGGAATAAAATTCCACTTGCAGATCAAGCTACCTCAGGCAATCTGCCGCCACAACAAAAAGCCGCTCACGAGGGCAAGACCTGCGTTAGGCGATCCCGGAAGATCTGGGGGGCCCGGCATCAGGATGGTGACCGAGGTGGCGCGGCGCATCTGCGCGCTTGTCGTTGCGGCCGGAACAACATCGGCGATGGCGAATGCATTGCATTCAGTCGAAGCCATCGAGATGTAAATTCCGGTCGCGTCGCCTGCAGCGGGAAAACTCACATTGATTCTTCACAATGCCGACGACGTCGTTGCTGAAGGAAATATCCTCGCCATTCTCGAAGCGTGAATGCTCCACAAGTGGCATAGACTTTTGTCCGATACTATTCCGCGTCAATCTGACTTCACGATCAATCGCTCGGACGTTGCCATCGCCATCGCGCGATGACATGATCCGGCCAACAAGAACAGTTTCGCACAGCGAAAACCTTTGGAGGGGAAACATGATCCATCGCCTGGTGGCGTTCGCGCCTGCCTTTCTCGCAAGCATCTCGTTGCTGACGTCGCCAGCGGCTCACGCCCAGGACATCAAGCTGCCGCCGACGATGACCTTTACGGCCTACGACACCGGCACCGCCGGTTTCAACATCGCCGTCGCCGTCGGCAAGATGATGAAAGACAAATTCGGCAGCGATTTGCGGGTGCTGCCCGCCGGTAACGACGTGGCGCGGCTCGCACCCTTGCGTGCCGGCAGGGCGGCGTCATCGGCGATGGGCTCAGGCAGCTATTTTGCGCAGGAAGGCGTGTTCGAATTCGGCTCCAAGGAATGGGGACCCCAGGCCTTGCAACTGGTGCTGTCCACAGTCGACTGCAATGCCGCCTCGCTCGGCGTGGCGCGCGACACCGGCGTGAAGGAGGTCAAGGAGCTCAAGGGCAAGCGCGTCGGCTTCGTGGTCGGCTCGCCGGCGCTGAACCAGAATTCGCTGGCCGTTCTGGCATTCGGCGGCCTCAAGCAGAGCGACGTCAAGTCCGTCGAATTCTCGAGCTACGGCGCGATGTGGAAAGGCCTGCTCAACAACGACGTCGATGCGGCCTTCGCAACCACGATCACGGGTCCGGCGAAGGAAGCCGAGAATTCGCCGCGCGGCCTGGTCTGGCCGCCGCTTCCTCATAGCGACAAGGCCGGATGGGAGCGGATGCAGAAGGTCGGCTCGTTCTTCTTCCGGCACATGGCGACCTGCGGCGCCGGCATCTCCAAGGAGAAGCCGATCGAACTTGGAAACTACCCCTACCCGATCTTTGTCGTTTATGGCTCGCAGGCCGCCGACCAGGTCTATGCCATCACCAAGGCGATGATCGTGGGTTACGACGCCTACAAGGATGGCGCTCCCGGCGCCGGCGGGCTTGCTGCCGATCGTCAAACGAAAAAGTGGGCGGTGCCAACCCATCCGGGCGCGGTAAAGGCGCTCAAGGAGGCCGGCCAGTGGAACGACGACCAGGAGGCGCACAACAATGTGCTGTTGAAGCGACAGCAGGTTCTGGCCGCGGCGTGGGCGGACTACGGCAAGGCCAGCCCACCTTCCGACGACAAGGAATTTCTCGCAGGCTGGATGAAGGCCCGTGCATCGGCGCTGCAGAAGGCCAACATGCCGAACGGATTTGAAGAATAGATTTCGCGTCGGTCCTCGATTAGCGGCTGAACTCATTTCGACGGGATAACCGATGTCGTCTGCTGTATCGCCTGCCGAAACGCTAGCGAAAAAACGTATCGAGTTCGACGATCCGCACGCCGGCGTCGGCGGCCTGCAGGAGGCCGAGGTCTCGCGCGTGCGGACGTTGCGCGGTGTCTGGCGCTGGGCACTGATCGTCGCCACTGGCGCGACGATCCTTTTGTGCATCAATCAGCAATTTTCGCTGCGATTCTTCATCGGCTACACCCAGCTCAACACCGAATACTTCTATCTGCTGATCGCGCTGATGCTGCCGTTCACCTTCCTGATCTTTCCGAGTTCGGAACGGTCGCCGCTGGAGCGCATTCCCTGGTACGACATTCTGCTTTTCGTTCTGACGTTCCTCGCGGCCATCGTCCTGATGGGCAGCGTTCGCAAGGCCGCCGAGGCCGGCTGGGAGTTCGGCGGCGCGCCGACGCAGGTCATCATTGCCGGCCTGGTGATGTGGTTCATGCTGATGGAAGCGTTGCGGCGCACCGGCGGCTGGAGCCTGCTGCTCAGCGTGCTGCCCTTCACCGTCTATCCGCTGTTCGCCGACGCCAAGTGGCTCGGGCCGTTCCGCGGCACGCAATCGACGCTGGAGCAGGCAACATCATATCACGTGCTGTCAGGCGAGAGCCTGCTCGGGATTCCGATCCAGGCGTTCGCCGACACCGTGATCGGCTTCCTGGTGTTCGGCACCGCGCTGATGATGACCGGCGCCGGCAAGTTCTTCATCAATCTTTCGTTCGCGATGTGCGGAACGTTTCGCGGCGGCGCCGCCAAGGTCTGCATCTTCGCCAGCGGCCTGCTCGGCATGATGTCCGGCTCGATCATCTCCAACGTGCTGACCGCCGGCACCATGACCATTCCGGTGATGAAGAAGAGCGGCTTCCGCGCTTCCTATGCCGCGGCGATCGAAGCCTGCGCCTCCACCGGCGCGGTGCTGGCACCGCCGGTGATGGGCGCGACCGCGTTCGTGATCGCCCAATTCCTTAATGTCAGCTACGCCGAGGTCGCGCTGGCCGCCATCATTCCGGCCGTGCTATATTATATCGGGTTATTCATGCAGGTGGATTCCTACGCCGCCCGGCACGGCCTCAAAGGCATCCCGCGGTCCGAATTGCCCCGGGTTATAGATACCATCAAGGACGGCTGGTACTACATCTTCGTCATCGCGTTGCTGATCGTCATGCTGTTGTATTTCAAGCGCGAGAGCCACGCGCCGTTCTATGCGACCGCACTGCTGCTGGTGCTCAACCAGCTGTTCTCCAAGGACACACGCTGGACATTCACGACGATCAACAAATTCCTCGAGGTCAATGGCCGCACCTTCGTCGAGCTGGTCGGCATTCTGGCCGGCTGCGGCCTCCTGATCGGCGCGTTCTCGATGACCGGCGTGGTCTCCAGCCTCGCCAACGACCTGTTGCGGATCGCCGGCGACAACGCGTTCCTGTTGCTGGGCATGTGCGCCTTCACCAGCCTCATTCTCGGTCTCGGGCTGACGACGACCGCCTGTTACATCTTCCTGGCCATCCTGGTGGCGCCGGCGCTCGAAAAGGTCGGCCTCAACAAGATGGCCGTGCACATGTTCATCTTCTATTGGGGCATGCTGTCGTCGATCACGCCACCTGTCGCCATCGCCTCATTCGCCGCCGCCGGGATAGCCGGTTCGCCGGCGATGAAGACGGGGTGGGAATCGATGTGGGTCGGCAGCATCATCTATTTCATCCCGTTCTTCTTCGTGCTGAATCCGGCGCTGGTGCTGCAGGGCGCCAACCCCTATTTCGAGGGCCTCGGGCTGATGGCGCTGGCCGCGTTCGGCACCTTGTTCATATGCGGCGGCATTCAGGGCTATCAGGCCTTCGTCGGCGATCTCCGCCGCACCGGGGTGATGGAGTGGCCGTTGCGGGTGCTGCTGGTGATCGGCGGTTTTGTGATTGCGACGCCCGGCGGTGGCATCATGCCGCTGTCGCAATGGCAGATCACCCTGCTCGGTGCGTCGATCCTCACGCCCGCGGTCCTGATCGCCCTGCTTTTGATGCGCCGGCAGCCTCTGGTCGCCGAGCGAGTTGCGCGCGCCCTGATTGCGCGGCAAGACTGGAGGCGATGAAACAGCCGCCTCAAGCCATTGCCGCCGCGCCCGTGTCCTGGGCCGCCTCGAAACCCCCGCTGCTGCGGTTCCTCGACCGTTGCCATGCGGATTTTCTGCGAGGAGACCGGCGGCACCGTCGCCGACTACATTCCGGAACTCGGCAAGGCCGACCCTGCCCATTTCGGCATCAGCCTCGCCACCCTCGACGGCCATGTCTATGAGGTCGGCGATACCCGACTGCCCTTCACGATCCAGTCGATGTCAAAACCCTTCGTGTTTGCGCTGGCGCTGGATACGCTGGGCGCGGCACGGGTGGAGGGCGCGATCGGCGTCGAACCGTCCGGCGACCCCTTCAATTCGATCCGCCTCAACGCCGACAACCATCCCTTCAATGCGATGGTCAATGCCGGCGCGATCACCTGTACCGGCCTGATCCGCGAGGCCAAGGGCGACGGCGCGTTCGAATATATCCGCGCAGGCGCTCGGCCGGTTTGCCGGACGTGAACTCGACGTCGACGAGGCCGTGTTTGCCTCCGAAAGCGCGACCGGCGACCGCAACCGCGCCATTGCCTATCTGTTGCGCACGTCTCACGTCATCAAGGAGGACGTCAGCGCGGTGCTGGAGACCTATTTCCGGCAATGCGCCGTGCTGGTGACGGCGCGCGACATCGCCGTGATGGCCGCGACGCTCGCCAACCGCGGCGTCAATCCCGTCACCGGCGAGCAGGTCATGACCCCCTACGCGATTTCGCGGACGCTTTCGGTGATGACCACATCCGGCATGTATGATTACGCCGGCGAATGGATCTATCGCGTCGGCATCCCGGCCAAGAGCGGCGTCGGCGGCGGCATCCTGGCGGCACTGCCGGCGCGGCTCGGGCTCGGCAGCTATTCGCCGACGCCTCGACGGCCACGGCAACAGCGTGCGCGGCATCAAGGTCTGCGAGGCGCTGTCGCTGCATTACGACCTGCATATGCTCAACCGCAGCGACGACGCCCGCAACAGCATCATCGCCGACTACAATATCGGGAAAAATCCGTCGCGGCGCAGCCGCCGCCCGCATGAACGCAAGATCCTCACCGCGCATCACCGCGAGGTCCGCGTCATCGAGCTGGTGGGCACGCTGTCGTTTTCCAACGTCGATTACGTGTCGCGCGAGCTCGCCGCCAAACCCCGCCCGCAATTCGTCATCTTCGACCTGCGCCGGGTGACCTCGATGACGCGCGCCGGCGCCCGCCTGGTCGCCGAGGAATTCCGCGAACTGGCAAGCCACGGCGTCACCGTGGTGCTTTCGGGCATTCAAGCGGGATTCCAGGGAGTGGCTGACCATCGGCGAGTGGACCGGCGATCTCTCCAACGTGCGCGACTTCTATCTGCTCGATGCGGCGATCGAATGGGCCGAGGACCAGGTGGTCTATCGCTACGGCGGCGCCATCGACTTTCACGAGACCACGGAATTGTCCGAGCAGACCCTGCTGGCAGGACTGACGCCGGAAGAACTGACCGACCTTGCTTCGATCGCGCCGGTCAGGACCTACCGGCAGGGCGAAAAGATCGTCACATCGGGCGAGCCCGCGACGTCGCTGTTCTTTCTGCGCAGCGGCGCCGTGCACGTCACCCTGCCCGACGGCGTCAGGCTCGCGACGCTGACCGCGGGAATGGCGTTTGGCGAAATGGCGCTGCTGGAAACCCACCGCTCCGCCGACGTCGTGGCGGACATGTCCGCCACCGCCTACGAAATCAGCTTGCGGGATTTCGAGCGGTTTCGCAAACAGCATCCGAGGGCCAGCGAACGGATCATGCGCAACCTCGCGCAACTGCTGGCCGACCGCCTGATCGTCGCCAATACCAGGGTGGATCTGCTGACGGCGAATTGAGGTACTCGGACAGCGCATCGAATACCGCCGTCATCCTGAGGAGCGCGCCCTTGCGCGCCTCGAAGGATGGCCGCAATGCGCTGAACTCTCATCCTTCGAGGCTCGCCGAAGAGGCTCGCACCTCAGGATGATGCGATGCGCTCGCAGGATGACGGTCGGAGGTGTCTGGCTCACACCACCTGCTCCACCGGCTGCATGTCGATCTCAAACGTCTCCAGAAACTTCGAGGTCATGATGTAGAACCCGACCGAGAGCTGCAGTTCCACCAGCGCCGGCGGCGTCAGTTTTGCCGCAATGGCGTTGAAGGTCGCATCGGTCGGTTTCTTCAATTTTACGATTTCATCGGTAAAGGCCAGCGCCGCGCGCTGCACCTCGTTAAAGCAGGTGGCGGATTTCCAGTCTTCCAGCGCTGCGTTCTGCTCGTCGGTGACGCCGACATTCTTGCCGATGCGCTTGTGCGCGACGATTTCATAGGGCGCCTCGCACAGAATTCCGGTGCGGGTGATGGCGAGTTCGCGCACCACCGGGTCCAGCTCGCCCTTGTGACGGATCGCGCCGCCGAGCCGGCAATATTGCTCGAAATAGCTCGGCGAGTGCGCCATCATCCTGAAAATATTGGCGTTGCGGTTCTTGCCGAGAATTTCCTTGGTGCGGTCGTTCGATTTCGAAGTATCGCAATACTCAATGCGGGCCATGGTTCACTCCAGGTTTTTGGGATCGTTGTTATTCTATCGAATGGCGGGTTCCATCAAACACTATCCGGCTGATGAGACCGGAGCAACAGCTTGAACTGTCTTGCAAATTTTACGCGACCGAAGTCACGCCGGTTCTTGAGTGACGATATCGTCGTTGGCGGCCGCGTAAATCTCGTCACGTTCGAGTCAAAAAGCCGCCGCATTACTGTTCGACCTTGGCACGGTCGATATTCGCTGAGTGGGGACTCAATCCAAGCGAATACTCGTCGCGGGGTGTTCCGAGTAAAAAACCGATCCATCGTTAGCGCACTTCGCGCAGCGATGAGTCACGCCCAAGTCTAGGGAGTATAGGCATGAAGGAAGCCACCAAAAGGGCGGCCTCGGAGGCGCTTGCGCAAATGCTGGCGGTGACGGCGATGATCGTCATCGCCAGCTTGATCTTCTACGTGCGGTGAATGGCGCCGTGGCCAATTATACAATCGTGATCCTGAGAAGCCGCGCTCTTCTCGTTGCGCGGCGTTTCGAAGGATGGCTGCACCCACCGCCGCTTGCACCCTTCGAGGCTCGCTCAAGGGCGCTCGCACCTCCAGCGATAACGGCGAAGCCGTTACGCGGGGGTGACGAAAACACCGTGAGACGGCTTATGCCTTCACCTTCTCGAAATACGGCACCAGCCGTCCCGGCAAACTGAGAAAACCGCGCGGTGACGCGATCGCCGATGGCAAGATCGTTGTCGCCATGGGCCATCATGCGAAAGCCCTCTGACGTGTCGATCAGAACGATGTTGTAGGGAACGTGGGCGCGGGTCTCCGGGGTGGCGGCGCGGCACACCAGCGAGGTGGCGTAGACCGTGCCCTCGCCGCTGGCGCGTTTTTCGACCGGATCCGCGCACCGCAGGCGGCGCAAAAGCTGCGGCGGAAATATTGCCGCGCGCCGCAGGCGGTGCAGGATTGATAGACGATCGCCTCCGCGCCCGCGGTCCAGTCGTTGATCCCGGCATTGTCGCTCATCGCACCCGCTCCAGGAACATGCTGACGTGGGACGACAGCACCCCGCCATCGCCATGCAGCAGCGCGATCGAGGCGTCGCGCACCTGGCGATTGCCGGCGCGTCCCGTCATCTGCAGATGGGTTTCGACCAGATGCGCCATCGCGCCGCCGACGCCGCAATGGCCGTAACTGAGAAGCCCGCCATGGGTGTTGAGCGGCATCGCGCCGTCGCGGCCGAAATGCCCTGCCCGCACCCGCGCCGCCGCCTCGCCGCGCCCGGCCAGGCCGAGGTCCTCCAGCAGCATCGCCAGCGTAATGGTAAAACTGTCGTAGACCGCGGCGTAGCGCACGTCCGAGATCGCGACGCCGGCGGCCTGTTTGGCTCCCGCGATCGATATCTCGGCGCCGAGTTCGCTCAAAGCCGGTGCCGCCGTGACATGCTGGTGGGTATGCGCCTGCGCGCAGCCGCGCACCTGCACGCCGGTCTCGCTGGTGCGTTCGCGGCTGATGACGAACGCCGCGCCGCCGTCCGACACCGGACAGCAATCCAGCAGTTTTAGCGGCATCGCCACCGGTTTTGACGCCATCACATCGGCCACCGTAATGGCGTCGTGGAATTGCGCGCCGGGATGGGTGAGCGCGTGGGCGCGCATCAAGACCGCGAATTCGGCGAGGTCTTCCTGCGTCACGCCGTATTCGTGCATGTAGCGCGACGCGACCAGGCCATAATAGGCCGGAATGGTCGGCCCCAGCGGCACCTCGTAATCGGGATGCCCGACCTGCGCCAGCGTCTGGATCGAGGCGTCGCGGCTCTGCCCGGTCAGCCGGTTCTCGCCGCCGACCACCAGCACATGCCTGACCACGCCGGCCTCGACCAGATGATGCGCCAGCATGGTCATGGCGAGACCGGTGGCGCCGCCGACCTGCACGGCGTGGGCGTAGCTCGGCTTGATGCCGAAATGCTCGGCGAACACCGTGGCCAGCATGATGTGCGGCTTGATGGTGGTGTAGCCGCAGAGAATGCCGTCGATCTCGGCGCGTTTCAGCCCGGCATCGGCAATGGCAAGCTCGGCGGCCTTGCTCATGAGGTCGAGCGAGGAAGAGCCTTCGTGCCTGCCGTAGGATGTGAGGCCGACGCCGGTGATGAAGCTCATGCTGCACTTCCCTTCCCCTTGCGGAGCGTCATTCCGGGGTGGGTCCGACAGCGACCAGACCCGGAATCTCGCAGATCCCGGGTTCGCATGCTTCGCATGCGCCCCGGAATGACGCCGTGCTGTGACATAAAGACCATCATCAGTACGACTTCGGCAGGCCCAGCACCTTCTCGGCGATAAAACTCAAAATCAGCTGCGGGCTGATCGGCGCGATGCGCGGGATCAGGGATTCGCGCAAGTAGCGCTCGACATGAAATTCCTTGGCGTAGCCAAAACCGCCATGGGTCATGACCGCCTGCTCGCAGGCCTGAAAGCCGGCTTCGGCCGCGAGGTATTTTGCGGCGTTGGCCGCGGGGCCGCAGGGCAGGCCCTGATCGTATTGCCAGCCGGCCGACAGCGTCATCAGCCACGCGGCTTCCAGCTCCATCCAGTTCTTCGCCAGCGGATGCTGGATCGCCTGGTTCTTGCCGATCGGGCGGTTGAACACGATGCGGGTCTTCGCATAGTCGGCGGCGCGCGACAGCGCGACCTTGCCGAGCCCGACGGCTTCGGCGGCGATCAGGATGCGCTCCGGGTTCATGCCGTGCAGGATGTATTCGAAGCCGCGGCCTTCCTCGCCGAGCCGGTCCTCGACCGGAATTTCAAAATTCTCGAAAAACAGTTCGTTGGAGTCGACGGCCTTGCGGCCCATCTTCTCGATTTCATGCACGCTGACGCGCTTGCGGTCGAAATCGGTGTAGAACAGGCTCAAGCCTGGGTCGGTTTCTTGACTTCCTCCAGCGGCGTGGTGCGCGCCAGCAGCAAAATCTTGTTGGCGACCTGCGCGGTGGAGATCCAGACCTTCTGGCCGTTGACGATGTATTTGTCGCCCTGGCGCACCGCGCGGGTCTTCAGCTGCGTGGTGTTCAGTCCGGTGTTCGGCTCGGTGACGGCGAAGCAGGATTTGTCGCGTGCCGGCGGCGATCGGCGGCAGCATGCGCCGGCGCTGCTCGTCGTTGCCGAACACGACCACGGGATTGAGCCCGAACACGTTCATATGCATGGCGGAGGCGCCCGACATGCCGGCGCCGGATTCCGAGATCGTCCGCATCATGATCGCGGCATCGGTGATGCCGAGGCCCGAGCCGCCATATTCCTCGGGAATGCAGATGCCGAGCCAGCCGGCATCCGCCAGCGCCTTGTGGAAGTCGGCGGGATAACCGCCCTCCTTGTCCTTCTTCAGCCAATAGGCGTCGTCAAACCGCGAGCAGATCTTTGCCACGGCGTCGCGGATCGATTCCTGGTTGGCGCTGAGTGCGAAATCCATCTCGATCCCTGAATCTCTCTTCGTAGAGCTGATCGGCCGCCCTGGTGACGCCGTCGCGCACCAGCGCTGCGATCTCCTCGGCTGAAAAGCCGGCTTCGCGCAGAATCTCGCCGCCGTGCTCGTTGAGCCGCGGCGCCAGCCGCGTCGGCTCCACCGACGTTTCCGACCAGGTCGCCGCCACCTTCATGTTGCGGATTTTTCCCTCGGTCGGATGATCGACCACGGGGAAGAAATCGGTCGCGGCCAGATGCGGGTCGTGCCAGCATGCCTTCGAGATCGTGCATCGGCATCACCGGCACGTCGGCCTTCTCGAGCAGCGTCGGTCCATTCCGCGGTGGTGCGGGCCTCGAAGATGCGCGCCAAGCTCGGCATAGACCGTGTCGATGTTGGCGGCACGTCCGGCGAAGGTCGCGAACATCGGATCGTTGCGCAGATCGTCGCGTTCCGTCGCCTTGAAGAAATTCTCCCACTGCTTGTCGTTGTAGACGATCACGCAGATAAAGCCGTCGGAGGTCTTGTAGGGCCGGCGGTCGCGCGACAGATGCCGCGCATAGCCGCCCTTGTCGAGCGGCGGCTCGTAGGTCAGCCCGCCCATGTGATCGCCCATGACGAAACCCGCCATGGTCTCGAACATCGGAATGTCGAGCGCGCTGGCCGCGTCCGGTGCGGTCGCGATGCACCAGGCTGGCGCAGATCGCGCCGACCGCGGTCGAGGCCGACGATGCGGTCGACCAGCGCGTTGGGCACATAGCGCGGCACGCCGTCGCTGGTCTGCGCCATCAGACGCGGGCAGCGCGGTGGCGCCCTGGATCAGATCGTCATAGGCGGGCTTTGCCGCATAGGGCCCGTCCTGGCCGAAACCGAACACGCCGGCATAGATCAGCCGCGGATTGATCTTCGAGACCACGTCGTAGCCGAGCTGCAGCCGCGCCATCGCCTGCGGGCGCACGTTGTAGACCAGCACGTCGGCCGACGCGATCAGCCGCAGCAGCGCGTCGCGCCCGGCCGGCTTCTTCAGGTCGAGGCAGATCGAGCGCTTGCTGCGGTTGGTGTTGAGGAACACCGGCCCCATGCCGGGATGGCGGGTCGGGCCGATCAGCCGCGTGACGTCGCCTTCGAGCGCCTCGACCTTGATGACGTCGGCGCCGTAGTCGCCGAGCATCTGGGTGGCATAAGGCCCCATCAGCACGGACGTCATGTCGACGATCTTGACGCCCTGCAAGTGGTCCCATGGCCTGGTTTGCTCCCGATGCGGCGCGCTTTCGAGGCCGCCATTGTCGGGTCTAGTAACGGCAGGGCGCGGGCAAGATCAAGGGCGGCAGGGGTATGGGCGTATGCGTGGCGGCCTCACAGCACTGCGTCGTCCCGACGTTCGCCGGGACACGTGTTGAGAGGCCTCGTCGCTACTTCGCCGGCTCCAGCACCGAGACGTAGTTCGCGACCGCGGCGCCGCCCATGTTGAAGATGCCGCCGAGCTTTGCGTTCTTGATCTGCATGCCCTCGGGCGCCTGGCCGACCAGCTGCATCGCGGTCATCACATGCATGGAGACGCCGGTGGCGCCGATCGGATGGCCCTTGGCCTTCAATCCGCCGGACGGATTGACCGGCAGCTTGCCGTCCTTCTGGGTCCAGCCTTCCTTGATGGCGCGGGCGCCCTGCCCGCGCGGCGTCAGGCCCATCGCTTCATATTCGATCAGCTCGGCGACGGTGAAGCAGTCATGGGTTTCGACAAAGGAGAGATCGGACAGCTGCACGCCGGCCGATTGCAGCGCGCGCTGCCAGGCCACCGTGCAGCCCTCGAACTGCAGGATGTCGCGCTTCGACATCGGCAGGAAATCCTGCGCATGCGCGGTGGCGCGGATGTTGACCGCCTTGCCCATGGTTTTCGCGGTCTCCGCATCCGTCAGCACCAGCGCGGCGGCGCCATCCGACACCAGCGAGCAATCGGTGCGCTTCAGCGGTCCCGCGACGAACGGGTTCTTCTCGCTCTCGGCGCGGCAGAACTCGTAGCCAAAATCCTTGCGCATCTGCGCATAGGGATTGGCGACGCCGTTCTTGTGGTTCTTGGCGGCGATCATCGCCAGCGCATCGGACTGGTCGCCGTATTTCTGGAAATAGGACTGCGCGATCTTGCCGAACACGCCGGCAAAGCCGCCGGGGGTGTCGCCGTCCTCAGGCAGATAGGAGGCCCGCAGCAGGTTGCGGCCGATTTCGGCCGGAGGCGTGCGCGTCATCTGCTCGACGCCGACCACCAGCACGATCTTGGCGTCGCCGGCCGCGATGGCCCGGATGCCCTGATGCACCGCCGCCGATCCGGTGGCGCAGGCGTTCTCGACGCGCGTCGCCGGCTTGAAGCGCAATGCCGGGTCGGCCTGCAGCACCAGCGAGGCGGTAAAATCCTGCGGCGAGAAGCCGGCGTTGAAATGCCCGAGCACGATTTCGTCGACGTCGGCGGCCGAAATCCCGGCATCCGCCAGCGCCTCGGTGGCGACCTTGACCACGAGGCTCTCGACGGTCTCGGTATCGAACTTGCCGAACGGCGTATGCGCCCATCCGACGATGCTGGCTGTCATGGTCGTTCTCCCTGTCTGGCTCGGAGGGTTATGTAACCCATCTTTACGCCGGTTTCAGCGATTTCATGGTGCGATTGCAGATGGCGGTTATGCCGTCCCAGTTGCCGGACCTGATATCCGCCGCCGGGCACAGCCAGGAACCGCCCACCGCGACCACGTTCGGCTCGGCCAGCCAGGCCGCCGCATTGGCCTCGCCGATGCCGCCGGTCGGGCAAAACCGGACATCCGGAAACGGCCCCGCCAGGGCACGAAGCGCCTTGATGCCGCCGGACTGCTCGGCCGGAAAGAATTTGACGACGTCAAAGCCGTGGCTCAGCGCCAGCATCAGTTCGGATGCCGTCGAGATGCCCGGCGCGAACGGCAAGGAGCTTGCGGCGGCGGCCTGCAGCAGATCCGGCGTAACGCCGGGACTGATGCCGAAGACGGCGCCAAGCGCTTTCGCGCGCGCCAGATCATCGGGATTGAGGATGGTGCCGATGCCGACGACCGCCTCCGGCACATCGAGCATGATGGCCTTGGCGGCCTCGATCGCAACCGGCGTCCGCAGGGTGACTTCCAGCACCCGCACGCCGCCCGCAACCAGCGCTCTCGCCAGCGGCACCGCGTCCTCGAGCCGTTCGATGGTCAGGACCGGGATGACGCGTTGCCGATCTCAGCAGCGCGGCGAGTTTTTCCTGATGGAGGCGTCATGGTGAGGCCTTCGTGCAGTCGATGTTCGCCGGCATTGCAGATCTCGGAATGATTGCGCCGGGATGGCACACGACAACTCCGGCCAAGTCGATGTCCGGCGCGCGCGGCATCGATCGGATCCGCACCCTGCAGCCGCGCCGCGAGATAGGCCGCCGCAAAACTGTCGCCCGCCGCCGTGGTATCGACGACCTCAGCGGTAACGGGTTCGGCCCTCATTTCATGCGGCCGCCCTCGAACCGCAAGATGCTGGCGGGTTCGGCGAGCTTCAAGACCGCCTCGGGGCTGGCGATGCGCGCCAACAGAGCCGCGTTGCTTTCGCCGGGATAGAGCGGCAGCAAATCCTCACTCGAGGCCAGCGCGATATCGGCAACCGCAAAGGCGTCGCGAAAGACCGCGCGGGCGATGTCGAGATCGGGCCAGCCGCGGGCGCGAAAATTGGTGTCAAAGGCGACGCGGGCGCCGCGCTTCGCGTGCGCGCCGCAGGCCGCGAACAGCCGCGCCCGGTTGTCCGGGCTGTAGAGCGACAGCGTGATCGCCGAGAGATAGACGAGATCATAATCGGCAAGCGCGTCCAGGATGCCGTCGGTCTCGGGCAAATCCATCAGGCTGCGCGCGGCGGAGTTTTCACGCCAGTGGAAGAACCGGCGTTCGCCCCTCGCATCGGTCTCGATCAGATAGATGCCCGGCAATTTTCCGCGCAGCCGCAGCACCCGCCCGGTTCCGACGCCTTCGGCCGTCCAGCCCGCAATCATCTCGTCGCTGAGCGAATCGTCGCCGAGCGCGGTGACGTAGTCGACGGCGACACCGAGACGGGCGAGATAGACCGATGTGTTGAGCGTATCGCCGCCATAGCCGCGCGAGTACAGGCCGGCCTGGCCGGCTCCTTGCGCCTGCTTCAGTTCGATCATGCACTCGCCGATGCAGGCAATTCTGGTCATCGACCGCGCTTCGCCTGAACTGCGCTAAGCGACGAACTTGCCGCCGAGCTCGTCCTCGATGTGAATCCGGATGATGTCGTCAAAGGTCTTTTCGGCGGTGGTGAAGCCGAGCTGGACCGCCCGCTTCGCTTCGAAATTGCGCGGCCAGCCGGCGACGATGCCCATGATGAACGGATCCGGCTCGCGCTTGATCCGCGCCGCGACCTTGTCGCCCGCCACCCGCTTCAGCGCCGCGATCTGTTCGCCGACGGTGGCCGACAGCCCGGGCATGGTGAGGTTGCGGCGCGCGCCGGCCGCGGCACTATCCATCGTCGCGGCATGCAGCAGGAAGCCGACCGCCGAGCGCGGCGTGGCGTGCCAGTGGCGGACGTCCTCGGACACCGGCAGTACCGCTTCCTTGCCGGCCAGCGGTTCGCGCAGGATGTTGGAGAAGAAACCGGAGGCCGCCTTGTTGGGCAGACCGGGCCGGATGCAGATGGTCGGCAGGCGGATGCCGATGCCGTCCATGAAGCCGCGGCGCGAATAATCCGCCAGCAGCAGTTCGCCGATCGCCTTCTGGGTGCCGTAGCTCAACAGCGGCGTCTGGAAGAACTCGTCGCCGATGGCGTCCGGAAACGGCGCGCCGAACACCGCGATCGACGAGGTGAACACAATGCGCGGCTTGTAGCCGCCGCCGATCAGCCTGACGGCGTCGAACAGCATCCGCGTGCCGTCGAGATTGATCCGGTAGCCCTTGTCGAAATCGAGCTCGGCTTCGCCGGAGACGATCGCCGCGAGATGAAAGATCACATCGGGCCGATCGGCGACCAGCTTTTCGGCGGCGCCCGGCACCGCGAAATCGCAGGTCACGGTATCGACCGGAAATCCGGCGTTGGCCGGCTTTGCCGGCGCGACGACGTCCTGCAGCGTCATGCGGGTGATGTCGTTGTTGCCGAGACGGCCGTCGCGCAGCAGCCGTTCGGTCAGTTTGCGGCCGACCATGCCGGCGGCGCCGAGAACCAGAATATGCAAGACCGCACTCCTTTTTGTTTTTGATGCCTTAGACGCGGGCTCTGCGCGCTCACTCTTTCACGGCTCCGGTCATCGCCGACACATAATGCTCGACAAAGAACGCGTAAAGGATGACCAGCGGCAACGAGCCGGCCAGCGCGCCCGCCATCAGCGATCCCCAGCGATAGACGTCGCCATCGACGAACTCGTTGACGATCGCCACCGGCACCGTCTTGTTTTGCGTCGAGGTCAGGAACGTCAGCGCGTAGATGAATTCGTTCCAGCACAGCGTGAAGCAGAAGATGAACGCCGAGATCAGCCCCGGAATCGCCAGCGGCAGCACGATCTTGGTCAGGATCTGCCAGCGGCTGGCGCCATCGATCAGCGCGCATTCCTCCAGCTCGAACGGGATGGTCTTGAAGTAACCCATCAAGAGCCAGGTCGAGAACGGGATCAGGATGGTCGGATAGGTCAGGATCAGCGCCAACGGCGAGTCGAACAGGCCGTACTGGAACACCACGGTCGCGAGCGGAATGAACAGGATCGACGGCGGCACCAGATAGGACAGGAAGATCAGTCCGCCGACCCATTGCGCGCCGCGATAGCGCAGCCGCACGATGGCGTAGGCCGCAAGCACGCTGGCGACGATCGACAGGATGGTCGCGCAGACCGCGACATACATCGTGTTCCACAGCCACAGCGGATAGTAGCTTTCGAACAGCAGCTTGTTGATGTGCTTGAAGCGTCGGATTCCAGGTCCAGAACGGATTGAAGTTGTTGAGATCGAGCAACTGCTCGTCGGGCTTGATCGCCGTCAGCGCCATCCAGTAGAACGGGAACAGCAGCACGACGACGATGATCGCCAGCGGCATATAAAGCGTGACCAGGCGGCGCGGCAGCGACTGCAGATAGCTCATGCCCTCGCTGTGGTCGTCCCTCGCGACCGTCGGCGCGCTGGCCGAGAGTACCTTCTTCAGATCGATCCGCGTGGTGGGGAGATCAGTCATTGTTTTCACCCTGCTGCCACTTGCGGCGCTGCAGTCCGAACCAGGAGACCATGATCGCCGCCAGCAGGAACGGGATCATCGCATTGGAGATCGCAGCACCCTCGCCGAGCACGCCGCCGATGATCGCGCGCTGATAGGACAGCGTCGCCATCAGATGCGTGGCATTGACCGGACCGCCGCGCGTCATCGCCCAGATCAGCTGGAAGTCGGTGAAGGTGAACAGCACCGAGAACGTCATCACGACGGCGATGATCGGCGTCAGCAGCGGATAGGTGATGAAGCGGAAGCGCTGCCAGTTGGTCGCGCCATCGAGCGTCGCGGCTTCGTAAAGCGACGGCGACACCGTCTGCAGGCCGGCCAGCAGGGTGATCGCGACGAAGGGAACGCCGCGCCAGATATTGGCGAAGATCACGCAGATCCGCGCCCAGGTCACATCGCCGAGGAAATTGATGTTGTCGGTGATCAGTCCCAGCTGCTTCAGCGACCACGAGATGATCGAGAACTGCGAGTCGAAGATCCACCAGAACGCCAGCGCCGACAGCACGGTCGGCACGATGAAGGGGATCAGCACCAGCGCGCGCAGCATCGCCTTGAACGGCATGTTCTCGTTCAGCAGCAGCGCCAGATAGAGCCCGATCGCGAATTTGATGGCGCTGGCGACGGTCGTGTAGAGCAGCGTGTTGAACACCGACAGCCAGAAGATCGAGTCGTCCCACAGCCATTCATAGTTCTCGAGCCCGACGAACGCGCCGGGCCGCCCGATGCGCGCATCGGTGAACGAAATCCAGACCCCGAGGCCCAGCGGATAGGCCAGGAACAGGACCAGGAACGCCATCGCCGGCAGCATGAACCAGAAGCCGAGCCAGTTGCGGTTGGCCCTGAGCTGATCCCACGCAGTCGCCTCGCGAATCGGCGGCCTGGCGGTTCTGGGTTCCAGTGCGATGTCAGCCATTGACGAAATCCCGTAATGTCAGAACTGCCGTCTCCTCGACGGATCGACGGCAGAGCTGCGCTTCAAGTCGAAGGACGAGCGGGCTGCAACTGCTGCAGCCCGCTCGATTCTTGTTAGCGATAGATGCGCTTCAACTGCCGCTCGGCAATCGCGATCGCGCCCTTGGCGTCTTCGCGGCCGGTGCAGTAGTTGGCGAACATGTCGACGACCAGGAAGTCGGCGATCGCGGTCGCGGCCTTTTCGCCGAGCTTACCGATGCCGGAAGCCGGAAGCGCACGCTTGCTGGCCTGGCTGAACACCTGGTTCTTCGGATCGGCGGTCCAGACCGGCGAGTTGTCGTAGGCGTTCAGCGTGTGGGTGAGATAACCCCGCGCGCCCGCTCAGCCACTTGTCGTAGTTTTCCTTCTCCAGCATGAAGGCGATGAAGGCCTTCGCGGCGTTCGGGAATTTGGTGAAGTTGAACGCCAGGATCGGAACGCAGAGCTGCAGTTCGGTCGGCTTGCCGACCGGACCGACCGGCCACAGCGCGTGATAGGTGTCCTCGGCGAGTTCCTTCTTGGCCGGATCGTCCTTGGCCGCGACGTAGATCGAGATGCCATTGGCGGTGCAATGCAGATCGCCCGACGAGATACGCCTTGTTGTTCGACGAGTCGTTCCAGGACGCGACGCCGGGAATGAAGGTGTCGGACAGCGCTTTGCAGTATTCCAGCGCCTTCACGGTCTCCGGCGAGTTGATGATGACCTTGTCGTCCTTGTCGACCGTGTAGGCGCCGTGACCCCAGAGAATCCAGTGCAGCCAGGCATTGGCGTCGCCCGAGGCGTGACCGAGCGGGAAACCGGCCGGCGTGTTGTTCTTCTTGAGCGCCTTGCACATTTCGAGGAAGCCCGGGAAGTCCTTCGGGAATTCCTTGAAGCCGGCCTTCTCCATCGACGATTTGCGGTAGGTCATGTAGCCGCCGATGGTGGCGACGGGAATGCCGAGCCAGTCGTTGCCCTGCTTGCAGGTGACGGCGGCAGCCTCGGTCCATCCGCCGTACTTCTTGCCGAGATAGTCGGCGACATCGTTCAGCTTCAGCACTTGGTTCGGGAACAGCTGCGGCAGCGTATGCAGGCCCCAGGCGAGATCGAGACCCTGCCCGGTGTTGGCGGCAACCGAGGCCTTCGGCTGCACGTCCTCAAAGGACTCGCTGAACACGTTCATGTCGGTGCCGGTGGCGGCCTTGAAGGCTGCGACCATGGCGTTGAACGCATCGTCTTCAGCCGGAACGAAGCGCTTCCAGCGCATCACCGTCAGCTTGGCGCCCTTTTCGGCTTTCCATGGTGCGGCCTGCGCCCAGGCCTTGGCAAAATCAAGCAGTGCCGGCCCGGTCAGCGCGGCGCCGGCCGCAAGCGCGGTGCCGCCCTGAAGCAGAGTGCGGCGAGTAAAGTCATGCATAGTCGATCCTCCCGTTGAATTTGATTTGCGTTTTTTATGCGTTAGTCACTTCTACTTAGGCGTACTTAGGCGTTCATGCGCTTCCCGGTCGCCTCGTCGAACAGATGCACGAGCGACGGATCGGGCTTCAGCCGGATCTTGTCACCCGGGTTGAATTGATGGCGCTCGCGGAACACGGCGACGACCTGCTCGCCGCCGAGCTTGGCGAACACCTGGGTTTCCGAGCCGGTCGGCTCGACCACGATGATCTCGGCTTCCGCACCGTCGTCGGCGATCGTGAAGTGCTCGGGCCGGATGCCGTACACCGCGGGCTTGCCTTCGGAATTGGCCGGCGCCGACGCCAGCGGCAGCTTGACGCCGTTCGGGCCCTCGAAACCGGCTGTGCCGTTCGACTTGACCTTGCCCTTGAGGAAATTCATCGACGGCGAGCCGATGAAGCCCGCGACGAACTGGTTGTCCGGCTTGTCGTAAAGCTCGAGCGGTGTGCCCATCTGCTCCACGATGCCGTCATGCATCACCACGATCTTGTCGGCCATGGTCATGGCTTCGATCTGGTCGTGGGTGACGTAGACGGTGGTGGTCTTCAGCCGCTGATGCAGTTCCTTGATTTCGGTGCGCATCGCCACGCGCAGCTTGGCGTCGAGGTTGGACAAGGGCTCGTCGAACAGGAACACCTGCGGATCGCGCACGATGGCGCGCCCCATGGCGACGCGCTGGCGTTGTCCGCCCGACAATTGCCGGGGATAACGCTCGAGCAACGGCGTCAAGGCCAGGATTTCCGCGGCGCGGTTGACGCCCTTGCTGATCTCGTCGGCGCTCGCGCCGCGCAGCTTGAGCGAAAATCCCATGTTGTCGGCGACCGTCATATGCGGATAGAGCGCATAATTCTGGAACACCATCGCGATGTCGCGCTCTTTGGGCTGGACGTTGTTGACGACGCGGTCGCCGATCGAAATCGTTCCGGAGGTGATGTTTTCGAGCCCGGCGAGCATCCGCAGCAAGGTCGACTTGCCGCAACCCGAAGGGCCGACCAGAACGACGAAAGCGCCGTCCTCGATCGGAACGCTCACGCCATGCAGAACTTCAAAACCGCCGAACGATTTCCGCACGTCGCGAATCTGCACCGACGCCATACACTTCCCTCCAAGGTTCGCGGCAGCGTACGGCGAGGCCGTCGCTGCTCTCTGCTCAACTTCGTTTCTTTGAAGTTGGACTTGATCCGCGCATTGTCCGCAATTCAACAATCATTAGCAATCCGTTGGTAGCGCTGTCAATCTTTGTTCAATTGCCGGAATTCTTGTGATATGAGCGCGGCATGGAACGGAAACGAGCAAAGTCCGGCGATATCCGGCTCACGGAAGTCGCCAAATTGGCGGGGGTGAGCCCGATCACCGCATCGCGGTTCTTCAGAAATCCGGAAGCGCTTTCGTCAAGCAAACGCGAACGGGTGGCAAGTGCGGCGAAAGAGCTGGGCTACGTGCCTAACCTGGCGGCACGGGCGCTGGCGTCGCAGCGCACCGAGGTCATCGGTGTCGTGATTCCGTCCTTGACCAACAACGTGTTCTCCGACGTGCTGCGCGGCATCTACGACGCCTCGGAGGGAAGCCGCTACAGCATCCAGCTCGCCAACACGCGTTACAGTATCCTGCAGGAAGAAAAGATGCTGCGCCTGTTCCAGGCGCAGAAGCCTGCCGGGCTGATCGTGACCGGCGTCGACCAGACAGCGGAATCGCGGTCGGTGCTGGAAGCGATGAATTGCCCGATCGCGCAGATCATGGAAATCGGGCCCGATCCGGTCGACATGATGGTCGGTTTTTCGCATTATGATGCAGCATTTGCAGTGGTTTCTCACCTTATCTCGCAAGGTTTCCGGCGCATCGGATTTCTCGGCGCGCAGATGGATCCGCGGGTGCAGCGCCGGCTGCAGGGCTACCGCGACGCGATGAAGGCGGCCTCGCTGTTCGACCCCCGCACCATTGTCACGACCCCGGTGCCGACCACGGTGACGCTGGGCGGCACGCTGCTGACCGATCTGCTTTCGCGCGCGCCCGACATCGAGGCGGTGGCCTGCGTCAATGACGACCTCGCGCTCGGTGTTCTCTTTGAATGCCAGCGCCGGCATATTTCCGTGCCCGAAGAGATCGCGATCGTCGGCTTCAATGATCTGGAGTTCATGGCTTCCGCCGTCCCCTCGCTCACCAGCGTACGAACCAACCGCTACGAGATGGGGCGGCGCGCCGTCACCATGGTGACCGCGGCGATCGACGGTAATCGCCCACCGGAGCCGGTCGTCGATCTCGGTTTCGAGCTGATGATCCGTCAAAGCTCCTCGGCGCGAGCAATTTTGACCACCGTCCCTCGTACCGCCCCGATCAAATCGTCGTAGCAAAAAAATGGTAGCGCTACCTTTTTGGCGCGGCTAATACTAAATCTCTAGAAAAACCCGGGGATCAGCCCGGTTTTGCAAAAGATGCATTCAGAACGTGGTGAAAGCCGCCGCCAGCGGCTAGGCTGACGTTACAAGAATGCACTGCGGAGGAAATAACAATGAACAAGCCGCTTACCGGCGTCGCCAGGCGCAAACTCCGTTCCAGCGAGTGGTTCAACAACCCTCACAATCCCGGAATGACCGCGCTCTATCTCGAGCGCTACCTCAATTACGGCCTGACCCGGCACGAGCTGCAATCCGGCAAGCCGATCATCGGCATCGCGCAGACCGGCAACGATCTGTCGCCGTGCAACCGCCACCACCTCGAATTGGCCCATCGGGTCCGGGAGGGCATCCGCGCCGCCGGCGGCATCGCCATGGAATTTCCGGTGCATCCGATCCAGGAGACCGGCAAGCGCCCCACCGCGGCGCTGGACCGCAACCTCGCCTATCTCGGCCTGGTCGAACTCCTGTTCGGTTACCCCCTCGACGGCGTGGTGCTGACCACCGGCTGCGACAAGACCACCCCGGCCTGCCTGATGGCGGCGGCCACCGTCAACATGCCGGCGATCGTGCTGTCGGGCGGCCCGATGCTCAATGGCTGGCACAAGGGGCTGCGCACCGGCTCCGGCACCGTGGTCTGGAAAGCCCGCGAGGAGCTTGCCGCTGGAGATATCGACTACGAGGAGTTCATGAATATCGTGGCCTCGTCGGCGCCGTCGGTCGGCCACTGCAACACCATGGGCACCGCCTCCACCATGAATTCGCTGGCGGAGGCCCTCGGCATGTCGCTGCCGGGCTGTGCCGCGATCCCCGCCCCCTACCGCGAGCGCGGCCAGATCGCCTACGAGACCGGCATCCGCATCGTCGGGCATGGTCTGGGAGGATCTGAAGCCGTCCGACATCCTGACGCGAAAGGCGTTCGAAAATTGCATCGTCGTCAATTCGGCGATCGGCGGCTCGACCAACGCGCCGATCCACATCAACGCGCTGGCCCGCCATATCGGCGTGGAATTGTCGATCGACGATTGGCAGAAGCACGGCCACGACGTTCCGCTGCTGGTCAACATGCAGCCGGCCGGGTTCTACCTCGGCGAGGAATATCACCGCGCCGGCGGCGTGCCGTCGGTGGTGCGCGAATTGATGGCGCACAAGCGCATCCACGAAGACGCCCTGACGGTGAACGGCCACACCATGGGCGACAATTGCCGCGAAGCGCCGAAGCCGGATGGCGACGTGATCTGGAGCTACGACAAGCCGCTGGTGAAGGATGCGGGCTTCCTGGTGCTGCGCGGTAATCTCTTTGACTCCGCGATCATGAAGACCAGCGTGATCTCGAAGGAATTCCGCGACCGCTATCTGATCAACCCCAAGGATCTCAACGCGTTCGAGGGCCGCGCCATCGTGTTCGAGGGCCCGGAGGATTATCACCACCGCATCGACGATGCCTCGCTCAATATCGACGAGCACTGCATCCTGTTCGTGCGCGGCACCGGTCCGATCGGCTATCCCGGCGGCGCCGAGGTCGTGAACATGCAGCCGCCGGCGGCACTGATCAAACGCGGCATCCTGTCCCTGCCCTGCATCGGCGATGGCCGCCAGTCCGGCACCTCGGGCTCGCCGTCGATCCTGAACGCCACGCCCGAAGCCGCCGCCGACGGCGGGCTGGCGATCCTCCAGACCGGCGACATGGTTCGGATCGATCTGAACAAGGGCAGCGCCAACATCCTGATCTCGGACGAGGAGCTGAAGAAGCGCCGCGCCAAACTCAAGGCCGATGGCGGGTTCAAATACCCGGCCAACCAGACGCCCTGGCAGGAACTCTACCGCTCCACCGTCGGCCAGCAGGCCACCGGCGCCTGCATGGAGCTGGCGACGCGTTATCACGACATCGCCGGCACCGTCGGCACGGCGCGGGATAATCATTAGCAGCCAAGCCGTCATTGCCGGGCTCGACCCGGCAATCCATCCTTCTCACAAGAAGCTGGATTCGCGGGTCAAGCCCGCGAATGACGAGCGGAAAATCATGCCGAGATCACGAGAGAGAATTTATGTCAGACCGCCTCAAGGGCAAGCGCGCCTTTGTTACCGCCGCCGCAGCCGGCATCGGCCGCGCCTGCGCCATCGCATTCGCGCGCGAGGGCGCCACGGTGATCGCCACCGATATCGATGAAAAGGGCCTCGCTACGCTGGCCCAGGAAGGTATCGCCGAGACGACACGGCTCGATGTTCGCAACACGGCCGACGTCAACGCCTTCGCCAAGCGCGTCGGCAAGATCGACGTCCTGCTCAATGCCGCCGGCTTCGTGCACCACGGGACCATCCTCGACTGCTCGGAGGAAGACTGGGACTTTTCGTTCGACCTCAACGTCAAGTCGATGCACCGGACCATCAAGGCGTTCCTGCCGGCGATGATCGCGGGCGGAGGCGGCAGCATCGTCAACATCTCGTCCTGCGCGGCGCTGCGGCCGCCGGCCAACCGCTATGTCTACAGTGCATCCAAGGCCGCGGTCTCGCTGCTGACGCGCTGCGATTGCGTCCGACTTCATCACCCAGGGCATCCGCTGCAACAGCATCTGCCCCGGCACCGTGGAAACGCCCTCGATGCTGCAACGCGCCGTCGCGGCCGGCCCGGACGGCCGTGAAAAATTCGTCGCCCGCCAGAAGATGGGCCGGCTCGGCACCGCAGAAGAAATCGGGGCCATGGCCGTGTATCTTGCCAGCGACGAAAGCGCATTCACCACCGGCGTCGACCTCGTCGTCGACGGCGGCTACATGCTCTGACATCCATCCGACCTGAGGTTTCCACCATGAACAAGATCGATCTCAACGGCCGCACCGCCGTCGTCACCGGCGGCGCGCAGGGGTTTGGCCGCGCCATCACCGAGCGTTTTGTCGCCTCCGGCGCCAAGGTCGCGATCTGGGATCATGACCTGCCATTCGCCGAGAAGACGGCCAAGGAAATCGGTGCCGGCGTCACCGCGTTCAAGGTCGATGTATCGGATCTCGCCGCGGTCGAGAAAACCAGGGACGCGACGCTGAAGGCGTTCGGCAAGATCGACATTCTCGTCAACAATGCCGGCATCGCCGGCATCAACAAGACCGTGTGGGAAACCGATCTCGATGAATGGCGCAAGGTGCTGCGCATCAATCTCGACGGCCCCTTCATCTGCTGCAAGGCGATCGCGCCTGCGATGATCGCCCAGGGCTATGGCCGCATCGTCAACATCGCCTCGATCGCCGGCAAGGAAGGCAATCCCAACGCGGCGCACTACTCCGCTTCGAAGGCCGGGCTGATCGCGCTGACAAAATCGCTCGGCAAGGAACTGGCGCAGCACGACATTCTCGTCAACGCGGTGACCCCGGCGGCGGCCAAGACCGCGATCTTCGACCAGATGACGGAGCAGCACATCAATTTCATGCTGTCGAAGATTCCGAAGGGGCGATTTCGTGCTGGTGCAAGAACTGGCGGCGATGGTGGCGTGGCTGGCTTCGGAAGACTGTGCGTTCTCCACCGGCGCGGTGTTCGATATTTCAGGCGGCCGTGCGACTTATTAGAGGCATTCGCCAAGAGCCATACGCCCTCATCTGAGCTTGCGAAGCAAGCGTCTCGAAGGATCGGCGACACAGATTCGTGGCCATCCTTCGAGACGCGCGCGAGAGCGCGCTCAGGATGAGGTCGGAGGGATAGATGACCCGGGAAGGCGGATGCCTGTGCGGCGCGGGGAGCCGGAACGACAAAAGAGGTACACCCTAAAATCCGTGATAGCCTGACGCCATCAGGCGCGAACCAGGGCAAGCCAATTGAACATCTCGCTTTACGGCATATCGGTCTGGGTCTTGCCGCTGATCATCGCCATCACATTTCACGAGGCCGCCCACGCCTTTGTCGCGCGCTATTTCGGCGACCACACGGCCTCGGAGCTCGGCCGGGTCAGCTTCAATCCCTTCAAGCACATCGACCCCTTCGGCACCGTGCTGTTGCCGGGGATCCTGCTGCTGTCGAACTCGCCGTTCCTGTTCGGCTACGCCAAGCCGGTGCCGGTGAATTTTCGCAACCTCCGCCATCCCCGGCTCGACATGGTTTGGGTGGCGCTGGCGGGACCCGTCACCAACATCCTGCTCGCGTTTGTCGCCGCCCTGGCGTTCCATGCCCTGCCCTTTGCGCCCGCCGATAGCTGCGCAATGGCTGGCCGACAACCTGAAAAACGCCCTCATCATCAACGTCGTGCTGGCGATCTTCAATATGCTGCCGATTCCTCCGCTGGATGGCGGGCGGGTCGCGGTGGGCCTGTTGCCCAACTTCCTGGCTTACCCGCTGTCCCGGCTGGAGCCGTACGGGATGCTGATCCTGATGGGAATTCTGATCGTGCTTCCCCTGGCAGGTTCCCAGTTCGGTCTAAATCTTGATGTTATTTCGGCGATACTGCGGTCATCGACCGGCTATGTGATCCGGCTGCTTCTCGTGCTAACTGGCAATGTGTAGTCCAACAACCCAACAAAACGGCTCGAGGCCAACTTGATCAAGGCAGCCGACATGATGATCGCGCGACGTGCCGACACCAAGGCGCGCGCGGATTTTGCGACCTGGAAGATGCTGGCCAAGCTGAATGGCACCTCCTCCCTGCCCGCCGAGGCGCAGAACTTCCTGGCCGGCTACAAGGCGCTGCTCGACAAGCTGCCGGAGGCGGAAGCGTCTGACGCCACCATCCACCTCATCTACCGGAACTATTACGCCGAGATGGGCGGGGTCGGCGCCGCACCTGACGTCAAGGCCCATTTGAACGGTGCTGCGACCGGCAATGTGACGGCCTTCAAGCGCCCGCCGCCGCAACGCCCCAAGAACACCTCCAAGACCGCATCCGCACAGGAAACCAAACCCCGGCTTCCGGTGGCCCTGATCTTCGTCTGCCTCGCGGTCGTCTATGTCGGCATCCGGTTTTACTGGCGCTGAGAGACGGTTACGAATTCTCCGCACGGCGAAATATCCGCAAGCCCGCTGATCGTTTTGACGACTTTGCGGCGCAGGGCATGCCGGGCATAATGGCGGCTCGCCGCGTCATTGTTGCTTAATTCAAAAACATAATTTCGGAGGAAAAATGAAACGTTCGATTGCTGCCTTGGTGGTGACCACGAGCCTGGTGTTTGCCGGCAGCGCCATTGCACAAACGCTCGACAAGACGGTCAAGGTCGGAAGCCTCGGCGACCAGTCGGGCCTCTATGCCGATATCGGCGGCCCCGGTTCGTCGCTGGCCGCGCAGATGGCGATCGATGATTCCGGGCTGCTGGCCAAGGGCTGGAAGATCGAGCTGATCCAGGCCGACCACCAGAACAAGCCCGACGTCGGCGTCAATATCGGCAAGCAGTGGATCGACGTCGAGAAGGTCGACGTGTTCGTCGATCTCGCCAGTTCCGGCGTTGGGCTAGCGATCGCCAACCTCGCCAAGGAAAAGAACGTCGTCAATCTGAACTCCGGTTCGGCCTCCTCCGATCTCACCGGCGCGCAGTGCTCGCCGAACACGATCCACTGGGTCTACGACACCTGGATGCTCGCCAACGGCACCGGCAAGGCGCTGGTCAAGTCCGGCGGCGACAGCTGGTTCTTCCTGACCGCGGATTATGCCTTCGGCCATGCGCTGGAGCGCGATACCGCGGCGGTCGTCACCGCCAACAACGGCAAGGTGCTCGGCGCCGTCAAGCATCCGCTCAACAATGCCGACTTCTCCTCGTTCCTGCTGCAAGCGCAGAGCTCGAAGGCGAAGATCATCGGCCTTGCCAATGCCGGCGGCGACACCACCAACGCGATCAAGCAGGCGGCGGAATTCGGCATCGTCGCCGGCGGCCAGAAGCTCGCGGGCATGCTGCTGTTCATCACCGACGTCCACGCGCTGGGCTTGAAGGTAGCCCAGGGCCTGAACTTCACCGAGACGTTCTATTGGGACGCCAACGACAAGACCCGCGCCTTCACCAAGCGCTTCAACGAGAAGTACAAGAAGAACCCGCCGACCATGGTGCAGGCCGGCGTCTATTCCTCGCTGCGGCATTACTTCAAGGCGCTGGAAGCGCTCGGCGGCAACCCGCATGACGGCCGCGCGGTGGTCGCCAAGATGAAGGAAATGCCGACCGACGACGACCTGTTCGGCAAGGGCTCGATCCGCGCCGACGGCCGCAAGATCCACCCGGCCTATCTGTTCGAAGTGAAGAAGCCAGCGGATTCGAAATATCCGTGGGACTATTACAACCTCGTCGCCACCATCCCGGCGGACGAAGCCTTCATTCCCCTGGACAGGAGCGTCTGCTCGCTGCTGAAGAAGGGCTGATCTGAGCTGCGGCGTTACACATCACAATGCCCGGCGAGCGATCGCCGGGCATTTTTTGCGCTGTCTGCCCCGAACTCACTGTCCGCGAAACACCGGCTTGCGCTTTTCGTTGAACGCCAGCACCCCTTCCCGGCGGTCTTCGGTGGGGACCAGGCGATTATAGGCCGCGATCTCGAATGCGAGGCCATCCCACACCGACATCTGCATGCCGCGATGAATGGCCTGCTTGGCCTGGCGTACCGCGATAGGCCCGTTGGCAGCGATGCGCTGCGCGATGGCGCGCGTGCTCTCCACGAGGTCGGCGGCCTCGACCACGCGATTGACCAACCCCCATGCTTCGGCCTCCGCGGCGCTAAACGGCAGGCCTGACAGGATCAGCTCCTTCGCCCGGCGCTCGCCGACCGCCCGGGCCAGGTTCTGGGTGCCGCCGGTGCCGGGCATGATGCCGAGCGTCACCTCGGTCAGCGCAAAGCGCGCATGGGTGGCGGCGTAGACGAAATCCGACGCCGCCGCGATCTCGCAACCGCCGCCATAGGCCGCGCCATTGACGGCCGCGATCAGCGGGATCGGGCATCCCATCATCGCCCGCACCATCCGCTCGAAGATCGCATGCTGCGCCTGCCAGCTGGCGTCGGTCATGCCGTTGCGCTCCTTGAGATCGCCACCGGCGCAAAACGCCTTGTCGCCGCTGCCGGTGATGATGACGGCGCGCAGTTCCTCCACGTCGGTCGAGAGCGCCTCGAACACTTCCATCAGATCGAGGCCCATCTGCGTATTCAACGCGTTGGACACCGCGGGCCGGTTGAGCGTGACCAGGAGGATTTGATGGTCGTCGCGGGAAACAGTGATGGTCTCAAAATCGGTTCGCATTCGATTCTCCCTTCGCGGACGGACCTCATATTCTGCCGATGCCCGATCGGAGACAACCGTGCATAGGACCAGCGTGTCGGATCACAAGCCTTGGCGGCTTCGCGATGTCGCCCATGCGCCAACGCCGGGGCTTCCGGCAAGATCGCTGCTTGACCCGACCCGGGCCAGGCTTAGTCTGGCCGCGACTAATGATCCGACGCTGGAAACGCCAGGAGACCCAGCCATGCCAGACGCCCTCGATGACCAACTCGGCTTTGCGCCCGACTATGATTCCCCGGTCCCCTATATGCAGCGGACCCGCGACTATTACACCGCGATCGGCTACACCACGCCCTATCGCTGGGCGCATTATGTCGATGCGCCGTTCCAGCCCCTGAAGAAGCCGCTGGCGCAGTCGCGCGTGACCATCGTCACCACCGCCGCCCTCTATGATCCGGCAAAGGGCGATCAGGGCCCTGGTGCGGCGTATAATGGTGGCGCCAAGTTCTATCAGGTCTATGACGGCGACACCTCGAAGCAGCACGATTTGCGCATCTCGCATATCGGCTACGACCGCAAGCACACCACTGCCACCGACAGCGGCACCTGGTTTCCGCTGCCACAGCTCCTGAAGGCCAAAACCTCGGGGCGGATCGGCGAGGTTGCGCCGCGCTTCTTCGGCGCGCCGACCAACCGCAGCCACCGGGTCACCATCGACGTCGATGCCCCCGAAATTCTCGCCCGTTGCCTCGCCGACCAGGTCGATGTCGCCGTGCTGGTGCCGAACTGCCCGGTCTGTCACCAGACCTCCGCTCTGGTTGCCCGCCATCTCGAAGCCAACGGCATTTCGACCGTGGTGATGGGATGCGCCAAGGATATCGTCGAGCATGCCGCCGTGCCGCGATTCCTGTTCTCTGACTTCCCGCTGGGTAACTCTGCGGGCAAGCCGCATGATGCTGAGTCGCAAGCGCTGACGCTGGAACTGGCGCTCCGTCTGCTGGAGACGGCCGCCGGCGCGCGCACCACGATGCAGTCGCCGCTGCGCTGGAGCGAGGATGCCTCCTGGAAGCTCGACTACAACAACATCGCGCAGATGAGCCCGGAAGAACTGGCGCGGCGCCGGGCCGAATTCGACAAGCAAAAAGAGATCGCGCGCGGCAACCGGGCCGCGTGACGCGCGGCCGCGTTGTCGAGAAAGCAAAGAACAAGAGGCCATCAGGAGGGCGTCCAAGTGACCCGACCGTTCGAAGGCGTGAAGATTCTCGACTTCACGCAGGTGCTGGCCGGCCCCTATGCGAGCTACCAGCTCGCGCTGCTCGGCGCCGACGTCGTCAAGGTGGAACGCCGCGAAGGCGAGGACATGCGCCGAACTCCCTTGAGCCGCGAATGGGCCGATCGCGGCCTCGCCCCGGGCTGGCAGGCGATCAACGGCAACAAGCGCAGCCTGACGCTCGACCTCTCGAAGCCGGAGGCGATCACCATCGTCAAGCAGCTCGCCGCGAGTGCCGACGTGGTGATGGAAAATTTTCGCCCCGGCGTGATGGACAAGCTCGGCATCGGCCACGCCGCGCTCTCGGCTGTTAACCCGAAGCTGATCTATTGTGCCATCTCGGGCTTCGGCCAGACCGGCCCGGAGCGAACGGGTGCAGGCTACGACGGCAAGATCCAGGCGATGTCGGGCATCATGGCGATCACCGGCCATGAGGTCACCGGGCCAACGCGCGCCGGTTTTGCCGTTTGCGACGTGTTGTCCGGAGCGACCGCCGCGTTCGCCATATCGAGCGCGCTGTTCCAGCGCACCCACACCGGCAAGGGGCAGATGGTCGACGTCTCCATGCTCGAGGCGACGCTGGCGTTTCTGTCGGGACAGGTGGCGGATTACTCCGTCGCCGGCCATCGCCAGCAGCTGTCCGGCAATCAGGCGGTGAGCCGCAGGCCAACCGCCAATTTGTTCAAGGCGGGCGAAGGCTATTTGCTGCTCGCCGTGAACAGCGAGAAACAATACCAGTCGTTGATGAAAGCCCTCGGCCGCGCCGACGCGCTGGAAGACCCGCGCTTCGCCGACTGGTTCGCGCGGCAGCAAAACGAACCGGCGCTGCGCGCCATCATCGAGCAAGCTCTTGCCAGCAAGCAGCCGCGCGAGTGGGAGAAGATCCTCGAGGCAGCGGGCGCGCCCTGCGCCAGCATCTGGAGGATCGAAGAGGTGATCGACCACCCGCAAATATCGGCGCGCGGCGCCATTCAGGAGATCGATACGCCCTATGGCCGCCTGCGCTTCGCCGGCAGCGGCTTCCAGCTCGCCCATGGCGGCGGCAAGCTCGATACCATGGCGCCCCAACTCAGCGCCCACACCGATGAGGTGCTGGGTTCGCTCGGCTACGGCGCAGATGCGATCGCAGATCTGCGCGCGCGCGATGTAGTCTGAGCGGCGCCGGCTTGAAGGCGGACTACGCCTGGGTTTCCCGGAGAAGCCCTGCCCGTTCTCTCTCCGCGGCCTGCTCATTGTATTTGGCAGCAAGCTTGAGGAGCACCGCCTTGGTTTCAGCGTCCTCGATCTTGCTGGCGTGCCACCGGCATTTCTCGGCCTCTTCTCGCAAATAAGCGGCGCGTGCAGGCATTGGCGACCTCGGTTGTCTGGATCACCCTACGCCGATGAACTCCAGTACCTCTCTGTCTGTACGGGACGTGCGAAAGTTCATTGCTCGATGGACCCGTGTGTTCGCCCGTCAGCTCTTGCTCTTGACGCGGAAAATCACCGGCAGCGTGAAACTCAATCCTTCATCGGCGATCAGCGGCGGTGGCTGCGGCACCGGATCGGAGCGACGGACCATGGCGAGCGCGGCCTCGTCGAAAGCGGTGTCGCCGGATCCCTTGACGATGTTCATCGAGAGCACCTTACCCATCCGGTCGAGCGCGAAGCTGATGATGATTTCGGCGCTCTTCTGCGAGCGTTCCGCCGGATAGCGCTTGTGCTTGTCGAGATGCGCCACCAGTTCCTTCTGCCAGGTCGCGCGCACACGGCGCGCGGTCTCACCGGAGCCGATCGCCGGAGCGATCGAACGCGGCCCCTCCGGGATCGCGTCGGAGCTGGGCGTCGCGGTGGCCTCGGCGGCGACGGATTCGGTCGAAGCGGAAGTCTGCACCGCCGCGATTTTGGGATCGTCCTCTTTGGGCTTGTTCAATTCGTTTGGCGTGACCACGCGATCCGGGTCGTCGACCTCTGTCGGCACGTCCTTGGGAAGCTCTGTCTCCTTGACCTCGGCCTTCTGCTCGGCGAGCGCCGGCGATGCCACCGATGCGTCGGTGTCCGGCCCGGGGGGCAGATCGGTGGCTTCGCGACGCAGCGACGCCAGTTCCATCCCGACCTCGATCGCGGCCGCGCCAAGCGAGTCTTCGAGCTCATCGACCTGCAGATGCGCAACCGCCAGCGCGCCGCAGCCGAGATGCAGCGCCAGCGCAGCAACTGCCGCGAGGACCCAGAGCCGTGTCGACGGCTTTTGCTCGGTTTCGGGGTCGGCCATTCTCGATTGCTCAGCGCCTGCTATGGTTTTCAGGGTTTGGCGGCTTCGGGCGCCGCGGGCGGCAATGCACTTTCCGGCACGCCCTCGAGCGCCACCAGCTTGATCTTGGTGTAACCGCCGGCGCGCAGGATTTCCAGCACGTCCATCATCTCGCCGTAGGGCACCGCGCGATCGGCGCGCAGGAAGATGAAGCGGTCCTTGTTGCTGTCCGGCATCGCGTCGAGCGAACGGACCAGATCGACGCGCTTGACCACGGTCTCGCCGACGGCAACCGCGAGGTCGGGCTTGATGCTGACATAGGTCGGCTTGTCCGGCTTCTTCTGCGGCGTCGCGGTCGAGGACGGCAGATCGATCGGAAGATCGACGGTCGACAGCGGCGCTGCCACCATGAAGATAATCAGGAGAACGAGGATAACGTCGATGAACGGCGTGACGTTGATTTCATGCGTTTCCGCGAAATCGCCGTCGTCATCTCCATCGGTCTCTGCGATTGTGGCGCCCATCGGCTACTCCGCCGCGCGCGAATGCGACGCACCGTGGGTGCGATCGAGGTCGCGCGACAACAGCCGCGCCGCCGCCCCCGAGGAGCGGCCGACCAGTTCGAGGTAGCCCTTCGTCACCCGCGTGAAGTGATTATAGATGATCACCGCCGGGATCGCCGCGGCGAGACCGAAGGCGGTGGCGAGCAGCGCCTCGGCGATCCCGGGCGCAACCACCGCAAGGTTGGTGGTCTGCGATTTCGAGATGCCGATAAAGCTGTTCATGATGCCCCACACCGTGCCGAACAGCCCGACGAACGGCGATGTCGCTCCGATGGTCGCCAACAGGCCCATGCCGAGCCGAATGCGACGCGCCTCGGCGCGCACGATCTCGGCGAAGCTCGACGCCGCCCGCTCCTTGATGCCGGTGTCGCTGGAAATTCCCGCAGACAGCCGCGCCTCGCGCATCGCCGCCGCCAGCAACGACGACAACACGTTGCCCTTGGCGCCGAGCGCGAATTGCGCTTCGGCCAACGACCGCGCGTCGCTGATCTTGCCGAGCGCATTACGCAATTTCCGCTGCACCACGGACAGCTCGATCATTTTTGCAATGAAGATGGTCCACGTCAGCAGCGAAGCGAAGGCCAGGCCAATCATGACCCCCTTGACCAGGACGTCCGCCGACATGAACATCGACCACGGCGACAGCTCGCGCAGCGCCACCGCGGTGGCCTTGAGCGCCCTGCTGCCGCCATCGGGTGTGGTCGCGTCGGCCGGCGTCGCGGTCGCCGGAGCCGATGGCGCGGCGGCCGAGGGCGCCGGCGATGCGGTCTGGGCCGGGGTCGGCGCAACCGGTTGCTGGGCCAGCGCCGGCGACAGCAGCGCCAGCGCGAGGATCACGGCAAAGGTCGTTCGAAAAGGTGACACGTTCATACTTCGGCCCAGTAGCGGATCAGGTTGTGATAAATACCGGTCAATTTGACCGTTTCAGGGTCATCTCGCCCCAGCCGCTGTACCAGGGCCTGGATCGCCGTATCGAGATCGAAGATCAGGCTGCGGGCGTGGGCATCCCGTACCATGCTCTGCAGCCAGAAAAAAGACGCCACACGCATACCTCGTGTGACCGGGGTGACCATATGCAAACTAGAAGCAGGATAAAGTACGAGATCCCCGGCCGGCAGCTTGACCTCGTGGGAGCCGTAATTGTCCTCCACCATCAGCTCTCCGCCATCATATTCGTCCGGCTCTGAGAGAAACAGCGTGACCGACAGATCGGTCCGGATCCGCAGCCCGGTCAGGCGGTCGCCGCGCACCGCGTTATCGACATGAATGCCGAAATGGTGCCCGTCCGCGGCGGCGTAGCGATTGAACAGCGGCGGAAAGATCTGCAACGGGATCGCAGCCGAGATGAACCGCGGATTGGCTGATAGCGCGGAGATGATCCTGTTGCCCAGCTTGCGCGACATTTCACTGTCAGGCGGCAATTGCTCATTGCTCTTGACCAGCGCCGATTGCGCGCCGGCGGTCGAGCGACCGTCTTCCCAGGCGCAACCATCCATGATGCGGCGGAAATCCGCCACATCCTCCTTGCTCAGCGCGTCGGGAACGCAGATCAGCACGCTCAGAACTTCGCCGACGTGACGAGGTAGAACGCCCGCCCCGGCGCGACCGCGACGAACGGCGTCGCGCTGCGGTAGAGCGTGTCGTAATAGAGCTTGTTGGTCAGGTTCTGTGCGTAAAGCTTCACCGTCCAGTTCTTGGTGACCTTCTTCTCCATGAAGGCATCGAACCGCCAATAGCTGGGAAGCTCGGTGCCGGTGTTGGCGCCGAAGGTGCCGCCATAGATCTTCGAGCGATAGACCGCCTGCCCGCCCAGCTCCCAGCCGCCGTCGAACTTGTACTTGGTCAGCATGCTGAAGGATTCATGGGCGATGTTGGCCATCTGCAGCCCGATGTTGGAAGCCATTGCACTCTGCGTGACCTTCGACCTCATCAGCACCAAACCGCCGAAAACGCTCCAGCGATCGGTGATCTTGCCGCTCACCTCCAGGTCGATACCCTCGACCTGGTAGGCCGCTCCCGACGCCAGAATGCCGTTGACGGTTTCGCGCGCATTGTCCTTCTCGGTCTGGAACAGCGCGCCCGTCACCAGCAGGTGACGATCGAACAGCTCCCACTTGGTGCCGACCTCGGCAGCCTTGTTGCGCTCAGGCCCAAGCACGACGCCACCCGGAGCAGCTCCGCCGTAGTCCGCGGCGGTGCCGTCGAGTTCGGAACCGAACGGATTGGTCGAGGTCGCATAGGCCGCATAGAGGCTTCCGATCGGTACCGGCTTGAAGACGATGCCGCCGTTATAATTGATGAAGTCCGAGTTGACTGTGCTCGATCTCGCGCTGGTCGACGACCGCAGGTCGTAACCGTCGTAACGCACGCCGCCGTTCACGATGATCTTGTCTTCCCAATTCGCGGTATCGAGCAGGTAGAGGGCTTTGCTGTCGACATTGTAGCGGGTCGGATCTCCGCCCAGCGTCGGGAGCGTGTTGAAGGGAATCATCGTGTAGCTCGGCGCATAAAGCGATTGGTTCGGCAACGAGCCGGTGCCGGTGAACGCGCCGCCACCAAACACTTCCGACGAAAGCCCGCTGTAGCGGTTGATCCCGACCCGCTCGTTGGAGACCTCGAGGCCAACCACGGCCGTGTGCTTGACCGATCCGGTATGGAATTTGAACGTGGCGTCTTCCTGGTTCGCCAGCACGTCCACGAACTGGTTGCGGCTCTGCGGGCTCGCGGTGAACGTCCATTTCGTCGGATCGGGATTTGTCGTCACGGGGGAATTCGGCAGCGTCCCGATGTAGGCCAGCAGGGAGTGCTCTGCACGGGTCCGGCTGGTCAGCGTGATGGCGTCGTTGACCTTGTACTCGGCGGTGAGCGTGCCGAAGTCCTGCCGCGCGGTCTGGAAGTCGCGATTGACGAAGCCGTACCAGTTCTGCCGCGGGATGCCGGCCTCAGTGACCGGCACATTGCCCTGCCTGTACCAGGCCACGCCAAAGTCCGGCAGACCGCTGAGGTCGGTGTGGACGTAGTTCGTCGTGATCTTGATGTCGTTGGTCGGTGTATATTTGGTCGAGATGAAGCCGCCCCAACGATCGTCGGTCACATAGTTGCGGCCTGCAACGTTGGCATCCTGGAACATGCCGCCGGTGCGCACCGAGAAGGTCGGGCTGATCACCTGGTTGACATCGAGCGTGACACGCTTGGTGTGGTCGGTGCCGAACGTGGTCTCGGCATTGTAGAAGTTGCGATCACCCGCCTGCTTGGTGACGATATTGATGGCGCCGCCGGCGGTGCCGCGGCCGGCATAGGACGAGGCCGGGCCACGCAGAATCTCGATCTGCTCGGTGAAGAAGTTTTCGCGGATACTGACGGCCGGATCCCGGATGCCGTCGATGAAGACGTCGTTGCGCGCGTCGAAACCGCGGATGAAGAAGCGATCACCGAACGCGTTGCCGCCCTCCCCGGTCCCCAGCGTCACGCCGGCGGTGGAGCGGCCGACCTCGCGCAGCGAGGTGATGTTCTTGTCTTGCAGCACCTCCTTGCTCAGCACGGTGATGGACTTCGGCGTGTTGAGCAGCGGTTCCGGAAATTTGCTGGATGCCTGCACGCGATCCACCTTGTAGGGCGCCGCAGCGTCGGCATAGGGATTGCGATCCGGCGCAAGATCGCCGGCATTGGGAAACGGCACCGGTGCAACCTGCGCCGGCTGCGCTCGGCGCGCCGCGCGCCGCATCGCTGTGCGGGCGCGGAGCGCGTCGGGCGATGGCCTGGACGCAGCGGGACGCGGGCGAGCGACCGGGGCATCGATCGTCACCGGCGGGAGGGGCGATTGCTGCGCTTCGGCACTGGAGAACGACGCCACGGCGATCAGGCCGGCGACCGCCGAGACCTTCCTGCCCGAATTATTGTCAAATACTTCACCGACCGAGTTGATGGTTGCGACCGAACGCAACGATCTCGGTGCTTTTGCCTTATTCATCCCATGCCCCTGACTGAATTTACGTTCGCACATCGTTAAGATGCGACGAACTGTCCCAGTGGGGTGGTATCGAGCGAAAAATTTTCGGTCAATGCGATTACGGCCACACGGCGTTTGAATCGATCCAGTTCACAGCGATTCTAAATCGCGAGTTTGAAATCGTTCTAAAATATTTATTCGAAAGGTTCTAAACTGCGACGGCGGATCGATCGCTCGTCGCTCATCGTCCAACACTTAATCCGTGCTCGGCGGCTTCATCAGCGAGAACAATTCGTCGATGGTCTGCTGCGCCGTCAGCCGCACTTGATCGGTGTTTTCCATTCCCGCGATGTTGACGCCCTTCACCACCGCCCTGATCTCGTCGCGGAAGTCGGTGAGAAATCGCAGGGGGTCGGGCGAGTTGTTGGCGACGCGGGCGATCAATCCCGTGATCAGCAGCTGGCAGGCGATCATGCGTCCGTTCAGTTCATCCATAAGTACACCCCAGTGGTCACGGCTTGCATTAGCGCTCACGACGAGGGTGCATATGAACGACCTGCCGCGCGGTTACAACAGAGTTGCAGGGCGGCGCGAATTTGACGAACTGGGGCAATCGCACGATCGGGAACGATCCGCGAGCGCGCAGGACCCGATCAAGCAAGCCGCCGAGTGACTTGACTTTGGCCGCCCTTCGGCACATCCGAGGGCAGCCCTTCCGGAGTCATTTCAGTGAAAATTTCCGTATCGCTTGCCATCCTTCTGACCGTCGCTGCGTTCGGTTCGGCCGTGCCGGGCCACGCCCAGCAAGCGCCGAAGTCCAAGGCTGCGCCGCCCGCGGCACCGGCGGCGCCGGCACCGCCTCAAGCCGATGCTGCGGCTGCCAACGCTCCGCCCGGCTGGAACGTGCGATGCGGCAGCGTCAGCCGCGACGCCCCGCTCGAATGCGCGATGGAGCAGACCGCGGTTCTCAGCAAGACCGGGCAGTTGATCATCCTCGTCAATATCCGCGTGCCCGCCGATACAAGGGCTCCGGTGGCGCTGGTGCAATTGCCGCTCGGCCTCAATCTGCCCGGCGGCGCGAAATTGCAGGTCGATGACGGCAAGGCAACCGACCTGCAGATCCAGACCTGCGAGAACCGAGGCTGCTACGCCGGCACCACGATCGCGCCCGATCTGCTGGCCGCCTTGAAATCGGGCAAGCAGCTGAAGGTGTCGTTTCAAAATCTCAACAAGGAAACCATCACCATTCCGATGCCGCTGACCGATTTTGCGGCTGCTTATGAGAAGATCAAGTAGCCGGGCTTTTTCCGGATCTCATCGGGTCGTCCCGCGAACACCCCTAGCGGTGGTGATGACCGGCCGGCGGTGTATGCCCGCCATAACCGCGCAACTCGGCGTAGCGCTGCATCTGGCCGGGGCTCAGAACCCCAACGGTCGAGAGGTGATATTTGAGATGGGTCTCGCGAAGCGTGCCCTGCGTCGCCGCCACTGCTGCGGTCGATGCCTTCAGGCTGGCCGGCGTCACGGTGCGCGCAGCGAATTGCCGGTCCAGATCGGTTTCCTGCTCGATCAATTTGGCGCCGAGCGGAACAGCTTCAGCCTTCATGGAATCGAACAGCCCTTGCATTTGGGCGCGCTGGTCGCTCGACAATTTGAGTTTGTCCGCCAGCTCCAGCACATGCAAGGGGCCGGGATAGCCGTTCAGTTCGGCGACCAGCGCCAGCCCCATGCCACGGCCGGCACCGAGGTCCGCCACTTGCTGTTCGGACAATGCCTTGATCGGCCGCGACTGCATCCCGGCGTAAGGTGTCTGGGCGTTCGCTGCCGCGGCGGATGCCAGAAGTAACGCGGCGCTGATCCATATTCTCATGTTTGCTCCCTTGGATTTGATAGCGTTAAGGCGGCCTTGACCGCGACATAGACGGTGTTGCTGGCGTCGCGATCGCCGCGCAGATTGTCGAAGGTGACGACATGCGCCGACGCCGTTGCGAAGGCGCCGGCAAGCGCGCGTTCGAACGCCGGATCCGGCGGGTCGTTCGACCACAGCGCGAACACGCCGCCGGGATGCAGATGCGCGGCCAGCCGTCTTAATCCTTCCGGCTGGTACAAGGCGGCGTGGCGCGGATGCAGCCAGTTTGTCGGCGAGTGGTCGATGTCCACCAGCACCGCGTCGAAGCGGCGGCCGGGCGTGGCGGCATCGAAGCCGTCGGGCGAATGCGACAGCGCGAAGAAGTCGCCATTGACGAGACGGCAGCGCGGATCGCCGGTCAGTTGCTTGCCGAGCGGCAGCAACCCCTGCTCGTGCCATTCGATCACTTCGGCGAGCGCGTCGACCACGATCAGCGACCGCACGGCGGAATTTTCCAGCACCGCCTGCGCGGTGTAGCCAAGCCCGAGACCGCCGACCACCACGTCGAGATCGGCGTGCGCCAATGCCGCCAACCCCAGCCGCGCGAGTTCGATCTCGGCCGCCGTGAACTGGCTCGACATCAAATATTCGTCGCCCAGCTTGATTTCGAAGACATCGACGCCCGACGTCAGCGACCGGCGACGCCGCAGGCTGAGCACGCCCATCGGGGTGGGGCGGAAGTCCAGCTCTTCGAAATATAGGCTCATGCGCCCCTGCCCCCGACCGCGCACGATCCGCCTCGCCAATGGCGACGGCGCCAGCGTGGCCCTATAGCCAAGAAGCCCATCGCCGCGCGCTTGCCAAGGCCGGGACCTAGCGGGTAGAACGACGCACGCTTCGGTGGGACGTACCCAATCCGGCGCAAGTATCCCACAATACCGGCCAAGCCTCTGATATTATTCAGGGATTTTGGGGAATGGTGTAACGGTAGCACAACAGACTCTGACTCTGTTTGTCTAGGTTCGAATCCTAGTTCCCCAGCCAAGGTCCGCCGGCCCGCTCCGATCCCCGCATTATGCTGCATGACGGACATGCTTTCGCTGCCTCGCGGCGCGATGCGCCCGAGTTTTGCATTTGGTTTCGCCCCCAGAAATCAGAGGGCGCAGGGAAGACCGGGTGCGCGCTGCACCCGCGGTCTCATGTGCAAAGTGTGCAAAAGGGCGCACATGAGCATACAGGTCCAGCGGAGAGCATCCGGCCTTCCCTGCGCAATGGCTTTACGGCTTATGCCGTGATCTCCCCGGCGACGAGAGAGCACCCAATCAATTGTTGTACTGTTCAAGCGCTGCTCAACTGCATCGCAAGCCAGGGGAAGTATCTGCGGATGCTCTTCGATGTTGACCAGATAATAGTAGGCTTTTCGAAAGCTCAGTCGCTTTCGACCAGGCGGAAACGACCCGCCGTTAGTATTGAACGAAATCGCGGGGCTGTCAGTCTTCGAAGCGTACATCGGTGCAGACCGAATCCCGTTAGGAGGTCGCGATGCGCCGTCGAAATGATACTTTCACCGTTTCTCCTGACTTTTCAAGTTTCGCAGGTCCTCAGCGCGGTTCGGCTCGCCTTTCAAGCAGGGTCATGATCACCCCGGCCCTTACCCCTCTTCCCGCCAATCAAGATGAACGCCATCAGACACGGCTCCGTCAGCGGGTTCGGTTACGCCTTTAGAGGCATATCGATGCGATTCACTGCGGCCACACTTCGGCGGATACCGAAGCATCTTGTGCGCTGATTTGTTATTGGTGCCATGCCTGAAAGCAAAGGGAGATCGATGCGATGGCAGATTCGGCATTCACGCCCGCGGAACTCAACGACGGCTTCGTTGTCGCCATCGAGATTGTCGCCAAGGCCGGCGAGGAAGATGCCGTTGCCGGCGCCCTCGCAGCATTGGTCGAGCCGACCATGGCGGAGCCGGGCGTAAAGCTGTTCCTGCCCTATCGCTCGCCGACCGATCCCAGGTCGTTCTTCATATTCGAACTCTACCGAAACGAAGCCGGCTGGGCCGAGCACCAGCGGACCGACCACTTCAAGGCATTCGTCGAAACCATGCTGCCGCGCATCGCCAGGCGGGAGCGTGTCCCCTACGTGCCCTACGTGCCTAACGCCTAGGTATCGACGAGTCGCGCCGTCGGTCGTCAATGCGAGAGGCTAAACCGGCGGCGTGCCGTGGGTGTGAAACGAACTCGATGGTCTTCAGCCCCCAGGCCTGGCCCTTGCGGCGCTCTGCCTCGGTCCACACGATCGGCTTCCAGTCCGGCGCCAGGATGAGGCGCGCGCCGGCATTGGCGACCTCGACCCGGTTGCCGCCGGGCTCGTAGACATAGAGAAAGAACGTCTGCTGGATGGCGTGCTTGTGCGGGCCGGTCTCGATGTGGACGCCGTTCTCCAGGAAGATGTCGGCGGCGCGCAGCACATCCTCGCGGCTGTCGAGCGCATAGGTGACGTGGTGGAAGCGGCCTGATTTGCCGTAGTGGTCGCGGGTGTAGGCGAAGTCATAGCTCTTGTTCGACATCGTCATCCACATCGCGGCTTCGGTGCCGTCGTCGAGCACGATCTGCTCGGTCAGCCGGAGCCCCAGATACTTTTCAAAAAAGATGCGGTTGGCCTTGATGTCGACCGCGAGGCAATTGAGGTGATCGAGCCGGCGGACATTGACGCCGCGCGCGGGAAAGCGTTGCGCCTGGTTCTTCAGCGCGGGCTTCAGTTCGGGCGGCGCCTCGTACCATTCGGTCTCGTAATAGAGTTCGACGATGTGGCCATCCGGATCGCGGCACCGAAACGCCGGCCCCTGCCCCATGTCGCCGTCGATCCAGCCGATCTCATGCCCGGAGCCCTTCAGCGCCGCGACGCGCCGCTCCAGCGCCTGCGGGCTGCGCGCCCGCAGCGCCATGTGCTCCATGCCCGAGGTCTTCGAGGCCGTCAGCTTCAGCGAATAGCGCTCGTAATCGTCCCAGCCGCGCAGATAGACCGACTCGCCTTTGCGGCCGCTGACCGTCATGCCCATCACGTCGACAAAGAATTTCAGGCTCTCGTCGGGTTTCGGCGTCAGCAATTCCATGTGGCCGAGATGGGCGAGATCGAAGATCGGCTCGGGATTCATTCGGCGTCTCCCTTAGCGCAACGCGCGCGTCGCGTCGTCGAACAGCTCATCCACCGCGTAGGCCCGCGGAATCAGTCCCTGCTCTGCGGTATATCGAATGATCATTTCAAGCGAGCGGTTCATTTCCTCTGGCCCGAATTGCGGCGAGCCGGCCGGCGCCAGCGCGGCACTCTGTTGCAGCAGCCGAAAAACCTCGCGCACCGCTTCCGGATGTTGATTGGACAGCGTCTCGCTGACGACCACCATATGGTTGATCGGCACCACCTGGTGTTTGGCGAACCATGATTTCTCCTCGGCGGCGGCATCCGGAAATAGCGGCTTCAAGCCGGGGTGATCCGACTTCTCCCCGAGCACCGCATCGAGTTCGCCATCGATCAGCATCTGGATGATTGGCTTGCCCGCCGGCGCCCGCTCGGTCGTATCCTTGAATTCGGCGACATGGGCGTCCTCGAACGTGACCCACTCGATCGAATTGAGGTCGACGCCGTAATCATTGGCGAGGATGCCGCGCAGCCACGCGCCGGTCGTGGTGGTGAAGGAGCGGATGCCGACGCGCTTGCCGTTCAGATCGGAAGGCCGCAGCGTTCCCTGTTTCGCATTGTAGAGCGCATGGCCGTGCTGAAACCGCGCCACCACCACGTTCGGCAGCAGCACCATCGGCTTGCCAAAGCTCTTCGCCATCAAATAGGTGACGATGGCCATCTCCGAGACGTCGAACGCCCCGTCGCGGACCATCGGCTTGAAGCCCTTGTTGGTCGGCGAATACTCGGCGAAATCGAATTCGACCAGATCGGATTTGATCGAGCCGTTCTTCAGCGCTGACGTGCAGGGATGGTCGCCCAGCAATGTGCGCAGCCGCATCGCCACCTCAATCCACCTCGGGTTCGTCGAGATAGACCAGGCCGGCCTTCGCCAGGGCTTCGCGCATGTTGTACATGTCGAGTCCGAGTTTGCCTTCGGCGAGCTGCTTGCGCTTGCCCTCCTCGTCGGCCGCGCGCTTTTCGCCCTTCGCCACCACCTCGGCAACGTGCTTCCGCGACACCACCACGACCCCGTCATCATCGGCGATCACGGCATCGCCGGGCATGACGTTGATGCCGGCGCAGACCACGGGCACGTTGACGGCGCCGAGCGTGGCCTTGACGGTGCCCTTGGCCGAAATCGCCTTCGACCACACCGGAAAACCCATCTCGCGCAGCGATTTCGCGTCGCGGCCGCCGGCATCGATGACGAGGCCGACGACGCCGCGCGCCATCAGCGAGGTCGCCAGGAGATCGCCGAACATGCCGTCGGTGTTGTCGGTGCTGCAGCCGACCACCAGGATGTCGCCGGGCTTGCACTGTTCGACCGCGACATGGATCATCCAGTTGTCGCCGGGATGCGCCAGCACGGTGACCGCGGTGCCCGCCGCTTCGCCGCCTGCCCATACCGGGCGCAGATAAGGCTTCATCAGCCCGGAGCGGCCATAGGCTTCGTGCACCGTGGATGTGCCGAGCGCGCCGAGCCGTTTGACGACACCGGCGTCGGCGCGCTTGATGTTGCGGACAACGACCGTCTTCATGCCAGTTCCTCCATCGCCATCGGAAACAGCCGCTGATAGGCCTCGCCATAGGTCATGGCCTTGCCCGAGTTGCGGCCGCCCTGCATGCCCCGCTGCAGCGCCACCCGCTCGTAATAGGCCCACAGATGCTTTTGCGCGGCGAGGATCTCGAAGGTCTTGCGCTTGATGTCCCAGACCTCGTCGATGTTGAGGATCACCTGCGGCTTGAAATTGCACATCTCCGGCTGATGCGGCTCGAACAGGAACACCGGCGGCGCCGCGTAGCTGTAATCGGCCTGCGGCTTGTGGCCCATCGCCTGCGCCACGATGCGCGCCTCCTGGGCATAGGCCGCCGCGGCCGGATGATCGACATTGTAGGGATCTTCGAGCGAATGCGTCAGCACGAAACTCGGATTGAGCTCGCGAAAGATGTCGATCAGCCGCTCCATATGCGCCTCGGTGAGGCGCAGCGGATAGTCGCCGGCATCGAAGAACTCGATCTCGGCGCCGAGCGCTGCGGCTGCGCGCTCCGCCTCGTCGCGGCGGCCGGCCTTGACCTTGTCCAGCGTCATGCCCGGCTGCTTCCAGGCAAACTGGGATTCGCCGCGCTCGCCGAATGCGAGGCAGACGATCTTGACGCGATAGCCCTTTTTGGCGTGCAGCGCGATCGCGCCGCCGGCACGCCAGACGAAATCGCCGGGGTGCGCCGAAACCACCAAACCCGTCTTTGCCATGGCATTCCCTTCCAAAACTGCGCTGATTTCTGACTTCGAATGTATGGGGCTCCGAAGCCAAAGGCAAAGCACCCCGGACCGCTTATCTCGCATTCGCCGGCGCATGCGCGGGCCACAGATCCGCGCGCCAGTGCAGCACAATCACCAGCATCAGCACCAGACCCGCGAGCGCATAGAGCGTGCCGGTCATAGAGCGTGCCGGTGCGGCAAAGCCGATCTCGCCGATCAGGCTGCCGGCCGCCACCAGGCCGATCGGCAGGCTGTAGATCGCGAGCATGCGCACGCCCATCACCCGGCCGCGGAAATGCTCGCTGGCGGCGCGCATCAGGATGACCGCGATCGAGATCATGGCCAGGCTTTGCAGGAAACCTGCGATGACGAGACATGCAATCGCGGTCGGCATGGTCTGCATCTGCACAAACACCAGCAGCGTCGTGTACCACGCTATGGTTGCCCCGATCATCAGCCGCGCGACCATGATGCCGCCGATCAGGCTCAGCGCGATCGAACCGACCAGCGAGCCGACCGCGAAACTGGCCGACAGGTATCCGAGCCCGGTCTGGTTGGTGCCATAGATGTCGCGCGCGACATACGGCAGCAGCCCGTTGGACAACGGATAGGCGGTGAGGTTGGCGAGAAACGCGACCCAGATCGCCGCGCGCATCCGCGGCGTGGTCCAGACATAGGCGATGCCCTCCTTGAGGTCGCGCAGCGGCGATTTCAGCAGCGCGGCATCGACCGCTTCATCGACGGGGTGCGGTTTCGACTTGGCCACCACGCAAAGGGTCAGCAGGGTGCTGGCGATGTAAAGGCTGACGATCGCCACATAGGCCGGCCCCATGCCGAGCGCTGCGAACAGACCGGCGCCGCTCAAGGCGCCCGCGATCCGCGCGGTATCCATCGTGGTTCGCGAAATGCTGATGGCGCCGATCAGCTGATTGCCGGGCATGATGGTGGCGACCAGCGCGCCGCGCACGCCCAGATCCGACGGCCGCACCAGGCCCATCACCGCCACGATGCAGAAGACATGGACGGGCGTCAGATGGCCTGTCAGCGCCAGGGTCATCAGCGTGCCGGCCAGCACCGCATAGGTCGCGCGCATCATGACGAGCAGGTCGCGGTGACCGATGCGGTCTCCGACCACGCCGAACATCGGCGCAATCAGCGTGCCGAGGAAATTGAGCGAGGCGAACAAGGTCAGCAGCAGCACCGACCCGGTCTCGACCAGCACATACCAGCCGAGAATCAGCGTTTCCATCTCGAACGCCCACGAGGTGAGCAGGTCGGCGGGCCACAGAAAGCGGTAATTCCTGATCCGGAAGGGGGCGAGCGCGGAAGGCCGCGCGAACTCGCTCAAAATTCGATGCCGCGTTTCATCGCGTTCCACCCCTGCCCTGTTTCTTGTTGGGACAAGATTTACAGCTTCGCGGTGGCCGTGGCCAGCCGTGGCCAGCCCCGCGCATTTTGCATGGGAGCGCCTGGCCGGCCGTCTCCTGCGGCCTTGGTAAATCAGCGGTTAAGCGGGATGCAGCGGCCGGACCAATGGATCGACGGCAAAAACCGCGGGTTTTCCAGCAAAACCCGCCAACAACGGCGGTCGAGGCGGCCCGGGAAATCAAATCCTGACCAAGATGCCGCGGATTTAGCGCAACCGGAACTGCGCTCGGTTTAACCGTTTCTCCAGCCACGGCCGTGCATAGTGAAACCTGAAGCAACTCATGACATATCGGGTTCAATCACTGTGACATCCTTCGGACGTGTGATTTCGGTGCGCGGATCCCTCGCCCGGGTCGGACTTCTGGCGGCGAGCCAGCTGGCCGTCTCCCAGGTCAGGGCCACCGTCGGCCGCTTCGTCAGCATCCGCTGCGCGAATTCCACCATCGTCGCCATGATCACGGAAGTGATCCTGCGAGGATCTGCCGAGCTCCGACCACTACATCGCCATCGCCGGCGTCGACCTGCTCGGCGAAATCCTCGGCGGCCCGGATCGCCCCAAATTCCAGCGCGGCGTCACCAATTATCCGACCATCGGCGATACCGTCGACCTGATCACCAATCAGGAGCTGCGCACGGTCTATGCGCCGACCGGATCGGACCAGATCAATGTCGGCACCCTGCAGCAGGATAACTCCGTCATCGCCTATGTCGATGTCGAGGAAATGCTGTCCAAGCATTTCGCGGTGCTCGGCTCCACCGGCGTCGGCAAATCGAGCGGCGTATCGCTGCTGCTGAACGAAATTCTCAAGGCGCGGCCGAACTTGCGGATCTTCCTGCTCGACGTTCACAACGAATATGGCCGCTGCTTCGGCGACCGCGCGCTGGTGCTCAATCCGCGCAATCTGAAGCTGCCGTTCTGGCTGTTCAATTTCGAAGAGATCGTCGACGTGCTGTTCGCCGGCCGGCCCGGCGTGCCCGAGGAACTCGACATTCTCGCCGAAGTGATTCCGATGGCGAAGGGTATCTATACCCAATACCAGAATGCCGACCGGGTCGGATTGAAGCGCATCGACCCCAAGGCGATCGGCTATACCGTCGATACGCCCGGTCCCCTACCGCCTGGTCGACCTGATTTCGCTGATCGACGAGCGCATGGGCAAGCTGGAGAACCGCTCGTCGCGCATCATCTATCACAAGCTGATTTCGCGCATCGAGACCGTGCGCAACGATCCGCGCTACGCCTTCATGTTCGATAACGCCAACGTCGGCGGCGACACCATGGCGGAAGTCATCAGCCATCTGTTCCGGCTGCCGGCCAATGGCCGGCCGATGACCATCATGCAGCTGGCCGGCTTCCCGGCCGAAGTCGTCGACTCCGTGGTGTCGGTGCTGTGCCGGATGGCGTTCGATTTCGGACTGTGGAGCGACGGCGTCTCGCCGCTGCTGTTCGTCTGCGAAGAAGCGCATCGCTACGCCTCCGCCGACCGCAACATCGGGTTCGGGCCGACCCGCAAGGCGGTCTCGCGCATCGCCAAGGAAGGCCGCAAATACGGCGTCTATCTCGGCCTCGTCACCCAGCGCCCCGCCGAACTCGACGCCACCATCATTTCCCAGTGCAACACGCTGTTTGCGATGCGGCTTGCCAACGACCGCGACCAGGCGCTGCTGCGCTCGGCGGTCTCGGACGCCGCCGCCAACCTGCTGTCGTTCGTGCCCTCGCTCGGCACCCGCGAAGTGCTGGCGTTCGGCGAAGGCGTGGCGCTGCCGACGCGGCTGCGCTTCAAGGAAGTGCCGGTGCATCAACTGCCGCGCAGCGAAGCCACGATTTCGACGGTGCCGTCGGCCGCCGCCGGCCACGACATGCATTTCGTCGGCGCTGTGCTCGAGCGCTGGCGCGGCGCCACCTCGCATCGCGACGTCCCCAACGATCCCGTGATCAACGAGCGCCCGGCGGCGCGCTCGATGGAACCGCGCTCGGTGGAAGCGCCGATGCTGCAGCCCTCGCTGGGGCTCGATCCCGACCGCTTCTCGCTGCTGAAAAAGCCGCTGCGCTGACCGCGCAGCCGCTCCCAACCAAAATATCGAAAACGAGCCCATGCAAAGATAGCATGGGTGCCGGCATGGGTGCTTTGAGCGCGCCGTGCGAAAATGTTTTGACACGTCGGGCAAATCAGCGGCACTAATACATCATCACGCAATTTAGCCATCACGTGCGAGTTACCTGCTTTGCGGCAACGCGGCCATCGACTATGGTCGCTGGCAGCCGCATCTCGCGGTCCGAGCCCGGAAACCTCCCATGACCCAGCCCACCGCAAAACGCTTTCCCGCGCCCGCCATCGACAAGCTGCCGGACGACATCCGCACCCGCATCCTCGGCGGTGCAGGAGAAATCCGGCTTCGTGCCGAACGTGTTCCTGTCGCTGGCCTATCGGCCCGATGAATTCCGCGCGTTCTTTGCCTATCACGACGCGCTGATGGAAAAGGACGGCGGCCTGACCAAGGCCGAGCGCGAGATGATCGTGGTGGCGACCTCGGCCGCCAACCAGTGCCATTATTGCGTGATCGCGCACGGCGCCATCCTGCGCATCCGGGCCAAGAACCCGCAGATCGCCGACCAGATCGCGGTCAACTACCGCAAGGCCGATATCACGCCGCGGCAGCGCGCCATGCTCGATTTCGCGATGAAGGTGAGCCGCGCGGCGGAAGCGATTTCGGAAAGTGATTTTGCCGAGATCGCCGGCCACGGTTTTTCCGACGACGACATCTGGGATATCGCCGCGATCTCGGCGTTCTTTGCGCTGTCGAACCGGATGGCGAACGTCACCGCGATGCGCCCGAACGACGAATTTTATCTGATGGGGCGGCTGCCGAAATAATCCGTGCCCGGCAGTTGACGCGACGACGCCGGGTTCCATGACGCTCTGCAGCAGAGGTTTATCGCATTCGTGCCATGTCAACATTTTCAGTGAGACGCAACCCGCGAGCGTGCTAGACAAGATCAGGATGTCCCGGAGCTGGCAGCAGTGAAGACCCAGCAGCCCATTGTCGCGGAGGAAGAGCATCGTGTGCTCAAATTCCGGCCGCGCACCCTGGCCCACCCTCCAGCCGGCGCGGGCAGATCCAGCCGAGACCACCGACCAAAAGCCGAATGACCTGTCGCGCTATGAGCGCGATCGTGACGAACCGGACGATTTTCGCCATCGCATGCTGGCGAACGTCGCCGCCTTCGCATTCACGGTGGCGCTGACGGCGATCGGGATCTGGCTCGCCATGAGCATCGCGGATCTGCGCAAGACCCAGGACTGTGTGCTGATGGGACGCCGCGACTGCGCGCAGATTTCCACGCCGCGCAGCTAGAGTCTTCTGTTTTGACGTGTTTTCTTGACGCGAACCGGCTCCCACTTCGCTCGAAATCGCTATGGGCAAATCCCGGCCAAACCGGGCCGTTTTCGCTCAAAATCCAATCCGATCGCACGGCCCGCCTCCATTGAACTCGGAGCGACGCTCCGATATACGGGCACTCGGCTCCGGACGAGGGATTGGGCATTCCGGGGCACCGCACCCGCCTGCCCCATCGATTTCGGGATTTACCTTCAATATATCAAAGGCTTAATGATGTCATCCACATTCGATCAGATCGCCAACATCATCGCGGAAACCTGCGACATTCCACGCGATACGATCACGCCCGAGAGCCATGCAATCGACGATCTGGGGATCGACAGCCTGGATTTCCTCGACATCGCCTTCGCCATCGACAAGGCGTTCGGGATCAAGCTGCCGCTGGAGAAATGGACCCAGGAGGTCAATGACGGCAAGGCGACCACCGAGCAGTATTTCGTGCTGAAAAACCTCGCCGCCCGCATCGACGAACTGGTCGCGGCCAAGGGGGCGTAACGCCCCGCCATGCATCTCGAATATTTCAAGCTGATTGACCGCATCGTCGAACTCAATGTCGGCGCAGGCACCATCACGGTCGAAGCGCAGGTTCCGCAGCACAACACCATCTTCGAAGGCCACTTTCCGGGCTATCCGATCATGCCGGGCGTGCTGCTGATCGAGGCGATGGCGCAGACATCCGGCTGGCTGCTGATCGCGCTGACGAAATTCGAGCGCATGCCGTTTCTGGCCGCGGTCAAGGAAGCCAAGATGCGAGCTTTCGTCAAGCCGGGCGACCTGCTCATGATCGAGGCGAAGCTCGTTCACGAGGGTTCGGGCTATGCGATCACCGCCGCCAAAATCCGCGTCGGCGGCGAATTGAGATGCAACGCCACCATCACGTTCGGCGTTGTCCCCTTCCCGAATCCGGAATTGCGCGTGCACATGGACGCGATGGCCAAACGCATCGGCTTTCCGCAACAGGCCATCGCCCATGACTGACATGAAATCTTCGAGCGCGGGACCGGCGGAAGTCTGGATCACCGGCATCGGCCTGGCGACTTCGCTCGGCGAAGGGCTGGACGCGAATTGGGACGCGCTCAACGCGCGCCGCATCAATGTCGATGAGAAGACCTTCGCGCCCTACATCGTGCATCCCTGGGCGCCGGTAAATCTCGACAGCCAGATCCCCAAAAAGGGCGATCAGCGCCAGATGGAAGCCTGGCAGCGGATCGGGACCTATGCCGCCGGGCTGGCGCTGGATTCCGCCGGGGTCAAGGGCAACAAGGAAATCCTGGACCGGATGGACATGATCGTCGCGGCCGCCGGCGGCGAGCGCGATCTTGCGGTCGATATCGCCATTCTGAACGCCGATGCAAAAGGCAATTCGGCTCCCGGCTTTCTCAACGAACGGCTGATGAACGGTCTGCGGCCGACGCTGTTCCTGGCTCAGCTTTCCAACCTGCTCGCCGGCAATATCGCGATCGTCCATGGCGTTTCCGGCACGTCCCGCACCTTCATGGGTGAGGAAGCCGCAGGCGTCGACGCGGCGCGGATCGCGCTGGCGCGTATCGCCGCGGGCCAGAGCGACATCGCGCTGATCGGCTCGGCCTACAATGGCGAACGCCAGGACCTGTTGATGCTCTACGAGTTCGGCGGCTTCAATCTGAAAGACAAATTCGCGCCGGTATGGGCGCGCCAGGAAAACCCCGGCTTCGCGCTTGGATCTGCCGGCGCGTTTCTCGTCATCGAATCCAGGGCGCATGCGCAGGCGCGCGGCGCCAAGCCTTACGCCAGACTGACCAACGTGGTTGCCGATCTGGCGCAGCGCAAACAACCCGGCGCGGTGACGCGATCGCTGGAAGCGCTCTGGAACAAGCTCGGTGTCCCCGGCGGCAAGGGCGCGCTGATCACCGGCGCGACCGGCGCCGAACCCGTCACGTCGGAGGAAAAGGCCTTCCTGAGCCAGCATCCCGATTATGCGGTACGCGCGACCGGAACGATGTTCGGCCAGACCGTGGAAGCGCAGTTTCCGCTCGGCCTCGCGCTGGCGGCGCTTTCGATCTCGCGCGGGGCGCTGTTTCCGCCCAACGATCCGACCGGACTGGAGGTTGAAATGTCCGAGCCTCCGACCCAGATTGTCGTGGTGGGTGCCGGCCATTGGCAGGGCGAGGGCATGGCTCTGGTCGAGGCGATCGAACTAGCTACCGGCAACACCGGCGGGGAAATCATGACAGCACTGCGCGACAAATTCGGCAGGCCGATCGTCGTCGTCACCGGAATGGGCGTCATCACGTCGCTCGGCGCCGGCAAGACCGACAATTGGGCGAAACTGACCGCGGGCGAATCCGGCATCCGGACCGTGACGCGCTTTCCGATCGATGGCTTGAAAACCACGATGGCCGGAACGGTGGATTTCATTGCCGTCGAACCGTTCTCGTCGGTCGGCCTCTCCGAACGGATGGCCGAAATGGTCACCGAAGAAGCGCTCGAGCAGTCCGGCATCGGCCGCAAGGGCGATTTTCCGGGACCGCTGTTCCTTGCGGTAGCGCCCGTCGAGATCGAATGGCCGCAGCGGCTGGAGGCCGGACGCGCCGTCGGCAAGACCGAATTCGACTTCAACGACGTGCTGCGCGTCAGCGGCGGCGGCAGGTTCGCGCACTACCATCGTCGTTTCCTGTTCGGCTCGGTGGCGGGCCATCTGGCCGAGACCTTCGGCACCAAGGGGTCGCCGATTTCGCTTTCGACCGCGTGCGCCTCCGGCGCCACCGCGATCCAGCTCGGCGTCGAGGCGATCCGCCGCGGCGAAGCCGACGCCGCGCTGTGCGTCGCGACCGACAGCTCGGTCAATGCGGAAACCCTGGTCCGGTTTTCGTTGCTGTCGGCGCTGTCGACGCATAACGATGCGCCGCAAACGGCGTCCAAGCCGTTCTCGAAGAACCGCGACGGCTTTGTGATGGCGGAAGGCGCCGGCGCACTGGTGCTGGAAAGCTATGAGGCCGCGGTCGCGCGCGGCGCGACAATTCTCGGTGTCATTGCCGGCTGCGGCGAACTGACCAATTCGTTTCACCGCACCCGCTCAAGCCCCGACGGCAAGCCGATCATCGGCTGTGTGCGCAAGTCGCTGGCCGATGCCGGCATGACCTCAGAGCAGATCGACTACATCAACGCCCACGGCACCTCGACGCCCGAAAACGACAAGATGGAATATCTCGGCATCTCCACCGTGTTCGGCGAACGCGCCAAGCAGATTCCGGTATCATCCAACAAGTCGATGGTGGGCCATACCATCTCGGCGGCCGGCGCGGTCGAAGCGGTGTTCTCGCTGCTGACGCTCGAGCATCAGCGGATTCCGCCGACCATCAACTACGATATTCCGGACCCGGCGATTCCCTTCGACGTGGTCCCCAACAAGGCACGCGACGCCCGCGTCACCGCCGTGATGTCGAATTCGTTCGGCTTCGGCGGCCAGAATGCCTCGCTGATCCTGACCCGTGAACCGATCTAGCCGGCGCAGCCCAGGGCTGAAGCGCAGGGCAAGCCGGCACTTGTTCGGTCACATCGTCGTTGATCTCTGATGCATCCGCTGCTGCTTCGCACCAGGGCCCGCCTTCGCGACGCGGTCAAGCCGCTCGCCGAGGCCGCCGTCGGCGCGCTGACGATCGGCCTGCTGCGCACCACGCGTTATTTCGACCCGACCAAGACGGCGAACCTGTTCGGCCGGATCGCGCGCCTGATCGGCCCCTTGTTGCGCGAGCAACGGATCGGCCGCGCCAATCTGACGGCCGCGTTCCCGGAAAAATCGCCTGAAGAAATCGAAGCCATTCTGGCCGGGGTCTGGGACAATCTCGGCCGCGTCGGCGCCGAGTTCGCCCATCTCGATCGGATCTGGGACTATGACCCGGCCCATCCGGAGAACAGCCGTATCGAATTCTCGCCGCGGTCCAGGGAACTGTTCGAGCAGATCAGGGACGACGGCAAACCGGCGCTGGTGTTCGCGAGCCACCTCGGCAACTGGGAATTGCCGGCGGTGGCCGCGGTCGCGCATGGCATGGACGCCGCCATCCTGTATCGCCGGCCCAACATCGCCTCCGCCGACCGCATCATCCAGGAGATGCGCGCGGTAAAAATGGGCACGCTGATTCCGGCAGGCCGCGACGCGCCGCTGAAGCTGGCGGCCGCCTTGCAGAACGGCCAGCACGTGGCGATGCTGGTCGACCAGTATCTCACCAACGGCGTCGAGGTGACGTTCTTCGGCCGCAAGACCATGGCCAATCCGATGCTGGCGCGGCTGTTGCGGCAGATCGAATGTCCAATTCACGGCGTGCGGATCATCCGCCTGCCCGGCCATCGTTTCCGCGGCGAAATCTCCGAAGAAATAAAGCCGGTGCGCGACGCCGCCGGCAAGATCGATATTCAGGGAACGATGCAGGCGATCACGTCGGTGCTCGAAGGCTGGATCCGCGAATATCCGGAACAGTGGCTGTGGCTGCATCGACGCTGGCGGTAGGACGTTGCGAATAGGGTCGTGTTACGGGGATTGCACGTTTCCTCCGCAAGCAACGACCCACAGGCGCGAATGCTCGCTGTCGATGGCGCCTGCCAATACGGCTGCCATCGCTAGAGCCCCGCTCGGCTCAACGCGGACGCCGCACGTGCCATACAGCAGTTCGCTTGCACGTTGCACGAGTTCGTCGCTGACCGCGCGCACTCGCACATTCGACCGCTCCAGGATTTGAAACGCGTGCGTCCCTATCTGACGAGAGCGCAGCGCATCACATACCGTATCCGCAGAAGGCTCGATTCTGACCGGCATCCCGGCTTGACGGGCGCGCGCATAGCGTTGGTGGGTTTCCGGCTCGACAACGTAGATCGCAGCGGCGATGGACCGGGCGCGCAGAGCAAGGGTCACGCCCGCAGCCAGTCCACCGCCGCCGCAGGCTACGACCACCGCATCCGAGGCGGCGCTGCTCGCTTCAATATCGGCCGCGATCTCGGAACCCAGGGTATGGCTTCCCGCAATCATCTCGATATCTTCGAAGGCGTGCAACTCACGCCAGCCGCGCCTCCGGGCTTCCATTCGTGCGCAGTCGGCCAATTCCGACCGCTCGGCGATTCTTATCTCAGCTCCGGTTTGCCGTGCCTGGTCCCGTTTGAAAGCCGGAACATCACTCGGCATGATCAGGCAAGCCGGCTTGTTGAGTGCCTGAGCAGCCAAACCAACCGCGATCGGAAAATTTCCTGCACCGGCAGCGACAACGCCGCGCTCGGCGTTTCTTACCCCCAGGACTGCCCCTCGAAATTTGAACGATCCGCTGCGTTGCACGGTCTCGTCCTTGATGCGGATCGTCCGCCCGAGTAGCGCGTCCAGCACCGCCGAAGATCGCACCGGAGTCCTCAACGCATAGCGTGCGATAGATTGGCGATCATCGGCAGAAAGATCGAAGGACGGCTCAGGTACCTTCATTTCAGCGGCACCTGTCAGCGAGCATGGGCCTTTATCAGGGCCATCTGTATTTGTGTCTAATCAGCTGTTGTGACTGCCTGACTTATCTCGTGAAATACCGCCCGCTCCGCGAAGCACTGGTCCGCAACAGATATCGCCCCCATCCTGAGGAGCTCGCGCAGCAAGCGTCTCGAAGGATGGCAACTTCGGGACTCGCGGCCATCCTTCGAGACGCGCGCAAGGGCGCGCTCCTCAGGATGAGGTCAGAGGTATATTCAAACTCAGACGAATCGCCCTACCGCCCCGTCTTCACCCGGGTCCAGAGCCGGTTGATGACGCGTTGCGTTGGCGCATCGCGGGCGATGAAGGACGTGCCCCGGACGGACGACCGCTGCAGCAGGCCGCAGGCGGGGCAGGACGCGCCATCGGTCCGCACCCGCAACACGTACCCGTTCAGGGTCTCGAGCTCGGTCGCTCCGCCGGGCTGGCGGGCCCAGTCGCGCCCACCGTCGGTCGTCACATAGAACGCGCTCGGGCCGAAGGCGTAGCCGATGTCGTCGGTCGCGTAGCGCAGGTGCGTGACGCAGGGATCCGCGCAGCCGTTCACGCCAGGAACGTTGAACCGCGCGCCCGGCATGCTCTGCCACGTCGTCCCGTCCGTCGTACGCAACAGGGCGGTGCAGGTCCCCGGCCCGCTGACGCAGTCGGCCGACGCCAGCGCGACGCCGTGGTCCTCGCTTGCGAAGGTGACGTCCAGCAGCTGCACGCCGGCGAGTTCCGTCGACGTCGGCGAGTGCGACGTGTTGGGCGGCGTGGACCGGTTCGGCGGGGGCACGACGGGAACCGAGGTCGACGGCGAAGGTGCCGCCGTCGAGGTGAGCGGCGTCGGCGCGGGGTTCGTCAGGGTCGGAGCGTGCGTGCCGATTCCGGGGACGCCCGGGTCGGCCGAGTGCTTGATCTGCGCGACGCCGACGAACACGCCGGTCACGATCGCGGCGACGGCACCCGCCGCCAGCAGCGGCATCGACCAGGTCGGCCAGCCGCGTCGTCCGAGCGGCCGGGGTTGGGTGCGCGCCGCGGCGATGATCTGCTCGGCGAGCGGCGCGGCGCCGGGCGCCCGCTCCGCGTGGTGGCGGAGTTCGGCGCGCAGCCGCTCTTCCAGGTCAGTCATGCGAACTTCCTCACGGTCTGAAATCGGGGGTCGTCGCGCAGCGCCGACAACCCGCGGCTGATCAGGCTGCGCACGGTGCCGAGGCGACAACCCAGGGCCGCGCCGATCTCCTCGTCGGGCAGGTCGTGGAAGTACCGCAGCACCAACGCGGTGCGCTGCCGGTCGGGCAGCACGCGCAGCAGTCCCCACAGCTCGTCCCGGTCGTCGAACCGCGTCGTCACGTCGCGATCGTCGAGCCGTTCCGGGACCTCGTCGACGGAAACCTCGCGCCGCCACGGACGTCTGGCCTGGTTCACGAACTGGTTGGCCAGGCTGCGGCGGACGTACGCGAGCGGCGCGGCCGCGGCCTGCACGAGTTCCCACCGGGGGTACAGGCGCACCAGCGTGTCCTGGACGAGCTCCTCGGCCGCGACCGCGTCCCCGGCGAGCAGGTATGCGGTGCGCAGCAACGTCGGTGTTCGCGCGGACGAAGCGGCGTAGTCCTCGTCGACGTCAGATCGTGACTCACAGCGAACGGGCCTCCACGGTGTACTAGACACCTGTGGAGGCCCGTTCCGTTGCACCTAGCGGATTACCGGCCGGTTGCTGCGGATGACACCGGTCGGGTCGGCCGCGCGCTTGATGTCGCGCAGCCGGTCCAGCGCCTGCGCCGTGAACGCGCGGGACGCGTCGGCGTCCTGACCGAGGAAGGTGAAGAACGTCCGGTCGGACAGGTGGCCGTCGAGTGCGACCTGCAGTCCGGCGAAGGACATCTCCAGCGCCGCAGCCAGTTCCGGGAACATCGGGACGCCGAGGGCGAAGAGCTGGTACGGCTCGGCGACCGCCCCGGACGGGCCCTCGGTGGACGCACCGCGAGCGAGCGCACCGCCGAGGTGGCGGATCTGGACGACCAGCAGCGGCGAGGACGCCTGGTGGCCCACCTCGGCGAGCAGGGCGTCGAGCGCCTCGTCCCCGAAATCGGTCATCAGCGAAGAGAACTCGGCCGTGGGCATCGGGTCGGTCGGTTCGGCGCAGATGTCGCTGAGCCGGTCGACCGGCACCGTCCCCATGCTGTCGAAGTGCATCGCCGGGATGTTGCGCAGCGGCGCGATCAGCGCCTCCGCGTCGTCCGCCGAGCCGAGGAACGTCGCGTCGACGGAGACGAACGAGCCGCCCCGCAGGAACTCGGGCAACTCCGGCAACGGCGGAAAGCGGAGCAGGTGCGCCCACAGGGTCAGCTCGTCGGGAGCTGTTGCGGTGATCTGCTGGA
>CAVUNF010000005.1:0-27578 GCA_963742695.1 uncultured Alphaproteobacteria bacterium
ATCCCCGCCGGTCAGCGTGACCGGGTTGGACAGCATGAGTTGCGTGAAATCATTGTTCTTCCAGCCATAGCCGCCATGGACGCCGAGATAGAAGCCGGCCCAGCTCGAATGCGGCGCGAGCGGCGGCGCTTTGGCGTAGCGCACCGGCGCTGCCGCGGCGGGCTCACCGAACTTGTAGGAGACGCCGGCGCGGAGAATGTCGAGGTGGTGATTTCCGGCACGATTGGTGCCCGAACCGTTCGGCAGCGCAAAGGTGCCTGACGGTTGGACCCTGCCGAAATCGTAGTGCAGGTATTCCAGCCGGCCGATCCAGTTGGTGCCGCCGAGCATGAATTCGGCGCCGGCGCCGGCGACCCATCCGAAATGATCGGCAGAGTTGTCGGTCACACGGGTCGAGGTGCCCGCAGCAACGGCGGTCGTGCTGAAAGTAGTCCGGTCGAGACGTTCCCAGCCAAGACCGGCGGTGCCGTAGAGCATGACATTGTCGGCCGGCAGCCAGCCCAATCGCGCGCGGGCCGAACCGAGATACGCGACCTTGTCGGTGAGCGAGATAAAGCGCGTCTCGGGGGGTGCCACGAAGTTCACTTGCGTGGCGCCGCGCATGCCGGTGCCGCTGAAGTCGAGTTCGAAGCCGCCGACCACACGATCGAACTGCCAGTTGTAACCGGCCTGGCCACCGTAAACCCCGCCCTTGAAGTTGATGCCGCTGGTGTTGACGAGCGGAGCGACACTCACAAGCTGAGCAAAATTGTTCGCGCCCCAGCCATAGCCGCCGTGGGCACCGAGATAGAATCCCGCCCATGATGAAGCCACCGCTGTCGGCAACGCCTTCGCATAGGCATCGCCGCCGACGGCGGCCGGCGCGCCGAATTTGTACGACAGCGCCGCACGCACGACGTCGAACGTTTGGGTGCCCGGACGATCGATCGACGTTGCGTTCGGTGCGTTCGAGACAATGGTTTGGGTTTGGTGAATCGAACCGAAATCGTAATGCAGATATTCGAGACGGCCGATCCAGTTCGAACCGGGCAGCTTCGCTTCCACGCCGGCGCCCGCTACCCAGCCCAACCGATTGGTTGGCGCGATCTGGAGAATACTCAAATTGGTCGGGGGCCCTATCGTTTGCGACGCCGTCTCGTCCAGTCGCTCCCACGCGGCACCCGCGGTGCCGTAGAACAGCACGTTGTCGGCCGGCAACCAGCCGAGCCGGGCCCGCATTGTGCCGAGGTACTTGGTGTGTTCGTTGAAGTTGATGGCGAATGCGCCTTGCCCCGGGACGAAGCCCGAAAGCGAAGAGCCCACCGACGCGAAGTCGGTTACGCTGAAATCAATCTCGGCGCCGGCGACGAGGCGACCATACTGCCAGTTGTATCCGGCCTGCCCGCCATAAACCGCGCCGCGGCTTTTCAGATTGCCGAAGCCTTCAAGCGTGAACGGATTGGCGACTTGAAAGTAGTCATGCTTGCCCCAACCGTAACCGCCATGCGCGCCGAGATAGAAGCCGGCCCAGGAGGCGGAGATCGCCATCGGCGGCGCCTTTGTGAGAGGCGGAATGTCGGCGGCAAAGACTGTGGTGCTGATGCCGGCGACGCCCACCGCGCAGGCTGCGATCGTCTTCCGTGTCGCTGCAAGGGACAGCCGCAGCCTTACCGTCGATCCCGACCTATCCAACATCACAGTCTCCGTATTTCCTACCGGAACTGTATAGGGCCAAAGTTCCCGATAAAATAACGCAATTATTCGAGATATCTCGAATATTTTCCGATTATATCCGTATGTTGTACTAATATCACGGATAAATCCGGTAAATAACCGGACGTGCCGAGAGTTTGTCAGCCGGGCGCCAGGATGCGCTGGGGCCAGACCTGCTCGCTTTTATTCCAGTGCGGTGGTGCAGCCCGAACGCTCCGAACAAGGCCAAGGCATCGCCGGATTCGAGACGTCACCGAAGCCTGGAATGATCTGAACGGCCTTGATGGCATCGCGCGCACGGCAACGTTGATCATTCTGTCTGCCTCGAAGGTGACATGACGGTCAGCCCAATCAGACCAATGACGGCAAGACGGTCTTTGGTGTTTGCATGGCCATGCGCTGCTCCCTTGCGCCGCGCAGTCATGCTTTGCGCGCGGCCTTCGGCGATTGCCTTGGTCCTTGCCACCCCGTAGCTTGGGATCAGCCCAACAATAATAAGTTCAAACAATAAGATCTGGAGAGAAACCCATGGCGCGCCTGAAATTCGGAGCCTTCCTCGCCCCGCATCACCCGATCGGCGAGCATCCGATGCTGCAATTCCGCCGGGATCTCGATCTGGTCGAGCAGCTCGACGCGCTCGGCTATGACGAGTTCTGGTGCGGCGAGCATCATTCTTCGGGCTGGGAAACCATCGCCTCGCCGGAAATGTTCCTGGCCGCCGCCGGCGAACGCACCAAGCGGATCAAGCTCGGCACCGGCGTGGTCTCGCTGCCCTATCACCATCCCTTCAATGTCGCCCAGCGCATGGTGCAGCTCGACCACATGACCGGCGGCCGCGCCATCTTCGGCTCCGGCCCCGGCGCGCTCGCTTCCGACGCGCACACCCTCGGCATCGATCCGATGACGCAGCGCGACCGCCAGGACGAGGCGATCGCCATCATCCGCCGGCTGTTCAACGGCGAACGCGTCACGGCGAAGAGCGAGTGGTTCACCATGAACGACGCCGCGCTGCAGATCCTGCCGTTGCAGGAAGAGATGCCGTTCGTGGTGGCGTCGCAGATTTCGCCGTCGGGCATGACGCTGGCCGGCAAATACGGCATCGGCATCATCTCGCTGGGCTCGATGTCGACCCAGGGCCTGATGGCGCTGGGGACGCAATGGGGTTTTGCCGAGGATGCCGCCAAGAAGGCCGGCACCACGGTGAGCCGCGCCAACTGGCGCGTGCTTTTGAGCTGGCACATCGCCGAGAGCCGCGAACAGGCGCGGCGCGAGGCCGGCCCAGGATTAATGCGCTGGCACAACGAATATAATGTCGGCACGCTGCAGCGGCCGGGCCTGCAGGCCTTCACCTCGCCCGAGGACGCGGTGGAGAAGACTGCCGGCGGCGAAGGTGCGGCCTCCACCATCGGCACCCCGGACGATCTGGTCAAAACCATCAAGAACCTGATGGACGTCTCCGGCGGCGTCGGCACCATCGTCGGCTTCGTGCACGACTGGGCCAATCCGGAAAACACCCGCCGCAGCTGGGACATGGTGGCGCGTTATGTGATCCCGGAAATCAACGGCCATATCGCCAAGCTGCGCGAGTCGCAGAAATTCGTGATCGAGAACCGCGCCATCTTCGAGCGCGCGGGACAAGCCGTGATGGCCAAGATCATGGAGAACGACAAGGCCGCCGCCGCGCTCCAGCACACCGGTCCCGGCCGCGTCGCAATCCCGACCATCAACGCGCCGGACCTGCAGCAGGAAGCAGCGAAGAAGAAGGCTTAAAGAGCGCCGTTCACCCTCCCCTGGAGGGGTCCGAGACGAGCGGAGCTCGCTCGTGGGTCGACGCGACTGAAAGGAGCGGCGGGGTGAGGTGAAGAGTTCATCCGAAGAAGTCACCCCACCCCGTCTCGCATCTAGCGATGCGAGCCGACCCTCCCCCTCCAGGGAGGGTAAGTGAAGCGGCGCCCAATCGCGACCCTTCTCAGCCCTTGAACGTCGGCTGGCGCGGGTGGATGCAATCCTTGAAAATATCAAAATCCTTCCATGCCGGTTCGGGCGCGTCATAGCCCGCGCGCGGCGCGTAGACCGACGGATCGACCAGCTGCATGTCCGGGATATAGCGCGGACAATTCGGAAAGATGACGCGCGCGGTGACACGGACCATCAGCTGGGCGCCAACGGTGCTGGCCAGCAGCGGATCTACCCGGCTGATCGTTGCGGTGCCGTTGACGCGCAGCCGTTGCGGCCGGCCGTGCAGGGCGATGAACAGCAGGCCGACTTCGACATTGACCAGAATATTGCCGAGGCTCTTGAACATGCCGTTGCCGTCATAATCCGGAAACGCCAGTTCGGACGGGCCGGTGACCGCAACGAATCCGGGCATCCCGCCCTTGAAGGAGCAGTCGGGCCTGCCTTCGGCGTCCGCGGTGGCGAGGAAGAAATACGGCGCACTCTCGATGAATGTCCGGTCGTCCGGCGTGAACTCCTTGCGCGCAAAACTTTCCAGCCGGTCGGAAATCGGGCGGCTGTCGAACTGATCCTGCAGCCGGCGGTTGCCCTCGTGATACATGATGCTATCGGTCATCGATCCCTCTCCCTGGATGTTCGATCTACCTTCTGCGACCTCATCCTGAGGAGCGGCCGCTTGGCCGCGTCTCGAAGGATGGCCACGAGTCCCCGCCTTGCTTCCATCCTTCGAGACGCTTGCTTCGCAAGCTCCTCAGGATGAGGTCGGTGTCCGTTGCGTATTTCGCGTAACAATTTTGCACGGTTTTGCGGCAGCCTATCACGGCGCGCGGCTTTGTCGCGCAGTTTGAGCCGGCCGGGTCCGCGCCCGGCCCGGGCGCGAGCCTATGCACAGGACGGCCAAAGGTTTAGGCTACCGGCCTCGGTCATGCCGATGATTACCGCCGACGGCCGCCGCCCAAGTCGCGGTCGAGCCCATGATATTGCTGGGACCTGCCGGAGCAACTGCCATGTCGATGCAAACTGCGGTTTCGCCTGCGTTCACCTTTACCCCACCGAAGCGCAACTCGCTGACCCACATTCCCGGCGACGAGGGCTGGCCCATCATCGGCAAGACGCTCGATGTGCTCGCCGATCCGAAGGGACAGGTCGAACGGACGGCCGCCAAATACGGCCTGGTCTATCGCACCCATGTGTTCGGCGAGACCAGTGTCGCGCTGCTTGGGCCCGAGGCCAATGAGCTCGTGCTGTTCGACCAGGCCAAGCAGTTCTCCTCGACGCATGGCTGGGGCCGCATTCTCGGTTTGCTGTTTCCGCGCGGGCTGATGCTGCTCGATTTCGAAGAACATCGCCTGCACCGGCGCGCGCTCTCCGTCGCCTTCAAGTCCGGGCCGATGAAATCCTATCTCGGAGAACTCGACACCGGGATCGCGGCGCGGGTCGCGCAGTGGAAAGCACAACCGGGGCCGATGCTGTTCTATCCCGCCATGAAACAGCTGACGCTCGACCTCGCCGCGACCTCGTTCCTCGGCGCCGACATCGGCCCCGAAGTCGACGAAGTTACCAACGCCTTTGTCGACATGGTGGCAGCGTCGGTCGCCGTGATCCGCAAGCCGCTGCCCTTTACGCAAATGGGGCGCGGCGTGAAGGGCCGCCAACGCATCGTGGCCTATTTCTCGGAGCAGATTCCGATCCGCCGCGAGAAAGGCGGCGAAGACCTGTTCTCGCAGCTGTGCCGCGCCACCCACGAGGACGGTGCGCTGCTGTCGACCCAGGATATCGTCGACCATATGAGCTTCCTGATGATGGCCGCGCACGACACGCTGACCTCGTCGCTGACGTCGTTCGTGGGCGCGCTGGCCGCCAACCCGCAATGGCAGGACAGGCTGCGCAACGAGGTAACGGCGCTCGGCGCCGCCGGCGAGCCCACCACCTTCGATCACCTCGAAGCCATGCCGCTGTCGGAGATGGCATTCAAGGAGGCGCTGCGGCAAAAACCGCCGGTACCCTCGATGCCGCGCCGCGCGGTGCGCGATTTCAGCTTCAAGGGTTATGCGATCCCGGCCGGCGCCATGGTCAGCATCAACCCGCTGTTCTCGCACCACATGCCGGAGATCTGGCCCGATCCGGAAAAATTCGATCCGATGCGTTTTACCGACGAGGCGCAGCGCGGCCGCCATCGCTTCGCCTGGGTGCCGTTCGGCGGCGGCGCGCATATGTGTCTCGGGCTGCACTTCGCCTACATGCAGGCGAAATGCTTTGCGCGGCACTTCCTGCAGAACCTCGAGGTCTCGCTGGAGCCCGGCTACACGCCGGACTGGCAGATGTGGCCGATCCCGAAGCCGCGCGACGGCCTGCGGGTGACGCTGAAGCCGGTGTGAGTGCTAATCGAGAAACGTCGTGAGCGGCGCGCCTTCATCGGCCACGAACACCGCGATCAGTTCGGCCGGTTCGGTGTTGCTCGCATTGGCCGAGATCAGATGGGTGGCCCCCGGCGGCTCGAAGAACGACTGGCCGACCTTGAAGGTCTCGACCGGACCGCCGCCCAGCTGCGAGCGGATCTCGCCCTTGGTGACGTAGGCGGTCACCGATCCCGCATGCCGGTGCGCGCGGGTAAATCCGCCGGGTCCATAAAACACCCGCACGATGGTCACGCGCTTGCCCGGCACGTTCGGCAGCGCATACGAACCGATCGGCTCGACGGTATCGAGCGCCGAGCCATTAGGATCGCTGCTGGCACAGAGCGGTGCGATGATGGTCGAAATGGCGTCCATCGTCGATGGCAGCGCCTTGCCGAGCACGAATGCACAGGCAAGGCCCGCGATGACCGCCATCAGGAGCGGCCGGGATTTGGGTTGGCCGAGTGATACGTCTGATATTGCTGACATTGGATGCCTCGATGGTTGGCTCTCGTTTGTCATTCCGGGGTGGTCCGAAGGACCAGACCCGGAATCTCGAGATTCCCCGATGTGCAATTGCACATCTGAGGTTCGATGCTTCGCATCGCCCCGGAATGACGACCTTCTAATTACCCCTGCCCGAACACCTTGCGCAGCTCGACATAGCCCTGCTGCTGCTGGCTCCAGTTGCGGCCGCCGGTGATGGCGCCGTCGACCACGAGGTCGTGGCCGTTGATGAAGGTGGATTCGTCGCTGGCGAGAAACACCGCGGCGTGGGCGATATCCTCAGGCAGCCCGGCGCGCGGAATCGGCTGCGCCGATTTGTAGACCCCGTGCATCAGTTCCGGCGTCTTCTCCGCCGCCTCGACCGACAGGCCCAGCGCCTTGCCGAAAATGCCGGTGGCAATCACGCCCGGTGAAATCGAATTGACGCGGATGCCGACTTCGCCGAGCTCCATCGCCACGCATTTGGTGAGGTGAATGACGGCGGCCTTGGCCGCACCATAGACCAGCGAGGTGGAATAGCCTCCCAGCCGTCCGGCAATGCTGCCGTTGTTGATGATGCTGCCGGAACCCTGGCGACGCATATGGGGGGCGGCGTGCTTCATGCCGAGCATCACGCTGCGCACCAATGTCGCCATTCCCTGGTCGAAGCGCGCCGCGTCGAGGCCCTCGATGCCGCCGGTCTGCGCCGGGCCGCCGGCATTGTTGAACAGGCAGTCGATGCGGCCGAATTTTTCGATCGAGAGGCCGATCAGCGCGCGCATCTGATCTTCCTCGGCGACGTCGGTCTGGCGGAAGACGCAATTGGCGCCCAATTTTTTAGCCAGCGCTTCTCCCTCCGGTATGCGCCGCCCGGCGATGACGACTTTGGCACCCTCGGCGACGAAAATTTCCGCAGTGCGCAAGCCGATGCCGCTGGTTGCCCCGGTGATTACCGCGACCTTGCCGTCCAACCGTCCCATGTCGTGTTCCCCTTCGCCTAGGCACCGTCATGCCCGGGCTTGTCCCGGGCATCCACGTCTTTACCAGAATCGTAGCATGGAAGACGTGGATGGCCGGGACAAGCCCGGCCATGACGAACATTGAATCATTTTGGCGCCCGGCCTTATTTTGGATGCGCCGGTCGGTTGGTGTAGCGTGGCGCATGGGGAAATTGATCGAGCAGTTTCGGCGGGGCTGGTACGGGACATCCCAACCGTCACCGTTTTTCAGCATTGGATTTGCAGCATCCTGCGTCGCCCTGTCGACCGCGGCGCGGTGGTGCCTTGCTTTGATCCGGCCGGACATATTCTTCACGCCCTATTTCCCGGCGGTGTTTTTTGCCACCGCGTTCGGCGGCTATCGGGTCGGGATCGCTACCGCCCTGGCCGGCGGCCTGCTCGGCGTGTCCGTCAATTTTGGCGCCACGTCGGCCGATGCCGCGCGGTTGATACTGTTGCTGATCTTTTGGGCGGTGTGCGGCCTGACGATATGGGGCGTCGAGCACTATCGATCGCTGGTCGCGGACCAGCGCGGGATTGCCAAGCGCCTGATCCGGGAAGAGCAGTACCGTAAATTGGTCGTCGACGAACTGCAGCACCGGTTGAAGAACAAATTATCGACAATTCACGCCGTTCTGCACCAAGTGCTGCACGACCAGCCGCAGATCTGGCCCAGCATCGATGGGCGGCTGCGGGCGCTGTCGGCGACCGACGACCTGATCTCCCGGATCGACGGCACCGGTTGCGACATCAAGGATCTGCTGCTGAGCGAACTCGGACCCTACGGACATGTCCGGTTTACCCTGAACGGCAATCCATTGTTTCTTCCGGCCCAACTGGCGGTGAGCCTCGCACTGATGTTTCACGAACTGGCCACCAACGCCGCAAAATACGGCGCATTCTCTTCCACGCGCGGGCTGTTGCAGGTGTCGTGGTCGGTGATCGACGATCGCCTCGGCATTACCTGGGACGAGACCGAGGGTCCTCCGGTCGGCGTGATCGGCAAGGCCGGGTTCGGCACCAAGCTTTTGAAATCGGCGCTCGGGCCTTTCGATGGCAAGACCGAGATCGCTTTTTTGAAAACCGGGATTCATTGCACGATGCAGTGCCGGATACCGCAGAGTTGAGCCTGGTTTTGCGCCACGTCGCAGCGGCCATCCGAGCCGCGTTGACATTTTATTAATGACGATTGCGGCGACGCCGATGCAAACCGCGCAAGGGTCCATGTGTCACGGTCTTTTCCGGGTTCCATTTAACCAAAATTAGAAGAGAGTTCGCCAAGGTGGCAACCATGCACAGCCGCACCGAACACGACCTGCGAGCCGCCGCGCCAGACGGCGATAATGAGCTCGCTGCCGATATTGAATTGAGCATTCTGAGGGATGTTTTCAGAATGCTCCCGGGCGGGGTCACCGTTCAGGACGAGCAAGGCCGTTTTCTGCTGGTGAACGACGCCGCCGCGGCGCAGCTCGGCATTGCCGCGAGCGAACCGGCGGCCCCCTCGATCGAACTGGACCAGCGCCGCGAAGCCGGCCTCGAATTGCTGCGCACCGGCCGCCCCGCGACATCGGAAGAAATCAGCAACAACGGCGCGCTGAAGCAGGTTTTTCTCACCAGCCATCGGCCGGTACGCATCGCCGACCGCAATCTGCTGCTTTCAAGTTCGGCCGATATCAGCGAGCAGAAGGCGCTGGAGGACCAGCTGTTCCGGTCGGCCTATTATGACGAACTGACCGACCTGCCGAGCCGGCGGGTGATCGAACATCGCGCCAACAGCCTGTTGAAGCGCGAGCAGCTCCACGGCAAGTTCGCGCTGGCGTTTCTCGACATCGACAATTTCAAGCACATCAACGACTATTACGGGCACGATGTCGGGGATGCGCTGCTGGTCGAGGTCGCCAAGCGGCTTGGCATGAATTTGCGCGAATCCGACATGCTGTCGCGGATCAGCGGCGATGAATTCCTGCTGTTGCTCAATCCGATCCAGAGCGAACAGGAAGTGGCTGAGTACATCGACTTCATGTTGAAGCGGCTGCGCGCGCCGTTCTTCATCGACGGATCGGAAATATTCGCGTCCACTTCGATCGGCGTCAGCCTTTATCCCGATCATGGCCACAGCTACGAACTGTTGCGCCAGAACGCCGATATCGCGATGTATCGCGTCAAGAACGACGGCAAGGGTTCTGCGGCGTTTTTCGACGCCAGCATGGAGCGCGAGGCGCTCGCCCGCATGAAGGTCGAGCAATCGCTGCGGCTCGCCATTCTGGAAAAGCGGTTCTGCTGCGCCTTCCAGGCCAAAGTCGACATCCGCAGCCAGGACGTCATGGGCATCGAGGCGCTGGTTCGCTTGCGCGACGACGAGGGCGTGATCCAGGCTCCCGGCACGTTCATCAATCTGGCCACCGAACTCGGCCTGATCGACGAGCTGACCCATCTGGTGCTGGCCGAAATCATCAAGTCGATCGACCTGATCAACGAAACCTTCGGCCCCCACGCCTCGATCAGCATCAACGTTGCGGCCACCCAGGCCGGCAACCCGGAATTCATGCGGCCGTTTGCCCAGGCGCTGGCGGCGACCGGCTATCCCGAACGCTTCATGATCGAGGTGACGGAAGACGCTTTCGTCACCAAGACGCATTTCCAGGACGAGATTCTGCCGATGTTCCGGCAGCTCGGCGTCGGGATCTCGATCGACGATTTCGGCACCGGCTATTCGTCATTGTCGGCGCTGGCCGACATCACCGCCGACGAGATCAAGATCGACCGCTCGTTCATCACCGACATCCACAAGCGCCCGCGCAGCCAGGGCATCCTGCGCGCGATCGAATCGCTGAGCGAAGCGCTCGGCATGACCGTCATTGCCGAGGGCATCGAGACGTTCGAGGAACTGGCCTATCTGCAGGCCGCCACCAATATCCGCTATGCGCAGGGCTATTACTTTTCCAGGCCGATCTTCCTGGAAGAACTCAAGCCGGCAATCCCCGTCGCCAGCGAGGCGCGCGCCAGCCTCTCGAGCCGCCCGGCGCAGGAAAATCGCCCGGCCTATGCCCGCAACGAGCGCTATCGGCGCTGACCTCTTCTCGCCCGCATCGGTTGATCCAGCTTAATTTCCCTACAGCATTTTGCGATCGCTATCGCACGCTGTCCTGTCGACGCGGGCGAGCGCTGAATCCGGTTCCGGCGTGGGAACCCGATGCGACCAGAGGAGTTGCTGTGCGTTGCACCAATCGTCTCTGGAGGTTCCTTGAACCGTCGCGATTTTCTTCAGGCCTCAATTGCATTGCCGCTGGCGGCGTCTGCCTCAGGATTGATCAATCCTGCGAGGGCGCAACCGGCGCCGTTTGATCGATCGATCGTTCGGCAACTGGCCCGGGACGCCGCCGGCAAGGCATTCAAGGCGCCAGACAGCAAGCTCCCGGATAATCTGAAAGATCTGGATTACGATCGTTATCGTGCCATCCGGTTCTTGCCCGAGCGCGCGCTGTGGCGTGGAGAGAAAACTCCGTTCCAGGTCCAGTTCTTCCACCGCGGTTTCCTCTACACAAACCGGGTCGACATCTACGAAGTGGCCAACGGGCAAGCGGCCAGGATTGCCTATCAGCCCGAAAACTTTTCGTTCGGCGACACGCCACCACCCAAACCCGGGGCCGATCTGGGTTTTGCAGGCTTCCGTCTCCACACTCCCATCAACAAGCCCGATTACCATGACGAAGTTTGCGTATTTCTCGGCGCCAGTTATTTCCGCGCGATCGCCAAGGGCGAACTGTACGGGCTGTCGGCGCGGGGCCTTTCAATCAACACCGGCCAGGCCAAAGGCGAGGAATTCCCCGCATTCAGGGCGTTCTGGATCGAGAAACCTGCCGCGAACGCCACCTCCATCGTCGTGCACGCCCTGCTGGACAGCGAGAGCGCTGCGGCGGCCTATCGCTTCACGATAAGGCCTGGCGGCACCACCGTGTTCGACGTGGAGATGGCGATCTATCCACGGGTCGACCTCGAACATGCCGGCCTGATGCCGATGACCAGCATGTTCTTCTTCGGGCCGAACGACCGTATCGACGTCGATGATTTTCGTCCTGCAGTGCATGATTCGGACGGCCTTGCGATCTTCAATGGCCGCGGCGAGGAGCTTTGGCGCCCGCTCAGCAATCCCCGGGATCTCCAGATCAGCACGTTTTCCGATCTCAATCCCCGCGGCTTTGGCTTGATGCAGCGGCAGAAGGATTTTTTCGCCTACCAGGATATCGAATCCGGCTTTGAACGGCGACCGAGCCTGTGGGCCGAGCCGATCGGAGATTGGGGCGAAGGTTCGGTGCAGTTGATCGAAATCCCGACCAAGGAAGAAGTCCACGACAACATTGCCGGTTTTTGGCGCCCGAAGCATGCGCTGCAGGCCAAGGGCGAGCACACCTACACCTATCGACTACATTGGGGACCGGACGCTTCCAAGGGGACGTCGCTCGCGCGATTCTCGCGCACGGCGGTCGGAGCGCGAGGCGAAGGCATCAAGCTCTTCGTGCTCGATCTGACCGGCGACAAACTCAAACAAGTGGATCCGAAGAAAATCCGTGGAGTCGTCAGTGCTGAAAAAGCCAAAGTTCAAAACATCGTCACCCAGCCCAATCCCGCGACCGGCGGCTGGCGATTGAGTTTCGATCTCGCGGTCAAGGACGCCCCGGTCGAGATCCGCGCATCTCTGATGCAGGACAACGACACTATATCGGAAGTCTGGGTCTATCGATGGACACCCTGACGAAGGCGACAGATTAGCCGTTCCCTGCGGTCGGACCGCCGGTTGAATTTCTGCCGCCGGAATCGTCGATGCGGATGTCGACGCAGGCCTTGCGGGCGTTTCAGCGGCAGAAGGAACTGGCGGATTTCAGGCCGAAGTCCGTTGCGTTGCGGCGCGCCTACATCTTCGTCGGCACCGCTGCGCTGACGGCGGCGGGTTGTTACGAGATGTACCAAGTGCTGCAGGTCGGCGGCATCACCATCCTTGAAGCGATGGTGCTGGCGCTGTTCGTGCTGCTGTTCGCCTGGATCGCGTTCTCGTTCGTGTCCGCGCTGGCGGGATTCGTGGTGCTGCTGTTTCGCAAGCGGGATGAACTCGGCATCGATACCGATACACCGCTGGGCTCGGTGCGCGGTCGCATCGCGATGCTGCTGCCGACCTACAACGAAGACCCGCATCGGATCATGGCGCGGCTGCGGGCGATCTACGAATCGGTTTCAGATACCGGCTGCGCCGAGCAATTCGACTGGTTCGTGCTCAGCGACACCACCGACCCTTCAGTATGGATTGCCGAAGAGAAGTGCTTTCTGCAGCTTCGGCACAGTGTCGGCGGCCGGCTGTTCTATCGTCACCGCCCCGAAAACGTTGCGCGCAAGTCTGGCAATATCGAGGACTGGGTCCGGCGGTTCGGCGCCGGCTATGATCACATGATCATCCTGGATGCCGACAGCCTGATGACAGGCGACACCATCGTGCGGCTCGCAGCCGCGATGGAGCAGCATCCCGGCGTCGCGCTGATCCAGACGCTGCCGATCGTGGTCAATGCGCGGACGCTGTTTGCACGAATGCAGCAGTTTGCGGGAAGGCTCTATGGCCCCTTGATCGCCGCGGGGATCGCCTGGTGGCACGGCTCCGAGGGCAATTACTGGGGCCATAATGCCATCATCCGCGTCCGCGCGTTTGCACAGGACGCCGGCCTGCCGGAATTGCGCGGGCGCAAACCGTTCGGCGGACACATCCTCAGCCACGATTTTGTCGAAGCGGCGCTGATGCGGCGCGCCGGCTGGGCCATCCATATGGCGCCGGCGCTCGGCGGCAGTTTTGAGGAATGCCCACCGTCACTGCTGGATTTCGCCGCCCGGGACCGGCGCTGGTGCCAGGGCAACCTGCAGCATCTGGCGGTGCTGCCCGCGCACGGCCTGCACTGGGTGTCGCGGCTGCATCTTCTCACCGGCATCGGCTCGTATCTCACCGCGCCGCTGTGGCTGATCTTTCTCGCCTTTGGAATCCTGATCTCGTTGCAGGCGCAGTTTGTCAGGCCGGAATATTTCCCGAAAGGATTTTCGCTGTTTCCGCAATGGCCGGCCCAGGATCCCGTGCTGGCGGCCTGGGTGTTTCTCGGCACCATGGGGCTTCTGATCGTCCCAAAACTTCTCGCCTGGATTTTGCTGCTTACCCAGCGCGACAACCGGAAACGTTTCGGCGGCGGCCTGGCGGCGCTTGCCGGCATCCTGACCGAAACATTCCTGTCCGGCCTGATCGCGCCGGTCATGATGATCTTTCAATCCTCCGCAGTCGGCGAAATCCTGCTCGGACGCGACGCCGGCTGGCAGGTGCAGCGGCGTGACGATGGCGAGGTGCCGCGCGCGGAAATGATGCGCAAATACGCCTTGCCGACGCTGGCTGGAATCCTCATGGCCGCCAGCGCCTGGGCTGTCTCATTGCCGCTGCTGCTGTGGATGGGCCCCGTGATCCTCGGGCTGTTGCTGGCTATTCCCATCGCACTGCTGTCATCAAGAACCACGTCGGGAGCGGCCAAACAGCGACCTGGATTGTTCGCCACTCCCGAGCAAACGGCGCCGCCGCAGGTCCTGGTCCGCGCCAATGAACTGGCCGACTCCGGCCGGGAGAATGTCGCCGGTCCACTGCAGGAGCTTCGCGGCAATCCCGATCTGCTCAGGACACATTTGATCAATCTGCCAGCAAAACCGCGGCATCGCGGAAAAATCGATCCCCATCTGGCGATCGCCCGGGCGAAAATCGAGGATGCCGAAAGCTTTGACGAAGCGGTGGGCTATCTAAGTCAACGCGAGACCTTTGCAGTGCTCAATTCCGAGGCCATGCTGCGGGCCATATTGGAATTGCCTCTGGCCAGAACGGTGTAAGCTCGGATCATTGAACCGTCCGAACCTTATCCCGAGCAATGAGTCCCGCCATGGCCAACATCGAATCCCGCCTTACCGCGCTCGGCCTGGTGCTGCCGCCGGCTTTCGCGCCGCCGCCCGGCATGGTGCTTCCGTTCGTCAATGTACGCCTGATCGGCAACCGCGCTGTGATCGCGGGGCACGGACCGCAGAGCCCGGAAGGGCCGCTGGCGAAGCCGCTCGGCAAGGTCGGAAGCGATCTGACGATCGAGCAGGGCTACGCCGCCGCGCAACTCACGGCGCTGTCGATGCTGGGTTCGCTGAAACGTGCGCTTGGCGATCTCGACCGTGTCTCGCACTGGGTGCGGATCTTCGGCATGGTCAACTCCGCACCGGGCTTTGGGCAGCAGCCCGCCATCATCAACGGCTTCTCCGATCTCATCCTCGAACTCTGGGGGCCGGAGGCCGGCGCCCACGCCCGCAGCGCGGTCGGCATGGCCGAGCTGCCGTTCGGGATGCCGGTGGAAATCGAGGGCGAGGTTGCCATCGCGGATTAGCCGCAAGCCATTGATTGTCCGCGACGACAGCATAGGTTCTGACAGCGCGCAGCCCTCGAGCCCTGAGAAATCGCATGCAACCCGTTTCCATCCTTCTGAACATCTTCTGGATTCTGCTCGGCGGCGCGTGGATGGCGTTCGGCTGGATGGTCGCCGCCGTCATCATGGCGATCACCATCATCGGCCTGCCCTGGGCCAGGGCCGCGTTCAATATCGCGGTCTATACGCTGATTCCGTTCGGCTCCCGGGCGGTACGCCGCGACGAAGTCACCGGCCAGTCCGACATCGGCACCGGCGTGCTGGGCCTGATCGGCAATTTGATCTGGCTGGTGCTGGCGGGCTGGTGGCTGGCGCTCGGGCATCTGCTCACCGCGATCCTGCTCGCGGTGACCATCATCGGCATCCCCTTCGCCTGGGCGCACCTCAAACTCGCCGGCATCGCGCTGTGGCCGATCGGCAAGGTGATCGTTCCGGCGTGATGTGAAGTAGTCCTTCGAGACGGGCGCATTTCGAAGTCGTCATGCCCGGGCTTGTCCCGGGCATCCACGTCTTGGCCGCGCCATAAGCAAGCAAGACGTGGATGGCCGGGACAAGCCCGGCCATGACGAAAATCAACTTCTGAGGTCTATCTCCGCATCGGCCTACGCCGCCAGCCGGCCGCGGTTGTTCTCCGCCAGGATCGGCCGGATCAGCCGGCCAAAGCGCTCGGCCTCCTCGTCATGCAGGTAGCCTGACAGGCAGAACGAGTGGCAGCCGGCGTCGATGAACTGCTGCAGCGTGTCGGCGCATTGCGCGGGATTGCCGACCACCGCGATGCCGGCGCCGGGCCGCACCTTGGTGATACCGGTCCACAGATGCGGCATCAAGAGGTCGCCATGTTCGCGGGCGAGCTCCTGCACCCGTCGGTTGGCCTCCGACTTGTTGTAGAGCGTCTTCATCTCCTGCTTCTGCCGCTCGGTGGCGTTGCGCACCAGCGCGTCGGCGGCTTCCCAGGCATCCGCTTCATTTTCGCGGCAGATCACCTGCAGCCGCATGCCGAAACCGATCTCGTGCGCGCGGTCGTGTTCCCGCGCCATCTCCCTGATCTCGATGATGTTGGCGGCAATCTTTTCCGGCAGATCGCCCCAGAACAGATGCACGTCGGAATGTTTCGCCGACATTTCCCAGGCGGCGCGCGAGCCGCCGCCGAGATAGAATTTCGGGAATGGCTGCTGCAGCGGCCGTGGCCGGATATGCGCGCCGGATAGCGTGTGGAACTTGCCTTCGAAATGCACCGGGCCGCGCGTGGTCCACAGCGCCTTCAGGATCGAGACCTCCTCCTCCATCAGCGCATAGCGCTCTTCCTTGGCGTAGCGTACGCCCTCGCCTTCGACTTCGCTCTCGTTCTGGCCGGCGATCAGGTTGATGCAGATGCGCCCGCCCGACAGCTGGTCGAAGGTCGAGATCATTTTGGCGAGCAGCACCGGATTGATGTAGCCGGGCCGGGCCGCGATCAAGGGTTTGATCTTCGAGGACCGCGCCGCCATGAACGCGCCGGTGATCCAGGCCTCCCAGCACACCGAGCCGACCGGGATCAGCAGGTATTCGAATCCCGCCGCCTCGGCGGCCGCCACGACCCGGTCGCACAATTCCGGCGAGCCCGGAATCTGCGCTTCCATCACGCCATAGGCCGTGGTGTCGCCGTGCGTGGGCAGGTACCAGCCGAATTCGAGTGGACGCATGAAGGCTTCTCCCTGAAGGCAATTTCTTCAGGGGACAGTTTACAGCCTGCGTCGGTACGAACAATCCGATATCAGGGGCAGATATAGCCCGTGCCGCTCGGATTCTTGAAGCAGCCGACCGATTCCGGCAGCAGATGCTTCGGCAGCCACAGCACGACTTCCGGGAAGAAGATGCAGAAGGCGATGGCGAAGAGAAACACGAAATAGATCGGCAGCGAGGCGACCATCGCCTTGCCAAAGCGGACGCCGACGAATTTCGACGCCATCAGCAGCGCCAAGCCATAAGGCGGGGTGATCAGCCCGAAGGCAAGCGTGATGATGATGACCACGCCCATATGCACCGGATTGATGTCGGTGGTCTGGGTGAGGTCGGTGATGATCGGCATGAAGATGATGATCGCCGGAATGGCGTCGATGAAATCGCCGACGATGACGAACAGCAGCACCAGCAGCAGCATGATCATGAACGGATCGCCGCCGGCCGCCGACGAGATCCAGCCCGAGACCACGGCCGGTCCGCGCAGATAGGCCAGCATCCAGCCGAATACCGAAGCCGCACCAATGGTGATCAGCGGGATCGAGTACAATAGCCCCGTCATCGCCATGTCGCGCGGCAGGTGCTTGTAATGACCGGGATTGAGCAAGGGGATGGCGACGAAAACGATGTAGGCCACGGCGATGATGCCGGCCTCGGTCGGCGTGAACTGGCCTGTCAGGATGCCGCCCATGATGATGAACGGAATCATCAGAGGGACCACGGCTTGCTTGGTCGCGGTGCTGAACTGGCCGAACGTCGCGCGCTTGCGCATGACGCCGACCGGCCCGAAGAAATAGCTGTAGATCATCAGTCCGATGCCGACCAGCACGCCGGGCACCACGCCACCGAGAAACAGCCCGCCGATCGAGACGTTGCCGGTGGCGCCGTATACCACGGCCATGATGCTGGGCGGAATCAGGTTCGCCATGGTGGAGGCGGAGGCGATCAGCGCCGCGGTGAAGGCGAGGTTATAGCCTTCGCGCTTCATCTCCGGCGCCAGCGTTCGCGACAGGATGGCGACGTCGGCCGCCGAAGACCCTGAAATGCCGGCGAAGAACATGCTGAAGATCGTCACCACCTGGGCAAGCCCGCCGCGGAAATGCCCGACCATGGCTTGCGACAGCGTGATCATGCGCACGGTGACGTTGGCCGAGGTCATGAGGTCGCCGACCAGCAGGAAGAACGGCACCGCCAGCAGCGCTTCGGTGTCCATGCCGTTGAACAACTGCGCCATCATCGAGGCGAGGCTGACCGGCGTAAACGCCGTCACCACCAGCACCGACCCGATCAGCGCAAACGCGACCGGTACGCCCATGTAGCCGAGGAACAGGAACAAGAAACCCATCAGGAAGATGAGCCCGCCATTGGCCGTCACAGCGATTTCCTCTTCTCGTCCGCGTGAGATTCGCTGCCGAAGCCATGGGTCCAGCCGTTGACCATCTGCTCGATGATGAAGATCGAGACCAGCACGCCGCACAGCGGGATCGCCGCATACAGGCTCGACAGCGGTGTCATCGACGGCATCCGCAGGCTCTTGAAGCCGTCGAGAAAATTCAGATAGCCGAAATAGATCATGCAGAAGGCGACGCCGAGCACCACCAGCCGATTGAAGATCTCAAAGAACAATCGCTTGTTGCCGGTGAGCGATTCCGCCAGCACCGCGAGATAAAGGTGGTCATTGCGGCGCGTCGCCGCGCCGACGCCGATGAAAATGCCGTAGATGAAGAACGTCATCGTCGCTTCCTGCAGCCACAGCCAGGGATGCCCGATGCTGCGAGTGACGACGTCGCACATTACCAGCACCGAGAAACCGGTGATGGCGACGCCGCACAGAATCATCAGGACTTGTTCCAGGGGATCGAGCGCCCGCCATTTCAAATGGCGTTGCTCCTCAAGGACGAGGCTATTGAATCCGCGCATATCGATTCTCGAATCTGGAAACTGGGGCGGGCGACGGGGAAGCTGCCTCGCTCCCCGTCTTTTAGTCCGCCACTTACTTTATATTGCGCACCAGGCCGAGAACCTTCACCGCATTGGGCCCGAGATCGGACGCCAGCTTGTCCTGGATCGGCTTGCTGATCTGCGCGAAGCCCGATTTGTCGACGGTCTTGACGACCTTGACGCCGATCTTTTCGAGTTTGGCCTGGGCTTCGTGCTCGAGCTTGAAGGCCGCGGCGGGTTCGTTGCGGCTAACCTCGTCTGCCGCCGCCTGCACCCATTTCTTCTGCTCGTCGGTGAGGGTGACCCACACCTTGTCGCTGACGAACAACGCGGCGTTGTTGGCTTCGTGTTCGGTGAGCGAGAGCACCGGCGCCGGTTCGTAGTGCTTGTTGACGAGATAGTTGTTGATGCCGTTTTCGGCCATGTCGACAACGCCGGTCTGCAGCGAGGTGTAGACCTCGCCGAACGGCATGTGCACGACCTGGGCGCCGTAGGCCGGGAACAGGGTGTCTTCGGTGACGGTAGCCTGCACGCGAACCTTGAGGCCCTTGATATCGGCGACCTTCTCCACGGCCTTCTTGCCGTACATATGCCGCAGGCCCTGCGATCCCAGCCCAAGCATGTGCGCACCCTTCATCTTGGCCGCGTACAGCTCCTTCATCGCCGCGATCACGGTGGGGTCGCCGAGCACCTTGATGGCGTGGGCTTCGTCGCGGAAGATGAAGTGAATCGAGAACACGCCGGACTCCGGCTGCGCGGTCGAGGCGTTGGCGGTCGACAGCATCACGAAGTCGATGTCGCCGGTCTGCACCTTCTGCAGAGTCTGCGCCTCGGTGCCGAGCTGGGCGCCGGGGTATTGATTGATCGAGAGCGTGCCCTTGCTGAGTTCGCCCAGCTTCTTGTTGAACATTTCGGCGCCGATGCCGTAGCCGCTGTTCTTCGGCTGGTCATAGGCGAACGAGAACTCGCGCTTCTGCGCAAGCGCCGCCGTTGAGGCCATTGCCAGCGCGGCGCCGAGCAGAATGCCGCGTGCGAGCGGCAGATACCGTGAAACGGACATTGAATTCCTCCCCTGCTGTCGCCGCTTGTGTCGGCTGATCATTCGCCGGGACCTCCAAAGGGTCCGGCCGCGGACATTATGACCGCTTCTTTATTGCATACAAGATAGTTTTTCAGATTGTATACTATTTGCTTCGATGGCAGATTGCGCCGATGGCGACCGCTAAAACCTCCAGAAAACCCGCCTCCCGCAAGGAAGCGGCGAATCCTCCCGGCCCGTTGCCCACGGTGTCACCGGCGGTGAATAAATCACCGGCGGTGACCGAGGTTCTGGCGCGCGAACCGTCGATTCCGGACCTGATTGTGCGAAAGCTCGAGGAAGACATCGTGCTCGGCCGGCGGCACCCGCGCGAGCGCCTGGTCGAACAGGACCTGTGCACGGTCTTCGATACCCATCGCGGCGACGTCCGGCTCGCGCTGTTCGAGCTGGAAAAGATGGGAATCGTCGAGCGCATCCCGAACCGCGGCGCCGTCGTGCGCGACCTGAAGCCGCGCGAGGTCAGCGAGATTTACGGCGTGCGCGAGGAGCTCGAGGTGATGGCGGTGCGCATCCTGCCGTTTCCGGTGCCGGACGCCGACATCGTCAGGCTGGAAGCGATACAGCATGCGCACGGCAAGGCGGTCGATGCCGGCGATCTGCTGGCGGTGTTCCACAGCAATGTGCAATTCCATCGCGCCTTGTTCGGGCTGTGCGGAAACACCTGCCTGATCGAAACCATCGAATATCTGGCGCAGAAGGTTGCGGGCATCAGGTCGTATGCCCATGCCAAGCCGGAAGCGCTGGACGATTCCCGCCGCGATCATATCGCGATGATCAAGGCGCTGCGGAATTCGCGCCGCGACTACCTGATCAACCTGACGCGCCGCCACCTCAAGCCGGCGGCGCTGGCCTATATCGACGCCTACCGGCGACGCTTCGGTGAAGGCGGCGCCACAGTCTGAGCGCCGACGCGAGGCCCGGAATTCATCTCGGCCCGAGCAGCCGCTCGCGATAGGCCTCGAGGCCCAACCGGATATCGGTCTGCTCGACCCATTCGCCGCGCTCATCCATCACGCCGGTTTCCAGCATCGCTGCGGCGCATGGCCAGTGCAGGTCGACCCAGCGCGGAATATCGGCCTCCGCCATGCCGCTGCGGCGGCAGATGCGCTCGGCCATTTCGCGGGCAAATGGTTCGATGTTGGAAGCAGTCATGAGGATCGATCCGGCGGGGTCCGGTCACGGACATTGGCCCAGGACATTGCCGAGAGCGTGGCAATCGTTAAGGACGTATCTGCCTATCTTGCGCACTTGTCTTGCAGCCGATGTCCTGCCCGATCTAATCTTGCCCACATTCTTTCGGCTCCCGCGAGGTCGGAATGGACTGGTTTGGCTGGCGACACCAGAAGGATGCAGCGGCGGGCAAAGCGGCCGGGTTCGGGCCGGAAGCCACTCTGGCTGACCTGGAAAAGCGCGTTCCCGGATATCTCGAAGCGGTGGACCAGGGCAAACTGATCTATCCCGCCTGCAAGCGGAAGCCCGGGGATGCCGAGGCGGATGTCCGCTCGGTCTGGGACCACACCAGGCTGGAAGCCGTGCGCTATGTGATGATGGTGCCGGCGCGCGGGTTCGAGCTGTTGGGCGTGCCCGCGCGCCAGCCCGAAATGCTCGATGCCTATCTGCGTCAGATCCCGCACGAGAATACCGTGATCGACTTCACGGGCTCCGCGATGAACGATGTTTCGATCGCCATCGTCGCGGGGTTCAACTGGCTGAACCACTGCGCTGGAATGGTCGAGGTCGATCGCAGCAAATTTTTGGGCACGCTGAGCAGTTTTCGCAAGCTCACGGTTCTGGCGCAGCAATGGTGGGCGACGGAGGGCGCCGAGGCGCGCTGCAACCAGATGCTGGCCGAGCACGAGAAGCCGCCGCTGATGCTGTATTTGATATCAGCGGAATACACCCGGCTCGCGAAGGAAATAGCGTCCGCGGCGTGCTTCGGATCTGCGGTCGATCGGGCGCGGGTGCCCGACGAACTGATGCAGACCATGGCCGGCTTCGAGAGCGCCCTCGATCCCGACGATCTGATCGGCCCGGGCTAACGCTTCCACTGTCAGCCGGTGAGCGCGCTGCTCCGCAGCGGGACGGGCTGGCGTGGCCGCGGCGTCGCCGGATTGCCGGCGGCGAGGATGGCGGTAATGGCTGAATTGCCCGCCGCCTCCAGCGCGGCGATGCTCTCCCGCGCCCAGAGATACGACGCGTCGAAGATCTCGGTGTGGCGTTCGAATTCGGTCACGCTCAGTTCAGGCGCAATCGGCGGCCGCATCACCGTGTCGAGCGGGCCGGTCGGCAGCGTATCGTAACGCTGATGCGCCACCAGGCTTCGCCACAGCACGTTGATCGCGCTCGGCGCCGCCGGCAGCAGCTTCTTGCGGAACGGCATCAGCAACGTGGCGATCAGTTCGAACCGGCCCGGCAGCCTTGCATAGTCGACCTTGAACATCTCGGCGGCGGGTTCGCCGAAATGCACCACCAGATTGGGCCCGCTCTTGAGTTGATGCATCGACGCCAGCGGGACGTTGTCGATCAGGCAGCCATCGACCAGCATCGCGCCTTCACGGGTATAGAACGGCGGCAGTATTCCGGGGATCGCGCTCGAGGCACGCACCGCCTGCCACAGCGGCCCGGTCCGGATCAACTCCAGATTATGCGTCGACAGATTGGTCGCGACCGCCGCGAAAGGCCGCCAGCAATCCTCGATCCGGCAGGCGCGGCCGTATTGACGCCGCAGCGCGCGATCGAACGCCTTGTGATCCAGCAGCGCGTAGCGCGGCCAGGTCGGGCGCCGAAAACTGCGGCTCTTGACGAAGATCTCGTGGGTGCCGCGCTCCAGCGCGTCGGCCTCGAGGTTTTTGGCAAAGCCGGCCGCCATCGCCGAGCCGACGCTGGTGCCGACGAAGATATCGAACATCACGCCGCGCTCGCGAAACGCCTTGTAGATGCCGACATGGGCGGAGCCAAAGCTGCCGCCGCCGGCCGCGACGAACCCGATGGCGCGGCCGGACAGGAACCGGATCAGGCTGTCGATATCGATCTGGTCCTGCAGCGCGACATGGTGGTGCATGAAGCACGGCAGCCGGGTGAGCCAGGCCGTGGTGCCGCTGACCTCGCCGCTGCGGCGGTCGTGAATGCGGACCACGCGCCGCGCCGACGCCGGATGAACCGAGCAGGCGAAGGCTTCGATCTCCGTCAAGGGCGTTGCCGGTGCATCGCCCCGGCACGCGAACACCACCATGTCGGCCTGGCGGATCGCCTTGCGCGCCCATGGCGAAGCCTCAACGCCGCCGAGATAGATCACCAGCGGGCTTGCGTGTTCGAGCCGGTTGAGCCAGTCGGCGACTTCGGGCGCATCGAGCGCGCGGCCGGGAAACATCGCCTCGACGCGGGCGGGATCGACGATCTCGGCATCGGTGGCGGCGAGCCCTTCGCGCATGCGGTGCTCGAAGCCGGCCGGCAGCGGCGAAGTGCCACCGGCGATCAGCGCCACGGTGCGCGACTTCGGCGAGGCGCGGATCGGCGTCAGCCGCGCGGTCTCGCGCGCGAACCGCAGCGCCAGCGCGGCCATCATCGCCTCCATGATGGCAGGCGCCTCCACCGCGAGCTTCTGGTAGGCGCTGCGGGTCAGCACCAGCACGCTGGTGTCGCGGATCGCGATCACATCGGCGGTGCGCGGCACATTGGCGAAAAAGCCGATCTCGCCGACCAGTTCGCCGGCGCGCAGTTCGGCGATCGGCTCGGACTGGCCGGCCCGGCGCACCGCGAGCGCGCCATGCAGCACCATGAACAGGGAATCGGACGGCCCGCCTTGCGCCACCAGCATTTGCCCGCGCACCAGATCCTGGCGGACCATGGCGTTAAGCGCCTTCAGCCGCTGTTCCGAACTGAGCGTTCGAAACAGCGCAAAATCCTCCGACACGTTCCCCCACGCAAATGTGGCGTTCGCGCCCTTCATCGGCGGCACCAGTACGCTTGCATGGGCGAAGATGTTAGCGCGGGGCGGCGGCGTCGGCGAGGGGTATAAGGGGCGTTCGCGCTGCAACACGAATGGCGGATAGTGTTGGGCCTGCCGGCGCGTCAGGTTTGCGGCCGGGCCCGGCAGGATTCGACTGAGCGACCTGCATTTTTGGACCTTACGCCTCGTCCAAATCAGCTCCGGTTTGGCCGTTGCCGTCACCAGACCAATCGGCTAAATGAACCCCGATGCACCCGTAGCTCAGCTGGATAGAGCGTTGCCCTCCGAAGGCAAAGGTCACACGTTCGAATCGTGTCGGGTGCGCCATTTGGACCAGCGATTCAGTCAGTCGCTACAGGGACTTCACACCCTCTAAACCCTTGCGTGCATTTCTAGATCGAACCTAATCAAAGATATTGCGATTCGGAAACCGCAGGTAAGTTCTGACTAGCAAACTGAATTGGACCTACGATGTCGGCCATCCTATTAGCAGGATTCTGGAGTTACGTACATTCCGACGACGCCTATGAACGTGGACGGATAGTAAGACTCCGAGAACGATTGGAACAAAGCGTCCGGTTTCACTCGGGGCAATCCCAATTTCAAATTTTCTTGGATAGGAAGGACATCGGCTGGGGCCAGCAGTGGGAAGATCGCATCAAGAATTCACTAAACGACGCGTTGTTACTCATTCCAATCATCACGCCCAGTTATTTTTCTAGTAGCGCTTGTAAGCAGGAGTTAGAGGCGTTCGTTGAACGGCAGAAAAAATTGGAGCGAGATGACCTAATACTTCCCATCTACTATTTAACCGCTGACCTAATGGAAGGTCATCATGGTGATGCGGACGTGAAGAATATCGAGATAGCACAGCTATTATTGAAGCATCAGTATGAGGACTTTCGCGCACTCCGGGCATCAGAGGAGACTGATCCAAGCTATTCACAGGCAATCGAGCGACTCGGCGCGAAGGCTCACCAAGCGGGGACTTGTTGTGCGAAAGGACAGACATCGCCAACTTCGATTCCAAAGTCGATCGAGGATGAAGGCGGCGAACAAGTCAGTGTCGCATCTGAGGCCCAGGCTCTGAAGGGCGGTCCCGGGCCACGTGTTTTCCCTTAGTGTGAATCAGATGCCCGGTCGGGCGTCACCACCATCTCCGAGGCCGTTGCTCGTGCTCCGGGAGGAGCGCGGATAACGGTACACCCTGGTCATTATCGCGAAAGCATCACCGTGGATAAGCCGCTAGAACTCATCGGAAGCGGCAACGCGGAAGATATTGTGATCGAATCCAGCGATGGCGTTCCTGTAACGTTTGATACCAACATTGGACTGCTTCGCAATTTCACTATCCGACAGACGGCATCTCCTGAAAAGCCAACCAAAAGGTATGGTGTTTGGATTAAGCAGGGCCGCCTCGAACTAGAGGATTGCGATATTTCAAGCAACGACGCCGGTTGTGTGATGGTCTCCACGAATGCTGATCCAAGATTGAGACGAAATCGAATTCACAATGGGCGACAATCGGGAATTGTTATTATGAGTCGGGCAAGCGGCACATACGAAGACAACGAACTGTTTGGTAATGCATATTCTGGAATCACGGTTTCAGGTGGAGCTTTTCCCCTGTTTGCCGCAGAAATCGATCCTACAGAAATGCTCAGTCTGGACTTTATGTTTTCCGGAGGTGGCGCAGGAACATTTGAAGATAACGAATTCTTTGAAAACGAGAGTATCTGGCATTTTTGTAAAAAGAGGCTGAGCCCAATCATTCGAAATCGAAGTCTATGGCAACGCCTAATTTTCAGGAATAAGCATTTCGGAAGGCGGTCGAGGGACGTGTTGAGGAAAATCAGATTTTTGGTAACGGAAGAGCCGGTATTTACGTGGCAAAGAAAAGCAAAACCTTCTGTTCGAAGAAACAAGATAAATCTGAACGGATATGAAGCGATTTGGGTTGTTGAGGGCGGCGAAGGAATTTTTTGGGAGAACGACCTTACCGGCAACAAACGTGGCGCGTGGGATCTTGCAAACGTCGATTTATCGAACCTCTCAATAGAACGAAACATTGAACCAGAGGAATGAGTCAAACACTCACTTAAATTGCTCGCGCCATTTCCTAACAATGGAGTCAGTCATGACATCTGACCGCCGCTATCTTCCGCCCGGCCTCACCCGTTTTCCTTCGGCATCACCCTCGCCCTCGCGTGCTGGTCATCTCCGGCGCTCGCCCATGTGAAGTGGTTTGCGCCCTACATCGTGGGCGCGCCGCCGCAGCCGATCGCAGCGACACTGGCCAACACTGGTTCTGGACCGGTATCGCGCTGGTGCTGGTGTTTTCGTCGCGACCCGGCGGTCGAGAAGCAGCTGGGCGAGACCATCTTGCTCGGCATGGATCGCCTGACCGATCCGCTCTGGCAGCGTCTCGACGAGTTCGTGCGCTGGTGATCGCCGCCTTCTTCGTTGCGATTTTCGCTGTCGGCGGCGTCTATCTCACGCCCGACCTGAAGAACCTGCCGAATGGGTGTCGTGGGCTCAGTTGCTGATCGCCGGCCTGATCTTCTCGCGCCGGACGCAGCCGATCGCGGCGGCCGGCATCATCGGGCTGTGGCTGCTGGCGCTGCGCGACTACGACTCTTCCACCTGCTGGACTATCTGGCGCTCGGATCGGCGTCGCCGGCTATCTCGTGCTGGAAGCGTCGAGAAATCGGAATGGCGCAAGCATCGCTTCGAGGTGTTGCGCTGGGGCGTCGCCATCGCGCTGATGTGGTCGAGCCTGGAGAAGTTCGCCTATCCCGACTGGTTCTATCCGCTGGTGGTAGAGAAGCCGTTCCTGACCTTCGGCATGCCGCGCGACGTATTCATCCCGATGGCCGGCGTCGCCGAGTTCACGATGGGCTTCGGGCTGCTCTGCACGCCGCTGGTGCGCCGGCTCTCGGCCGTCGCCCTCTTCATCATCTTCAATGCCGCGGTCTATCCGTTCGGACGGGTGGACCTGATCGGCCATGCGCTGATCATGGCGATCATCGTCGCCATCGCGGCCGACCACACGCGCGAAGTCCACTTCCTGCCCGCGGTGAAGCGCTCGCTCGCTTCAGTACCGGCCGCCCTGGCGGTAGCAATCTTCGTTTTCGTCACCGGCTATTGGGGCCTGCATATCGCCATGTACGGGGTCGGCGGCAATGTCGGTGTGGCGGCAGCCGAAAAAATGACCCACACACCGAACGCCGAATATCCCCATGGCGCTCACGCCGGACACGAGCGCTCCGGCGGTGCGGCGGCGACGGCGCCTGCGGCCTATCAGGCGTCAATGGACCGAATGCATGGGCCGATGATGAAGGGCGTCGCCAATTCCGATCCGGATGCGGCCTTCGTGCTGGGCATGATCCCGCACTATCAGGGCGCGATCGACATGGCGGATCGGCGCAGGTTCGGACGCGACGCTCACAACCATCATCTCGCCCGGGAGATCATCGCTGCACAAAAGCGCGAGATCGCCGAGATGCGCCAATGGCTGAAGCAGAAGAACCTGCCGCAGCCGTAGCATTGGGCCTCGAATACCTTGCTCCCGGCCGGACGGCGAGCGAACGGAAGGGCATCTTTGGAATGCAAGATAAGCGAAAGAGGAAGACACCCTCGAGCCGTTGGGCGATCGCCGCAATGATCATTGTCTTTTCGGAGCAAGCCGTCGCAAAAAGTCTTCAATTCAACAAGACAGCGATAGCGGGCAAGACAACGCTGATGCACCAATACGGGTCATGGGGAAGAAAAACTGACAAACCCAAGAGCGGCGTCGTCAGGGTGCTGACAAAGCCTCAACATGGAAAGCTGTTCATCATCGCAGCGGACATCCATCGCGCGATCAAATCG
>CAVUNF010000006.1:0-101005 GCA_963742695.1 uncultured Alphaproteobacteria bacterium
TCGGTGGCGGCATGGGGATCGCCACCATCATCGAGCTCGTCGGAGCGCCCTGCCCACGTCTTCATCCACACCTGCGAAGGACTGAACAGATGACCAGCACCACCACCGAACCTGCCGTGCGCTACGAACGTGACGCCGGCGGGGTCGTCACCCTCACCCTCGACGACCCGGGTGCCAGCGCGAACACCATGAACGCCAGCTACCGGACCGCCATGCACGACGCCGTCGACCGGCTGTACGACGAGGTTGAGGACGTCGTCGGCGTGGTCGTGACCAGCGCCAAGAAGACTTCTTCGCGGGCGCCGACCTCAAGGGCGTCACCGGGGCGCTCGATGCCGAGACGATCTTCACCACTCTCGAGGGGATGAAGGCCGACCTGCGCCGCCTCGAGACCTACCCGCGGCCGGTGGTGGCCGCGATCAACGGGGCAGCCCTGGGCGGTGGCCTCGAGATCGCGCTTGCGACCAACCACCGGATCGCGGTCGAGGTCGCTACGACATCGGCCTGCCGGAGTCGCAGCTCGGGCTCCTGCCCGGTGGCGGCGGCGTCACCCGCGTCGTACGCATGCTCGGCATCCAGCCGGCCCTCATGGACGTCCTGCTCCCGGGCACCCGGTTCCAGCCGTCGGCCGCTCAGGCCAAGGGCCTCGTCGACGAGATCGTGGCGGCCGATGAGCTGATCCCGGCCGCGAAGGCATGGATCGTCGCGAACAAGGATGACGCCGAGGCCGCCAAGAACCCATGGGACCGCGACGGCTTCCGGATCCCCGGTGGAGACCCGCGCAGCCCCAAGTTCGCCCAGTTCCTGCCGATGTTCCCGTCCTTGCTGCGCCAGCAGACCAAGGGAGCTGACTACCACGCGCCCCGGGCCATCCTGTCCAGCGCGATCGAGGGCGCCCAGGTCGACTTCGACACCGCCTCGCGGATCGAGTCGCGCTACCTGACCAAGCTGGCCGGCGGCCAACAGGCGAGGAACATGATCCAGGCGTTCTTCTTCGACCTCCAGGCGATCAACTCCGGGTCGCTGCGGCCCGCGGGCATCCCGCCGTACAAGGCGGTCAAGGTGGGCGTGCTGGGCGCCGGCATGATGGGCGCCGGCATCGCCTACTCGTGTGCCCGCGCCGGCATGGAAGTCGTCCTCAAGGACGTGTCCAGCGAGAACGCCGAGAAGGGCAAGTCCTACAGCGAAAAGCTGCTGGACAAGGCCATCTCCCGCGGCAAGTCGACCGAGGAGAAGAAGGCCGAGCTGCTCGGCCGGATCACCGCGACCGCCGACCCTGCCGACCTCGCGGGTTGCGACCTCGTCATCGAGGCCGTTTTCGAGGACCCGTCCCTCAAACACAAGGTGTTCGCCGAGATCCTGCCCCACGTCAACCGGACGCGCTGCTGTGCTCCAACACCTCGACGCTTCCGATCACCGGGCTCGCCGACGGTCTGGACCGCCCAAGGATTTCATCGGCCTGCACTTCTTCTCGCCGGTCGACAAGATGCCGCTGGTCGAGATCATCCGCGCGAGCAGACCTCCGACGAGGCGCTCGCGAAGGCGTACGACGTCGTCCAGCAGATCAGGAAGACGCCGATCGTCGTCAACGACAGCCGCGGCTTCTACACCTCGAGGGTCATCGGCACGATGGTCAACGAGGGACTGGCGATGCTCGGCGAGGGCGTGCACCCGATGTCGCTGGAGCGGGCGGCGACGCAGGCCGGCTACCCGGTCGGCACCCTTCAGCTCAGCGACGAGCTCAATCTCGAGCTGATGAAGAAGATCCAGAAGGCGACCAAGGACGCGGTCGAGGCCGCGGGTGCGACGTACCCGTCGCATCCGTCGGAGAAGGTCATCGACACCATGCTCTCCCTGGGCAGACCGTCCCGGCTCGAGGGCGCGGGGTTCTACGAGTACGTCGACGGCCGGCGCGCCGCGCTTGGCCCGGGCTCGCCGAGGCCTTCCCGGTGGCTGAAGAGCAGCCGCCGCTGGAGGACGTCAAGGACCGGATGCTCTTCGCCGAGGCTCTCGAGACCGCGAAGTGCTTCGAGGAGGGTGTGATCGAGTCCGCAGCGGCAGCCAACATCGGCTCGATCATGGGCATCGGTTTCCCGCCCTGACCGGGGGGCTGCCCAGTTCATGACCGGCTACGAGAGCGCGTCCGGTCAGGTCGGGCTGAAGGCGTTCGTGAGGCGGGCCGACGAGCTCGCCGAGACGTACGGCGACCGCTTCACCCCCACCCCCCGCCTGCGTGAGATGGCCGACAACGACGAGTCCTTCCCTCGCTGATCCCGTTTCGCCTCCAAAACGAGCCGGGTCGATCAGACTGAGGCGGTGACCGACTACTCCCGACTCGACGCCGAGGTGGCATCGGCTGCCCATTCCGAGGGTGGCGGTGTGCCGCTCGTCGACGTACGTGCCCTGCACGTGCGGTTCGGGACGGTCGACGCCGTGCTCGGAGTCGACCTCCAGGCACACGCGGGGCAAGCCACGGCATTGCTGGGCCGCAACGGGGCCGGGAAGTCCACGACGATGCGGGTCCTCGCGGGTGATCCCGCCGACCGGCGGCGTGGTGTCGGTTGCGGGCCACGACCTGCGTACGATCTGATGGCCGCCAAGCGCAGCAGCGGCTACTGTCCCGACGTTGGGGGCCTTGTGCCGCGGGCCACGCCCTGGGAGCACCTGCAGCTCTCCGCGCAGCTGAGACGGCTCGGGCCGGGCTGGGAGACGCGAGCCCGCAGCCTGCTCGAGCGATTCGAGCTCGGTGACGTCGCGCACCGGATCACCGCCGGCTTCAGCCACGGCATGGGCCGACGGATGTCGGTGGTCCTGGCAGCGTTCCACGAGCCCGAGGTACTTCTTCTCGACGAGCCCTTCGACGGCGTCGACCCGATCGGCGTCGAGGCCACCCAGGAAGTCATCGCGGACGCCCGGGCGCGCGGCGCCTGCGTCCTGATCTCCACGCATTTGCGCGATCTGGCGGTCGAGTCCTGCACCAGCGCGGTCGTCCTGCGGGGCGGAGCCCGCATCGCAACCGTCGCTGCCGAGGAGCTCGGCGGAGAGGACGGGGCGCGTGCCTACCGTCACCTCCTGGACTGACGCACTGCGCGACACCCGCTCCCTGATCCGCTTCCGAATGGCGACAATCCGCCAGCGGCGGCGACTTCGCCTGAGCATCGCGACCCTGGGGGTGCTGACCGTTGCCACCGCCACCGTGCCGGCCTTCCTGCCGGGGGCTGCCGACTACGACCGAAGCCACGGCTACGCGTTCGACATCTTCCTGCTCCTGCCATCGGTGTACGCCGGGTTCCTGATGCTGGCCGCGATCTCAGCGGTCGCGTCCGGCGGCGGCCGGGAACTGGTCCCACGCGAGCAAGGCGCCGCGTTTCCGATCAGCCCGGCGGTCGACCACCTGGGCGCGCTGCTGATGGCGCCGCTCAACATCGCCTGGCTGTTGCAAGGATGGCTCCTGCTCGGAGCGACGGCGTACGTCGTCGGCCCGAGCGCGGTCGCCTTCGCGCAGGTCGTCGCCGTGCTCTGGCTGTTCCTGGCCACTGCAGTTGCGCAGCTCGTCGCGTGGACGATGGAGGCGATTCGTCGCGGTCCGCACGGGATCGCCATCGCGAGGACCCTCATCGGTACGGTCGCGGCAGCGGCCGGCCTTCTAGTAGCCACCGGACACCTCAACGCTGTCCTCGACGGTCTGCCGACCGTCTACCTCATCGCCGGCCTCGCCACCCTGGCCGATGGCCTCAGCCTCGTCTGGCCGATCACGGTGCTGGTCCTCGCGGCCTCGGCCGCCGGCGCCGTACTCCTCGGGGTCTGCCGGCGCGTTCCGCGCTCGCCCGAGCCGCCCGCGACGAGGCCAGGATCGAGACCGGTAACTTCCCGGCGCGTCGGAACACGTCGTCCGACCTCGGCGCGCTGGTCCGCCTCGACCGGGCAGCGGTGTGGCGTGCGGTGTCGCTTGCGTCGCGGGATCCTGCTGCTGGCCGTCGCGCCGGGGCTGATCGCTTTCACCGGGGATCTGAAGTGGGAACTGCTCACGGTCCTGCCCGGGCTCGTCACCAGCGGCGCCGCACTGTTGTTCGGCGTCAACGCCTGGTGTCTCGACGGTCGCGGCGCGCTCTGGCGCGACAGCCTGCCCGCCGATCCCTCCGTGGCGTTCGCCGCTGGGACGCTCGTCCTCCTCGAGCTGCTGCTGGTCAGTTCCGCGGCCTCACTGATGCTTGCCGCCCTGCGTGCGGGCACACCCACGGCAGCCGAGGCCACCGCCCTCTTGTGCACGTGGCTGGTCGTCGCGTTCCAGGTGGTGTCGCTGTCGATGCGGTGGTCGGTGAAGCGGCCCTTTGCCGTCGACCTGCGCAGCGCCAGGGCGACCCCGGCACCGCCATTGGTCATGGTCGGCTACTCGACGCGACTGGCGCTCTCGACGACGATCACGGGGCTGGTGTTCTCAGGGCTGGCCACCGTGTCGGACTGGCGTGCGTCCGTTGCTGCTCGCCATCCCGCTGCTGGTGTTCCCCGTCGTCCGACTTGGTCCGCGCACGCCGGGCCTGGGCCGAGCCAGTGGAGCGGAGCCGGGTCGTCGCTACCGTCGCTGCCTATCTTTGCTCCAGCTTGATGCCGCCGATCGCCACCAGCGGAATGTCGCCGATGCGCTTCTTCCATTCGGTGATTTTGGGGATGCCCTGCGGCGCAAAGCGCATCGATTTCAGCGTGGTCGGAAAAATTGGCCCGAGCGCGATGTAATCCGGTTTGGCGCGCAGCGCGGTTTCCAATTCGTCGTCGTCATGGGTGGAAAGGCCGAGCGTCAGGCCGGCGTCGCGGATCGCGGTGAGATCGGCTGGGGCAAGTGCTGCGAGATCTTCCTGGCCGAGATGCAGATGCTTGGCGCCGGCCACGATCGCGGCGCGCCAGTAGTCATTGACCACCAGTTTTGCCGCCGTGCCCTTGATCACCTCCAGCGCGTCGCTGACCATCTGCAGCGCCTCGGAGTCGTTCAACTCCTTGGCGCGCAGCTGAATGGTGCCGGCGCCGAGCAGCGCCAGCCGCGCCACCCAGGCGACGGTGTCTACCACGGGGTAAAATCGATCAGGATACGGCATGCCAGAACGGTGTCCCAACGACAGGGGTTGAAGGAGAGGCAAAATCGCGGGCTTCCATCAGGCCCGCCTCATAGGCGGTACGGCCGGCTTCGACGCCGAGGCGAAAGGCATTCGCCATCGCGACGGGGTCGGCGGCCTTGGCGATGGCGGTGTTGAGCAGCACGGCGTCGTAGCCGAGTTCGAGCGCCTGGGCGGCGTGGCTCGGCGCGCCCAAACCGGCATCGACCACCAGCGTGATATCGGGCAGGCGGTCGCGCAGCAGTTTCAGCGCTTCGCGGTTGGTGATGCCTTTGGCGCTTCCAATCGGCGACGCCCACGGCATCACCACCTTGCAGCCGGCATCGACCAGCCGCATCGCGACGGAAAGATCCTCGGTGCAATAGGGAAACACTTCAAAGCCATCCTTGATCAGGATGTCGGCGGCTTCGACCAGGCCGACCACGTCGGGCTGCAGCGTGTCGTTGTCGGCGATCACCTCCAACTTGATCCAGGCGGTGCCGAACAATTCGCGCGCCAGCTTGGCCGTGGTGACGGCCTCGCGCACGCTGCGGCAGCCGGCGGTGTTCGGCAGCACGGTGACGCCGAGCTCGCGGATCAGCGACCAGAACGCATCGCCGGTCTTGCCGCCGGCGGCTTCCCGCCGCAGCGACACCGTGACGATTTGCGCGCCGGAGCCGCGGATTGCGCTCTGCATGATCGCCGGCGACGGATACAGCGCGCTGCCGATCAGCAGGCGCGAGGTGAAGGTTTTGCCGTAGAAGTTCAGCATGATTGCTCTCCGTCATTCCGGACGGTCCGCACAGCGGACCGATCCGGAATCTCGAAGTGATGTGGGAACCTGTTTACTCGAGATTCCGGGTTCGCGCTTGCGCGCGCCCCGGAATGACGAACGAGAGGTCGCGGCGTACTGGGTCGCCCGGTCAAGCCGGGCGATGACAGCTTGTTTTGTTGCGCACTCACCATCTCACCCTCCCTGCCTTGGCGTGATGATTTCGATCTCGTCGCCGCTCTTGATCGGCGTCTCCGCCCATTTGCTTTTCGGCAGCACGTCGAAATTCAGCGCAATCGCAAAATGGGTGCCTTCGTATTCGAGCTCGCTCAGCAGCGCGTCGACGCGGCTGGCCGAAATCTCGCGCGCCTCGCCGTTGACGGTTACGCGCATCGCATCACCTCATTGTCGATCTGGCCGCGCTCGACATAGGCGAGCGTCAGCTCCGCCAGCGCCGGCGCGATCAGGAAGCCATGACGATAAAGTCCGTTGACCGCGATGCGCTCCTTGTCCACGGCGATGCGCGGCAGATTGTCGGGAAAGGCCGGCCGCAGGCCGGAGCCGAATTCGACGATGCGCGCTTCGGCGAAGGCCGGATGCACGGCATAGGCCGCACCCAGCAGTTCCAGCGCCGAGCGCACGCTGACGCCGGTGTCCTCGGCCTCGATCGAGGTCGCGCCCAGCATGAACAAATTGTCGTCGCGCGGAATCACGTAGAGCGGCCAGCGCGGATGGATCAGCCGCACCGGGCGGGACAGTTCGACCTCGCCGGTTTCGATCAGGATCATCTCGCCTTTGACGCCGCGCAAATCGGGCAATGCGTCACGCGCGGCAAGTCCGCGGCAATCGATCACGATGCCGTCGAGGTCATCGGGCGCGGGCTCGCTGTTGAATTTTATGGTGCCGCCGGCGGCGACGATGCGCTGGTGCAGCTTCGGCAGCACGCGGCGCGGCTCGACATGGCCTTCGCCGGCAAAAAACAGCGCGTCGCGAAAACGGCCTTCGAGGGAAGGTTCGAGTTCACTCAACGCGCGGGCGTCGAGCCGCTGATGGCCGGAGGTGAGTTTGGCAAAGCGTTCGAAATCGCTGCGGTCGCGGCTATGCGCCACCACCAGCGAGCCGTTGAAGGGGGTATCGGGCAATTCGCGGCGCCACAGATCGAGCGCGCGCAGGCCGAGCCGGCTGATCAGGGGTTCGGAGATTTCGGCTTCGCACCACGGCGCCAGCATGCCGCCGGCCCAGTGGCTGGTGGCCAGCGTCATCGCTTCGTCACTGCGCTCGTGCAAGGTGACGGCGCGGCCGGCTTGCGCAAACAGCAATGCCTGCCAGGCGCCGGCAATGCCTGCACCTATGACGGAAACGGCGGAATCGCCCCCGGGCGCGACGGGCAACGGCCCGCGCTGTAACTTCGAACTCTGTAACATCCCTGTCCCTTCGCCGGCATGACCCGGATCAGGTTCAAAGGGTCACCGCGGTCCCTGGCCCTCAATAGAAGGCCCGAGCTTGCGGTATCTCAGCTCCTCATCGGAGCTCCCCTCGGAACAGGGCTAATGTAAGCCGATGGCGCGGAGTGTCAACGCGTCCGATGTCGCTTTGCACGGACTCGAGGCGTTGGAACCTGCTCCGCACGCGCATCGGCGGGATTGCCCCAGAATCCCTCGACCCGGTTGGCCTGCTCGTGCCGGCCGCCCGTCAGCATGGGCGTGCCCGTCAGCGTTGGCGCGCTGGCGAGAACCGGCTCGGCGGAGCGCTGGCGCTTGGCGGCGTGGTAATAGCCGCCGGCGTAATAGCCCACGGCGCGATTGTGGTCGCCGCCCGCAGCGCGATAGGCGCCGGCGAGGTATTTCACCGCATAAGTGAGGTTGGTGTTGGGATCGCGCAGGCCGGCGGCGTCGCCGGTGTAACCCATGCCGCGCGCGGTCGCGAGTTTGATCTGCATCAGCCCGATGGTGCCGCCGCGCCCGACCACCCCGGGCCGGTACTTGCTTTCGCGCACGATCACCCGATGCACCAGGTCCGCCGGCACGCCATTGGCCGCGGCATGGGTTGATACCATCAACTCGTAGTCGGCGCGCTGGGCCTGCGCGGTGGACGAAAACGACAAAGCGGCGATGGCGGCGAGCCATGCGAGGGAATGCAGACATTTCATCGAAAATTGGCCTTCAGCGCGCGGGATTGCGGGGTTGAACGCTTAAGGACCCCGAATGTTGCCATCGCCGGGCAGCGATGTGGCCAAATCCCGGTTTTGTCAGGGTTTTAGGCCGGTTCGATGGGCCGGATTTACCAAGAATTATGCCCTGGCGTGCTTCGATCGGCCCGGAAAACCGCTGGAATCAAGCACTGCGCCGATGACCCTGACCGTCGCCAACACCGTCGAAGCTGCAAGCCCGATGCGCCGGCACCTGCCGCTGTGGGTCGGCGTCGGCATCTATGCGCTGTTTCTGCTGGCGGGAAACCGGCTGCTGATCGATCCCGATACGATGTGGCAGATCACCGTCGGGCAATGGATTCTCGATCATCGCGCCGTGCCGACGACCGACGTCTATTCCTTCACCATGCGCGGCCAGCCCTGGATCTCGACGCAGTGGCTGGCGCAGGTGATGTACGCCAAGGTTTTCGCGGTGTTCGGCTGGAGCGGGCCGGTGGTGCTGGCGGCCAGGCGCGATCGCCGCCACCTTCGCGCTGCTGGCGAAATTCCTGAGCCGGCGGCTGAGCGAAAGCACGACGCTGGTATTCCTTGCCGCCGCCCTGGCGCTGACCGTGCCGCATCTGCTGGCGCGGCCGCATGTGCTGGCATTGCCGGTCATGGTGCTGTGGGTCGGCGAGTTGATCGCGGCGGCGGATCGTCGCGGCGCGCCGTCATTTTGGCTGCTGCCGCTGATGGCGCTGTGGGCCAATCTGCATGGCGGTTTTGTCTTTGGCCTGGTGCTGGTCGCGCCGATCGCGCTCGATGCGGTGTTGAGCGCCGAACCGAAAGTGCGAAAATCGCTGGTGCTGCGATGGGCGGCGTTCGGCGCCGGGGCGCTGCTCGCCAGTTGCTGCACGCCCTATGGTTGGCATTCGCTGCTGGCGTCGCAAAAGATTCTGGAGCTCGGCAGCGCGCTGCCGCTGATCATGGAATGGCGGCCGGCGGATTTCGGCAGCGTCGGCGCGTTCGAGGTCTGCCTGCTGCTCGGCATTGGTCTGGCGCTATGGCGTGGCATCAAATTGCCGCCGCTGCGCATCGTGCTGCTGCTCGGATTATTGCACATGGCGCTGGCGCAAGGCCGCGCCAGCGAAATCCTGGCGCTGCTGGCGCCGCTGATGCTGGCCGCACCGCTCGCCCGGCAAATCGGCGGCATTGATGCTTCAACGTCAAATGCCACGCCGCCGATGCGCGGCGTGCTGTTCGCGGGCGTTGCAGCCGTGCTGGTGGCGGGCACATTGGCCTACGCATCCGTGCAGCGCTTCGAGCCGCACACCCGCGGCTCGCCGGTCGCCGCAGTGGCCGCGCTGAAGAAACTCAATCTCGCCCGCGTCTTCAACGATTACGATTTCGGCGGCTATCTGATCGCCAACGGCGTCGCGCCCTTCATCGACGGCCGCACCGAACTCTACGGCGAGAAATTCTTCGTCGACCACAACGCGGCGAGCGGATTGATGGAGCCGGAAAACCTGTTCCGGCTGCTCGAGCAGTACCGGATCGAAGCGACCCTGATGCGCACGCAAAGTGCCGCGACCAAACTGCTCGATCACATCGACGGCTGGCAGAAGATCTTTTCGGACGACATCGCGACGATCCATGTCCGTAAAGCTGGTGCGGTGCATACGATCGAACCGGCGGTTGATCCCAGGGCTAAATAAATTTAGCCGCGCTGCGATATTTGGACACGCCGCCTCCGCCGCTGAAATGACTCAATGCTGCCCAAGAATCTCAGGCGGCAGGACAGACGCGTAAATCCGACAGCCTTCCTGTCCAATTTGCTTCAAAGCCAAAACAACAATGAGGGGAGACGCGCCATGGCGAGACTGGATCTCGGCTATCTGCCTCACAAGAATCCCTGCGCCCAATGCGGCCAGCCGATTGCCGCCCCCGACTGGGTCGAGGCCGGCCCTGGCCGCGTGTCCTATCTCTGGCAGTGCCGGGCCTGCGACTACCGGTTCGAGGCGGTGGCGTTTTTCGATGAGTCGCAGACAAATCAGGAAGCGCTCGCGGCCTGAGGGAACTCCTGCGGGACGATGACGTTGATCTCTTTCATCGACCCGCAAGGAGGGTGATGATGAGCGATGTCATGACAAAACCGCATCAGCTGATCGCGAGTGACCGGGTCGAAGGCACCGCGGTGCGACGGCCGAACGGCGATCGGATCGGCCACATCGAACGGCTGATGATCGACAAGGTCACCGGCAAGGTATCCTACGCGATCCTGAGTTTCGGCGGCTTCCTCGGCATGGGAACCAATCTGCTTCCGCTGCCGTGGGGGCGTCTCAGCTACAACACCACCATGGAGGCCTATCAGCTCGACGTCGACGACGAAGAGTTGCGGCGCGCGCCGTCGTTTCGCGCCGACAAGGATTTCGACTGGGGCGACCGTTCGCAGGAAGCCGCGTTGCACCGCTATTACGACATCCCGCCATACTGGGGCGGGTTCTGATCGCCGTTGTAATCACCTGATATCATCTGACATGATGCGGGTGCGTCGTTGCGCGCCCAGCGTTCCTCGAATGCGTGAAAATCATGGCGCATTGCATGGTTGAAATTGTCTGGCGCGACTGGAACAGGCGACAGACTGGCGGGTTTTCTCCTCACCAATTTTCATATCAGGGAGAACCCATATGTTAGCGAAATATGTGACTGCTGGTTTGGTGGGGTCGGCGTTGCTTGCGACCGTTGCGTTTGCGCAGCAAACCACACCGACTGTAACCGGCGACAAACCTGCGGCGGCGGCATCGGACACTTCGTTCCAGGGCAACTGGCGCGCTTCCAAGGTCGTCGGTCTCAGCGTCTATAACGAAAAGAACGAGAGCCTCGGCTCGATCAACGACCTGCTGATGGACAAGAGCGGAAACGTCAAGGCGGTGGTGATCGGCGTCGGCGGCTTCCTCGGCGTCGGCGAGCATCTGGTCGCCGTGCCGCTCGACAAGATCAAATTCGTCAACGAGCCGGTCGCTTACACCGGCATGGCGGGCGGCCCGAATTCTTCCGGCAGCCGGCCGGCGTCCTCGTCGACCACCACGGGTGCGGCGACCACCAGTTCGACGCCAGCCGCGTCGGCTGGAAAGACCAATCCGTGGTACCCGGATCACGCGGTCTTCAGCGCGACCAAGGAAGAGCTGAAGGCGATGCCGCAGTTCAAATATGCGATCTAGGGACGACACTTGACGCGCCAATGCGTTGAGACCTGATCCTGCAGGACTATGCCAAGATGGCCGGACGGCATCACTGCCGCCCGGCCATTTCGTTGGATGTAGCAAGATGCGGCATCTGACCCATGGTGCGCCGCATCCTTTTCAGCACCGATATCGCGATGTTAGGCTTGCCCCGCGGCAGGCGCTCCCTGCGTCCTGTCTAAAACCCAACGGGAGGACGACATGGCTGAGAGCGTCTACAAAGTCATTGAGCTGATCGGCACCAGCAAGGATTCCTGGGAAAAGGCGGCCGCGGCGGCCGTCAACAGGGCCGGAAAATCGCTCCGCAATCTTCGTGTCGCCGAAGTCGTCCAGCTCGATCTGCAACTGGATGCCAAGGGCAAGGTCGAAGCCTACCGCGCCAAAATGAAGGTCTCGTTCAAGTTCGAGGGCTAGTTCTTTCGTTGCCTTGCGAAGCGGGTGGTGGCTGTCCTTCAGTATTGGCGCAAGCTCCAGTATGATCTGGGCTTCAAGCGGATACGCGATGAGCAAGCATCGGCCACCACAGCAGGCATCAAGTGCCGGCGACAACCAGACCGGCGCCCACAAGGGCCAGGCTGGCGACGCCCAATTCGGCGCCCTGCTGATGACGGAAGGAGGCACGCAGCGCAGCGGACCGCCTCCGTTGTTTCGGGGATTGACTGAACCCGAGAAGGCCCGCGTGCTGGGTTCGGGAAAGCGCAAGGTGCTCTACCGCGGAGCCCAGCTGTTCAGCCAGGGAACCCCGCAAGACGGCATCTACATCATCGAGAGCGGACGGATCAAAGTCTTCTACATCGCGCCATCGGGCCGCGAAATTACGCTGGCCTACTGGCATTCCGGCAATTTCGTCGGCGGCCCCGAGGTCTTCAAGCAGGGCCTGCACGTCTGGTCGGGGGCTGCCGCCGTCAACAGCACCGTGCTGCATTTGCCGGGCGACGTTCTGCGCCAGATGGTGCTGACGATACCGGCGTTCGCACTCGGGATCATCGAAGGCCTGAGCTTCAAGGGCCAGTGCTATTCGGCGCTGGCGCAGATGCTGGGAACGCGATCGCCGACCGAGCGGCTCTCGCAGCTGTTGCTGCATCTGGTGAATTTGTACGGCGTCGAGGAACGCGAGGGCACCTTGATCGCGGCATCGTTCACCCATGCCGATCTCGCGCACATGACCGGCGTGACGCGACAATCCGTCACGACCAGCCTGAAGCGGTTTGCCGAACTTGGCATCCTGCAGGCGCACGGCCTCAACCTGGTGATCAAGAACACCGACATGCTGAGCCAGATCCGGGACGGCAAGCTCGGCAAGGTCGCCGCGTCGAGCGACGGTTAACAACATCGCGCGTGGTTTCTTCACTCAAGCTGCGGCAAGCCGACGCAGCTAACGGATACGTCGCGCGCGCTGCGTCCGGCGCGGAGCGATTCTCGATAACCAGACCGCGATGATTAAACGGTGGTCATCCCGCTTATTGAATCGACAAAAACAGCGCCATCGATGTCCATTAATTGGGCAGGCTCAACTTTCTTCGCAACAGGTTGCTCAATCCGGACCTTTGCCGTTTCGCTTCGCGAGTGAGCCGTTCAGAACCTGACCCAACGTTTCATCGTGGTTACGAGCAAACGAGGTCCGGCGAGATGACATCCGCTCTCTTTGCAGCACTTGCTGAGGCATTTGGCCTTCGCGCGCCTGGCCGCGGTCCTGCCGCCGGCCTTGGCCTGATGGCACATCGTTTGCACCGCCAAGAAGCACGATTGTCCAACGAAGCACGATTGTTCGCTGCAAGGCCGCTTCCGCTAGCTGGCGCAGCGTCACGTCCTGACATCGCATCCCACTTCCGCATGGCTAGTTCGAAAGGGTTGTTCTCATGAGTGTCGGCTCTGCTCTCAAAGTCTCTGGCTTTCTTCCATTGCTCGCCGCCGCGACCGTCGCGCTGATATCGGGGCAGGTCCACGCACAGACCACGCTCGAAATCGGCATCGGCACCCAGAATACGACGACCAACACCGTCACCGGTGGCGTCGTGCTGAAGGAACTCGGCCTGCTGGAGAAGCACCTGCCGAAGACCGGCAAGTACAAGGATTTCAAGTACACGCTGAGCTGGCAGAATGCCACGTCCGGCCCGCCGATCACCAACGGCATGATGGCCAACAACATCCAGATCGGAATGATGGGCGACTACCCGCTGATGGTGAACGGCGCCACCGGGCAGGCCACCAAGAACGAAACCCAGCTTGTCGCCATCATCGCCTATAACACCGTAGGCGGCGGTAACGGCATCGTCGTTCACAAGGACTCGCCGTACTACGAACTCGCCGATCTCAAGGGCAAGAACGTATCGGTGCCGTTCGGCTCGGCCGCGCACGGGATGATGCTCACCTCGCTGCAGAAGCGAGGACTGCCGCCGGACTTCTGGAGCCTGGTGTCGCAATCGCCGGAAGTCGGCACCACCAATTTGCAGGAAAAGCGTATCGACGCCCATGGCGACTTCGTGCCGTTCGCCGAATTGCTGCCGTTCAAGGGATTTGCCCGCAAGATCTACGACGGCGCCGAGACCAAGGTGCCGACCTTCCACGGCGTCGTCGTGCGCAAGGACTTCGGTGAAAAATATCCGGAGATCGTGGTCGCCTATATCAAGGCGCTGATGGAAGCCAATGACTGGATGCGGAAGGACCCCAAGCTCGCGGTCGAGAAGATCGAGGAGTGGACCAAGATCAACAAGGAAGTGGTCTACATCTTCCTCGGACCCGGCGGCGTGCACACGCTCGATGCGACCATCAAGCCGAAATTGGTCGAGGCGGTCGGCGCGAATTACGCGATCCTGCAGAAGCTGAACATGATCAAGGAACTCAAGATCGATGCCTGGGTCAACGACAGCTATGTGCGGCAGGCCTACAAGGAACTCGGGCTCGACTACGACAAGCAGCTTGCCTCGTTCGACACTTATAACGTCACCGGCACCGATACGATCTGCAATGCGCCGGTCGACAATCCCAAGAAGACCGGCGAGATCTGGGTCCAGGGCGGCGCCATCGTGCCGTTCAGCTCTCCGGTCTGCACCCTGCTGGGCGTGAAGAAATTCAGCGGCGAAGGCAAGAAGTTCAACGCCGTCTATCTGGTCGACCATGAGCTCGGCATCAAGGTGTTCGCCGACGCCGCGTTCTATTCGGTCGGCGGACAGGACCCGAAGAAGCCGGATGTGGTGCCGTTCCTGCTGAAGAAGGATGCCGAAGCCTACGCGGCCAAGAATGGCGGCAAGCTCGCCACCTATGCCGAAGTCCTCGGTGCCATCAACGTCGGGCAATAGGTGGACCGATGGGCAGCATGGCAACGGCGAGAATTGTAGCGCTACCGATGATCGACAAGCCCGCCGATCCCGCGCCGGCGTCTGTGGAGAAGGTCTCCACGACGCAGCCACCCGTCGACACGGCGGCGCTGGTCGCGCCGGAATATCCGGTGCCGGAGCCGGAACGGATTCCCACGCTCTCGCTGAGCAAGGTATTTCGTGACCTCTTGGGTTACGTGACCCGTGAGCGGATCATCACCGTTCTGCTGGCCTTCACGTCGATCGCGGCGCTGTTCCTGTTCTGGTATCTCGGCACCAAGTACAAGTTCGAATTCTACATCCGCTTCAAGAACGTTCCGACGCCCCACGAGGTGTACCTGCAGCTGACCCAGGTCGGGATGTCGAACAAGTACCTGGTCAATATCGCCATCAGCGTACGGCGCATTCTGCTCGGCTTCATGATCGCGACCGCCATCGGCGTGCCGCTGGGGCTGGCGATCGGCAAGTACCAGCGCGTGCGCGATTTCTTCATGCCGGTGATCGAGATCCTGCGGCCCATTCCGGCGATCGCCTGGGTGCCGATGTCGATCATGCTGTGGCCGAACAACGAGGCCAGCATCGTCTTCATCACCTTCCTCGGCGCGTTCTTTCCGATCCTGCTCAACAGCATTCACGGCGTTCATTCGCTGGACGGGGTGTTGCTACGGGCCGCGCGCTGCCTCGGCGCCAGCGAAATCCGGCTGTTCCTGAACGTGATCCTGCCGGGCTCGTTGCCGCATATCTTTACCGGCCTCGCCGTCGGCATGGGCGTGGCCTGGGTCTCGCTGATCGCCGCCGAGATGATCTCGGGTCAGTTCGGCGTCGGCTACTTCACCTGGGAAGCTTACTCGCTGGTGGACTATCCCGCGATCGTGCTCGGCATGATCACGATCGGTGTTCTTGGACTGGCCTGCAGCGGCATCATCCGGCTGGTCGGCATTCTCCTGATGCCCTGGCTTGCATTCGCACCCGGAGGCCGGCGATGAGCATGACCATGGCGGAAGCCGAGATCAGCAAGGGCTTCATCGATATCAGCGATATGGGCGTGACGTTCGGCGCCGGTGACAGCAAGGTGGTCGCGGTCGAAGACGTCTCGCTCAACGTGCAGCCCGGCGAATTCGTATCGCTGATCGGCCCTTCCGGTTGCGGCAAGTCGACCTTGCTCAGCATCGTCGCCGGCTTCATGAAGCCGACGCACGGTGAGGCAAAGCTCGACGGCAAGGCGATCACCAGGCCCGGCTCCGACCGCGGCGTCGTGTTCCAGCAATACTCGCTGTTTCCATGGCTGTCGGTTCGCAAGAACGTCGAGTTCGGCCTGAAGATGGCCGGCGTCGAACAAAGCAAGCGCAACACCACGGCGCGGGCGCTGCTCGATCTGGCCGGGCTGTTGTCGTTCGAAAATCACTATCCGGACCAGCTCTCCGGCGGCATGAAGCAGCGCATCGGCATCGTCCGCGCGCTCGCGACCAGTCCGCAGGTTTTGCTGATGGACGAGCCGTTCGGCGCGCTCGACACCCAGACCCGCGTCGTGATGCAGGAAATCCTCACCAACATCTGGCAGCAGTTCCGCATCTCGGTGCTGTTCATCACCCACGACATCGAGGAATCGATTTTCCTCTCCGATCGCATCTACGTCATGACCGCGCGTCCGGGCCGCATCAAGGCGGTGATCAAGGTGCCGTTGCCGCGTCCGCGCACGGCCGAGATGACCGACACGCCCGAGTTCATGAACCTGGTGCAGGAGCTCAAGGGCCTGATCCGGGAAGAGGCGCTCGCCGCCATGGCACCCGAAATCAAGGATCGAGGCCTCTCTGGCTTTGGAATGAAAGTTGGACCGAAAGGAGTAGGCGAAATCTTCTGACGCAGTTTTGAACGTCGCAGCCGAACCGGCGCGAACCCGCAATCAAGCACAATCAAATCCAGAAAGACGCGAAAGGCGCGCGCGTCAACGACGACTCGCGCCCGTGTCTATCAATCGGAGTTACCAATGGCCAAGAAACCAAACATTCTGTTTTTTCACGTGGACAACCTCGGCATGGGAGAGCTGGGTTGCTACGGCGGCGGCATGCTGCGCGGCGCCGATACCAAGCGCATGGACGCTTTCGCCAAGCAGGGCGCGAAGCTCACCCATTACGTGGTCGAACCGCAGTGCACGCCGACCCGCTCGGCGCTGATGACGGGACGGTTCCCGATCCGCTCGGGCAATCACACCATCGCGCTCGGCGGCAATGGCGGCGGCATCGTCACCTGGGAGCGGACCATCGCGTCGATCCTGGCGGAAGCCGGCTACACCTCGTCGATCTACGGCAAGTGGCACATCGGCGCTGAAGACGGACGCTTCCCGACCGATCACGGTTTCGACGAGTGGTATGGCCCGCTGCGCACCTATGACGAATGCATGTGGCCGACCGATCCGCACTACGTGCCGGAGCGCGACGGCTTCTCGCACATGCACGAGGGCTTCAAGGGCAAGGGCTGCGGGCCGCTGCTGGACGAGCAGCTCACCATGGAAACCAAGAAGACCTGCGACCTCGAATACCAGAAGCGCGCGCTGAAGTTCATGGAGAAGGCGGTCAAGGACGACAAGCCGTTCTACTGCTACTTCAACCACTCGCTGATGCACTTCCCGATGAGCCCGCGCGACGAATTCGTCGGCAAGAGCGACAATGGCGACTGGGGCGACTGCCTCTTGATGCTCGACCACGACTTCGGCGTGCTGGTCGACAAGCTCGACGAACTCGGCGTTGCCGACAACACCATCGTGGTGATGTGCGGCGACAACGGCGCCGAGGATCACCTCGCCGGCCGCGGCACCGGCGGCTTCTTCGACGGCTCGTATTTCAGTTCGGCCGAAGGCGGCATCCGCACGCCGTGCCTGATCCGCTGGCCCAACCGCATCAAGGCCGGCACCGAAAGCAACGAGATGCTTCATGTCACCGACATGTTCACGACGTTGCTGAGCTTCGCCGGCTGCAAGCCGCCGAGCGACCGGCTGATCGACGGCGTCGACCAGAGCCCGTTCCTGCTCGGACAGCAGGAAACCTCGAACCGCGAATTCCTGCATCGTCTGGCTCAAGGACGAACTGCATGCGGTGAAGTGGAAGGACTTCAAGATCAACTTCAAGCGGCAGCAGCATTTCCACGATCCGGAACTGGACCTCGGCTTCGCCCGCATCACGCATCTGAAGGAAGACCCGAAGGAGCGCGAGGCGGTCAACCAGCGCTACGTCCGCTGGTGGGTGATGCAGCACGCGCAACGCATCATCCGGGACTTCGAGAACAGCAAGAAGAAGGAGGAGCTGATCCCGCCGGGAGCGCCGCTCAACTTCGTGCCGAAGAAGTTTGCGGAAGCCTGAGGGCCGATGTCTGCACTGAACGCACATGCGATCGACGCGGGGGCTGCAGCCAATGCAGGCCTCGCGCCTGAGATCGTCAACCGGGGATCCATGGTCTGGATTCCCGGCGGCGATTTCACCATGGGCTCGAACAAGTTCTATCGCGAGGAACGGCCGGCGCGCCGTGAAACCGTCGCCGGATTCTGGATCGACCCGCGACCGGTGACCAATGCCGAGTTTGCGCGCCTTCGTAGCCGCCACCGGATACCTCACCACATCGGAGCGCGCGCCCGATCCCGCATGCCTATCCGGATGCCGATCCGCTGCTGCTGGTGCCGGGTTCGGCGGTCTTTACCAAACCGCACGGCCCGGTCGGCTTGCGCGATCACCAGGCGTGGTGGGCGTATGTCCCCGGCGCCAACTGGCGGCATCCCGAAGGGCCCGCGAGCAGCGTCGACGACCGAGGGGATCACCCGGTCGTTCACGTCTCCTTTGAAGATGTCTCGGCCTATGCCGGATGGGCCGGCAAGGCGCTTCCGACCGAAGCCGAATGGGAATTCGCCGCACGCGGCGGCCTCGACGACGCCACCTACGCATGGGGCGAGGAATTCGCGCCGGGCGGGCAGGCGATGGCGAACATCTGGCAGGGGCGCTTTCCCTTCGAAAATCTCGCCGAGGATGGCTACGAGGGCACTTCGCCGGTCGGCGCATTCCCGGCCAATCAATTCGGCCTCTACGACATGATCGGCAATGTCTGGGAGTGGACGGCCTCGGCCTACAGCCTCGCTCGCGCCGAGACCTCGAAACCTTCCTGCTGCCAGTCAGGCACCGGCGACGATCGCGCCGCCGCCAGGGTGGTGAAGGGCGGCTCGCATCTCTGCGCGCCGAACTATTGCCTGCGCTACCGGCCGGCGGCGCGGCAAAGCCAGCCGATCGATACCTCGACCACCCATATCGGATTTCGCTGCGTCCTGCGTTCGCCGGCGCATTGAGGCCTCGGACTATCTCTTAACTCTTCGGAGTGTTTGCTCATGACCATCACCACCACGCCGGAAGAGGCGGATCTCTTCAAGGAGTGATCGACACCGTTGCCGGCGTGCTTCGCTCGCCCGCGGTGCTGGTTCGCGAGACGCTCGCCGGGCTGGTGACGGCGCTGGCGCTGATTCCCGAAGTGATCTCGTTCTCGTTCATCACCGGCGTCGATCCCAAGGTGGCGCTGATCGCCTCCGTGGTGCTGGGCCTCGTGATGTCGGTGCTCGGCGGCCGGACTGCGATGGTCACGGCGGCTGCCGGCTCGATCGCGCTCGTGGTCGGCCCGATGGTCAAGACCTACGGCGTTGGCTACATCCTTCCGACCATTATTCTCGCCGGCGTCATTCAGATCGGCTTCGGTGCCGCCGGCCTCGCGCGGTTGATGCGCTTCGTTCCCCGTTCGGTGATGATCGGTTTTGTGAATGCGCTCGGCATTCTGATTTTCGCCGCGCAGGTGCCTCACGTCCTCAACGTTCCCTGGCTGGTCTATCCGCTGTTCGTTTTGTCGGTGGCGATCATTCTGATCATGCCGCGCTTTACCGAGGCGGTGCCGGCGCCGCTGGTGGCGATCATCGTCGTCACCGCGATCGTGATGATCGGACATCTGGCGGTGCCGAATGTCGGCGGCGAGGGCTCGATGGCGCCGGGGCTGCCCGGCATCACGCCGTGGCTGGTTCCGTTCAACCTCGAAACTCTCGCAGATCATCTGGCCGACCGCGCTCAGCGTTGCGTTCGTCGGGCTTGCTGGAAACGCTGCTGACCGCAAAGCTGGTCGACGACCTCACCGACACCAAGTCGAACAAGGGCCGGGAATCCTGGGCGCTCGGCGTTGCCAACATCGCCGCCGGCTTCTACGGCGGCGTCGCCGGCTGCGCCATGATCGGACAGACCGTCGTCAACGTGAAAATCGGCCGGGCGCGCACGCGCCTCTCGACCGTCGATCGCAGCTTTGGTGCTGCTGCTGCTGGTCACCGGCCTCAGCGGGCTGATGGCGCAGATCCCGATGGTCGCGCTCGCCGCGGTGATGATGATCGTGGCGCTGAAGACCATCAACTGGCACAGCATTCAGCCGGCGACGCTGAAACGGATGCCGGTGCCGGAAACCATCGTCATGCTCGTCACCGTGGCGGTTACGGTCGCCACCGGCAACCTCGCGCTCGGTGTCGCCGCCGGCGTCCTGCTGGCGATGGTATTGTTCGCGCGCCGGGTCGCCCATGTCATTCGCGCCGAGCGCACGCTCAGCGCCGACGGACTCTCGGTGCGCTATGACGTCCACGGACCGCTGTTCTTCGGCAGCAGCAACGACCTGGTGGAGCGCTTCTCCTACGGCATCGATCCCAGCCACGTCGCCATCGATCTCACCCATTCCCAGATCTGGGATGCCTCGACCGTCGCAGCACTGGATTCGATCGAAACCAAGTACCGCGACCGCGGTGCCACGGTTTCGATTACCGGTCTCGACCAGCGCAGCTTCGCGTTTCGCGAGCGGCTGTCGGGCCAGCTCGGCGCATGATTTGGCACGAGAGAGCGCATGAAACAGGTGCGGAGATCTCTCGCCACCACGCTGCTGCAATTTCTGCGGCGCTTCGTGACCGCGCGCTTTACCGACCGCTACCGTCCCGAGCTGCATTACATGCGCGGGCCCGGCCCAAAATCCCGCGGCCAGGCACCTCAGCCGAGCGCCGGCGTCACAACCCCGGCAGCGCTGTCACGGAAACATTGATCGCGCCCTCGGCTTCCGCGATCACCCGCAGCGTCTTGGAATCGAAGGCGATGTCGGCGAGCCGCAGGCTGGTGATCTCGGCCGCCACCCGCACGCCGTCCTCGTTCTTCTGAAAATCCGCGATCACGCCGGCGATCTTCTTCTGCGCGTTGGAGGCGAACGGCTTGAGGTCGATGGTGGCCTTGTCCGCCAGCGCCCGCTGCAGATGCGGCATCGCCGCCCGCGCCGCGGCGCCGAGCAGCCCGAAGGCTGCTTCCGATTCAACCGCGAGTTCGATCTCGGTCAGCCGCAGGGTTTGCTGCGCCTGATCGAGCACCGGCTTGCCCCAGATATGCACATGGGCTTCGCCGCCGAACCCGAAGAAGCTCTTTTTCTCCTTGGCGTTGACCAGCAGCGAAATCAGCAGCCGCTCGCCGGACGCGGTGACGGTGGCGCGCTTGACGGTGACGTCGACCGAGCCTGAGCCGTCTTCCGGAAAGGTGCGGCCGGCGAATTGCGCCTCGACGATCTTGTTGATGTCGACAAAGGGCACGTCGACCGGCACGCCGATGCTGACCCGGCCCGGGGTCGGCGGTACCAGGGCGATGGTCGCGGGGAACGGGCAGTCCGGCTTGGTCTGCACCGGGGTGATGCGGGTTTCCGCCTCGATGCCGAGGGTCAGGATGACGGCGGAGCTATCGACGCGCGGCTGGGCGGCAATGGCGCGGGTCGGCCGCAGCTCGAGCCAGAGCGCCGGCAGCGTCGAGGTCGCCCCGGTGCCTTGCAGCGGGATCGAGCGGCAGGCCTTGGCCCATTGTGCCCGCGCGTTGCGCTCCAGCGCGGGATCGTTGCGGATCCGCGCCTGCGCTATCGCGATCTGTTCGGCCACTTGCTTGTCGATCAGCGGCTTGACCTGCGCCGGAACGTTGATCTTCACCCCCGCCGCCGACAGGCTGGTGTCGCCCAGATTTACCTGCGCCGCCAAATTCGGCTCGATGCGCCAGGCGGCGGCGATCCGTGGCCGGGAAGTGATCGTGACATTGCCCTTGATCTCGGCGCTGGCGTTGAGCGCCTTGATGTTGACGCTGCCGATCTGCTTCGCAACATTGCCGCCGAGCAGACCGCCGAGCGCGTCGCCGACCGCGCCGGTCGCCTTCGACGTCAGCGAGCCCGTCACGTTCAACGTTCCCGTCAGCGGTGTTGCCAGCGACAGCACGTCCTGGCCGCCGGTGGTGGAGATAGCGCCGCGCGACGCGGTCCAGCCGATGTCGGCGTTCTGCAGGATCTGCGAAACCGGATTATCGGCCTTGCCGCCAAAGCTGCGCGGCGAGCCGCGATCGGCGGCGTCGCGGATCGCCGTCAGCGCGATCGCGATCGGCGCGATGATGGTCGAGCTGCGCGGGGCAGGCGGCAGAGGCGGCAAATCGGCAACGACAGGCGCACCGACGCTGCCGCGCGGCGACAACCAGTCCATGGCTTTCAGGCTGACAAGAAACGAGACCGCGAGTGCCGCGATCCCGAACAGGATCGTCTTGAGACGCATCGTCCCCCCGTTGAGTGCCCCGGCGCCAAGTCTACAGGGCCGGTGAGGGGCGCGCCAGAGCGGGTCGATCCCGGTTAATTGAGTAATTGCGAGAGGTTAATTGCGTCATCGGGGTGTCCGTCCGGACCACGACAAAAAAATGGCGCGGAAACCGCGCCATTTTGCTGCAAAGCCTGTTGTCGTCGCGCGGCTAAATCAACCCCGCCTGGCGACCGAATTGTCGGCGCGGCGGTCCATCGGCAGCACGATCACCTTGGTGCCGACGGTGACCCGTGCATAGAGGTCGGTGACGTCTTCATTGGTGAGACGCAGGCAGCCCGAGGAGACGTGGGTGCCGATCGTTTCCGGCGCGTTGGTGCCGTGGATGCGATAGATGGTGCCGCCGAGATACATGGCGCGGGCGCCGAGCGGATTGCCGGGGCCGCCGGCCATGTGGCGCGGCAGATAGGGCTGGCGCGCGATCATTTCCGGGGGAGGCGTCCAGGCCGGCCACTCGGCCTTCTTGGTGATGGTCTGCACGCCGGACCAGGTGAAGCCGTCGCGGCCGACGCCGATGCCGTAGCGCATCGCCTGGCCATTGCCGAGCACGAGATAGAGATAGGTGTTGGGGGTATCGATGATGATGGTGCCGGGCGCTTCGCGGCTGGCGTAGTTGACGACCTGGCGCTTCAGCCGCGCCGGCATCGACCACGGTCTCTTCATCCTGCGAGGGAGCGGCCTGCACCGGCGGCGCATATTGCGTCGGCGGCGTCAGGAGGAACGGAAACAGCTGCAGCGGTGCGGCCGCGGCGGACGTGGAGAATGCGATTGCGCCGATCGCCAGCGCGCCGAGAGCGGCGGCGGCACGGGAATTCAGTTTGAATGCGTTGAACATGGTCGACCCCTGTCTTGAGCGCCTCGCGCCGGTTCGGCGCGTCGTTGGTGCCTTCAATAGGACACGAACGTTTCAGGAGCTTTGCGCGATAGCCGTGAAACGGTTTCGTCGCGGTAAGGAATTGTTTCGTCGCGGGCTGCCGCGACAAAACAATCTTTGCGCTGATGGCGCAGCGCTTTCTTAACCCTGCCGGACGGGAGTCGAGCTTCCCGCAACAGGATTTCTTGATTGATTTCAATGTCTTGCAGCTTGATTGGCGCAGGGCCTAGAGCGCGCGCATCCGCGGCAGGTCGGACGGCGCCGCGCCGATCACGGTGCGGCGGTCGGCAACGGCATGATGAACTTGATCCAGTATGAGGCCGATGGCGGAGAGTTCGCCGTCCTCGATTGCGCCGTCGTCGTAGCAATCGATGGTCTCGCGCAGGATGTCGTCGACCTCGCTTTGCATCGCCGTCAATTCTTCAGGCGAGTCCGCCTGGCGTATCTTTGAAATCAGGGCCAGCAAATTGTCACGGTGCAGCATGACCTGCTCACGTTCATCGCGGCTCCAATAGTGCTTCAGCCACACGCCGACCGAGCCAAGGCCTGACAGCACCAGAAGAGCGCCCCAGAAATAGTCCGAGTATTTTTCGAGGAAGGTGCGCTCGGTGCCGTCGATGAAGGCCGCCGCTCCCGGATGCGCCGGCATCGAGGCGTCCTTGTCGGTGTCGGGCTTCTCGACCTTGGTGGCGCCGGGCACTTCCCTGGCAAGGCCCTGGCGCGCGGCGAACAGTTGCTTGAGGAAGCCGCCGACCGCGCCTTCGTTCACCGACTTTCGCGCCACGATCAGATGATTGACCCCGACGGTATCGACCTTGTCATCCGGCCGCGCCGGCGAGGTACTGAAGGTGCTGCCCGGGATTTCCTCGCTCTCGTAGATCGGATGCTTCTTGCCGATGCTGTCCGACACATCGATCGGAGAGGAATTTCGGCTCGCCCCGGGTCTTGGCGGTCGCGGCAATGGCATCGATGGTGATCTTGCTGTCGAGCGGTCCCACCGCCATGTAGGCGTCGATGGTCGGATCGCGCGCCAGTTCGGCGATTTGATTGGTGGCGAACTGCGTCACCGTCACCTTGTCGGGATTGACGCCGGACTCGGTGAGGATCACGCGCAGCAGGATGACATTGGCCTGGGACCGGCCGATGACACCGACGCGGTGGCCCGCGAGTTCGTCGAGCGTCTTGATTTTGACCGCCGGCTTTTTCGAGCCCTTGCCGGGAAGGCCTGATGGCGCCCACAGCGTGACGACGTTCTTGCGCAGGATGGCAACGGAATTGGCATCGCCGGGCATGGCAAGATCGCCGCGGGCAACGGCCATGTCGGCCTTCGAACTCGTCATCAGCGCGATGCTCTCGGCCGCGCCCTCCGTCGTGATCGGCTTGAGCCGAACCGGGCTTTGCTCCCGGGCAAAGGTGTGTGACAGCGCCACAATGAGCTTGTGGTCTTCACTGCCGTCCGGGCCTACGGCGATGCTCAGGGTGACCGGGCGCAAGTAAAAATACAGCGCGCCTGCGGCCACGCCGAAAGCCAGGATACCGGCGGCGAGCACCAGCAGCGCATAGCCCTTCTTGCTGGGCCGTTTGCGGGGCGCGCTGGTCATATCGGTGAGTTCGGATGAGGGCATTGTGGGCCCACGTTACACGAAAAAGGCATCTGCGGCCCGAAAAAGGCGATTGCGGTAAATCCGGCCGTCCATGACGTCATACGCCTGCGATCATGGCGTCACACGCCTGAAATATCCTTGGCCGAACGTCGGGAAGCATGAGAATCAACAAGCTCTCAGGTCCCGATCCATGCGGATATTAATTGCGACCGACGCCTGGCATCCACAGGTTAACGGTGTTGTCAGGACCCTGACCTCATTGGCCCGCAGCGCAGCGACGCTCGGCGCCGACATCGAATTCCTGACCCCCGACGGGTTTCCGTCGATGGCGCTCCCGACCTATCCGGGGTTGCGGGTGGCGCTGCCGAACCGGCGCGAGATCGCGCGACGGATTCAGGCGGCATCGCCCGACGCCATCCACATCGCGACCGAGGGGCCGATCGGATGGTCGGTGCGCGCCTATTGCCGCCGCCGCCGGCTGCCGTTCACGACCTCCTATACGACGCGCTTTCCGGAATACATCGCGGTGCGCTCGATCATTCCGGCCTGGTTCAGCTATGCGGTGCTGCGGCACTTTCACGCGGCGGCCTCCGTGACGATGATCGCAACCCAGTCGCTGCGGCAGGAGCTCAGCGCAAAGGGTTTTCGCAAGCTCGGCGCCTGGACCCGCGGCGTCGACACCAAGCTGTTCACGCCCGACGATCCGATCGACCTCGATTTGCCGCGACCCATTTTCATGACCGTGGGCCGGGTCGCGGTCGAAAAGAACCTTGAGGCGTTTCTGGCGCTGAACCTGCCGGGATCGATGGTCGTGATCGGCGACGGGCCGCAGAGAGCGGAGCTCGAGCGCCGCTATCCCAAGGTAAAATTTCTCGGCGAAAAGACCGGCCAGCGATCTCACCTCGCATATCGCGGCGGCGGACGTCTTTGTTTTCCCAAGTCTCACCGACACCTTCGGCGTGGTTCAACTCGAGGCGCTGGCGTGCGGGACGCCCGTGGCGGCGTTCCCGGTCACCGGCCCGCTGGATGTGATTGCGGATCACCCGATCGGCGTTCTCGACAACGATCTGCGCCGCGCCTGCATCGGGGCTTTAAGTCTGTCCCGCGAAGCCTGCCGTAGTTTTGCGCCTCGAGCGATCCTGGGAAAACAGCGCCAGGCAGTTCATCGGAAATCTGAGCGCGTTGCAGCCCAGTCGTGCGCTGCGTCCCGTCCCCCGCGTGGAGGCGAGCAGCCCGGTGCGCGGCTAGCCACTTTTAACAGCGAGATAAAACGACCATGGAAGAGATCATCAAACTTGACGGCACAAGGCAGCTGGATTTCGACCGCGCCACGGTCGAGCACGCTTACGATCGCTGGGCCCCGGTCTATGACCTGGTGTTCGGCGGCGTGTTCAGCAAAGGCCGGCGCGCCGCCATTCTTGCCACCAACAAGATCGGTGGCCGCGTGCTCGAGGTCGGCGTCGGCACCGGCATCTCGCTGCCGCAATACGCCTCCCACCTTCGGATCTTCGGCACCGATATTTCGGAGGCGATGCTGCACAAGGCGAAGGCGCGGGTCGCCGACCTTCATCTCAAAAATGTCGAAGGTCTTGCGGTGATGGACGCCGAGAAACTCGAATTTCCGGATCAGTCGTTCGACGTGGTGATGGCGCAATATGTCGTGACCGCGGTGCCGAATCCGGAAGCCGCATTGGCCGAGTTTGCCCGGGTGTTGCGGCCCGGCGGCGAACTGATTCTGTTGAGCCGCGTCAGTGCCGATGCCGGCATGCGCCGCTTCATCGAGCAGCGGCTGCAGCCGGTGGTACGCCAGCTCGGCTGGCGGACCGAATTTGCATGGTCGCGCTACGCGCAGTGGTTGGCGGGCGCCCACGACATGGAACTGGTCGAACGCACCCCGGTGCCGCCGCTCGGCCACTTCTCGCTGATCCGTTTTCGCAAGATCGAGGTTGCGATCGCTGCATGAGCCCGCGGACGGGCTTGTCGGCGGCGCCGTCGTTGTGAACCGCCACATGTCATTGTGATGTCGTCACATGGCGGACATCGAATCGCGGTAGTTGTTAACGCAAGCCATCCTGGACCGATTGGGGGAGACGATGATGATCAAGAACTTCCGCGAGCAGTTGCGAGTGCAACGGTGGGATGACCATCGCTACTACCATCACAGCCGCATCAACCAGAGTCTGCATTTTGTCAGCGCCGCCAGCTTTCTGATCGCTTACGCGCTGCTGTTCGTCGATCCGGTCGCCGCCGCGCTGATCGGCTGGCTGGTCTCGATGACCACCAGGCAGGCGGGGCATTTCTTCTTCGAGCCGAAAGGCTACGATCACGTCAACGATGCCAGCCACGACCACAAGGAAGAAATCAAGGTCGGCTACAATCTCAGCCGCAAGATCGTGTTGATGACGATCTGGGCGCTGTCGCCGCTGGTGCTGTTCCTCGATCCGACGCTGTTCGGAATTTTCGCGCCATGGGAAACGGCCGTTGATTTCATGCGCCAGGTCGCCAAGGTCTGGCTCGCGATCGGGATCGGCGGGTTGCTGTTCCGCACCGTGCATCTGTTCTTCATCCGCGACGTCGAGACTGGCCTGGTCTGGATGACCAAGATCCTGACCGACCCGTTCAGCGATCTCAAACTGTACTACAAGTCGCCGCTGTACCTGATGAAGGGCGAGTTGATCGATCCCGGCCTCGACAAGCACGTCAAGCACGCTTGAAGCTGACTGACAGGAATCGTCATGGCCGGCCTTGTGCCGGCCATCCACGTCTTAATAGCGGTACACCAACAAGGAAGACGTGGATGGTCGGGACATCTGCGCGAAGACGCGCTTCGCGCTTTAGCCCGGCCATGACGGAGAAATTAGCGACTTCAACGCCGCCGTCGTCGCGTGAACATCTCTTTCAAAATTTGCCGGCGGATGCCCTTGTTGGTGAGCGCGGGCGCCTGCCACCACCAGCCATCCTGCTTCATCTTCTCGGCCGCGGTCACGATGCGGTCGGCGACTACAGCAAAATCCGCGTCGCTGTAGTTCAGGCTGAAAATCAGCCGGCCGGTGCCGACCCAGCTCAACGCGAGTTTTTCCGCCCGCAGATAATACTGAAGCATCCAGTTGTAGCGGGACGGTTCGGTATACTCGACCATCCAGATCGACGACAGGTTGGATACCCTGACCGGCAAATCGCACGCCGCCAGCCGCTCGTTGAGCTGCCGCGCCCGTTCATCCCAGGTGTTGTCGAGTCCGTTGTAGATCAGGCGAAAAGCCGGATCGCCCAGTCGCGTGAGGAATTCGTCCATCGCCGTCATGACGTAAGGGTGCGAATTGAAGGTGCCGCGCGCAAAGCAGATGTCGACCGGGTGATCGTCACGGTAACGGCGCATCAGATCCTTGCGCCCGCAGACCACGCCGACCGGGAGGCCTCCCGCAAGGCTCTTGCCGTAGGTCACCATGTCGGCGCGCACGCCGAAATATTCCTGGGCGCCGCCGGCGGCGAGCCTGAAGCCGACGAACACCTCGTCGAAGATCAGGACGATATTGCGCTCGGTGCAGACCTCCCGCAGGGCTTTCAGCCATTCGCTATAGGCGGCGCGATCGAAATCACCCTTTCGGGAGCTGTCGACCAATGCGGAATCGGCCGGCGCGCCGGCGTTGGGATGCAGCGCCTGCAGCGGATTGACCAGCACGCAGGCGATGTCGCGCCGCGTCCGCAGCACATGCAGCGTTCGCTCGGACATGTCGGCCAGCGTGTAGGTTTCGTGCGGCGAGATCGGATTGCCGACGCCGGGCTGCACGTCGCCCCACCAGCCGTGATAGGCGCCGGAAAAGCGCACCAGATGCGAGCGGCCGGTGTGATAGCGGGCGAGCCGCACCGCCTGCATGACCGCTTCGGTGCCGGACATGTGGAACGAAACTTCGTCGAGTCCGGAAATCGCGCACAGCCGTTCCACATTGTCGGTAATGACGGGATGGTAGGGCCCCAGCACCGGGCCGAGCGCTTCGGCGCGCGCCGCGGCGCTGGCGATGCATTGCTTGTAGAAGTCGTTGCCGAAGATATTGACGCCGTAGGAGCCGGTGAGGTCGTAGAACACATTGCCGTCGGGATCGGTGACCGTGACCCCCGCCGACGATTCCATGAACGCCGTGGTGCCGAGATGCTCGCGCACCAGCCGGCTGTACTGGAACGGCACCCGGTAGGCCTCGGTGAATTGCAGGTCGGAGATTCTCTCCGCGGCCTGCAGCGTCATCTGCCGTCCCTTGGGATAGCGCTCCTTGTAGAGCGCGGCGAGCTTGAAGAAGCCGTCCTGCCGTTGCAGGCCGATGTCGGCCGGTGCGCCGTCGGACCGAAAGAAATCATCGATCTCGAATTCGTAGAACGGCACCAGCCGCGCCACCAGGCGCGACATTTTGGAATGTCCCGTCAGCGAGCGGTGCTTGGCCTTCGACAGCGCCAGGCGCGCCCGCAATTTGGGAAAGGCGGCGGCGCTGCCGATCACGGCAGCACCGGCCAGAGACAGAATCGGAAAAGGCGAATCCATGCCACCAGCGCTAACCAGTCCAGCTAACAGATTCATGACAATCCGGGGCCTGATCTCCGCTTTCACGCAGCAGGAAGACCTGAATTTTCTGCTGACCAACCGGATCCCGCGGGCGGCCCTGACCCGGTTCATGGGCTGGTTCAGCAAAATCGAACAGCCGCAGATCCGCGATCTGTCGATCGCCTGCTGGCGGCTGTTTTCCGATCTCGATCTGAGCGAGGCGCGCAAGACCAGCTTCACGAGCCTGCACGATTGCTTTACCCGCGAGCTGCGTCCCGGGCTTGCGGCCGGCCGACCCCGATCCCGCCGTCGTGGTCAGTCCGTGCGACGCCATCATCGGCGCGCACGGCCGGATCGAGGACACCGCGCTGTTTCAGATCAAGGGCGCGCCTTACTCGCTTCTGGACCTGCTCGGCGATCCCGCACTGGTGGAGCGGCACCGCAACGGGCGCTTCGTCACCTTGCGGCTGATGTCCAGCATGTATCACCGCTTCCATGCGCCGCATGATTGCCGGATCGAGCGCGTGACTTTCCTTCATGGCGATGTCTGGAACGTCAATCCGATTGCGCTGAAGCGGGTCGAGCGGCTGTTCTGCAAGAACGAACGCGCGGTGCTGCAGACGCGGCTCGCTACCGGCGAAGCGCTGACGCTGGTGCCGGTGGCCGCGATCCTGGTCGCGAGCCTCCGCCTGCACTTTCTCGATCTCACCCTCAACGCCCAGAGCAAGGGGCCGACAATATTCCCCTGCGATGCCAGCGTGCGCAAGGGCGACGAACTCGGCTGGTTCGAGCACGGATCGACCATCATCGTGTTGACGCCGGAGCATTTTGAGTTCTGCGCCAATGTCGAGGAGTCGGCGCGGATTTTCGCCGGTCAGCCGCTGCTGCGAAAACCATCTGTGTAGTCTGAGGCAAAAGCAAAAGCCCGCCGGGGCAACCGGCGGGCTGTTGAATTGATCTTGAGGTCGATCGCGTCGCGCGACCTCCTGATGGATTACCTGACCCGGGTCGGGGTGAGGCTCATCGGCTTGCCGGGTTTTGCCGCGGGCTGGTAGTTCACGGGTGTTGCGCTCGCCGGCGCTGCGTTCGCCGGACGGAACACCGACTTGCAGCCGTCGCTCAGCATCGCCTTCTTCTGGATCATGCAGGCGGTGACGCGCTCGACATCCGGAATCTCGCGAGCTGCAAAGCCGCATCGCATCGCCGGTGCACAGCGCTTCCTGCTCGGGGCTGTAGGCGTTGGACGCCGTCGTCAGCATGCCCAGCATGAACGCGGTCGCGACCAGCAGTTTGCCGTGGCGGATGGTTGAAGTGTTGAAAGCCATTTGATGTCCCCTTGATTTCTGAAGTCTTCAGCGCCCGATCGAGCGCGCCGGTGCGGCGTCTCGTTGGCGTGAAGAACTACGCGGGGATGGTTTCAGGATTTTTGCGTCGAAAGCCCAAAATGGTTTCGTCGCGGGGAGATTTGTTTCGTCGCGGGCTTCATTAACCGTCATTCCGGGGCGCCGCGTAGCGGCGAACCTCAGATGTGCAATTGCACATCGGGGAATCCAGAGCTGATCATCTCGGGATTCCGGGTTCTGGCTTCGCACCACCCCGGAATGACGAGCGTCGTCTGACTGGCCTGTTAGCTGATCCGCCGCCAGGTCTGGCCGCCGCAGAACAGGCCGCCGAAGGCGCAGCCCTGGACCCGCAGCGTATTGGCTCCCTTCAGCGCGATGGTGGAGGAGTAGGTCTTGCCGCTCTCGGGATCGTGGATCTGGCCGGTCCATTTACCGTTGGACGGCTTCATGTTGATGAGGATTTTCTCGCCCTTTTCTACACCATAGCCGCAGAGGTTCCGCCCGCATTCTTCGACACGCACCCGTCCTTTGTTGTCCTGGGTCGACCAGACGCCGAGCGGCGAGTTCCGCCGCCTCGACCGGAGCGGCGGCAACCGGCGCGGGCTCGGCGGCAGCAACGGTTGTCGGAGCCGATGACACAACATCGTCCCTGAGGGCCGGTGCAACCGATGCAATCTCCGTTGAGGCGGGCGTCGACTTCTCGTTCCACGGGTGCTTGCGGCGCGGCGGCAGTCTGTTCGGCAGGCGCAGGCGCATATTTTTGCGCGGGCGCGTCCGAATTCACCGCAACGTCGTCATTGCTGCGCTTCGACTTGAGGCCCTTGATGCCGGAGTTCGAAATGGTGGGGGCCGATATCTGCACGCACGACAGCGAGAAGCAGTTTTTCGGCGCTGAAACGCGGATCTTGTGTCCTTCGACCTGGAAGGAATATTGGCCGGCCTGCGCGGTGGCGGTGACCATCAGCAGCGCGGCGATAGCGAGCAGCTTTTTCATGTGTGTCTCCCTTGAGCGTCCGGTGAATTCGCTGGAGACCCTAGGCGCTACGGAACCGCCCTTCCGTGACTTACGTCACACTGCGAAAAGGCCCGCGTTCTCAACGCGCAACCGGCCGTTTCCGGATCAGGCGGCCGATGATTTCCGCGCCGGCGTCGATTTCCTTTTCGGTCCAGGCCGCAAAGCCGAGGAACAGGCCTTGGCGCGGCGACCTCACCGGTAAAAAGCCCCGACAGCGGCCGCGACATCACGCCGAGCCCGGCCAGACGCGCCGCAATCGCGACATCGTTCTGGCGCGAATCGAGTTCGACGAGAAGCTGCATGCCGCCTGCTGGCGGCGTCATCTTCAATGCATCGCCGCAGCACGCGCCGAGCGCCTGCACCATGCCGATCGCGCCGGCCGCGATAGATGCGCGTCATCTTGCGGATGTGTGCTGCGAAATGACCCTGGTCGATGAATTCGGCCAGCGCTTCCTGCAGTGACGCCGGCACGAACTGGCCGGAGTGACGCTGGGCCGTCTCGAACAGGTCGACGAGATTTTCCGGCACGATGCAATAGCCGGTGCGAACATCCGAGAACATCGATTTCGAAAAGGTGCCGACATAGAACACGCAAGCCGTGTCGTCGAGGCCCTGCAAGGCGGCAACCGGCCTGCCGTCGTAATGGAATTCGCTGTCGTAATCGTCCTCGACGACGGCGGCGCCGGCCGCGCCCGCGAAAGCCAGCAACTCCTGGCGGCGATGGATCGGCATCAACAGGCCGGTCGGATACTGATGCGACGGGGTGACGAAGATCAGCCGCGGCCGGTCGCGCCGGCCCTTGAAGGCGAGGCCGCTGCGATCGAGCCTGACGCCGCGAATGGCGGCGCCGGCGGCTTCAAGTGCCGCCCGCGCGCCGCCATAGCCCGGACTTTCGAGCCAGGCGATGTCGCCGGCGTCGAGCAGAACCCGGGCGATCAGTTCGAGCGAGGCTTGCGCCGACGGCGTGACGATGATCTGCCGCGCTTGCGCCCGGACGCCGCGATGTTCGACCAGATGCCGCAACAATGCCGATTGCAGCGCGCGATGGTTCAAGGCCGGGTTGCTCTGCGCCAGCGCGTCGCGGGCCGCGCGTCGAAGGCAGCGCGCCCAGATGTCGTGCGGAAACGCACGCGCGTCGGCGCGGCCGGGGTGAAACGGCCCCGGTTCGCCTACATGAATGAAGGGCCAGTCGGATTTGCGCAGCCGTTCCGCCCAGCGCGAAAGATGCAGGCTGGCGCGCGGGCGGGGCGAGGTTGCACGCGCGGATATCAAGCCGGCGGCGGCGGCAGCCGCGGCGACAGTCGGGCGCCGTCCCCTGTTGATCTCGAGATAACCTTCGATTCCCAGCTGATCGACCACGAACGACACGGTGTTGCGCGAGACTTTCAATTGCCGCGCCAGATCCCGGCTCGACGGCAACCGGTGACCCGGCGGCAGCGAGCCCGCCAGGATGGAGCCGCGCAACTGTTCGTAAAGCTGCCGCGTCAGCGTCTGGCCGGCTTGCGGTCGCAGCTCGATGTCGATCAGGCCGGAGAGAAGTTTTGCCATCAACTGGCCCTATCAGATTAAACGAAATGGACCTTTTATGTGGGCCAGTAGAGCCTATGGTGGATGCCGGGGTTTGTGAAGCGATGTTTGACCTCATCCTGAGGCGGCCGCTCCAAACAAACCTCATCCTGAGGAGCCGCGCACTCTTCGCGCGGCGTCTCGAAGGATGGCCGCGAGTCGACCTTGCATCCATCCTTCGAGACGCGGCCAAGCGGGCCGCTCCTCAGGATGAGGTCGTGTTTGTAGTTGGTGGCGGGATCAGCGATGAAGCACTTTCTTTCCCGCCGCGCGGCGTTGCTGTTGTTCGCCGTGGTCGTCGTGACCTGGGGTTCGACCTGGGCGGTCACGAAATTTATCGTTGAGAGCGTGCCGCCGCTGTGGGCCTCCGCGATCAGGTCGGCGATCGCATCGCTGGCGCTGCTGGCCTTGCTGCTGGCCCGCGGGCAATTCGCGCTGCCGCGCCGCGGCGACGTGCCGGTCGTTCTCACCGTCGCGATCCTGCACATGGGCGCCTTCGCGGTGCTGACTGCCTTCGGCCTGCAACTGGTCCCGATGGGGCGCTCGATCGTGCTCGGCTACACCACGCCGCTATGGGTCGCCCCCGCCGCGTGGCTGTTGCTGGGCGAGCCGATGACGCGGTTGCGGTTGACGGGAGTAGGATTGGGATTGGCCGGATTGGCGACCATGTTCAATCCGCTGGCGTTCGACTGGAACGATAGCAGTGCATTGCTCGGCAACGGCCTGATCCTGCTGGCGGCGATGTGCTGGGCCGCCAACATTCTTTATGTGCGCGCACACACCTGGATCTCGTCGCCGTTCCAACTGGTGTTCTGGCAGGCACTGCTTGCGACCGTGATCCTGTCGACGCTGGCGTTGGTGATCGATGGTTTGCCGCAGGTCGACTGGACGCCGAAATTGACCGCCGCATTCCTGTTCGGCGGCATCTGCGGCACCGCGCTGGCGCATTGGGCCATTGTGACGGTCAATCGCAGCCTGCCGGCGGTCACCACCTCGCTCGGCCTGTTGGCAACGCCCGTCGTCGGCGTTGTCGCGTCAGTGATCTGGCTCGGCGAGCCGATCAGCGTCTCGCTGATCGCGGCGATGACATTGATCATCGCCGGCATTGCGATCGGGACCATTCCGCTCGGCAAGGCCGCCGCTGCTGCACCTAACCCGCAGCCGCTTCCCGGCGTGGCGCCGACCTGACCTGGTTCGTCCGATCGAATCCGATGCACGTAGCGACGACGCGCCCGATGGTTCATCCAGCTCATTCAGCAAAGTGATTCAAATCACATTCATCCCGCTTTTCGGCAATTAGCTTTCGGCCAAACCACTTTAGCTTTCGGCTAAAGCACTGGAGGCTCCGATGAAGCGATTTGTTTTTCTCGCGGCGTTGATGCTGCTCAGTTCATCCGCCGACGCCGGCTCGTTTTCGTTTGTGGTCGGCGGACACCGCGTCCGCCTGGAAGCGCCGCGCTATTGCAGGTCGCTGTCCTGCGTCTCGCTATCCGTTCCCGGAATTTACGCCGCCCGCCATGGGCGCGATCGATATGATGATGTCGATGCCGTGCCGGATGCGGCGCCGGCCAAACCGCTTGCATCGGTACAGCCGCAAATGAGCAAGCCCGCCGCGCCGGCTGCGCTGCCACGGGCGGCAACCGAGCTCGCGGCAACCGCGACGCAGCAAGCGGTCGTGCCGCCGCCATCAAGAATCCAACCGTCAGCACCGCCGCAGCCCGAACCGGTGCAGGTCGTCGAACCCGTGCCAGTCGAACCCTTGCGTGTTGAGCCATCGCGCGTCGAGACAGCAACCTATACCGCGCGGCCCGTCGCAGATGCGGCGCCGAAGGTCTCCAGGGTTTCGCAGGCGGCGGAAGATGAAGCCTTCGATACCCCGCTCGGCGAGTGGCAGACCGAAGGCAAGGGATCGGTGCGGATCGAGCGTTGCGGCAACGCGTTGTGCGGCTATGTGATCGATCCGGCATCCCGCAGCAAGGGCGAGGCGGTGCTCGTCAACATGAAGCCGAAGACCGGTTCGCAATGGACCGGCAACGTCCACAGCAGCAGCGGCGGCAGCTATCACGGCACGCTTGCCATGAAGGGGCCGAATACGCTGCGGGTCGAAGCCTGCGCGCTGGGCAAGTTCTACTGTACCGGAAATAACTGGAGCCGCATCGACTTCAGGCCGGAGCCGCAGGTCAGTTCGCGGCAGCCATCGCCGGAGCCGCGATCGTAGCTAGCATCATTTCGAACCGGTGTTACCGTGGCTGTGGCGCAGTTTCAGGATCTGAACCGCTGATGGCAGTTCGATCAGGAATTCCTTGTCGCGCTCCAGGTGATGAATCTTGGTGGGATCGCCGCCGGTGAAGCGGCTCATCGCCTCGATGCTCTCCCAATACGAAATCGTCATGAACTCGGTCTCGTCGGCGCGGTCTTCGCGCAAGACTCTGCACGCCCATGGCCTTCTCGATCAGCGGCTTGATGCCGGCGTCGTTGTAATAGGCCTCGTATTCGTCGGCGCGCGCCCGAATGGTGCGGCCGCGCCAGATGCGCGCGATCGCCGGACGGGATGGGGAGGTGGGCATGTCGTCGATCTCACAAATTGCTATCGTCGGCCACCCGTGGAGTGGCGGCGATCGTCCCTCCATTCCGGCTCGACATCGGGGGCGAGGGGACTCTTGTCGGCCGCGCCGGTTTCATCGAGGCGCGTCTTGAGATCGTTCGCCTTCTCGACCAGCGCCGCAGAGAGTTCAGGATTTCCGGTTGATTTGGCGAATTCGAGAAGCGTCATCGCCTGACGCACAAGATACTGCCTTCCGATCACGGTGTTGTCCCCATGTTGCCACCCTTGCCACCCAGGCAGGGTTACGCGGGAACCGGGAAATTCGTTCCAGGCCAAGTGTGCAAAAGTGCACTCGGCGCTGCCCGAATTTTGGGCGGAGGGAACTGCGGTCGTCTTCGCCCGCACCAATCATGAAAACGCCCGGCGGTTGGTCCGCCGGGCGCCATGAATTCATATTGTGGGGGTGTTGAGCCCTAGAACACGCCGAGCACGATGGCTCCGACAAAGGCGATAGCAACATACGCAGTGACAACGCTCAGTCTGCCGACGAAAGGACCGATCAAGGTCATCGGGGAACTCTCCCTGGTTCACGTCGCTGCCCACTTAACGCCAAAGGCTAGCCCGGCGTTCCCTACGGATAAAGTCAGCCTTGCTGCTCTATCGCCACTTCTCCACCGCGCGACGGACCGGACAACGTGGTTAAAGATTCATGAAATCAACGCGTTGAAGAGTCCTTAAATAAATTGGTTGAACGTGCGCGGATGACGCACGGAGTTCGTTTGTATCTCGTCGGCTCCCTCGTCCTTGTCTCGCTGGCGGGTTGCGGTCGCGGATTTTTTCAGTCCGCGGAGCGCGCCCCGTGGCGGGCCGAGGCCGAAGTGGCTTGTCTGAAGTCCGGGGCCGTCAAGGAAACCCCTGAACTGGTCCGGATCAGCCCGATTTCCGGTCCCGGGATGTGCGGCGCCGAGTATCCGCTCAAGGTCGCCGCGCTGGGCGAAAGCATCGGCAGCTTTGGATTCGCCGACGACCTGCGGCCGCCTGGCAACATCGGCAATCAGCCGCGCTGGCCGGTTTCGCAGCCGCCTCAATATGCGCCGCGGCCGGCGCCGCCATCTTATCCGGATCAGGCGATGCGCCAGCCCGGTTACGGCGCACCCTCCAACGGTCCGATTTCATTGAGCGCGCCCGGCGTCGCTCCCGATCATGACGACATCGACCTGCCGCCGGAAGGCACGCGGGGGATGCGGCAGCCCTCCGTCCGCGAATCGTATCGCGATACGCCACCCTATCCGCAACGCGAGCGCATTCCGGCGCCGTATTTTTCGGAGCGTCCGAATGCAGCTGCCAGCCAAGCGCCGCTGCCGCGGCTCGGGCCTGCGCAAGGCAATTCCGTCGCTGCCTTCGGGCCGGTCGTGATGAAGCCGGCGGCGACGCTGGCGTGCCCGATCGTCTCGGCGCTCGATCGCTGGCTCGCCGATTCCGTGCAGCCGGCGGCGATGCGCTGGCTCGGCAGCCGCGTCGTCGAGATCAAGCAGATCTCCGCCTATTCCTGTCGTGCCATGGTCGGCAGTTCGCGCTCGCATATTTCCGAGCATGCCTTCGGCAATGCGCTCGACATCGCCGCCTTCACGCTCGCCGACGGCCGCCGCGTCACGGTGAAGGATGGCTGGAAGGGCATGCCGGAAGAACAGGGCTTTCTGCGCGACATCCAGGCCGCGGCCTGCCAGCAGTTCAACACCGTGCTGGCGCCGGGCTCCAACGTCTATCACTACGATCACATCCACGTCGATCTGATGCGCCGCGCCAGCCAGCGCACCATCTGCCAGCCCGCCGCCGTCTCCGGCGAGGAGATCGCCGGCCGCGCCGGCCAGCGCAACCCCTACGCCGCTTCGCGCGATCCCTACGCGACCGGCTCGCTCGGCAGCCGCAAGACCTCGTATCGGCACAAGCCGAACAACAAGGTCAACGAAGAAGACGAGTTCATGGACGAGTAGGCGAACCCGGTCCCTCGTGGAAAAATCGGCGCTGCGCCAACGATGAACGGTATGTTCGAAGCGATCCCGGCCGATGACCGTTGACGATCGCGGAAAAAAGAGAAACTCGCCCGAGCCTTGACCCGAGCGAGTTTCCTTTCAGCTCGGATCAGTAATAGCGGTGGCAGACATTGATCCAGCCGCGGGGCGTAAACTTCCAGCAGCTGTTAACATGGAAGTGATGGCCATGGCCGTGATGGTGATGGTGATGGCCATGGTGGTGATGGCCGTGGTGGCCATGCCCGTGGTGACCATGATGACCGTGACCACCATGATGGCCGTGACCACCATGACGGCCGCCAGCGAAGGCCTGAACTCGAGACCGCGAAAGAAGCAGTCGTCAGCGCCAGAGCAGCGATAGCGGCAATAAAGATGTTCCTGATTCTGATCATGAACGTCTCCCTTGGTTGTGCAAAGCGAGGATCGCCCTGCGATGATCCAACCTAGGGGATCTGCATGCGATGTGACGTGATCGGAATCACGGAACTTAGTTATGTCTCTTCGCGGGAACCTTCACTCGATCACTTCATCGGCGCGAGCCAGCAATGCTGGCGACACTTCCAGTCCAATTGCTTTTGCGGTCTTGAGGTTCACGCTCAGCGCGAACCGGTTGCTCGCCTGTACGGGTAGCTCGTTGATGGCGGCTCCCTTCAGCAGCCGATCGACATAGGAGGCGGCGTTGCCGTACTGATCGAATACGCTGCCATAGGCCAGCAGGCTGCCAAAGCGTGCTCTGGCACCGACCGTCGGCAGCCGGTGTCGCTCCGCAAGGCCGATGATCGACTTGAGATGAACCGAGATTGTTGCATCGGGCAGGATCATGACGCCGCCATGCGGGACCTTCGCAAAGTCTTCGATGGCACTCTCGATTTCCGCGGCGCTATGGACGCCGGCGGGAACCGCCTGCATCCTGAGCGACGCGGCGGTCGCGTTGATCACGCCGAAATAACCGTCCCAACGCCTGCGATTGTCCGGGTTGATGAGGATCAGCGCCCGGTTGACGGCGGGAGCGGCCTCCTTGAGCAACTCCAGCCATTTGCCGCTGATGGCATATTCGAAATCCGTAAATCCGGTCAGGTTGCCGTCCGGCCGCGCGAGGTTGGTTACGAAGCCGCCGCCGACCGGATCCTGAACCTGAGCGAAGACCACCGGCACGGATTTGGTCGCGCGTTGCAGCGCCGCCGCCCCGACGACGCCCTGCACCACCACGACGTCAGGCTTGAGCTCAAGCAGCTCTTCCGTGTAGCGGCGAATCCTTTCGGGATCGCTGCCGCCGAAGCGATAATCGATGCGAAGGGTCTTGCCGTCGATCCAGCCGTGACTTTCGAGCCTTTTTTCCAGTGCGGCAATGCGGACCGGATTGTCCGGATCTTCCTTGGCAACGACAAACAACACGCCGAGGCGCCGCGGGTTGCTTAGGCCTTGTTGAGCACGGACTGGAAACGCAGGGCTGGCTGCGCCCACTGCGACAAGCCTGATGAACTCACGCCGCTTCATTTTTTGTCTCTTGGCCTTCGGTGCACGGTTGCTACACGGCGCGACTGCGGACTTTCCCACCGGTCCGCCGGAATGAATTACTACGGAAGCCGACTGGTTCCAACCGGTTACGTCCGGCCAAGTCTTTGGGTTGGCCGGCCGAACCCGCTACGCCGTCAACCGCTCCAGCAGGTCATGCACGACGCCGCGCAGCAGATCGAGCTTGTAGCCCGTCATCGGCAACGGTGTTGCGCCTGCGGTCGCCTGTTCGGCGGCCTTGGCGATGGTTGCTGCGTTGGCGGGCGCGCCGTTCAAGATCGCCTCCGATGCTGCGAGACGGAGCGGGACCGGCGCGATGCCGCCGGCGGTGATGCGGATGAACTGGAACGAATCGTTTGATATCACCGCGCGGGCGCAGACTTCGACCAGCGGCCACTCGGCATGACTGCGGCTGATGGCGCGCTTGTAGAGTGCGCGCTCGCCGGCGAGCGGCGGCGGAAGCTCGATACTTCTGATCATTTCCCCTGATGACAGCGCATTATCGGCAGCGCCGTTGGATCCGTCGCCCAACAGGTCCGATATCGCAAGGCCGCTTCGGTGGTCGGAGGTGATCTTCGCGTCATAGGCCAGCAGCGCAGCGGCCATGGTCGAGGGATGCGGCGCCACGCAGGGGCCGAGATCGAAGGCGACGTGATAGAGATGATTGCCCGATCGCGCCGGACAATCCGAGCCGCCCTTCTTGAGGCAGGCAATGTGCGGATTGCGAAAATACCAGCAACGCGAGCGCTGGGCGAGGTTGCCGCCGATCGTCGCCAGATGACGGATCTGCGGCGTGGCGAGTCCAAGCGCTGCAGCCGCAATACCCGGATAGGCTTGCGCGATGCGGGCATCGGCCGCCATCGCGGCGATCGAGGTGAAGGCGCCGATACGCGCGGCGCCGTCGCCGCCCCACGCCACGCCGATCGTGTCGGGCGCTGCGGCGATATCGATCAGCGGCCCGGTTGAAACGCCGCTGCGCCGCCGCTCGGAAATGTCGGTGCCGGCGGCGCGGAATTCGGCGGGCTGAAGTGAGGCGGTCATGGCTGCGGAACTCATGCTGCGGCCCTCCCTTTCAGCGCCGATATCAGACGGTCGGGCCGGATCGGAATCTCGGTCAGCCGGACGCCGGTGGCGTTGTAAATGGCGTTGGCGATCGCCGGCGATGTCGGCACCGTCGCGACCTCGCCGATCCCGACGCTGCCGCCGAGCACGTGATCGAAGCCGCCTTCATCGAAATGCACGTTAATAAGAGGCGTGTCGGCGATGCCGGGGATGCGGTAATCCTCCATGCCGGCGCTGAGCACGTCGCCGCTGTGCGGATCGGTCTCGCGCGCTTCGTATAGCGCATAGCCGACGCCCTGGATCACCGAGCCCGCGGCCTGGCTGCGCGCCAGCGCTGGGGCTGCGATCTTGCCGACCGCGATACCGGTGTGCACGTTCAATACCCTGACATGGCCGAGCCAGGTGTCGACTTCGACTTCGATGACCTGCACCGAACTCGGCACGCCGGCGCCGATCGCCAGATTGGAAAACCATCGCATCATCCAGCCAAAAATCGTGCCCATGAAGCCCGCGTCCTTTAGCGGCGAAGTCACCCCCGGCGCGGTCGGCTTGGAGTCTTCGGGACGCACGCTGGCGACGCTGATATCGGGCGAGGCCGCCAGCATTTCGCGCCATGGTGCGTTGGAGCCGGGAACCGGCTTGCGTTTGGCCTGCTGCTGGATGGCGTCCTTGAGTTTCTGTACCGCGAGCAACGTCGGCGGGATCACCGAGGCAGTCACGCGGCTGCCGCCGGCGCCGGGGCCTTCAGGCAGGTTGGAATCGCCGATTCTGACCTCGACCTCATGCGGCTCGAGCCCGAACGCATCCGCGACCGTATTGGCGATCACGGTGCGGCTGCCCTGGCCGATGTCCTGCGTCGACGTGCTCGCGATCAGGTGCCCGCCCTTGACCGCGAGTTCGATTCTGGAGCCGGGCTGCCAGATATAAAGCCAGTATCCGGTCGCGACGCCGACGCCGCGGCGATAGCGGCCGGTCTGCGCCGCCGCCGTTTTGCGGTTGCGCCAGACGTCGAGGCTTGATGCCCAGTCATAAAGCCGCTGCCGGTTGGGATTGGGATCCCAGCGCTTGCGCAACGCGATCGGGTCGAGCTTCATCCGAAGTGCTGCTTCGTCGACCGCCTGTTCCAGCGCGAACGCCATCGGCGGTCCGCCCGGGCCGCGGAACGGCGCGCCGGGCGGCAGGTTGCTGATGACGTCGAAATCGGCGAGCTCCTTGGCCGGCGCCGGGTAGATCAACCGCGCCAGCGTCGCCAGCGTCGAGTTGGTCGCTGCTCCGGTGTCGGCATGCGCGGTGAACGACAGCGCTTTGAGGTCGCCTTGCTCCGAGGGCAACAGCGCGATCTTCATTTCCGCCGCCGGCCGGTAGCCGGTGACGGAGAGTTCTTCGTGCCGGTCGTAAGCGATCCTGACCGGCGCTTTCGCCGCGCGCGCCAGCTCGATCGCCGCGATCGTCTCCATGCCGAGGGTGCCCTTGGAGCCGAAACCGCCGCCGATGTGATCGGCGATCACGCGGACCTTGTCGTGGCCGAGCTTGTAGCGCTTGGCGATCAACTCCATGACGTGAAACACCGACTGCGTCGAGGCGTGCACCGTCAGGCTCTCGCCGTCGAAGCGCGCAACGGTGGCATGCGGCTCGAGGCAGGCATGCGATTGCGTGCCGGTGCGGAACGTGCCTTCGACCAGCAACGGATTTTTCTCGTCGCGCGCCGCCGCGACCCAGGCCCTGACCTTCTTCGGCTTCTGCGAGAACGCCGCGGATGGTCCGCGGATGTTGCCTTTCCACGGTGCCGGTCCGCCGGCGCCTTCGGAGACGTTGCCGGCCTTTTTGCGGTTGGCTTTCTCGAACACGACGGGCGCCTCGGGCTTTCGTGCGGCGTCGAGGCCAATCACCGACGGCAAAGGCTCGGTTGTCATTCGGATCGCTGATATCGCCGCCAGTGCGGTCTTGCGATCCTTTGCCGCAACGGCGGCGATGGGATCGCCGACAAAGCGCACGATGCCGTCGTCGCCGAGCAGCGAGACCGCCGCACTCACGCCGGCCATCGCGCGCGCCGGCGCGAGATCGAGGTCTCCGATGCGGCCATGCGCGATCGGCGACCGCAGGATGATGCCTTCGAGCTGTCCGTCATGACGGATATCGACGGTGTATTTCGCTGATCCCGTCACTTTCTGGCGCGCCTCGACGCGCGGCGGCGGCATATCGGCGCCGTCGAACTGCCCGGCGCAAGCAGCAGCGACCGCGTTGAAGATGCCGTCATAGGCGCCGCAGCGGCAGAGATGGCCCGACAATGCCGCGCCGATCTCCTCCCGCGACGGCGTCGCGGTGCCTTTCGTTGCGCGCCAGGAATCGCAGAACGCCGCGGCCTCGACCACAAAACCCGGCGTGCAGAATCCGCATTGCAGGGCGTCGTGCGCCATGAAGGCCTTTTGCACCGCGTGCAATTTTGTCGCGCCGATGCCTTCGACCGTAGTGACCGATTTGCCCGCAGCCGCGCGCGCCGGCATCAGGCAGCTCACGACCGGCGCGCCATCCACCAGCACGGTGCAGGCGCCGCAAACGCCGGCCCCGCATACGAGCTTGGTGCCGGTCAGATTGAGATCGCCCCTGATGACATCGACGAGAAGGGCTTCGGGATCGTCGGGCAGGGCGGCGATGCGGCCGTTGATCGTCATGGTGCTCATTTGCGACCTCCAGAAGTTTGGCGAGTGGGCTTTTTCGGGACGGTTGTTTTCGCGGCGGGTTTTGCCCGCGGCGATTTCGGCAGCGGCGAGACGGCGCCGGCGATCATCGTTCGCACCATGACGGTGAGATCGGCGACAAAGGCATCGGCCGGCTGCATCCCGGGATAGGCCGATTTGGCGCCGTTGATCGCCATCTCGACGCAGCGGGCGAGCTCCGGCGCCGTCATGCCGGCCGCGAGGCCGAGCCGCTGCTTGCGGCAGACCCGCTCGATCGTCGCGGCGCTTTGGGCGGCGTAGATCCCGGCATATTTCTGGTAGAGGTCGCGGGCCTGCAACAGATGTTCGGAGAACAGCTCCTCGATATGGGGCGAGCCCTCCAACGATTCGATGAACCGCCGCATCCGCGCGATGAACCCGGCGACGAGAATGTCGGCGAGGCTGCCGTCGGCTTTTTCCGCGGCGTTGGCCGCGGCGGTCTCGGCGGCGAGGGCGCTGTCATGCAGTTGTTCGATGACGGCGCGAAACAGCGCTTCCTTGGATTTGAAATGGTGGTAGAGCGCCTGCCGCGTCAGGCCGGCCGCCTCCGCCGCCTGCTCGATCGACGAGCGCCGGAAGCCATGCCGGCGAAACACCAGCATCGCGGCATCGAGAATGCGGGTTCGGGGCTTCATTTGACGATTTTGACAAAATGGCAAGAAGTGTCAAATAACGGAATCGTGTGGGCCGCGGCCGCTGGCGGCTACCCCCGCCGTTGATGTGCATTTCAGGTAGCGAATTCTTAAGGATGATATGTTTCCGCAGCAGGGAACCTGTTCAAAAAACCATTTCAACACCCTTGTGTTCCTAGGCTTTCCGACAAGCGGTGCTCTCCATCGAGGCCAGGCCTTGATGGGCTCCAACAGGGCATCAGGGTGAGATGATGAACACACGCGATTACCCCTTGGTCGAAACTCCGGATTTCGTGCTGGCCGCGCTCGAACGGTCGAACGATGCCGTGGTGATCATCGATGGCGATCTGCAGGTGAGCTATTTCAACGCGGCGGCCGAACTGATCTGGGGGCTGGATCGCGCAGAAGTGCTCGGTCGTCACGTGAGCTGTCTGGGGCTGAAGAATCTCGAACAGAACGTTGCGACGCCGGCCTCAGGCCAGGCCAACGGCGACCACGCCATTCCGGCACCCGGCTCCGAGATCAGGATCGAGCGCAAGGATGGCAGCCGGATTCGTGCCGCACTGTCGCTTTCGCGTGTCGAGGTCGGCGGTCAGGACCGCACCATCGCCTTCGTTCGGGACATCACCGCGGAGGTCGAACGACGAAGAGCGGGTGGCGCTGCTCAATGCGGTCGCCGACAGGACCAACCGCGTCGGTTGTCGTCACCGATCGCGAGTTGAGGATCATCTATGTCAACGCCGCGTTTACAGCACTGTTCGGGTACTCGCTGGAGGAAGCCAGCGGCCGGCTGGCAAACGAGCTGCTGGTGGGTCGCGATACCGACCGCAGGACGCTGGCAAGGTTGCGCCACTGGTTCGGCGAGGAAAGCGGCGGCGAGGAGGAAATCCTCGTCTACGACAAGAACGGCGACGAGGTCTGGGTAGCGGCTGACGTCAAGGCGTTCCGCGACGGGCGCGGGCGGGTCAGGCAAATGTTCGCGCTTCTGACCGATATCAGCGAGACCAAGCAGCTGAGGTCGCTGCAGCAGTTGATCATGAGCGCGCTGGCCGATGAAATCCCCATTACCGATATCGCCGACCAGCTTTGCCGGCGCGTCGAGGAAATCGCGCCCGATGTCGTTTCCTCGCTGCTCCACATCGACGCCGGCGGACTGGTTCATCCGCTGGGCGGCCCCAGCCTTCCCGATGACTATTCGCAGGCGCTGGACGGCGTCGCGATAGGTCCGGATATCGGCTCGTGCGGATCCGCGGCGTATTACGGCGAGGCGGTGCTGGCGATCGATATCGACACCGACCCGCGCTGGCAGCCGTTCAAGACCCGGCCGCTCGAGGTCGGCTTGCGCGCCTGCTGGTCCACGCCGATCAAGGGCAAGGACGGCCGCGTGATCGGGACCTTCGCGTTCTATTTCAGGGAATGCCGCCCGCCCAGCCGCTGGCATGAGCGCATTGTCGAGGCCTGCGTGCATCTCAGCGCGCTGGCGATCGAACGCAAGGAAGCGCGCGCCCAGATCGCGCGGCTCGCCTATTACGATACGTTGACCGGCCTGCCGAACCGCGCGCGCTTGCGCGACCTGATCTCGGAAGCGACCGCGGCCTGTCCCGCCGGACAAGCACGTTGCGCTGGCGTTCCTCGATGTCGATAATTTCAAGGACGTCAACGATACGCTCGGACACTCGGCCGGCGATGAATTGCTGGTCGAGTTTGCCCAACGCCTGCGCGCGCAGATCCAGCCGGGCGACATGCTGGGGCGACTGGGCGGCGACGAATTCGTGATCGTGCTGCCGAACCGTGACGCTGCTGAAGCTTCAACGGTCGCTTCGCGCATCACCGAAGCTTTGCTGATGCCGCTGCGGATCGGGACCAGGCAGGTGCAGATGTCCGCCAGCATGGGCATCAGCATCTATCCGGACAATGCGACTGACATCGATACGCTGATACAGCAGGCCGACGCGGCCATGTACAAGGCCAAGCAGGCGGGCCGTTCCACCTATCGCTTCTTCAGTGCCGACATGGACAGGATCGCCGAGCAACGGCTGGCCCACAGCGCGGCGCTGCGCAGCGCGATCGCAAACGATGCCCTGAGGCTGCACTATCAGCCGCAGATCCGGACCAGCGACGGCGCCATTCATGGCGTGGAGGCGCTGGCGCGCTGGCACGATCCGGTGCTCGGCGAGGTTTCGCCCTGCGAAGTTCATCCCGCTGGCCGAAGAGTGCGGATTGATCGAGCAGATCGGCCTCTGGGCGATGCGCGAGGCCTGCCGGCAAATGGCGGAGTGGCGCGCTGCGGGGCTGGATATCCCCTGCGTGTCGGTCAACCTGTCGCCGATCAATTTCCAGAACGCGAACCTGGCATCGGCGGTCGCCGGCATCCTCGCCGAGCATGGCCTGCCACCGGAAGTGCTGATGCTCGAGATTACCGAGGGCGTGATCCTGAACGAGCGCTCGGTTGCGATCGAGACGATGAACGCCTTGCGCGAACTCGGCGTCGGGCTGTCGCTGGACGATTTCGGCACCGGCTATTCGAGCCTCAGCCGGTTGGCGCATTTGCCGATTCGCGAGCTGAAGATCGACCGCAGCTTCATGCGCGATGTCGAAAGCGACCCCAGCGCGCGGGCGATCGTTACCGCCGTGGTTCGCGTTGGCCAGAGCCTGCAACTCACCGTCGTCGCCGAAGGCGTCGAAACCGACGGGCAGCGAAACTGGCTGGCGGAACTTGGATGCGACGTGGTTCAGGGATTTCTCTACGCCCCGGCGCTGTCGCCGCCTGCGTTCGGGCGCTGGCTGCTTGACCATAGTGCCGGGCGAGCGAGCGCGATGCTCCGGCGCGTCGGTCGATCGCTGGCCCAGCCGCCGGCCGGGTCCTCACCGCGCGTCTCCTCCAACAAGGGGCTGGGTTAGCGGCCTCGATCCCTTGCGGATTTGCGCGCCGTACGATTTGTCGGGTCACCTGCGTCCGAACACGCCGCCGACGACGCCGCCCACCACGCCGCCGATCGCGGCGATCGGACCGCCCGGGCCGCGGTCACGGCGGGCGCTGCCGCGCCGACGGGCCGGACGTTCGTCACTCGCCTTGTCGGTGGCGCTGGCCTGCGCCGTCGAGACGGACTCGCTCAGCAGCGCCTGATGCTGCGGCGATGTTGAGGAAACCGGTCGCTGGGATAGCCGCGTGCCGCCTGCCAGCGCGCGATGACGGCGCGGGTCTGTTTGTCGAACTTGCCGTTGAGCCTTGTGTCGAAGCCGAGACCGGTCAGCCGGCGCTGCACGTCGCGACGCTTGGCCTTGTCGAGGCCGATCCGATCTTCGGTTTCCTGGGTTGCTTCGTCGGCAACGGTCGCCGGATCGGCGGATGCCGACTGGATCGCGGGCAGTCGTGCTCGGACCGGCATTGGCGGCATTTGCGCTGACGAGAATTCCCAGGACCGACAATGCGAGGATCAAGGCACGCATGGTCCATTCACCCCTGATTTAAAGTTCGGCTGGGTTTCGTCGCTGGGTAACTGTCGTCCAGATCGGTTGTTCCACCGGCGCGCTTCGATTGTTACGCCGCATTGCACCAAACGGCGGCTGGGCCAGTGAGGTGACGGCAGTCCTTGAAATTGTCCGAGGTCGCGTATGATATGACCGATGACCTAACCTGAGGACCAGCCATGGGTAATTGCATCGTCGTCGTTCAGTTCGATTTGCCGAAGCGCACCGAAGAGCAGGCGGCCAAAGGAGGCGCCTCGAGCGCGCCGACCTATCGCGGCCTCGCCAAGAAGGGGCTGATCCGAAAGGACTATCTGAATGGCGAAACCGGCACCGGCGGCGTTTATCTCTGGGACAGCCGTGCATCGGCGGAGGCATGGTTTACCGAGGAGCGCATCGCGGAATTGACCAAGCGATTCGGGGTCCGGCCGCGCCTCACCTGGTACGACACCCACGTGACGGTCGATAATCTGAAGGGCGAGACTCGCGTCAACGGCGAGGCGATTGACGTCATGGCCTGAAATCGAGCAAGCCGATGAGCTTGAGCGCGACGGAATGCATTTCGCAAAGCGCGCGGCTGAGGCCGACGTGTGCTTGATCAGCGTTGCCCTTGGCTGAAAGTCGCGCCCACGGCCGCCCCGATCGCTGTTCCCAAGGAAATCCACAGCGGGACGTTATCCATCGCTGTCCCGAGGGCTGCACCAATCCCTACTCCCCAGGCCATGCCGATTCCCATTCGACCATACGAATCTTTCATCGGTTTTCTCCACGTGTGCACGTGCAGCAGAATGCCATCCGGTGTGGACAGAAATTGGGCGGTCATTTCGCCCCTGCCTTTTCCAGGATCGCCACCATCTCGCGATAGTTGCGGTTCTTCGCCAGCCTGAGCGGCGTCGCGCCGCTGCCGTCGGCAAGATTGACGTCGGCGCCGGCCTCGACCAGGGCGCGCAGGGTGTCGGTGTGGTTCTTGCCGCCGTCGCCGAGCACGATGGACTCGATCAGCGCGGTCCATCTGAGATTGTTGACATGATCGAGCGGCGCCTTGGCGGCGATCAGCATTGCCACGACTTCGGCGTGGCCGAGATGCGCCGCGGCGATCAGCGCGGTGCCGTCATAGCGGCTGGTGATGGCCTTCGGATTGCCGCCGCCTTCAATCGATAGCCTCAGCCCCGGCAGGTCGTTGGCAACCGCCGCGATGGTGATGATGTCGTAGCGGTCGGTTTCGAGCTTGTTCGGATCGGCGCCGAGCCGGATCAGCGCGCGGGCGGCATCGTGCTGTTTCTGATACACCGCGACATGCAGCGGCGTGCGCTGCCGATCGTCGGTCGCTTCCCTGTTTTCACCCCCGGCGATGCGCTTCTCGAGGTCGGCGACGTCGCCACGGGCGGCCGCGGCATGCAGGCCGCGATAGGCCCGCAATTCAGCTTCGCTCGGCGCAACCTGCGCCGACGCCGGCAGGGTGGCGAGCAACAGGAGAAGAAAGGCGGCGAGGATCGGCATGTAGGTCCTGGTCGTCATGCCCGGACTTGATCCGGGCATCCATCAATCTTCGTCACACGTTTTCGAAGATGGATCACCGGGTCAAGCTCAGTGACGACGATCCTCATTGCTGCAGCATCACTCGCCGCTCAATCCTGCTTCGCCCGATATCCCGCCAGAAATATCCGCGTCGCGCTTTCGATCACTTCGGCGATGCGCTCGGCCGAAGGCGCGGGGGCGGCCTGAAACACGAACGGCATGAACAGCGACGCCTGGCATAGCTGCATGAATTGCGTTGCCGCCAGTTGGCAGTCGTCGATCGCAAGGTCGCCTGATCTGACATGGACTTCGAGATAGGCGGCAAGTCTCGCGATCGTGAGCGCCACCACGTTGTTGTAGAAGCGGCGGCCGACCTCCGGCATCCGCTCGGCGATCGCCATCACGGTGCGGGTCGCCGATCCGCCGCCTGGCCGGCACAGCAACTGGATGTAGGCGCGTCCGAACTCCGTCAGCGTGGTGGTGACGTCGCGCTCGGGATCGAAATTGAATGCGACCTTGCCTTGCGTCGAGGCTTTCCTCCTCGACGATGGCTTCGAACAACCGGTTCTTGTCGGCGAAATAGACGTACAGCGTGCCCTTGGAGACGCCGGCGGAGCGGGCGATTTCGCCCATGCTGGCGCCGTCAAATCCCAGATCCATGAACACCCTGCGCGCGCCGTCGAGAATCTGGCGCCGCTTCGAACTGTCCTCGTCGCCGACGAGGCGAAGGGTGGGGGGACGAGTTGCAACCATTGGTTAGCTTTTTCTGGTAAATTTCCCGCGACAGGAATGTTTCGGAAGGAACTCGCGTCTTATGATCCCTCGTATTATATATCTTGACCGAACCGTTCGGTCAATGTTAATTTCTGCCGGCAGACGATGAAGCCGCTGTTTTTGGCTTCGCCGATATCGCAAGATTTGTAATGGGGAGGCCGTGATGGCCGCTGCGAGAGACCAGGCCGCACGGATACTTCGCCCGGAGCCCGATACGGCTCAAAGCGGTTTCGCGCGCGACGCTTCCGCAAGCCCCGTCGATCAGCCGCGTCCCCCTGTTTCGGAAAGCCCGTCGATCGACAAGCCTGCCGCGGCGCCCGCCGGTGTCGCCGCCCGGCCGGCGGCGCCGAAATCGGGAAAACGCAAACTGGTTTTGATGGGCGTCGGCGCGCTGCTCGCGCTCGCCGCCGCAAGCTACGCCGTGCATTATGTTCTGGTCGGACGCTTCTACATCTCGACCGACGACGCCTATGTGCGCGCCAACAACTCCACGCTCGGCGCCCGGGTCTCCGGCCATATCGCGGCGATCCTTGCCGGCGACAACGTCGTGGTTCGCACCGGCGACGTGATCTTCAAGATCGATGACGGCGATTATCGCATCGCGGTCGATGCCGCGCGCTCGCGGATCGCGACCCAGCAGGCCACCATCGATCGCATCGGCCGTCAGGCCGCGGCACTGGAAAGCGCGGTGGCGCAGGCCAGGGCGCAGCTGGCCTCCGCGGATGCCGCCTCGAAGCGCGCCGGCCTCGACTTCGAGCGGCAGCAGGAGCTGAGCACCAAGGGATTTGCCTCGCGCGCGACGTTCGAGGTGTCGGAAGCCGGGCGCGATCAGGGTGCCGCCGCGGTGAAGTCGGCGCAGGCGGCCTATGACGCGGCGCGCGACAATGTCGAAGTGACCAAGAGCGCAGCAGGACGAAGCCCGCGCCCAGCTTGCCGAACTGCAGACGTCGCTCGCCAAGGCTCAGCGCGATCTCGACTTCACCCAGGTCAGAGCGCCGGTCGACGGCACCTTCTCCAACCGCCTGGTCAACACCGGCGACTTCATCCAGGCCGGGCAGCGGCTCGGCAATGTGGTGCCGCTCAATGCGGTCTTTATCGACGCCAACTTCAAGGAGACGCAGCTCAAGCGCATCCGCCCGGGCCAGCCGGTGAAGATCTCGGTCGATGCCTATGGCCATCGCAAGTTCGCCGGCGTCGTCGACAGCATCTCGCCCGCGGCCGGCTCGGTGTTCACGCTGCTGCCGCCGGACAATGCCACCGGCAATTTCACCAAGATCGTGCAGCGGCTTCCGGTCCGGATCCGCGTGCCGAAGGACGTCGCCAAGCAGAACCTGCTGCGCGCCGGCATGTCGGTCTACGCCACCGTCGATACCAACGAGGGCGCCAAGGATGCCGACAGCGAAGCCGACCTCGATGCGCCGGCCGCGGTCCAGCCGCAGCAATAGTTGGCGTCCGCCTGGGTTCGCAACGCACGTCCTGACCTGAGCAGATCATGGCTGACGCCACCACCGCACCGCCGACGATGATGCCACGCCGCGACCGATGCCTCCGAGCGCATCGAGCCGCGCCGGCTGATTGCGTTTCTCATCATGGTGTTCGGGATGTTCATGTCGATCCTGGACATCCAGATCGTCTCGGCATCGCTGGCCGAAATCCAGGCCGGCCTGTCGGCGAGCTCCAGCGAGGTGTCGTGGGTCCAGACCTCGTATCTGATCGCCGAAGTGATCGGGATTCCGCTGTCGGGATTTCTGTCGCGCGCGCTCGGCACGCGGCTGCTGTTCGCGATTTCCGCCTGCGGCTTCACCATCGCGAGCTTCCTGTGCGGCTTCGCCTCGACCATCGAGCAGATGATCGTGTGGCGCGCGTTCCAGGGATTTTTGGGCGCCGGCATGATCCCGACGGTGTTCGCGTCGGCCTACACGGTGTTTCCGCGTTCGAAATTCTACATCGTCGGCCCGATCATCGGCCTGGTCGCCACGCTGGCGCCGACCATCGGCCCGACGGTGGGCGGATACATCACCGACCTGCTGTCCTGGCACTGGCTGTTCTTCATCAACATCGTTCCCGGCATCGCCATCACCGTCGGCGTGCTGGCGCTGGTCGATTTCGACCAGCCCGAATTTCAAGCTGCTGGATCGGTTCGACTGGTGGGGCCTGATCTTCATGGCGGGCTTCCTCGGTTCGCTCGAATACGTGCTGGAGGAGGGCCCGCAATACCAGTGGCTGCAGGATACCTCGGTGGCGATCTGCGCCGCGGTATGCGCGGTCTCGGCGATCGCGTTCTTCTGGCGCGTGCTGACCGTCGAAGAGCCGATCGTCGATATCAGGGCCTTCGGCGACCGCAATTTCGCCATCGGCTGCCTGATCTCGTTCTGCGTCGGCATCGGCCTTTACGGCCTGACCTACATGTATCCGCGCTATCTCGCCGAGGTGCGCGGCTACAGCGCGCATGATGATCGGCGAGACCATGTTCGTGTCGGGGGTCGCCATGTTCATCACGGCGCCGATCGTCGGGCGCCTGATGCAGAAGGTCGACATGCGCCTGATCATCGCCGCGGGCCTTCTCATCTTTTCGCTCGGCTCCTGGCAGATGACCTGGATCACCAAGGAATACGATTTCTACGAGCTGCTGATTCCGCAAATCCTGCGCGGCGTCGGCATGATGTTCGCGATGGTGCCGACCAACACCATCGCGCTCGGGACCCTGGCGCCGGAGCGGGTCAAGAACGCCTCGGGGCTGTTCAACCTGACGCGCAATCTCGGCGGCGCGCTCGGCCTTGCCGTCATCAACCAGGTCCTCAACGAACGCACCGACCTGCATATTTCGCGGCTGCACGAACGGGTGACCTGGGGCAACGCCACCGCGACCGAAACCCTCAACATGCTCACCCAGCGCCTGCAGGGCATGGGCGATGCCTCGCTGATGGCGCTGAAGCAATTGTCCAATATCGTGCACCGCCAGGCGGTGGTGATGGGATATGGCGATGCGTTTTTCATGCTGACGGTGTTCTATCTCGGGCTCAGCCTGCTGGTGATGCTGATGAAAAAGCCTGCCGCGTGGCCGGGGGCGGCGCCTTAGGCTTGCGAATTCGATGTTCGCTCGCGCCGGCATGTTGCAAAACGCCGGCGACGCATCTATAAGCCGGCGCATCGTCGCTCGAACCGGGGAGGGATTTGCATGAATTCAGATATATTCGCAGACCGCGCCCTCGCGTCCGATGCGTTTTTTGGATGCCCGCGCCGGCCTTTGAGGCCCAACGCCGCCAGCATCGATCGGGCCTGACGTCCCGGTCTTCCAAAGCTTCCCGATAAGTCACCGCCATTTCCTAGGACGCCCGCGCTCGGCCCTCGCCGTCGCGCGTCAACCAACGGAGCCGGTTTGCGCTTAAGGCGCAACCGGATGAGAGTTATGAAGGACCTCACCCAGGGCTCCATCGTGAGCCACATCTCGGTCATGGCGCCGCAGATCTTCGCCGGCATGATCATGATGATGCTGTGCGGGCTGATCGACCTGTATTTTGTCGGCGGGCTGGGTGACGCCGCGATTGCAGGCGTCGGCGCTGCCGGCAATGCCGGCTTCCTGATCAACGCGCTGACCCAGGTGCTGAGTGTCGGCACCGCCGCGCTGATTTCGCATGCCGTCGGACGCAAGGACCAGGCCGATGCCAATCTGGTGTTCAACCAGTCGCTCGGCCTGTCGGCGGCCGGCGCCCTGTTCACGCTGGTCGCGGGTTGCCTGCTGGCGCGCAGCTATATGCGGTCGATTGCGGTGGACGATGCGGTGATCGAAGCCGGCACCACCTATCTGATCTGGTTCATGCCTGCGCTGGCGCTGCAATTCGTCGCACTGGTGATGGGCGCCGCCTTGCGCGGCACCGGCATCGTGCGCCCCACCGTGATCGTGCAGATCACGACGGTGGTCATGAACATGCTGCTGGCTCCGGTTCTGATCGCAGGCTGGGGCACCGGTCTGCCGCTGGGCGTCGCCGGCGCCGGTCTGGCGAGCTCGATCGCGGTCGCGATCGCCGTGGTGATGATGTGGATCTATTTCCGCCGCTACGAGCACTACGTCGCCATCGACCGTGCGTTGTGGCGTCCGCAACTGGCGCAATGGAAGCGCATATTGAACATCGGGCTGCCGGCCGGCGGCGAGTTCGTCATCATCTTCGTCAACATGGCGGTGATCTATTATGCGCTGCGGAATTTCGGCGCGGCGGCCCAGGCCGGCTTCGGCATCGGTTCGCGCTTGCTCGGCGTCCTTCACATGCCGGCGATATCGATCGCGTTCGCCGCCGGCGCCATCGCCGGGCAGAATTTCGGCGCCGGCAACAGCGAGCGGGTGAGGAAGACGTTCAGGACCGTGGTGCTGCTGGTCAGCGCCGTGATGATCGCGCTCACGGTAGCAGCGCAATGGAAACCGGAACTCTTGCTCGGCGGCTTTACGACGGATGCCGAGACCATTGCGGTCGGCGCGTTGTTCCTGCGAATGGTCTCGCTGAACAATTTTGCGCTGGGGCTGCACTTCGTCTGTTCGAGCATGTTTCAGGCGCTGGGCAACACCCGGCCGGTGCTGATCAGCTCCGGGGCGCGGCTGGTGACCTATGCGCTGCCGCTGATCTTCCTGTCGGCGATGCCCGGCTTCCGGATCGAGCACGCCTGGTATCTGTCGATCGCGACCACCACGCTGCAGACGGTGTTGAGTTTATGGCTGCTGCGTCTGGAGTTCAAAAAGCGGCTGCCGCCGTCTGCGGCGTGAAGCGGAGGCGGCCGTGTTGCAAACGGGCGTCACCTCGCAAGATCCAGCGGCCGGCATATTGCAAAAATCCGGTGATGGATTTATAAGCAGCGCGTCGTGGCTCGAACCGGGGAGATTTGCATGATTTCGATGTATTCGCAGATCGCGCCCGCGCGTCCGAAGCTTTTTTTGGATGCCCGAGTGGCCCTCTAGGGGCCGTCTCCGCCAGCATCGATCGGGCCTGACGTCCCGATCATCATTCGCTTCCCAGTAATTCACTGCTTTTTCTCAACGACGCCCGCGTTCGGCTTTTTGCCGCCGCTCGTCAACCAACGGAGCCGGTTTGCGCTGCAGGCGTAGCCGGATGACGCCATGACCGCTTCTGTCGACAAACGCCCCGCCGCGATCCGCGTGGTGATCCCGTTCGTGTTCCGCCACTGGCTCAACCAGCCCTGGCGCGCGACGACCGTTGCCGGCGGCCTGATCGGCGCCACGGTGGCCGATCTGTTCATGCCGCTGTTCTCAGGGCATCTGGTCGATGCCGTGACCCTGGGCGGCTCGGATCCGGCTGCGCGCCAGGCCGCATTCACGGCATTCGGCGCCATCGTGGCGCTCGGCCTCGTCTCGATGAGCCTGCGCCTGGTCGGGCTGCATGCGATCGTGCCGTTCACGCTGCGGATCATGTCCGACGTGTCGCGCGATGCCTTCATGCGGGTGCAGCGCTTCTCGACCGACTGGCACGCCAACAGCTTTGCCGGCTCGACCGTGCGCAAGGTCACCCGCGGCATGTGGGCGCTCGACCTGCTCAACGACACCATCCTGATGGCGCTGATGCCATCGCTGGTGGTGTTGGTGGGGTCGATGATCCTGCTCGGGCTGCACTGGACCTCGCTCGGGTCAGTGATTGCGGTCGGCGCGCTGGTCTATGTCTCGATGACCGTCTGGTTCTCGACCAGCTATATCGCGCCGGCCGCGCGCGTCTCCAACGCCTGGGACACCAAGGTCGGCGGCACGCTGGCCGATGCGCTGACCTGCAACGCGGTGGTGAAGTCGTTCGGCGCCGAAGTTCGCGAGGACGGCCGGCTGGCGCGCGTCATCAGCCGATGGCGCACCCGGGTGCGGCGGACCTGGCTGCGCTACAACTACACCTCGACCGCGCAGCTCGCGGTGCTGCTGTGCGTTCGCGCCTCCGTGATCGGCGGCGCGTTGCTGCTGTGGATGGCCGGCCGCGCCACGGCGGGCGACGTCACCTATGTGCTGACCAGCTACTACATCATCCACGCCTATTTGCGCGACGTCGGCATGCACATCAACAACCTGCAGCGTTCGGTCAACGACATGGAGGAACTGGTCGCGATCCATGACGAGGCGATCGGCATTGCCGATGCGCCCGATGCCACGCCGATCGATATCCAGGGCGGACGCATCGTGTTCGCCGACGTCACGTTCCATTACGGCGGGCATCGCGCGCCGCTGTATGACGGCCTGTCGGTAGACATCGCCGCCGGCGAGCGGGTCGGGCTGGTCGGCCGCTCCGGCTCCGGCAAGACCACTTTCGTCAAGCTGGTGCAGCGGCTGTACGACGTCTCGGGCGGACGAATCCTGATCGACGGTCAGGATATCGCGCACGCGACGCAGCAATCGCTGCGCAGCCAGATCGCCATCGTGCAGCAGGATCCGATCCTGTTTCACCGGTCGCTGGCCGAGAACATCGCCTATGGCCGGCCCGGCGCCAGCCTGGCGGCGATCGAGCAGGCGGCGCGGCTGGCCAATGCACACGAGTTCATCCTGCGGCTGCCGAAGGGCTACGGCACGCTGGTCGGCGAACGCGGCGTCAAGCTGTCGGGCGGCGAGCGGCAACGCGTCGCGCTGGCGCGCGCGTTCCTGGCGGACGCGCCGGTGCTGATCCTCGACGAGGCAACATCGAGTCTCGACTCCGAATCCGAAGCCTTGATCCAGCAGGCGATGGAACGGCTGATGAAAGGCCGCACCTCGATCGTGATCGCGCACCGGCTGTCGACGGTGCGCAGCCTCGACCGCATTTTGGTGTTCGATCGCGGCGAGGTCGTCGAGCAGGGCACCCACGCCTCGCTGGCCAACCGCGCCGGGCGGAATTTATCGCGGGCTGTTCGAACGGCAGGCGACGGAGTTCGACCGCATCTCGGCGGCGGAGTGAGCGCGCGCCGCAACACACACGTCATTCCGGGGCGCATCGAAGATGCGAACCCGGAATCTCGAGATTCCGGGTTCGTGCTTCGCACGCCCCGGAATGACGATTTTGTTTGGGGATTGCAGCACATTGCCTGCTCAAGCTAGGTATTCGTCGTGATCCGTCAGGGCGGCATGGGGCGAGGATGACTGAAGCCGTGAAAAAGCAGCCGGCCGCTTCCGGGCTCTCCCGCGTCCTTGCCCGCTGGCGCGATCCGGCGGCGCAAATTCGGACCGTCGATCTGCTGGCGGTGCTGATCGCGATCCTGTTGCCGTGGACGACCACCGGCGTGGTGATTGCCGCGGTGCTGTGGCTGATCGCGCTGGTGCCGACGCTTCAGCTCGATGCGTTCCTGCGCTCGTTAAAGCGCCCGATCAGCGCGCTGCCGATCGCGTTGTTCGCGCTGGCGCTGGCCGGGACCCTGTGGTCGGACGCGCCGTGGAGCGAACGCTTTCATGCGGCCGGTCCTACCTTGCGATTGCTGGTGCTGCCGCTGCTGTTTTATCATTTCGAACGCTCGCGGCGCGGGCTCTGGGTTTTCGTCGGCTTTCTGGCGTCCTGTGCGCTGTTGATGGCGGCGTCCTGGATCGTCGCTTTCTTTCCAGCGCTCTCGTTCAAGCCCTACCTTTCACGCGGCCCTTACACGCCGGCGGTCGGAATTGTCGTCAAGAACTACATCGACCAGGGTCATGAATTTGCGCTCTGCGCCGTGGCGCTGGCCTATCCGATCATGACGTCGCTGCGCGCCAACAAAACCTGGCTGGCGGCGCTGCTCGCGGCCGCCGCGTTGGGCTTCCTGGCCAATATGATGTTCGTCGTCGTCTCGCGCACGGCGCTGGTGACGATGCCGATCATGCTGGCGGTGTTTGCGCTGCTGCATTTGCGGTTGCGAACCGCGATCGCCTCATTATGCGTCGCTGTGTTGCTGGCGGCGCTGGTCTGGAACGTATCGCCGCAATTGCGAAACACCGTGTCGAAGTTTTTTACCGACTATCAGTACACGCTGCATCAGGGCAACGAGTCCGGAATCGGTTCGCGGCTGATCTACTGGCAGAAATCGCTGCGGTTCCTTGCCGAGGCTCCCGTGATCGGCCATGGCACCGGCTCGACCCGCGGGCTGTTCGAGAAGGCCGCGGTCGGCGAGACCGGCGCGCGCGCCCAAGTCGTGCGCAATCCGCACAATCAGACCCTGCACGTGGCCGTGCAGTGGGGCGCGGTCGGGATCGTCGTGCTCTACGCGACCTGGCTGGCGCATCTGTTGCTGTTTCGCGGCGAGGGCCTTGCGACATGGATCGGACTGCTGGTCGTGGTCCAGAATATCTTCACCTCGCTGTTCAATTCACACCTGTTCGATTTCCACCAGGGCTGGATGTATGTGCTGGGCGTCGGTGTCGCCGGCGGCATGGTGCTTCGCGCGAAGCAGGAAGACGCTGCAAAGGTCCGATCCCTAAGCGACGGGGATTTTCTGCGCCCGCGTGCGCGTGCTGATCGCCACCGTCGCCACCACGGCTGCCGCGAACAGCAGGATCTGCAGTGTAATCGCCTCGTCGGTAAACAGCGCCGCCAGCGCGAAGGTGATGAACGGCTGCAGCAGCTGCACTTGCGACACCCGCGCGATGCCGCCCATCGCCAGGCCGGCATTCCACGCGAAGAATCCGATCCATTGCGAAAACAGCGCGACGTAGAGCAGCGCCAGCCAGGGTTTCAGGCCGATCTGCGCGAGATCCGCCGGCATGGTCAGGCCGGCCACGGGCAGCGATATCGGCAGCGCCATCACCAGCGCCCAGCTGATGACTTCCCATCCCGGCATCGCAGCGGTAAGGCGTCCGGAAAAAGCGTAGCCGATCGCGGAGGCGGCGATCGAGGCAAACAGCAGGAGATCGCCGGCCGAGAGCGTGCCGCCGCCCTGGCGCATCGCAAATGCGATCACCAGCGCCGCACCTGCGACCGAGGCGATCCAGAACAGCGGCTTCGGCCGTTCGTGGGTAATGGCGACCGCGACCAGCGCGGTGGCGATCGGCAGAATCCCCAGCACCACGCCGCCATGCGAGGCATCGACGGTCTGCATCGCCAGCGCCATCAGGAATGGAAACAGGATGCTGACGCACAGCGTCGCGATCGCCAGTTGCAGCCACAGCCGGCGCGGCGGCAGCGGCCGGCGCAGTACGATCAACAGCGCCAGCGAACACACCCCGGCGATCGCCGTGCGCAGCGCGGTCACGGCAAGCGGATCGATGGCGGATACCGCGATCCGGGTCGCCGGCAGCGTGCCGCCGAAGATGACCACGCCGACAAAACCCAGCAGCAGACCGAGATGTTCGCGCGACAATGAAGGGGAGGACATGAGGCGAGAAGTAGCGAGTTTGCCGGCGGGCGTACAGCAATTCACTCGGTGCACATAGCGGCCATGCGCGCGCTATCTCGGTGCAATGCTGCTCCACACCAGGCCTAGTCCGGACAGAAACAGCAGAGCCAGCACGACATCCCTGAAATTTCTGTCGCTCAATGCGCGATAGCTGCGCGCGCCGAGCCAGGCGCCGATCAACGTGCCGGGCAGCGCAACCATCGCCAGCCACAGCACATCGCGCGTGATGAAACCGGTGCCGGCCTGCAGGCACAGCGCCGCACTCAGCACGGTCCAGTTAAATGTCTGGAAAATCCCGCGCCGCTCATCCTTGCCCCAGCCCCGCACGCTCGCCCACAGCGTGGGAAGCGGGCCGGACAGCCCGGCGAGGCCGCCAAGGATCCCGCCGGCAAATCCGACCATGCCGTCCGCCAGCCGGCCGCCGAACCGGAACGCGACGGGATTTCGGTACAGATAGAGTGCGGTCGGAAACACCAGCAGCAGCACGCCGACGCTCAATTTGAAAACGGAGGGATCGGCATGGGCGACCAGCAGCGTCCCCAATGGCACGCCGGCGAGGCCGCCGATCAGAAACGGCCAAACCAGCCCGAAGTCGAACAAGCGCCAGAACGACGGCAGCGTCGAGGTCTGCGCCACGATCGAGCAGATCAGCACCAGCGGCACCGCGATCGAAGGCGGCACCACATAGAGCCAGATCCCGAGCGCCATCAGCCCGGTTCCGAAGCCGGCAAGACCGGATACGAAGCCGCCGGCGAGCGCGCCGATAAGTAAAATGGTATACGCGATCGTCGTCATCGGATTTCTTTCGTCATTCCGGGGCGCATCGTAGATGCGAACCCGATGTGCAATTGCACATCGGGAATCTCAGATTCCGGGTTCGCATGCTACGATGCGCCCCGGAATGACAGCTCTTGAAGGCAAGCGACGTTTACAGCACGCGGTGAGACGGTAGTATCGCAAACCGACTTTCGTCCACGCCAAACAATCTAGGAAAACCTCATGGGATCAACTTTTCTCGTCTGCCACGGCGCTTGGTCGGCCGGCTGGGCATGGAAGAAGATGCATCCGCTGATGGCGGCTGGCGGGCATCGCCTGGTCACGCCGACCTACACCGGCCTCGGCGAGCGCGCGCATCTGGCCAATCCGTCGATCGATCTCGAAACCCACATTGAGGACGTCCTCAACGTCATCAAATACGAGGACCTGCGCGACATCGTTCTGGTCGGCCACAGCTATGGCGGCATGGTCGCGACCGGCGTCGCCGACCGCGCCCGCGACCGCGTCACGCAGCTGATCTATATCGACGCCTTTGTGCCCGGCGATGGCCAGTCGCTGTTCGACCTGACCAAGGTGGCGGTTCAGAAGCTTGCCGACAGCGGCGGCAACTGGCGGGTGCCGCCGAACCCGCCGCCGCCGGATACACCGCCCGCCGACCTCGAATGGTTGAGCGATCGCCGCGTGGACATGCCGGTCAAGTGCTTCGAGACCAGGCTTACGCTGCGGGGCGGCGCGCTGACATTGCCGCGCAGCTACATCTACGCCACCCGCATCACGCCTGCGGATACGTTTGGACGGTTTGCGAAGCAGGCCAAGGACGATCCCGCCTGGCGTTACCACGAAATCGACGCCAGCCATGCGCCGAACGTCACCGCGCCGGAAGCGCTGGCGGCGCTGCTGCAGAAGATCGTCGCGGAACGCGCGTAAGATATCCGGGCGATCGGCAGCCAGGATGCAGTGCGGACCTTAGCGGTATTTGCGCGCGATCAAATGGTCCAGCGACAGCCAGCCGGGCCCCCGCGCGATCAGCAGGAGAAAGCAGGCCGCCCACACGCCATGGGTCGGCCAGGCGCCGGGATAGACGAAAATCTGGATCACCGCCGTCATGCCCAGCAGCGCCAGCGCCGAAAATCGCGTCGCAAGCCCGATCACCAGCAGGATCGGAAAGAAATGCTCGGCGAAGGCCGCGGCATACGCGGCAATCGTCGGATCGATCAACGGCAGCTCATATTCATTCTGCGAACAACACGATGGCGCTGGGCTTGAGGTGCCAGCCGGCAATCTTGGTCTGGCCGGACTGCCAGAATACCGCGGCCGGAAACATCCGGGCTGCAAGCGCGACGAACCAATAGGGGATGCAGTCCAGCGTGGCGACCGCGGCTCGAATGCTCCGCACCAGGACCGGCTCGGCGCGGGCTGCGGCTGACGATAGGCTGGTCATGGCTGTCGCTGCTTCTGCGGCCTGGGAATAACGATCTCCCGCGCGAGACCCGAGCCGATGAGCCCCGCGAGGTTGCCGGTGAGATCGAATTTCGGATCGTCGGCAGCAGCGGCTTCGGCCGCCTCGCCGAGTGGCGAGCCTGCGGCCAGTGCTGCCAGGAATGCCGCGCCGCCCGGCGGCAACGCGCGCACTTCGACCTCGAGATGCGGTCGAGAGATGACCGCGTCCTCGCCGCGCCAATCCTCGATGGCCGCAAGCTCCTGCTCGCCGCTGTTCATCGCCCAGATCGTGACAACAGGATAAAGCGAGCGGACGATTTCGACCGAGGGGTGCAGCTTGATACGGATCGCCCCAAGGGAACCGGCATCGAGCGCTGCGAAGTGTTCGGCGCCGAGCGGCGTGGCGTCGGCCGCGTGGTAGGCGCGGGTGCGCGCGGCCTCGAGCCGTGCCACGTCTGCAAGATAGGGAAGTTCGCGTGCCGGCTCGAACGCGGCGATAAAGCCGGGAAATTCGTCGCCATAATTTACCAGCAAGGGCGAGCGCGGCGGCTGCTCGGTCACGAAGATCTGCGCCATCGCGGCGAAGAATTCCTCGCCCGTGATGTTCTCGACGGCCGGAAAGCGGCTGTTCAGCGCTTTCCGCAAGCCCACCACGACATTGTTGCGATACACGGCAAAGCGCCGCGTGGGAATTGCCGCATTATGCGCGATGATGCCGTGCGGTATCGGCTGACCGGCGTCCAGCAGCGCATCCGCAAACGATGTCTCGAACATGATGGGCATGGCGGCTCTCACGCGGCCGACGCGCGCGACGCGTCGGAAAGAATAGCCTGCGCCGCGACCGCCTCGGCGCGCAGCGTCGGCCAATCCGGAACGTCGTTGTCCCATTCGATCAAGGTCGGAATCGGCCCGGTGCGGGCGATGACATCCGCGTAGAGCGTCCAGACCGCCGCCGCGACCGGTGTTCCGTGGGCGTCGATCAGCAGCGGCGCGCCGGCATCGTCGGCTTCCTCGTCATGCCCGCCGAGATGGATTTCCTTGACACGGGCGAGCGGAAACGAATCCAGGTAGGGCAGCGGCTCGGTACCGTGGTTGGTTGCCGACACGAAGACGTTGTTGATGTCGAGCAGCAGCCCGCAGCCGGTTCGCTTCGATAGTTCGGCGAGGAAGTCGACCTCGGTCATCGTGCTTTCGGAAATGCCAACATAGGTCGAGGGGTTTTCAAGCAGCATCTGGCGTCCGAGCACGGTCTGCACCTCGTCGATATGCTCGGCGACTCGCGCCAGCGTCTGCTTCGTATAGGGCAGCGGCAAAAGGTCATTGAAGTAGACATCGCCATGCGACGACCAGGCGAGATGCTCGGAGAAACTCTCCGGCGCGTAGCGGTCGCACAGCAGCTTGAGGCGCATCAGGTGATCGCGATCGAGCGGCTGCATCGAGCCGATCGACAGCCCGACGCCATGCACCGACAATGAATAGCGTTCGCGCAACGCGCCGAGCTGGGCGTGCGGCGGCCCGCCGGCGCCCATGTAGTTCTCGGCATGCACCTCGAAAAATCCGAGCGGCTGCGGCGCGGCAAGAATGTCGCGGAAATGCGCGGGCTTGAAGCCGACGCCGGTGCGCGGCGGGAAGATTCGAGGCAGATATCATCAACGCATTCCGGGCTTGCAGATGCCGATGGCTTGCAGGTTGCCGAAGAACGGGAGGCGCACGCGGCATCGCGCGCGCCTCGCTTCAAGTCAGGACTTGATCGGCTCGAGCGAGCCCGTGCCCTTCGGCGTCTTCATGGTCGTGCAGGTGCCCTTGGCGACGTACTTCCAGGCGTTGCCCTGGTAGTCGACGTTCGAGGTGCCGGCGCAGGTCGTGCCGGCGCCGGCCGCGCAGTCGTTCTGGCCCTTCAGCGAGATGCCGTAGCATTTGTCCATGCTGGGCTGCGCCGGCTTCGGCGCCGCGAATGCCGGGGCGGCGATCATGGTGAGGGCGGCGGCGAACGAGCCGGCGATGGTGGCGTTGGTGAAGGTCTTGGAATTCATGGGAGTTTCCTTTTCCGGGACAGTCGGGCGTTGCGGATCGACGGCGTGGCAAATCCGGCGGCGGCAGGGCCACAGCGCGGCCCTGTGAGGATGTTACGCAGGCTCACCCCCCAACCATTACGATCCCGCCTTCACGATCCCGTGATCGCCTGTCCCACGCCGTCGTTCCGGGGCATGCGAAGCATGAACCCGGAATCTCGAGATTCCCCGATGTGCAATTGCACATCTGAGGTTCGCGCTGGCGCGCGCCCCGGAATGACTACGAGGGGTGGGCTTCCGGCCTATTTCGTCTTCATCGCGTTGGTCGCTTCCCAATCCTCTCCCGGCGGCGAGGTGAGGTATCGTTGGCATCGTTCAAGCATGATGCGGGCGGGCTCGTCCGACGCCCGCGCATCCAGAACCTGCTGAAACAGGCTTGTCGCAAGGGTGAAATCGCGGCTGCGATAGGCCGCAAGGCCGGCGTGATAGTGCGCCACCCAATCCGGAATCGCGGCACCGCGCTCGGCCATATCAAGCAGTTCGTAGATGGCAATTCCGCCCGCCCGTCCATAGACCATCAGCCGGTCGAGTTCGCGCGCATGGATGTGATCGCCGGCAAGGCGGCGGGTTTCCTCGCCGATGATGATTTCGGTGCCGTACTCCTTGTTGGCGCCTTCAAGCCGGCTTGCGACGTTCACGGCATCGCCGATCACGGTGTAATTGAGCCGGACTTCCGATCCGATATTGCCCACCAGCATCTCACCGGAATTGACGCCGATACGCACCCTGAGCGGCCGGCCATTGTCATCGGCCAGCCCCGACTCCCGAAGGGCGCGCTGGCAGGCGAGCGCCGCCCGGCAGGCATCGATGGCATGATCGGCGTTGGTCGCAGGCGCGCCCCAGAACGCCATCACCGCATCGCCGATGAATTTGTCGATGGTGCCGTCGTGGCCGGAGATTTCGCGCGACATGGTGTCGAGATAGCGGGAGAGCAGCGGGATGATCTGGTCGCCCAGCCGTTCGGACAGCCCGGTAAAGCCGGCAATGTCCGCGAATAAAACCGTCAGGGTCCGGATCGAGCCGCCTGGACGCGGTTCGACGCCCTCGCTGACCAGCGTCTTCACGAGATCCGAAGGTATGTATTTCCGAAATGCGGCGAGCCCGCCGGCCATGTCGGCGATGGCGTTCGACAGATTTTCAAGTTCGATCACGCGCGAGGCGTGCCGCCGTACTTTTTCGAGATCGAAGCGCGCGACGTGCTTGAGTTCATCGACGACCATGATCAGCGGCGTGGCGATGACGCGTCGGGCAATCCACGCCGAAACAATGCCGGCGCCGACAATCAGGATTGCAAGCCCGATGAGCAATTGCCGTATCGTCCGTTCGATCGGACCGAGGAACTCGGCTTCCGGAATCACGGTCGCCAGCGTCCATCCGGGAAAGGCCAGTGGCGTCAAGCTCACCGCATAGGCATTTCCGCCGGTCACCAGCCTTGTTTGGTGCGCCACTTTCTTGTCGCTGTCGTAGGAGCTGCCGGCTTGCTTGATCGCGCCCTGGGCGACCGGCAGCAACGGCTGATCCGATCGCTGCATATTGGTTTCGTCGGCATCCGGGTCCGGTGCTGCGATGGTGGTCCCGTCGCGCCCGAGGATGAAGGCGGCGCCGGATTTTCCGACCGAGAGATGCGAGAGAAACTGGGCGAACCGGGTATATTCGATGATGACCGCGAGAACGCCCTGGCGTTTTTGATAGACGTCGACCGGGCCGGCATAGGCAATCGACGGGCGCGTTCCCACCGGATGAGCCGATACGCCGAACCAGCGCGGTTCCTCGGTTTGCATTCCGCTGCGGTACCATTCCTGGTCGGTGACGACGTAATCGGTATCTTCGAATCGCCGTTTCTGGAATTCGATGTCCCCGACCACGACTTCATACTGGTCGACGCGGCGCTTGATCACGCCGTCGACCGGCGCGATTTCCATCATTTCCAGTCCGAGATCGCCGAGCTTGTGGGCGGCGAAAAACGCGCCGTCGGGCCAGCCGAACGCAACCCATGAAATGTTCGGCTGCGACTGCAGCTGCGACAGAAAGACGAACTCGCGCTTGTCGGCTTCGCGGGTCTCGAGCACATGCTGGACGAACAGCGTCCGGATCGCGGTATGCGCCGCGCGCGCTTCGGTGGTGATGGTGCTGAGTTCCTTTTCGACCGCGGACACGATCTGGCCGTTGATGGTGTCGGCAAGCGCGCGGCTGTTGGCTTCCGCCGTTCGCCACCACAAAAGATGAACGCCGATGGCGCTCACCATGATCGAGGTGAGGACAAGACCGGAAATGGTCAGGCGAATGCCAATTCGCACGAAGATGAAGCCCCGCTGGATGGCGAGGGGTCCGGCGTGTTGCGCCGAACCCCTCATTTCATCAGATATCAGCCAGCCTGTAAGCCGGGTTTTGTAGGGCATCGTCCCGCTTGCGCGAGGCGATACGTGACGGCCATTCCTCTGGGACAACGTTTGCACGTTGCCTCGAGCAACCTACCCGGACGGCGAGCCTGACATCGCCCTGCGGAGTTATCGCCTTGCAGCGAACATCCCGCGTTGCCGCCCCTATTCGGTCTTGCTCCCGGTGTGGTTTGCCATGCCGTTTCCGTTGCCGGACCCGCGGTGCGCTCTTACCGCACCTTTTCACCCTTACCTCTCCCGAAGAGGAGGCGGTTCGTTCTCTGTGGCACTATCCCTGGGGTCGCCCCCGCCGGACGTTATCCGGCACCGTATGTCGATGGAGCCCGGACTTTCCTCCCCCGCAGCCTTTCGACCATAGCGGGAGCGGCCGTCCGGCCGACTGACGCCCTTGTGATGGGGGCCGGAAGCCGCCGCGTCAAGCCGATAAGGGCGACGCCGGCCCTCAAAATAAATTATCCTGAAGATGTCGTTTTGCGGTTGGCCCGTTCGACTGGATGCCGGCGATCAAGCCGAACAAAGGGAGCTAGCGTATGCAGTATTTATTGATGATCTATCTGAACGAAGCCGAGCACGGCCAGATGGAGGCCGCGGAGCGCCAGAAGATGATGGCGGACTACACATCATTCACCCAGTCCATCATCCAGAGCGGTAATTTCAAGGCCGGCGACGCGCTGCGGCCGACCACGATGGCGACCACCGTGCGGGTTCGCGACGGCAAGACTTTGACGACGGACGGGCCGTTTGCGGAGACGCGCGAGCAGCTCAATGGTTATTATCTGGTCGAAGCCAAGGATCTCGACGCAGCGCTTGCCATTGCCGCACGGATTCCCGGCGCCAAGGTCGGTTCGATCGAGGTCCGGCCGATCATGGTTTATAATTGACGGCGAAGCCGTCGTTCCGGGATCGTCATGGCGCGAACCGAATTCAATTCCGGGTGTTCGGTCCGGAATGACGAGTCAATTGAACGAGCCCATGACGCCCGCCGAAATCGAAAAGCTGTTCCGTGACGAGGCAGGCCGGGCGCGGGCGACGCTGATCCGCCTCGTCGGCGATTTCGATCTCGCCGAGGACGCGCTGCAGGATGCCTTTGCGGTGGCGCTGGAACGCTGGCCCGCCGCCGATCCGCCGTCCAATCCGCGCGCCTGGCTGGTCAATGTCGGACGCAACAAGGCGATCGACCGCGTTCGCCGCCAAATCGCCTTTCGCGGCAAGCAAAGCGAGCTGACGCATGAGCTGCTGCACAACGCGGCAGCGTTCGACGAGGTCGACGATGCGACTGTCCTCGACGATGACATGCTGCGGCTGGTCTTTACCTGCTGTCATCCGGCCTTCGCGGTCGAGGTTCAGGTCGCGCTGACGCTGCGCACGATCTGCGGCCTGACCACCGCCCAGGTCGCGCGCGCGTTTCTGGTGGGCGAGGAGGCGATGGCGCAGCGCCTGCTGCGCGCCAAGCAGAAAATCCGTCTCGCCGGCATTCCCTACGAGGTGCCGGAACGCGACGCGCTCGAACCGCGGCTGCAAGGCGTACTCACGGTGGTCTATCTGGTCTTCACCGAAGGCTATGCGGCGACTTCAGGTGAAGATCTGATGCGGCCGGATCTGGCGCGCGAAGCGATCCGGCTCGGGCGCCTGCTCGATGCCCTGATGCCGCGGCGCCGCGAGATCAAGGGATTGCTGGCCCTGATGCTGCTGCACGACGCGCGCCGCGCCGGGCGCGAGACCGAAGGTGGCGACATCGTGCTGCTGGAAGAACAGGATCGCTCGCTGTGGGATCACGCGCAGATCGCCGAAGGCGTGGCTCTGGTGGAAGACGCCTTGCGGATGCCGGGCCGGCCGCAATCCTACGCGGTGCAGGCCGCGATCGCGGCACTGCATGCGCGCGCGCCGAATTATGACGACACCGACTGGCCGCAGATCGCCGGCCTCTATGAAGTGCTGCTGCGGATCAGCCCGTCGCCGGTGATCGAACTCAACCACGCCGCCGTGGTGTCGATGGTCGACGGGCCGGCGCGCGCGCTGGACCTGATCGACGCGCTGGAAGCCCGCGGTCACCTCAAGGGCTACGAATTGCTGCCGGCGGTGCGCGCCGATCTGTTGCGCCGGCTCGGCCGCCATGATGCGGCGCGCGAGGCCTATCTGGCCGCAACGGCGGCGACGCAGCTGGAACCGCTGCGGCGGCTTTACGCGCGGCGGCTCGCGGAACTCGGTTGAGGGGCTGAATGACCGCAGGCCCTCCCTCGACTGAGGGAGAGTTGTCCGGCTTGTCAGCGGCATCAATCCTTCTAAAGTCAGGATTTTACCGGGGGCATTTGAGATGGAAAAAAACGAAAGCGATTTGGCATCCCCAAATTTCGGGTCGTCGATCGCAGGGGTTGCCGGGGCCGCGGGCATGGCAGTTGCAGCCAGAAGCGGACCGAAATGGCTGCGCTACTTTCTGTACGTCTGCATCGCCATCACGGTGCTTTTGACCGGCGTCGGACTGATCGGCAAGATCGGCGGTATCGGCAGCATCCCGGCCTGCGATGCCCAGACCACCCGCGATACGCTCTCCGACCTCAACAAGCAGAACAAGTTCAGCGCCACCAAATACAACTTCATCAAGAAAGTTTCGGCGTCCGATACGGAAACGATTTGCACGGCAAATCTCGCTCTGTCGGGCGGCAGCACCGTTGAATACGATTATCGCCTCTTCAAGGAAGGCTCGACCGTCAAGGTGCAGATCACGGAGATCAGGCGCTAGCAGCCTGAGCGTCGTCCGAGAGGCTGGCCAGCAGCGCATGCAGCGTGGTCAGCGTCGAATGGTCGGCGACGCCGTCGACGCGGGCGGGACGAAAATGCCGCTGGAACGCGGTGACCACTTCCATGGTCGCGGCGTCGTATTTCCCCGATGTCGGAATGCCGTAGCCGTATCGGGCCAGCGCGTGCTGCATGCCGAGGACGTCGTCGCTGACGGTGCCCAGTTTCAGGGTTTCGCCGCGCACGATCGGCGCCGGCTGCACCCAGTGCCCGACCCCGGAATTGGCCAGCGAATGCCACGGAAATTTTTCGCCGGGGTCCTTTTTGCGGGCGGGCGCGACATCCGAATGCGCCAGCACGCGATGCGACGGTATCTTGCGGCGGAGCATGATGCCCCGGCACAGCGCGATCACGGCGGCGATCTGGCGCAGCGGAAAGTCCGGATAGCCCCAGTCATGGCCGCGGTTGATGATTTCGATGCCGATCGAACAGGAATTGATGTCTTCTTCGCCCGCCCAGGCGGCCACGCCGGCATGCCAGGCGCGCTTGGCTTCCGGCACGCACTGAACGATGCGGCCGTCTTCCAGCACGATGTAGTGCGCCGACACGTCGGTGCCGGCGGTGCACAGCTGCGCGATCGCGCCTTCCACGTCCGGCATCCCGGTGTAGTGCAGCACGATCATGTCGGGCAGGCGGCCCTTGTTGCGGTCGCCGTAATTGGCCGACGGGATGACGTCGGAAGCGATCGAGGAATCGGGCGTAAATGTCTTCATGCTCGCATTGGTCCTGGGCAGCGGGACGACGCGGTGGCGCTTCGAATCAAGTCCAGCAGATGCGAACGAACCGATCGACATAAGGACATTCCAAACCGGGCAGGAGAACGGCAACGGCGCGTTTTCTAAACGATCCGTTTACTATTCCTTTACGCTAGGCCCGGCGCAATCGGGCAGCGCCCCGCGGCCTCGCATTTTGTCCGAGTGTGTGCGGCGCGCATCACCAGTAGGGGTCATTCCGGGATGGTCCGAAGGACCAGACCTCAGATGTGCAGTGCACATCGGGGAATCTCGAGATTCCGGGTTCATGCTTCGCATGCCCCGGAATGACGGAACCTGGTCGCGCCGGCGCCCGGGCGATTGTATCAGTCCCATCAACGCTTTCTTAACGCTAACTGACGTTACTAAGTGGTGAAGAGCCGAACCGCTTTGGGGGCGGCCGAGGCCCCATTGACGCTCGAAATCCCATGGCAGCCCAGCAAATTCCGTACGGAAATCAGGGTCTGCCAACCGGGATACGCGGCAGTGGCAACCGTGCCGCGGCAAGCCCTTTTGAGCGGAATCGGCGTCTCGATCGAAAGCGGCTTTTCAACGCGAAAAGCCCGGCGAAGCGCGGAGATTTGAGGCGCAATGGGTCCGTTGGCGTCCAATTTCCTTACCTCGGGCCGGTTTCCGCCGGGAGCCGAGGCATGAGCCCGGCCCGCCCAACATCATATCCCCGTACTCGGCCGCCAGGCGATCGAGATGCTGAGCCCCCGCGACGGCGGCATCTATCTCGACGCCACCTTTGGCGCCGGCGGCTACAGCGCCGCCATTCTCGATACTCCGGGGACCCGGGTCGTCGGCATCGACCGCGACCAATCGGCCATAACAGGCGGATTCGACCTGGTCGACGGATCGGACGGCCGGCTCACGCTGGTCGAGGACCGGTTTTCCAATCTGGCCGAGATTTGTGCCGCCCAGGGCCTCGATTCGGTCGACGGCGTCGTCATGGATGTCGGGGTGTCCTCGATGCAGCTCGACCAGGCCGACCGCGGCTTTTCCTTTCGCCTCGGCGGTCCGCTCGACATGCGGATGGGCCAGGACGGCCCGACCGCCGCCGACGTGATCGCGAAAGCGTCCGAAGCCGATCTCGCCAACATCATCTACATCTTCGGCGAGGAACGCTATTCCCGCGGTGTCGCCAAGGCCATCGTCGCGGCGCGCAAAGAGGCGCCGGTGACGACGACGAAGGCGCTGGCCGACATCATCTCCAAGGTGGTGTGGCCGAAGCCGGGTGAGATCCATCCCGCCACGCAGAACGTTTCAGGCGTTGCGGATCTTCGTCAACCAGGAGCTCGACGAACTGCATCTGGCGCTGTCGGCGGCGGAGCGCATGCTGAAGCCGGGCGGCCGGCTGGTGGTGGTGTCGTTCCACTCGCTCGAAGACCGCATCGTCAAGAATTTCCTCGGTGAGCGCGGCAAGGCCGGCGGCGGCTCGCGGCATCTGCCCGAGCTCGCGCAGGCGGCGCCAAGTTTTGCGATTCTGACCAAACGTCCGGTCACCGCAGACGACGCCGAGATATCAGCCAATCCGCGCGCGCGGTCGGCAAAGCTGCGCGCGGCCGAGCGCACTCCTGCGGCTGCGCACCCCGCCGCGCCGTTGCCGGCATGGCCGACGCTCGATCAAGTCATGAGGGGAGGCTGACCATGCGGTTCATCCATTTCCTCGTGATCGGCGCCCTGGTGTTCGCTGCCGCCTACGTCTACCGGATCAAGATGGAATCGACCTCGCGGACCGAGCGGGTGCTGCGGCTGCATGTCGAAATCCGCGAGCAGCGCGATGCCATTGCAAATCTGCGCGCCGAATGGGCCAAGCTCGACTCGCCGCTGCGGCTGCAGAGCCTCGCCGAGCGCCATCTGGCGCTGAAGCCGCTGGCCGCCATCCAGTATGATTCATTGAAGAACCTGCCGGATCGGCCGCCCAATTTTGCGCGGCCCGGCAGCCGCGATCCGATCGGCGCGATGCTCGAGACCATCGATGCGGCCGCCGATTCCAGCACCGTGACGGGTTCGGTACCGGCGCCGGAGGAGCAGCGATGACGAGTTCCGCGCTTACCGTCGCCAAGCCAACCGAGCCGTGGCGGCAGCGGCTGATCCGCAGCCTGTTGTACGGGCGCAATGTCGACCGCTCGGCGAAAGCGCGCGCCCGCGTCGGCTTCGTCATTCTGGCCTTCGTCGCTGTCTATGCGATCATCGGCGGACGGCTGGTGATGATCGCCATCGGCGCCGACAATCACGCCGCGCGCCGCACCGCGGCGCAGGAAAGGATCGCCACCGCGCGTCCTGACATCGTCGACCGCAACGGCGCGGTGCTCGCCACCGACGTCAAGGCGCCCAGCCTGTTTGGCGAGCCGCGCCGGATCGTCGACAAGGACGAAGCGATCGAGCTGTTGACCGCGGCGCTGCCCGATCTCGACGCCGGTGAAGTGCGCGAGCGGCTGACGTCGAAGAAGGGTTTCGTTTGGCTGAAGCGCGACATCACGGCGAAGCAGCAGCACGACATTCATCGCCTCGGCATTCCCGGCATCGGCTTCCTGCGCGAGAACAAGCGCGTCTATCCCACCGGCGCCGAGGTCGCGCATCTGATTGGTCTGGTCAACATCGACAACCAGGGCATCGCCGGGATGGAGAAATGGCTCGACACCAACGGTCTTGCCGATCTGCATCGCGCCGGCTTCGCCACCGATCGCCTGCAGCGGCCGGTCGAGTTGTCGATCGACCTGCGGGTCGAGCATGCGCTTCGCGACGAGCTGCTGAAGGCCAAGGACAAGTACAAGGCCAAGGCGGCCTCCGGCCTCGTCTCCAACGTCAGGACCGGCGAGATCGTGGCGATGGTGTCGCTGCCGGATTTCGATCCGAACAATCCGAAGGAGGCGCACGATCCCGACCGCATCAACCGCCTGACCACCGGCGTCTACGAAATGGGCTCGACCTTCAAGGCGCTGACGCTGGCGATGGCGCTGGATTCCGGCAAGGCCAATCTCAATACGCTGTTCGACGCCCGCGGCGCGCTGCATTACGGCAAGTTCGCGATCAAGGATACCCATCCGATGGGGCGGTCGATGACGCTGTCGGAAGTGTTCACGTTCTCCTCGAACGTCGGTGCGGCGCGGATCGCGATGGCGCAGGGCGTCGAGGCGCACAAGGCGTTCCTCAAGAAACTCGGCCAGCTCGACCGCCTGCGCACCGAACTGCCCGAGAGCACTTCGCCGATCGTGCCGAGGCGCTGGGGCGAGCTCAACACCATCACCATCGCCTTCGGTCACGGGCTTTCGGTGGCGCCGCTGCAGGCGGTGATGGGCATCAACGCCGTCATCAACGGCGGTTACCTGATCCCGCCGACATTCCTCAAGCGGTCGGAAGAGGAAGCCAGGGCGATGGCGAAGAAGGTGGTCAAGACCGAGACCAGCGACAAGATGCGCCACCTGATGCGGCTCAATGCCGAGATCGGAACCGCCAGGAAGGCCGACGTCAAGGGCTACTACATCGGCGGCAAGACCGGCACCTCGGAAAAGGTCGTCAATGGCCGCTATTCCAGGAAGCAGGTGCTGAATTCGTTCACCGCCATCATGCCGGCCGACAATCCGCAGTACCAGGTGCTGATCATGCTGGATGAGCCGAAACCGCTGAAGGAAACCTTCGGTTTCATCACCTCCGGCTGGAACGCGGTGCCGACCGGCGGCAACGTGATCGCCCGCATTGCGCCGCTGCTCGGCGTCGAGCCGCGCTTCGATCTGCCGCCGTCCGAGCGCCTTATTCTTGCGGCATCCAAGGGAACCCAGTAAGGCGTAACAACACGCGCCGGCCGGACCTGGAAGATAATGAAACTTCGCGACCTGTTCAGCGATGACGCCACGATCGACCCGCAAGCGGGTACGACCGAGGTCACCGGCCTCGCGCTGGACAGCCGCAGCGTCAAGCCGGGCGACCTGTTCTTCGCGCTCGCCGGCAGCAAGACCGATGGCGCGCGCTTCATCGATTCGGCGGTTGGTGCGGGCGCGGTGGCGATCGCGGGCGATCACCCGCCGCAAGGCCTCTCCGTGCCGTTCGTAATGACGCCAAACCCGCGCCGCGCGCTGGCGCTATCAGCGGCAAAATTCTTTTCCCGGCAACCGCAAACCATCGCGGCCGTCACCGGCACCAGCGGCAAGACCTCGGTCGCCGCCTTCACGCGGCAGATCTGGCTCCGGCTCGGTCACGTCTCGGCCAGCATCGGCACCATCGGGCTGGTCTCGCCGAAGCGCACCATCTACGGATCGCTGACGACGCCGGATCCGATCGCGCTGCATCGGCAGCTCGACGAAATCGCCGGCGACGGCGTCACCCATCTCGCCTTCGAGGCGTCATCGCACGGGCTCGACCAGTATCGGCTGGATGGCGTGCGCGTCAGCGCCGGCGGTTTTACCAATTTGACGCGCGACCACATGGATTACCATCCCGATGTCGCGCATTACCTCGCTGCAAAACTGCGGCTGTTCCGCGATCTGATCGTGGCGGATGGCGCTGCGGTGATCTCGGCCGATCATGATTGCTCGCAGCAAGTCATCGACACGGCACGCGCCAAAAATCTGCGGATCGTCACGGTCGGCCGCAACGGCGACGGCGCAGGCGAGGGCATCCGCCTGGTCGCGGCCGACATCGACGGCTTTGCGCAGAAACTGACGCTCGAACATCGCGGCCGCCGACATGCAGCTGCGGCTGCCGCTGGTCGGCGAGTTTCAGATCGAGAACGCGCTGGTGTCCGCCGGGCTTGCGATCGGCACCGGCAGCGAACCCAAAGCGGTTTTTGCTTCGCTCGAATTTCTCGAAGGCGCCAAGGGCCGGCTGGAGCAGGTCGCCGAGCGCAACGGCGCGCCAATTTTTGTCGACTACGCGCACAAGCCTGACGCCTTGGCAAAAGCGCTGCAGGCGCTGCGGCCTTACGCCAAACGCAAGCTCGTGGTGGTGTTCGGCGCCGGCGGCGACCGCGATGCCGGCAAGCGTCCGCTGATGGGCGCGATCGCCGCCGAGCATGCCGACAGCGTCATCGTCACCGATGACAATCCGCGCAGCGAAAATCCTGAGTTGATCCGGTCGGCGATCCTGGCCGCTGCAAAGGGCGCCGAGGATATCGGCGACCGCGCCGAGGCGATTAGATCGGCGATATCGGCGCTGCAGCCCGGCGACGCGCTGCTGATCGCCGGCAAGGGCCACGAGACCGGGCAGATCGTCGGCAACAACACCTTGCCGTTCAGCGATCACGACGCGGTCGCGGCCGCATTGGCGCCGAGGGTCGCATGAGCGGGACGCCATTGTGGACGATTGCCGAGGTGGCCCGGGCGCTGGGCGTGGCCGGAAAATTCCCCGAAACAGCCATCAGCTTTGTCACCCAGGACAGCCGGCTGGTGAAACCGGGAAGCCTGTTCGTGGCGTTGAGTGGAACGCCGAGCGGCGGCTTTGTCTCGAGCTTTGCCAGCGCGCGCGACGGATGGGAATTCGCGGCAAAGTCCGAGGCCGCCGGCGCGGTGGCGATGATCGTTCCGCACAGGATCGATGGCGTGCAGGTCCCGCAACTGGTCGTGAATGACACGCTGATCGATGGCCTGTGGGGCTTGGCGCGAGCGGCGCGGGCGCGATTCAAGGGTCCGGTGATCGGACTGACCGGCAGCGCCGGCAAGACCAGCACCAAGGAATTCATCGCGGCCTATCCCGGAGCCTTTGCCAGCCCGAGCAGTTTCAATAATTTCTGGGGCGTGCCGCTGACGCTGTGCAATGCCGACCCGCAAGCGACCGCGTGGGTGGTCGAAATGGGCATGAACCAGGCCGGCGAGATTTTGCGATTGAGCGAGCTGACGCAGCCGACCGTCGCGCTGGTCGTGAACGTGCAGCCGGTGCACCTGGAAAAGCTCGGCAGCCTGGAAGCAATCCGGCAGGAGAAGGTGAGCATTGCGCGCGGCCTGCCGAAGGCCGGCGTTTTGGTGCTGCCGACGGGAATCGATGCGCCGGAGTGGCATGGCAAAACCATTCGCTTCGGCGATGCGTCCGATGTGCGGGAGCTGAACCACGCGGCGCGCGGCGAGAGCTGGGAAGTGTCCGCCGAAGTGTCCGGCAAGCCGATCGCGTTCAGCCTGACACCTGGCGCGCCGCACCGCGTCCAGAACGCCCTGGCGGCGCTGGCCTCCGTTCACGCCGCCGGCCTCGATGCAGCGTTGCTGGCACGGGAACTCGACCATGTCGGCATCATGACCGGACGCGGGGTGGAGCAAACCGCCGGCGGGGCCGTTCTGATTGACGACAGTTTCAACGGCAATCCGGCCAGCATGGTGGCGGCGTTGGACAGCCTGAAGGCGCGGCCGATGAAAAGCGGACGGCGGATCGCGATTCTGGGCGACATGCTGGAGCTTGGGGTCGATGCGCCGGCCTATCACGAAGAGTTGGCTAAACATCTCGGCGGAATCGATGGCGTGTACTGCGTGGGTCCCTTGATGCGGCATCTGTACGACCTGCTGCCGGCGGACAAGGTGCTCGGCTGGCATGACGATCCGGTGACGCTTGAACCGCAGGAAATCACCGCCCTGCTCAGGGAAGGCGACGTCGTGGTGGTCAAGGGCAGCAAGAAAATGTTCTGGGTCAACAAGTTTGTGCCGAGGCTGGTCGCAGCCTTGCAGGCGAAGCCGTAAATCAGTTGAAATCTCACGGCGTTGCGGGACGCTCTTCCCAGCGGCGAGTGGGGCTTGTATGCCGATACGGCGGACACTGCAGCTGGTTCCGCGATTTGTTCTGGCGTTGCCGCATAGGGCCATTTGAATGTTTTATTGGCTGATTGAACTTTCCAACACGGTGCCCGGTTTGGGCATATTCCGCGGAGTTCTGAACGTATTTCGCTACATCACCTTTCGCACCGGTGGGGCGATGGTGACCGGCGCCTTGTTCGTTTTCCTGTTCGGTCCCTGGATCATCGACCATCTGCGGCTGCGCCAGGGCAAGGGCCAGCCGATTCGCACCGACGGTCCGCAATCCCATCTGATCAGCAAGAAGGGCACGCCGACCATGGGCGGCCTGATGATCCTGTCGGGATTGGTGGTCTCGACGGTGCTGTGGGCCAATCCGCTCAATCCCTATGTCTGGATCGTGCTGGCGGTAACGCTGGGGTTTGGCTTCGTCGGCTTCTATGACGATTACCTGAAAGTGACCCAGCAGAGCCATAGCGGCTTCGCCGGCAAGATCCGGATCCTGATCGAAGCGCTGATCGCGCTCGCCGCCTGTTATGCGCTGACCCGGCTCGGACGCCAGCCGTTCTCGACCTCGCTGGTGATTCCCTTCTTCAAGGACATCGTGCTGAACTTCGGCGCGTTCTTCGTGATATTCGGCGCTTTCGTCATGGTCGGCGCCGGTAACGCGGTCAACCTGACCGACGGTCTCGACGGCCTTGCCATCGTGCCCGTGATGATCGCTTCGGCGAGCTTCGGCATGATCGCCTATCTGACCGGAAACGCTGTTTTCTCGGACTACCTGCAGATCAATTACGTCGCCGGCACCGGCGAACTGGCGGTGCTGTGCGGCGCGTTGCTTGGCGCCGGATTGGGATTCCTGTGGTTCAACGCGCCGCCGGCGTCGATCTTCATGGGCGACACCGGCTCGCTCGCGCTCGGCGGCATGCTCGGTTCGATCGCGGTCGCGGTCAAGCACGAGATCGTGCTGGCGGTGATCGGCGGGTTGTTCGTGCTGGAAGCGGTCTCGGTGATCGTGCAGGTGGCCTCGTTCAAGCTCACCGGCAAGCGGGTGTTCCGGATGGCGCCGCTGCATCATCACTTCGAGCAGAAGGGCTGGACCGAACCGCAGATCGTGATCCGGTTCTGGATCATCTCGGTGATGCTGGCGCTGGCCGGCCTCTCCACGCTGAAGCTGCGGTGAGCGCTTTGCATACTTGGCGTCATTCCGGGGGCCGCGAAGCGGCAACCCGGAATCTCGAGATTCCGGATAACCGCTGCGCGGTTTCCGGAATGACAGGAACAAGTTCATGATCCCCGTCACCTCCTTTGCGGGCAAGACGGTCGCGGTGTTCGGCCTCGGCGGCTCCGGGCTTGCCAGCTGTCACGCCCTGAAGGCGGGCGGGGCGGAGGTGATCGCCGGCGACGACAGCGCCGACAATATCGCCAAGGCCGCGCAGGCCGGTTTCATCACCGCGGATCTGCGCAGGATATCGTGGACCGATGTCGCAGCGCTGGTGCTGACGCCGGGCGCGCCGCTCACCCACCCGGCGCCGCATTGGTCCGTGCTCGCCGCGCGCGAGGCCGGCGTCGAAGTGATCGGCGATATCGAATTGTTCTGCAGGGAACGCCGCCGCCACGCCCCGGATGCGCCGTTCGTCGCCATCACCGGCACCAACGGCAAATCGACCACGACAGCGCTGATCGCGCATCTGATGCGCGTCGCCGGCTACGACACCCAGATGGGCGGCAACATCGGCACCGCGATCCTGTCGCTGGAGCCGCCGCGGATGGGGCGGGTGCACGTGATCGAGATGTCGTCCTACCAGATCGATCTGGCCCCGAGCCTCGATCCCACCGTCGGCATCCTGCTCAATGTCAGCGAAGACCACATCGATCGCCACGGCACGCTCGCGCATTATGCCGCGGTGAAGGAGCGGCTGGTCGCCGGCGTGCAGAAGGAAGGCACCGCGATCGTCGGCGTCGACGACGGCTGGAGCCGCAGCGCCGCCGACCGCATCGAGCAGTCAGGCCGCCGCGTGGTGCGGGTCTCGGTGAAAAATCCGCTGGCCGACGGCGTCTATGTCGAGCGCGAAACCATCCTGCGCGCCTCCGGCGGCGCCCGCAGCGAGATCGCGCGGATCGGCGGCATCGGCTCGTTGCGCGGCCTGCACAACGCGCAGAACGCGGCGTGCGCCTCGGCCTGCGCGCTCGCGCTCGGCGTCTCCGCTGACATCTTGCAAACCGGACTGCGCAGCTTTCCGGGTCTCGCGCACCGCATGGAGCAGGTCGGCCGCCGCGGCAACGTGCTGTTCGTCAACGACTCCAAGGGCACCAACGCGGACGCCGCGGCGCATGCGCTGTCGTCTTTTGCCGATATTTTCTGGATCGCCGGCGGCAAGCCCAAACTCGGCGGCATCACCGGGCTGTCGGAATATTTTCCGCATATCCGCAAAGCCTATCTGATCGGCGAGGCGGCGCCGGAATTTGCCGCCACGCTCGGCGAGCGGGTGCCGCACGAGATCAGCGAAACGCTCGACGTCGCAGTCGCCAGCGCCGCGCGCGATGCGGAGGCCTCGGGGCTCGCCGACCCCGTGGTGCTGCTGTCGCCGGCCTGCGCGTCGTTCGACCAGTACCGCAACTTTGAGATCCGCGGCACGAAGTTTCGCGACCTCGTCACCGCGCTGCCGGGTGTCAAGCCGGTGGTATGAGGCGCGGAACGGCGCCGCATGCGTGTCCCGGACGCGGTGCAGCGTTCTTCACGCTGCTCGCAGAGCCGGCACCCACACCGCCGCATGGGCCCCGGCTTGGCAGCGCACTACGCCGCAAGCGCGACGCATTGCGCAGCATCCGGGGCACGAGGCCGCCGTCTCGCCCATGATCTCCCCGTGAACGACGCACTCATCTCGGCGACGGGTGGCGGCCGGTCGCGCGCACTGCATCAGGGTGCGAGCTCGGCTTGAGCGCGCCGGCTAAGGCCGGAGAGGTTCATGGTTAGCGCGCGTTTCACCGGCGGCAGATAGTTGATGACGCTGAGCCGCACATTGCGAGCCTGGCGCGCCAGCGCGCCGTGTGTCATGGCCATTTGCGTAAGCCCCTCGGCAAGTTCCAGCACTTTGCGCGCCGCCGGCTGACGTAACTGCTCGTATGCGTCGAGAGTCTCTTCCGGATGTACGCCGCTGACAACTCCCGCCAGCACACGGCCGAGCACGGTAGCGTCGACGAGGCCCGTGTTCATGCCCTGTCCCCCAGCGGGGCTATGCACGTGCGCGGCGTCGCCCATGACGAAGAGCCGGCCGCGCCGATACGATTTCGCCAAACGGTGATGGATGCGAAATCGCGAACTCCAATCGACGCGGCTGACCATCGCATTGGCATTGGTCGGACCGTAGTCGTCGATGACGTTCTGAATGCAGGCTACGTCAGGATGCTCCGGCGCATGCTCCATGGCGACGACGATGCGGAAATTGCCGTTCGGCAGCGGCGCCACGACAAGCGGTCCGTGCTCGGTGAAAAACAAAAACACCTCTTCGCGTCCCGGCTTCCAATCCATTTTCACGTCGGCGAGCACGAACGAGTGAGCGTATTGCGCGCCATCGAAGTCGATACCGGCGCTTTCGCGCACAATCGAGTGCATGCCGTCGGCACCGACAACGTAACGCGCGTCAATCGCGCGATCAACGTCGCCATCGCGCAGCCAGGTCCTGACGTAATCATTGTGCTGCTCGATGCGTTCCGCCACCACGCCGCGATGGATGCGTCCGCCAAGCTCCTCATGGCGCTCAGCGAGCACGCGCTCCGTTGTGTCCTGAGGCGTCATCAGCAAATAGGAAAACTTCGACGGCAGTGCATCAAATCCGAGCTGGACGAGCGTCCGGTCGCGATCCCGGATCGAGAAACGCGTGAGCTTGAGCCCTGTTTCGGATAACCGATCCGCCACACCAAGTGTCTCGAGCGCCTCCAACGTGTGAGCGTGGATAACGGCGGCGCGGGACGTGTTTTGCCCGACAGCAAGCTTGTCGATGAGCACGTGGTCGACGCCTGCTTGAGCAAGCGAGGTGGCGAGCGCAAGGCCGGTCGGTCCAGCGCCGACGATCAAAACATCGGTTTTTGCGGGAAATTCAGACATGGGGATGTTCTCCTGAAGGAGCGGAGGGGCTTGGCAAACCCCGCAAATCACTCCATAATGAACTGTACTGAACAGTTCGTACTGTTCGGTACAGTTCATATATGAGGGTAAATGGCTCGTCAAGAAAAAAGTGTACACGCTGGTACGATTTCTCAGCAGGCGGAGATGGCCCCGAAGTCCCGGCGTGATCTAAAACGCGAGGCGATCCTCGCCGCCGCCAGGGAAATGTTCTTCGCGCAGGGCTATTCGCGCGTGTCGATGGACAACATCGTGGCGCGGGTCAGCGGTTCGAAGGCGACGCTATATTCGCATTTTCCGTCGAAAGACCAATTGCTGCTGGCGTTGGTGCAGGAGGCGACAGTCGGCGCCATCTCCGAGGCTGTGCATCCCGATCCCGGTCAGGACTTCTCCGCTTTCCTGCGTGCGTACGGGCGTATCGGTATGCGGTGGCGGACATCAGCCGATGTCGTGGGTCTGGAGCGGCTGGCCGCGTCCGAAGCGTTGCGGTTTCCAGAGTTCGGCCGCACCTGTTACGAACAAGGTGTGCTCCCGAACCGGCGGCTGGCGGCAGACAGATTCTCAAACGCGATGGACAGTGGCGTGTTGCGCCGAACTGATCCGTTGCTCGCAACTGATCAGTTCATGGGCATGTGCGCTGGCTGGTTGTGGCGGCGGCAAATCTGGGGCGTCACAGGTGCGCCGAGCACGGCACAAATCAACGCCAATGTAGACGCAGCGGTCGAGACCTTCGTGCACGGCTACGCCAACAGGGGAGCGCGCGGGAAGAAAAAAACCATCAAGCCTGCCCAGGCGAGCGCGAGCGTGCCGGCGCCTATTCCCGCGCAGCAGCCTGCGAAATTGCGTCGGGAGCTCAAGCGGGAAGCCATCGTCGCCGCCGCGAAGCAGCTGTTCTTCGCAGAAGGTTACGCCAATGTGTCGATGAATCGCGTTGTCGAGCGTGTCGGTGGCTCCAAAGCTACGCTCTACAGCCACTTTCCCTCGAAGCAGGCGCTATTGCTCGCGGTCGTGCAAGACGTCGAGGCCGGGCAATCGCTGGATGCGCCGTTAGGCGTGGGCGGGTTTCCGAAGGACTTTCGCGTATGGCTAAGCGGCTTTGGCCGCGTTGCCACGCGCCGGTTGATGTCGGAGGAATTCATTTCGCTGCAGCGTCTGGCCGCCGGGGAAGCGGTGCAACTGCCGGAAGTCGGCAAGGCATTCTACGAGGCCGGCATCATTCCGGCGTTTACCCAATTCGCCGACTATTTTTCCGATGCGATGGACCGCGGCGAACTGCGACGCGTCCCTGCCGAGCAGGCCGCCGAGCAGTTCGTCGAGATGTGCACCGGCGGCAGAATGCGACAGGTCATCTGGGGCATATGTGCGCCGCCGTCTGAAAGCGAAATCGCCGCGCAAGTGGATGCAGCGGTCGCAACATTCATGGATGGGAACGCGAAGAGCTAGCATAAGCATAGGCCGCGCTGACGCCATGCCGCGCTGGTTTTTCAAAAGCTGACCTGGAGCGGGCGTCCGCTGGCGCAAAGCAGACGATTGGTCGGCGCGCTTAACGCGACCGATCGAGACCGTTCCTTGCCGCCTTTCGCCGGAAGCCAGATTTGGCGGCGCGCGGCGCAGCATCCGGGGCCGCGCTCGCGCAGCTTCGCGACCTCGTTACCGCGCTGCCGGGTGTGAAACCGGTGGTGTGAGTTCTCCGTCATGGCCGGGCTTGACCCGGCCATCCACGTCTTCCTTCCTTTGAGGCGAGTTTCCCGACCCGCGCTACTCGCCTATGCTGGAAAGCAATTCGTCGAGCTGCTCCAGCTGCTCCGGCAATCCGGCCGCCGAGCCCTGTAGTGCTTCCTCAAGCGCCTCCTTGGACGGATAGACTTCGTGGAAAGTCAGCAGCGTCTTCCCGCCCTGGTCCTCGAAGGTCACGGTCGTGACCGCGCCCTCTTCGCCCTCGTCGTTGGTCCAGACGATGCGCTCGTTCGGCACCACCTCGAGATACTTGCCGTAGAAGGCCATGGTGTCCGAACCGCCGGCGCCGAATTCCAGCCGATATTTGCCGCCGGTACGGACGTCCATATCGCACGATACGAGCGAAACGCCGGATACCGATTTTGGCACCCACCAGCGCTGGAACAGCTCGGGCTGGCTCCACGCCCTGTAAACCGTGCTCGGCGGCGCATTGAATGTCCGCGTTACGACGAGTTCGCGATCCCCTCTGCGCTCGACTGACGTGCGGTTCTGCGCACCACCTGCACTGTTAACTTGCTGATCCATCGCTTCCCTCCTGTTTCATTTCGCTGATGATTTCGTCCAATGCTTCGAAGCGGGCCTCGAAGAGCTTGCGATGCGCCTCGATCCACTCGGCCTCCGCCTTGAGGCCGCGTTTCCCAAGCTTGCAGGTTCTCACCCGTCCGACCTTCTGCGTGACGACGAGCCCCGCCCGCTCCAGAACCTGGACGTGCTTCTTCATGCCGGTCAGCGTCATCTGGAACTTATCCGCGAGACTGGTGATCGACGCGTCCCCTCGCCCAAGCTGATCGATGATCCCGCGGCGGGTCGCATCGGACAGCGCCGCAAACGAGAGATCGAGGGGAGGATTTAGATACTGAACCATATAGTTCAGTATCTAACCTGCTCGCGCAGGAAGCGCAAGCGTCCCGAACCAAACTTATCGCCCCCTTAACCCTTCGCTAACCATCATCGGCCACCAATGGGCAAACCTCCCTTTGGGAATGCCCATGATCTCCCGCGAACAACGCACCCCGCTTTCCGAATGGTGGTGGACGGTCGACCGCCCGTTGCTGGCGGCGATCATTGCGTTGATGGTGGGCGGCATCATCCTGTCGCTGGCGGCCAGCCCGCCGGTGGCGACCCGGATCGGGCTCGATCCGTTTCACTTCTTCAACCGCCATGTGCTGTTGCTGCTGCCGTCCTTCATCGTGCTGATCGGCGTGTCCTTCCTGTCGCCGCGGCAGATCAGGCGCTCGGCGCTGATCGTGTTCGCGGTCTCGATCGTGCTGATCGTGGCGACGCTGTGTGATCGGCCCCGAGGTCAAGGGTTCGCGGCGCTGGATCACGCTGCTCGGCATCAACATCCAGGCTTCCGAATCCGCCAAGCCCGCTTTCGTGGTGCTGGCGGCGTGGTTGTTCGCGGAATCGGCACGACGGCCGGAAATGCCGGCGACCTCGTTCGCACTCGGGCTGCTGCTGACGCTGGTGGCGCTATTGGTGCTGCAGCCCGATTTCGGCCAGACCCTGCTGATCCTGATGGTGTGGGGCGCCCTGTTCTTCATCGCCGGCATGCGGATGATCTGGGTGGCGGGGCTCGCGACCGCCGCCGGCGCCGGGCTGTTCGGCGCCTATCTGCTGGTGCCGCACGTCGCCTTCCGCATCAAGCGCTTCATGAATCCCGGCACCGGCGACACCTTTCAGGTCGATACCGCGATGGAAGCCTTTTCCAATGGCGGCTGGTTCGGGCTCGGGCCCGGCGAAGGCATCGCCAAGCGCAGCCTGCCGGACAGCCATACCGATTTCGTGTTTGCGGTGGCGGCCGAGGAATTCGGCATCATCCTGTGCCTGGCGCTGCTGGCGCTGTTCGCCTTCGTGGTGATCCGCGCGCTGTCGCGCGCCTACGCATCCGAGGACCTGTTCGCGCGCTTCGCCGCATCGGGGCTGGCCATTCTGTTCGGCGTGCAGGCCGCGATCAACATGTCGGTCAATCTGCAACTGATCCCGGCCAAGGGCATGACGCTGCCGTTCATTTCCTATGGCGGCTCGTCGATCATCTCGCTGGCCTATGGCGTCGGCATGCTGCTGGCCCTGACCCGGCTTGCGGCCGCGCACCGAGATGGATTCGATCGGCGACGCCAACGCCGCGCGCAGCTACGCTTGAGCGCGACCACTGCGCGCCAGTATGGTGCGTCGCTTGCTGCCCATGCTTCGAGACGCTCGCGTCGCTCGCTCCTCCAGCGATAACGGCGAAGCCGTTACGCGGGCATGAGGTTGTTGTGTTTCAGCGGGTTAAACCTCATCCTGAGGAGCCGCGCCCTTGCGCGGCGTCTCGAAGGATGGACAGCAACACCGATTTTTTGATTCCAGGTACCAGGCTATCTCATGGACAATTCAGCGCCCCTGATTCTGCTGGCCGCGGGCGGCACCGGCGGCCATCTGTTTCCCGCCGAGGCGCTGGGCGTCGAACTGATCCGGCGCGGCTTTCGCGTGCGGCTCGCCACCGACGACCGCGCGCTGCGCTACAGCGGCTTGTTCTCCAAGGACACCATCGACGTGGTGCCGAGCGCGACGTTCCGCGGCCGGATGCCATGGCAGCTGGCCTGGACCGGCATGATGCTCGCCGCCGGCACAGCGTGTGTCGCTCAATCTGATGCGGCGCTTGCAGCCTGCGGCGGTGGTCGGCTTCGGCGGCTATCCGACGGTGCCGCCTTTGGTGGCGGCGCGGCTGTTCGGCACGCCCGGCATTTTGCACGAAGCCAATGCGGTGCTCGGCCGCGCCAACCGTTTTCTGTCCGGTCGCGTCAGCGCGATCGCGACCTCGCTGCCCGGCGTGCTCGATCGCGATCCGGCGCTGGCCGGCAAGACAACCACCGTCGGCACGCCGATGCGCCCGGCGATCCTCGCCGCCGCCGCGGTGAAATTTGTTTCGCCCGAACCGGCCGGACGGCTTCGTTTGCTGGTGGTCGGCGGCAGCCAGGGCGCGCGGGTGATGGCCGATATCGTGCCGCCGGCGATCGAGCGGCTGGAACCGGCGCTGTGGAGCCGGTTGGTTCTGACCCAGCAGGTGCGCGAAGAAGATATGGCGCGGGTGCGCGCGGTCTATGACCGGCTCAAGATCAACGGCCGAACTGGCGCCGTTCTTCAGCGATCTGCCGGCGCGGCTGGCGTCGAGCCATCTGGTGGTCTCGCGGTCCGGCGCCGGCACCGTGGCCGAACTCGGCGCCATCGGCCGGCCGTCGATCCTGGTGCCGCTGCCGGGCTCGATCGATCAGGACCAGTTCGCCAATGCCGGCGTGCTGGCGGAGGCGGGCGGGGCTTTGCGGATTCCGCAAACCGAATTCACGCCGGACCGGCTGGCCGCGGAAATCTCCGCGCTCGCGGCCGAACCGGCCCGGCTGACCGCGATGGCATCAAGCGCCCGCACCGTCGGCCGGCTCGATGCCGCCGAGCGGCTGGCCGATCTGGTGGTGAAAGTCGCCGGAATCTGACGGCGTCATTCCGGACAGGCCGCGAAGCGGGCTTATCCTGAGTCGTCGATGCCGGGCTCGTCCCGGTTCATCCACGCCCCGCATGAATGACGGAAAATCCGCTTGTCATGCCCGTGCCAAGCAGGGCATCCAGTACGCGTAACGACAGGAACTGACCCATGAGACTGCCGCGCGAGATCGGACCCATCCACTTCGTCGGGATCGGCGGCATCGGCATGAGCGGCATCGCCGAGGTGTTGTGCAATCTCGGCTACACCGTGCAGGGCTCGGATGCCTCCGAAGGCGCCAACGTCAACCGGCTGCGCGACAAGGGCATCACCGTCAATGTCGGCCACAAGGCCGAGAACGTCGCCGGCGCCGACGTGCTTGTGGTGTCGACCGCGATCAAGCGCGACAATCCGGAATTGATGGCGGCCCGCGCCCAGCGCATCCCGGTGGTGCGCCGCGCCGAGATGCTGGCCGAGCTGATGCGGCTGAAGAGCTGCGTCGCGATTGCCGGCACCCATGGCAAGACCACCACCACCTCGATGGTCGCAGCCCTGCTCGATGCCGGCGATCTCGATCCCACCGTGATCAATGGCGGCATCATCAATGCCTACGGCACCAACGCGCGGTTAGGGGCCGGTGAATGGATGGTGGTGGAAGCCGACGAGAGCGACGGCACTTTCTTAAAGTTGCCGGCCGACGTCGCCATCGTCACCAACGTCGATCCCGAGCACCTCGATCATTTCGGGACCTTCGAAGCGGTGCAGGACGCGTTCCGCAATTTCGTCGAGAACGTGCCGTTCTACGGTTTTGCGGTGATGTGCATCGACCATCCTGTCGTGCAGACCATCGTCGGCAAGATCGAGGATCGCCGCATCATCACCTACGGCGAAAATCCGCAGGCCGACGCCCGGCTGGTCGATCTCGTTCCGACGGGCGGCGGCTCGAAATTCAAGGTCGCGTTCCGCGACCGCAAGAACGATACCGCCCACGAGATCGCCGAACTGATGCTGCCGATGCCCGGGCGGCACAACGCGCTCAACGCCACCGCTGCGATCGCGGTGGCGCATGAACTGGGGTTGTCGGACGACACCATCCGCAAGGCGCTGGCGGGCTTCGGCGGGGTCAAGCGGCGCTTCACCAAGACAGGCGAATGGAACGGCGTCACCATCATCGACGATTACGGCCACCACCCGGTCGAGGTCGCGGCGGTGCTGAAGGCGGCGCGGGAGTCTACCAACGGCAAGATCATCGCCGTGGTGCAGCCGCATCGCTACACAAGGCTGCAATCGCTGTTCGAGGAATTCTGCACCTGCTTCAATGACGCCGACACCGTCGTCGTCGCCGAAGTCTATCCGGCCGGCGAGGCGCCGATCGAGGGAATCGACCGCGATCATTTCGTGCTGGGCTTGCGCGCGCACGGCCACCGCGAGGTGATCCCGCTGCCGGGGTCCGCCGATCTTGCCGGCGTGATCGCCGGGGTCGCGAAGAGCGGCGATTTCGTCGTCTGCCTCGGCGCCGGCAACATCACGCAATGGGCCTACGCATTGCCGGGCGAATTGAAGGCGCTGGGGTAGAGGTGGTGACCTTCCCCGACATCACGCCCGACCTCAAGGCCGCGATGCCTGATCTGCGCGGGCGGTTGCTGGCGAACCAGTCGCTGGCCGAGTTGACCTGGTTTCGGGTCGGCGGCGCGGCGCAGGTGTTGTTCACGCCGGCGGATGAGGACGACCTCGGCTATTTCCTCGAACACCTGCCGCGCGAGCTTGCGGTCATGGTGGTCGGCGTCGGCTCCAACCTGATCGTGCGCGACGGCGGCTTGCCGGGCGTGGTGATCCGCTTGTCGCCGCGCGGTTTCGGCGAGGCCAGCGCCGACGGCGATATCGTCAGCTCAGGTGCTGCCGCGCTCGACAAGCGCGTGGCCGAGACATCGGCGGCGGCCAATCTCAGCGGGCTGGAATTTTTCTTCGGCATTCCCGGCACCATCGGCGGCGCGTTGCGCATGAATGCCGGCGCCAACGGCGCCGAGACCAAAGATGTGCTGATCGAGGCCGTCGGCATCGGCCGCGACGGCACCAGGCACAGCTTCACCAATGCCGACATGAAATTCGTCTATCGCGGCAACGGCGTCGATCCCTCGATCATTTTTACCTCGGCGCGTTTTCGCGGGCTGCCCGCCGCCCCCGAAGCCATTCGCGCGCGGATGAACGAGGTGCAGACCCACCGCGAGACCGCGCAGCCGATCCGCGAGAAGACCGGCGGATCGACCTTCCAGAATCCGCCCGGCCACAGCGCCTGGAAGCTGATCGATGCCGCCGGCTGCCGGGGCTTGCGGGTCGGCGGCGCGCAGGTGTCGGAAATGCACTGCAATTTCCTGATCAACACCGGTGCGGCGACCGGGCACGACATCGAAACCCTGGGCGAGACCGTGCGCGCACGGGTGAAGGAAAATTCAGGAATTGAGCTACACTGGGAAATCAAGCGGATCGGAATTCCGGCATAGCGTCATTCCGGGGCGCGCGCAGCGCGAACCCGGAATCTAGAGGTGACTTAGAAAGAAGATTCCGGGTCTGTGCCTTCGGCACATCCCGGAATGACGAAGGAAGTGAACTAGCGATGCGAACCACCATTCTCTTCGGCGGCACCAACAAAGAGCGGCTGGTTTCGGTAGCCTCGGCCCAGGCGTTGCATCAGGCGCTGCCGGAAGCCGATTTGTGGTTCTGGGATGCCGATGACACCGTGCATGAGGCCCAGTCCAAGGCGTTGCTGGCGCATTCGCGCCCCTTCGAAGAGCCCTTCAATTCAGGCACGCCCAGCCTTGGCCGAATTGAAGCCGGCGCTCGACCGGGCCAAGGCCGAAAACCGGCTGCTGGTGCTCGGCCTGCATGGCGGCATGGCGGAAGACGGCGAGCTGCAGGCGATGTGCGAGGCGCGCGGCATTCCCTTCACCGGATCCGGCTCGGCTTCGTCGAATCTGGCCTTCGACAAGCTGGCGGCCAAGCGCTTTGCCGCCATTGCGGGGGTCAAGGCGCCCGGCACCGTGGTGCTGGAGCACGCTGAGAAGGCGCTGGCCGAATACGGCAAGCTGATTGCAAAACCGGCGCGGGATGGATCGAGCTACGGGCTGATTTTCGTCAACTCGTCACAGGACCTCGTCGCGGTTCGCCGCGCGGCCGCGACGGAAGAATATCTGATCGAGCCCTTCATCGCCGGCGTCGAGGCGACCTGCGGCGTGCTGGAGCTATCCGACGGCTCGGTGACGGCGCTGCCGCCGGTCGAGATCGTCCCGGCGGAGGGCGGATTTGGTTTCGACTACCGCGCCAAATACCTGTCCGCGGCGACCCAGGAGATCTGCCCGGGGCGCTTTACGCCCGAAGTGTCGGCGCAACTGATGGACCAGGCGCAGCGGGCGCACCAGGCGCTGTCATGCAGCGGCTATTCCCGCACCGACTTCATCGTCTCAAAGGACGGGCTGGTCTATCTCGAAACCAACACCCTGCCGGGCCTGACCAAGGCGTCGCTCTATCCCAAGGCGCTGAAGGCGCAGGGGATCGAATTCGCCGACTTCCTGCAAGGCCAGATCGCATTGGCGCTCAAACGCGCCCGGAAGTAGTGCCGGATCGACAAGTCGGGCAGGTAACGGGGCGAGATCCTGCCAATTGGTAAAAATGCTACGGTTGCGCGGCAAAGTACTCAGAAGGCGGCTCAAAACGCCTCCTGTCCGCACCGACTTTACCCTTTGTTTACCAGGAAGTCCGAAGGTTAACGCTGGCGGCGCATGTGGCGCTTGGCTGCCGGGGCGTGAGCTGTTGCGGAATTCCGCTTCGACGATCGCATCGCGGGAAAAAATGGCCTCTTCTGTCTCGAGGTCTGCTCCCAGCCCGGTATCACCAGGACGTCAATGTGCCGGAACTCGCAAAGGTTTTGCGGGCACAACATTTGACGAGCTCGTGCAATGGATGGTGCAGGACGCCTCGCTCGATCGCTGCGATCGCTGAGGCCCGATGCTGACCTGAAAGCGGCTGCCATTGGTGCGGCCGTGTTGTTGCGCGAGTGGCTCGGGCTGCCGCGCGCGGCCGTCAAGCCGCGCCTGGAACGCGAACCCCCGAACCGCCTGATCGCAAACCTCGAGCGTTATCTGCCCAACCGCGTCGGCGTCGCCGCCACCGTGTTGCTGCTGATCGGCAGCGCCGGCTTCGGTGTCGTCAAGGGCGGGCACCTTGCGGAATTCACCTCGGCGCTGAGCGATACCCGCAATGCGCTGGCGAATTCCGCCGGATTTCGCATCACCGCGGTGGCCATCAACGGCCGCAAGCAACTGACCCAGGACGAGATACTCGCGATCGGCGGCGTCAACGGCCGCTCCTCGCTGCTGTTCCTCGACGCCGCCACCGTGCGCGACAAGCTGAAAGCCAATCCATGGATCGGCGACGCCACGGTGCTGAAGTTCTATCCCGGCCAGCTCCAGATCGATGTCGTCGAACGCACCGCATTCGCGCTGTGGCAGCAGGACGGCCGGCTGGCGGTGATTGCCGAAGACGGTGCGGTGCTCGAGCCCTATGTGTCGCGCCGCTTTCTTTCGCTGCCGCTGGTGGTGGGCAAGGGTGCCGAGACCCGCGCGCGGGATTTCCTGGCGCTGCTGGCGCGCTATCCGCAAGTGCGCTCGGCGACCAAGGCCGCGATCCTGGTTGGCGAGCGGCGCTGGAATTTGCGGCTCAAGGACGGTCTCGATATCAGGTTGCCCGAAAATGACGTCGGCAATGCGCTGGCGGCCTTGTCGAAGCTCGACAAGGAAGACCGGCTGTTCTCGCGCGACATCGTCGCCATCGACATGCGCCTCGCCGACCGGCTGACGGTGCAACTGTCGGAAGATGCGGCCAAGGCCCGCGAAGAACTGTTCAAGGACAAGAAAAAGAAGAAGGCCGGTGACGCATGACCGGTCTTGACCGCAACCAGACGCCGAAGACGCGTCCGATGCCGCAGAAGCGCACCGCGCTGGTGGCCTCGCTCGATATCGGCACCAGCAAGATCGCCTGCATGATCGCGCGGCTGAAGCCGTGCCCGCCGAATGACGCCTTGCGCGGACGAAGCCATGCCGTCGAATTGATCGGCTACAGCCAGATCCAGTCGCGCGGCGTCAAGGCCGGCGCGGTGGTCGATCTCGCCGAGTGCGAACAGGCGGTACGTCACGCCGTGGCGCTGGCCGAGCGGATGGCCAAGGTCCGGGTTGAATCGGTTCTGCTGTCGGTGTCGGCAGGGCGGCTGCAGGGCCAGTTGATCGAAGCCGCCGCTGACATCAAGGGCGGCGCCGTTACGGCAGCCGACGTCACCCGCATCACCTCCACCGGCATGCGCCACGCCACCGGCGAGGGCCGCACCGTGCTGCATGCGCTGCCGGTCGGCTACGCGCTCGACGGCGTCAAGGGCATTCGCGATCCCAGGGGCATGGTGGCGCGGCAATTCGGCGTCGACATGAACGTCGTGACCGCGGACGCCACGGTCGCCAAGAATCTGATGCTGGTGGTCGAGCGCTGTCATCTCAACGTCGAAGCCATGGCGGCGAGTCCTTATGTCGCAGGCCTTGCGGTCCTGACCGACGATGAAGCCGATATCGGCGCCGCCGTGGTCGAGATGGGCGCCGGCACCACCACGATCGCGACCTATTCCGCCGGACGCTTCGTGCATGCATCCGGATTTGCGGTCGGCGGGCAACACATCACGATGGATCTGGCGCGCGGACTCAGCGCCTGCATTGCGGATGCCGAGCGAATCAAGACGTTATATGGCACCGTGCTGACCGGCGGATCCGACGCGCGCGAGTTGATGTCCGTGCCTACGGCCGGAGACAACGAGCGGGATGCTCCGCAGATCGTGTCCCGCGCCACGATTGCGAACATCGTTCGGCACCGCGCCGAGGAGATTTTTGAGATGGTCAGGGACCGCCTCGCGGATTCCCCCTTCGTGGCAGAGCCGAGGGCCCGCGTCGTGCTGAGCGGGGGCGCTTCGCAGCTCACCGGCCTTCCCGAGCTTGCAACCCGAATTCTCGGCCGCCCGGTGCGGGTCGGCCGTCCGCTTGGTTTTGGCCGGTTGCCCAGCGAGGCAAAGAGCGCGTCGTTCGCGGTGCCCGCGGGGCTGCTGGTCTATCCGCAATACGCTCATCTTGAACACGTCGAACCGCGGCATACGCGGCAGCTCAAGACAGGGACTGACGGCTATTTCGGAAAGGTCGGACGATGGCTCCGAGACGGCTTCTGATGAATCATTTCCGCATCCCTTCCACTTCCACCAATTCCCGCGGCCGCCGGCCGGGGAAACCGAACCACGCGCGCGTAATCGAGAGGCAATCATGACCATCAATCTCAACGTCCCCGACATTAGCGAGCTGAAGCCACGGATCACCGTATTCGGCGTCGGCGGAGCTGGCGGCAATGCCGTCAACAACATGATCACCGCCGGACTGCAGGGTGTCGATTTCGTTGTCGCCAACACCGACGCGCAGGCGCTCACCATGTCCAAGGCGCAACGCATCGTGCAGATGGGCACCCAGGTCACCCAGGGCCTCGGCGCCGGTTCGCAGCCGGATGTCGGCGCAGCGGCGGCCCAGGAAGTCATCGATGAAATCCGCGACCATCTCTCCGGCGCCAACATGGTGTTCGTCACCGCCGGCATGGGCGGCGGCACCGGCACCGGGGCTGCACCCGTCATCGCCAAGACCGCGCGCGACATGGGCATCCTCACCGTCGGCGTGGTGACCAAGCCGTTCCACTTCGAAGGCCAGCGCCGCATGCGCACCGCCGAGGCCGGCATTGCCGAGCTGCACAAGGTGGTCGATACGCTGCTGATCATTCCGAACCAGAACCTGTTCCGGGTCGCCAACGAAAAGACCACCTTCGCCGACGCCTTCGCGATGGCCGACCAGGTGCTCTATTCGGGCGTCGCCTGCATCACCGATCTGATGGTCAAGGAAGGCCTGATCAATCTCGACTTCGCCGACGTTCGCGCCGTGATGCGCGAAATGGGCAAGGCGATGATGGGCACCGGCGAAGCCTCCGGCGAGAAGCGCGCATTGACCGCGGCGGAAGCTGCGATCGCCAATCCGCTGATCGACGATTCCTCGATGAAGGGTGCGCGCGGCCTGCTGATCTCGATCACCGGCGGCAAGGACCTGACGCTGTTCGAAGTCGATGAAGCCGCGACCCGAATTCGCGAAGAGGTCGATCAGGACGCCAACATCATCGTCGGCGCCACCTTCGACGAGAGCCTCGACGGCGTGATCCGCGTTTCCGTGGTTGCCACCGGCATCGAACAGGCGCTGATCTCGCGCAACGCGGCGGCCCCGGCTGCCACTGTGACCAACGCCGTGGCTTCCTCCGCTCCGGACACCCGCCTGGCCGACCTGACGGCGCGGCTGCGCGCCGACAATGCGCGGCTTGCCGAACGTGCCCAGAAGCTGGAAGCGCCGGCCGCGGCGCAGCCTGCTGCTGCGCCTCAGCGCTCCACCGGCAGCATCGAACGTGCGGCGCTGGCGGCGATTGCCGCGGCGGTCGCACCTGAAGTCCCGCAGACCGTCGCGCCTGCGTCCTACGGCGATGTCACGGTTCGCCCGATCGCGCAGAAGCCGTCCCTGTTCCCGGATCACGAGCCCGCGCGCGCCGAGACTCACGAACCCGCCACGCCGGAGACGTTCATCCCGCAAGCAGCCGAACGCGCACCGGTTCGCGCGCCGCGGATGCCGAAGTTCGAAGATCTGCCGATGCCGGCGCAGAATGAAATCCGCCAGGCCCGCGGCGAAGTCGATGAGGAGCATCCGCAAAAGACCCGGATGTCGTTGTTGCAGCGCCTCGCCAATGTCGGCCTCGGCCGTCGTGACGAAGAGACCGAGCCGCCGATCGCGGCCCGTGCCTCGGGTCCGGCGATGTCGGCGATGCCGCCGCTGCCGGAGCGCAAGCCCCAACGCACGGTCGCCCAGCAAATCGCGGCCAGCGAACCGGTGTCGGAATACGCCCGCCGGCCGGCCCCCCAGGGTCTGGACGTCCATGGCCGCCCGGCACCTGTTGCCGCGGCGCCACAGGGCGACGACCATCTTGATATCCCGGCCTTCCTGAGGCGGCAGGCCACCTGAAGTTTGTTACAATTCTGACGACGAAAGAAGGTCCCGGCCAGCTTGGCCGGGACCTTTGTTTTTGCCGGAGGCGCGCCGCGGAGATTTCCGCAAGCGACTGATATTAAATAATTAATTATGCGTTTCGTGGTGAAATGAGGGGGCTGAAAATGCTCCCGGAGGCGGCGCAATTTGGTTAACCTTTGGCGCTGAATACGGCAGAGATGGGGTAACAATCGGTAAAAAAGCGTGAGTTGGCGCGCTTTGAGGCAATGACTATGGTCTGCCGTGACTTGGGGATACCTGAAGACGAATCGGCGCTGCAATGCGGTCGTTCTGATCCTTGGGTAAAGTCAGTGGTGGGTAGTTGATGAAATTCAGCCGGCAAACAACGCTTCGGTCGCAAGCCACCGTGACGGGCGTCGGCGTTCATTCCGGTTTACCCGTAAGTTTAACTCTTGGACCCGCACCTGTGGATGCGGGTTTTATTTTTGTCCGCAGCGGTCTGGATGGTTGTGACCGCGAAGTTCAGGCGTGCGCGGAATCCGTGATCGCCACCGAATTCGCAACCGTGCTCGGCGACCGCGATGGTCCGCTGGTTTCCACCGCCGAACATGTGCTCGCAGCCTTGCGCGGCATGGGCGTCGACAATGCCACCATCGAAGTCGACGGCCCGAAGTTCCGATCATGGACGGCAGCGCCGCGGCTTTCGTCGCCGCGATCGATCAGGCCGGCATTGTCGCGCAGTCGGCCACGCGCCGGTTCATCCAGGTATTGAAGCCGGTGCAGGTCGCGATCGGCAATTCCTTCGGCGAATTGCGGCCTTATTCCGCGGGCTTCCGCGCCGAAGTCGAAATCGACTTCGCCAATCCCGTGATCGGCCGCCAGAGCTACCAATTCGATCTCAGCCCCGAGAAGATTCCGTCGCGAGATCAGCCGCGCCCGCACCTTTGGCTGCATGAACGACGTCGCGCGGCTCTGGAGCGCCGGTTTCGCGCTCGGCGCGTCATTTGAAAACTCCGTCGTGTTCGACGAAACCCGCCTGCTCAATACCGAAGGTCTGCGCTACACCGACGAGTGCGCCCGCCACAAGGTTCTGGACGTGATCGGCGATCTCGCGCTGGCCGGTCTGCCGCTGCTCGGCGCCTATCGCTCGGTGCGCGGCGGCCACAAGCTCAACCACGCGGTGCTCACGGCCCTGATGGCCGATCGCAGCGCCTGGCGGGTGATCGAGGCCGAGACCGCACGTCGCTCGCGCGGCCACGCCGAAGCCGGAAGCGGAATGGTGGGCGGCATGGTCGCCCCGGCCTACGGCCCCGACGTTTCCTGACCGTCGTCTTCGACGTGTCCTGACTTTCGTCTCCTGCCGAATCTCCTGAACCTGCGCAGGCCGTCTTTGAGGCCGTTTCGGGCTGTCCTCTTGGCCGTATCGAGCTTGGCCGGAACCCGCCGCACGGCAATTTGCCGCGGTAACCATGATCAGCCGCAATCCGGTCCAACCGCCTTAATCCGGGCGAAATGCCTGCGTATTCGGTTGGTTAACGGACTTTTTTCGGCTACATACGCCCGCGGTTGCACGACAAGGCGCCACAGGCACGGGGATTATTGCGTCCATGACTGCGGTTCATGGCGTGGCGGGCACCGCATCACAGCGTCAGGTCTTAAATCTATGTCGGCACAGCGTATGACGCGCGAACTACGCAACATCCCGGCTGGCGCCGGCCGCTCCCGGCGGCTGCTTCGGCTGGCCGCGGGTCTGATTGTTCTTGCGATCCCCCTGGGCGGCTGCGGCACCGGCTCGCTGTGGGACAAGTTCATGGCCAAGGACGACACCTTCATCGAGGAGCCTGCGGACAAGCTCTACAATGAGGGCCTGTTCCTGATGAACAACCGCAAGGATCCGAAGGCGGCGTCGAAGAAGTTCGAGGAAGTCGACCGCCAGCATCCTTATTCCGACTGGGCGCGCAAATCGCTGCTGATGTCGGCCTATGCGTTCTACAATGCCGGCGATTTCGACAATTGCATCGGCGCTGCGACCCGCTACGTCACCTTGCATCCGGGCAGCGCCGACGCCGCCTACGCGCAATATCTGATCGCGGCCTCGCATTACGACCAGATTCCGGACGTTTCGCGCGATCAGGGCAGGACCGAGAAGGCGATCGCCGCACTCGAAGAGGTGGTCCGCAAATATCCGACCTCGGAATACGCCAACGCCGCCAAGGCCAAGCTCGAAGGCGCGCGGGACCAATTGGCCGGCAAGGAAATGACGGTCGGCCGCTATTACATGGAAAAGCGCGACTACACCGCGGCCATCAACCGGTTCAAGACGGTGGTGACCCAGTATCAGACCACCCGGCATGTCGAGGAAGCGCTGGCCCGGCTCACCGAGGCCTATATGACCATCGGCATCGTCGGCGAGGCGCAGACCGCCGCCGCCGTGCTTGGGCACAATTTTCCTGATAGCCGCTGGTACAAGGACGCCTATAGTCTTGTAAAGTCCGGCGGTCTCGAGCCGAGCGAGAACAAGGGTTCCTATATTTCCAGGGCCTTCAAGAAACTGGGTCTCGGCTAGGAACTGATCTCGCATGCTGGCCCGTCTGTCGATCCGTGACATCGTCCTGATCGAACGGCTCGATATCGAATTTTCCCGTGGCCTTGCGGTGCTGACCGGCGAAACCGGCGCGGGCAAATCCATCCTGCTCGATGCCTTCGCACTGGCGCTCGGCGGCCGCGGCGATGCCGGCCTCGTCCGTCACGGCGTCGAACAAGGCCAGGTCACCGCGGTGTTCGATGTGCCGAAGGGCCATCCGGCCGCGAAAATCCTCGGCGATAACGGGCTCGACGATACCGGCGAGATGATCCTGCGGCGGGTGCAACTCGCCGACGGCCGAACCCGCGCCTTCATCAACGACCAGGCCATCAGCGTGCAGACCCTGAAGGCGGTCGGCTCCGCGCTGGTCGAGATTCACGGTCAGCATGACGAGCGCGCGCTGGTCGATACCTCGAGCCACCGGCGGCTGCTCGATGCCTTCGCCGGTCTCGAAAAGGATGTCACAGCACTTGAGACGCTGTGGGACGCCAGGCGTGCGGCATTGGCCGCGCTCGACGAGCATCGCGCCGGCATGGAGCGCGCCGCCCGCGAGGCGGACTATCTCCGGCATGCTTCCGATGAACTGAAGAAACTGAAGCCAAAGGACGGCGAGGAAACCTCGCTCGCCGAGCGCCGCACCTCGATGATGCAGGGCGAGAAGATCGCCGGCGATCTGCGCGAGGCCCAGGATGCCGTCAGCGGCAATCATTCGCCGGTCGCGGCATTGTCGGCGGCGGTGCGCCGGCTGGAACGCCGCGCCGGAAACTCGCCGACGCTGGTCGAGCCCGCGGTGAAGGCGATCGATATTGCCATCAACGCGCTGGAGGAGGCCGACCAGCATCTGACGGCGGCGCTGATCGCGGCGGATTTCGATCCCAGCGAGCTTGAGCGCATCGAGGAACGGCTGTTCGCGTTGCGCGCCGCCTCGCGCAAATATTCGACGCCGGTCGACGGCCTCGCGGCACTCGCCGCGAAATACGCCGCCGACGTGGCGCTGATCGACGCCGGCGCCGATCAGCTGAAGAAGCTGGAGGCGGCGGCCGACGAGGCCGACAAGCGCTACAGCGCTGCCGCCACCAAACTCTCCGCGGCGCGGACCAAATCCGCGGACAAACTCAACAAGGCGGTCAATGCCGAACTGGCGCCGCTGAAGCTCGAGCGCGCCAAATTCAGCACGCAAATCGAATCCGATCCGAAATCGCCGGGGCCGCAGGGTTTCGACCGCGTCGAATTCTGGGTGCAGACCAATCCCGGCACCAAGGCGGGGCCGCTGATGAAGGTCGCCTCCGGCGGCGAACTGTCGCGGTTCCTGCTGGCGCTGAAGGTGGTGCTGTCGGACAAGGGTTCGGCGCCGACTTTGGTGTTCGACGAAATCGACACCGGCGTCGGCGGCGCGGTGGCCGACGCCATCGGCGCCCGTCTCGCGCGGCTCGCCGGCAAGGTGCAGGTGATGGCGGTGACGCATGCGCCGCAGGTCGCCGCCCGCGCCAGCCAGCATCTGCTGATTTCCAAGGACGCGCTCGACAAGGGCAAGCGCGTCGCCACCCGCGTCAACGCGCTCGCCGCCGATCACCGCCGCGAAGAAATCGCCCGCATGCTGGCCGGCGCGGAGATCACCGCCGAGGCCAGGGCCGCCGCGGACCGGCTGCTCAAAGCGGCGATGGCGTAGAGGCGTCGACGCGCTGCGACCGATCGGCCGTGAAATCGCAAGAGAACGACGCTCGCTCTGACGTCGCCAAGCTCACCAAGGCGCAGGCCAAGGTCGAGCTGATGCGGCTGGCGCTCGAAATCGAGGGCTCACAACGAGCGCTACTACCAGGAGGACGCGCCGACCGTATCGGACGCCGCCTATGACGCGCTGCGCCAGCGGCTGGAGACGATCGAGGCGAAGTTTCCCGATCTCGTCGCCACGGATTCGCCGTCGCAGAAGGTCGGCGCCGCGCCCGCGCGCGGTTTTGGCAAAGTGCAGCACGCCGTTCCCATGCTGTCGCTCGGCAATGCCTTCAGCGACGAGGATGTGACGGAGTTCGTCGACCGCATCAGGCGCTTTCTCAAACTCGATGCCGACCATATTCCCGCACTTGTGGCCGAGCCGAAGATCGACGGCCTGTCGCTGTCGTTGCGCTACGAAAACGGAGAACTGGTCCGCGCGGCCACGCGCGGCGACGGTTTTACCGGCGAGGACGTCACCGCCAATGTCCGCACCATCAAGGATATTCCGCACACGCTGAAAGGCCGAAGACATTCCCGCCGCCTGCGAGATGCGCGGCGAAGTCTACATGCTCAAGAAGGATTTTCTCGAGCTCAACAAGAAGCAGGCCGAAGCCGACGACACGGTGTTTGCCAATCCGCGCAATTCGGCGGCAGGCTCGCTGCGCCAGAAGGACGTTTCGATCACCGCCTCGCGGCCGCTGAAATTCTTCGCCTATACCTGGGGCGAGATGAGCGATCCTCCGGCCGATACCCAGCACGGCATGCTGAAGTGGATGGACAAAGCCGGTTTCGCCGTCAATCCGCTGACAAAACTCTGCAAGGATGTCGAAGACGTCCTGAAATTTTATCGCAAGATCGGCGAGGAGCGCGCCACGCTCGGCTACGACATCGACGGCGTGGTCTACAAGGTCGACCGGCTCGACTGGCAGGATCGCCTCGGCTTCGTGTCGCGCAGCCCGCGCTGGGCGATCGCGCACAAATTCGCGGCGGAGCAGGCGACCACCGTGCTCAACGGCATCGACATCCAGGTCGGCCGCACCGGCGCGTTGACGCCGGTGGCGCGGCTGGCGCCGGTCACGGTCGGCGGCGTCGTGGTGCAGAACGCAACGCTGCACAATGAGGATTACATCAAGGGCATCGGCAATGACGGCAGCCCGATCCGCGACGGCGTCGATATCCGCGTCGGCGATACCGTGGTGGTGCAGCGCGCCGGTGACGTCATCCCGCAGATCGTCAGCGTCGTGCAGGACAAGCGGCCGAAGAACGCAAAGCCGTACAAGTTTCCGGAAGTTTGCCCGGTGTGCGGCAGCCATGCGGTCCGCGAGGAAGGCGAGGCGGTGCGCCGCTGCACCGGCGCGCTGATTTGCCCGGCGCAGGCGATCGGAGCGTCTCAAGCATTTCGTGTCGCGGCTGGCGTTCGATATCGACGGCCTCGGCGACAAGCAGATCCAGGAATTCTACGCAGAGGGCCTGGTGATGTCGCCGGTCGACATCTTCACGCTGCAGAAGCGCGACGCCCGTTCGACCAGCAAGCTGATGCAGCGCGAGGGTTATGGCGAAACCTCGGTGCGCAATCTGTTCGGCGCGATCGACGCCCGCCGCAGCATCGAACTGCATCGCCTGATCTTCGCGCTCGGCATCCGTCACGTCGGCGAGGGCAACGCCAAGCTGCTGGCGCGGCATTACGGCACCATCGAGAATTTTCGCGAGGCGATGCTGGCGGCCGCCAAGGGCACCAAGGCCGAGGAGAACACCACCGAGGCCTATCAGGACCTCAACAATATCGGCGGCATCGGCGAGATCGTGGCCGATGCCGTGGTGGAGTTCTTCGCCGAACCCCGCAATGTGAAGGCGCTCGATCAGCTGATTGCCGAACTCGAGGTGCAAGCCGGCCGAGAAGCCGCGCAAGAGCTTCGCCGGTCTCGGACAAGACCGTGGTGTTCACGGGCTCGCTGACGAAATTCACCCGCGACGAAGCCAAGGCGGTGGCGGAACGGTTGGGCGCCAAGGTCGCCGGCTCGGTGTCGAAGAAGACCGACTACGTCGTCGCCGGCGAGGATGCCGGGTCGAAACTGACAAAGGCGCGCGAGCTCGGGGTGGCCGTGCTGACCGAAGACGAGTGGCTGAAGCTGATCGGGGAGTGAATCAGGCAACCGCGCGTACTGATATCTTGTGCCGGGATGAGTGCCGCCAGTCTAGCCATTCTTTGCATGGGCTCGTTTTCGCGTATTTTGTTTCGGCGTTGCTCCCCTCACAACATCCCCGACTTTTCCTCCTCCGCCTTCCCGATCAACTCCTCGCTCACGACCACGTCGCGGCGCGGCACCAGGAAGATCATCGTCGCGGCGCAGGCGATCGACAGCGCGACGATGGCGGCATTGAGCGCCACCGGCGTGGCAAAGTGGCCGCCGAGCCAAGCGCCGAATTGCGAGAACAATGCGCCGAGCCCCATCTGCAGGAATCCCATCGCGCCGGAGGCGGTGCCGGCGGCTTCCGGGCGAACGCTGATGGCGCCGGCCGCCGAATTCGACATCACGAAGGCATTGGCGAACATCACGATCATCTGGGTGCCGAACAGCCAGGACGGCGCCTGGTTGAGTCCGACGATGCCCCACACCAGGTTCAGCAGCGCGCCGGCGAATTGCAGCGCCAGTCCGAACCAGATCAGTTTCTCCAGGGAGTGACGCGGCGCGAAGCGGACGCAGAACAGATTGCCGATCAGAAAGGCGAAGCCGAGGTCGCGAACCAGGCGCCATATTCGGCGCTGGAGCGGCCCATCTGCGTCACCACGACATAGGGTCCGGCGCCGGCGAAGGTGAAGATGATCTGCGACACCATCACCTGGCACAGCACGTAGCCGACGAAGGCGCGGCTCGTGAACAGGCTGCCGACGTCGCCGCGAAAGCCGCTTGCTTTCGCTGCGCTCGCGCCGGGTTTCCGGCAACGCGACGGCGATCGCCACCGCTGTGATCAGCGCCCCGCGGTGATGACGTAGAAGATCGCGCGCCAGCCGAAGGCGATATCCATCAGGCCGCCGGTCAGCGGGCTCAGCATCTGCGCGATCATCATCACCGCGATCACCAGGCTGAGCATGGAACTCATGCGCTCGCGGCTGTAGAGATCGCGGAGGATGGCGCGGCTGACCACCATGCCGGTGGCGCCGCCCAGCGCCTGAAAAAACCGCGCCACGATCAGTTGCGGCAGGGTTTCGCGAGGCTGCAGGCGACACTCGCCGCCACCATCAGGCTGAAGCCCGCCAGCAGCACCGGGCGGCGTCCGAACCGGTCCGACAGCGGCCCCATGATGAGCTGCGACAGGCGATGCCGACAATGAACAGCGACACCGTCATCTGCGCGACGGAGATGTCGCGCCCGAAATGGCTGGCCAGCCCCGGCAATGCCGGCACCAGCATGTAGAGCGAAATCGGCGCGACGCCGGTCATCGCGACCAGCAACAGCAGCATGATCCGGGGCGGCGCGGTGCCGGTCGCCTGATCCGGCGGTTTGCCGCTCACGCCGTGCATGCAAGTCCGATCCGGTTTGTGAACCGGACTGTAGCGTTATCGCTGCGCGCGAATACGCCCGTTTCGGAATGTGGCTATTCCGATTGCGGGATGATGACGGTGGCCTAC
>CAVUNF010000007.1:0-49375 GCA_963742695.1 uncultured Alphaproteobacteria bacterium
TGCGGCGCAGAAAACCACGGATGAGGATACCGGTCGTCTCCGGTTCCCTAAGTGGCAGCGATGTGGAGAACGATGCGCTGACCTACGCGCTGGTAGACCCGGTTCCGGAGGGCGTGACCCTCAATCCGAACGGAAGCTGGAGCTACGATCCGCAGGGTCGACACAATGCGCTGAAGCGGGGCGCGACGGATACCGTAACCTTCTCGTTCATCGCGAAGGACGGCGGCCTCAACTCTACCGCCGCAATAGTGACCATTCTGGTCACCGGCGTAAACGATGCGCCGGTAGCCAGTGCGACGACGATAACCACCGACGAAGATACCGTCGTCTCCGGCTCGCTTGTTGGCAGCGATATCGAGAATGATGCGCTGACCTACGCGCCGGTCGGCCAGTTTCCGGACGGCGTAACCCTGTATTCGAACGGCAGCTGGAGCTATGATCCGCGGGGCCGTCACGATGCGCTGAGGCCGGATCAAAGCGCTACCGTAACCTTCTCGTTCGTCACCAATGACGGAGAGTTCGATTCTGCGGCTGAGACAGTGACCATTTTCGTCACCGGCGTGAACGATGCGCCGGTAGCCAATGCGGCGGTGGCAACCACGAATGAAGAGACCGTCGTCACCGGCTCGCTTGTTGGCAGCGATGTCGAAAGCGATCCGCTGACCTACGCGCTGGCCGGCCAGGTTCCGGGTGGCGTAACCCTGCAGTCGAACGGCAACTGGAACTATAATCCGCGAGGCCTCCACGATGCGCTGAAGCTGGGCGACACCGCCACGGTAACCTTCTCGTTCACCGCGAATGACGGCCTCCTGAACTCCGCGGCCAAGACCGTGACCGTCCTAGTCACCGGTGTAAACGACGCGCCTGTCATTTCGGGGCCACAGAATGCCGTGGTGGATGAAGGCGGCACCGTCACCGCCACGTTTACGGCTGGAGATCCGGACACCGGCGATAACGTGACGCTTTCCTTGTTGTCCGGACCCGCCGGCGCCGTGTTCGATCCATTCACCGGAACCTTCGTTTGGGTTGCGCCGGATGGCCGGGGTGCCGAGACGGTCACGATCCGTGCGGTCGATTCCAACGGCGGCACCACGGATCATCGCTTCGACATAACTATCGGGGACGTCGCGCCGAAGATCTCCCTCTCCGGAGCGCCCACGGCGGTCGTTGGCGCCGAGTGGATCCTCTCGCTGGCTGCGACAGATCCGGGCATTGATACCATCGATCATTGGATGGTCGATTGGGGTGACGGAACGATCGAATGGGTCGCGGGCAACCTGACTTCGGCGCGCCATGTGTTCACCAGCGCGGCAGATTTCGTGGTCAAAGCCGTGTTGACCAATGAAGACGGTGAATTCGAATCGGCCGGCCTGGAAGTTTCCACCCGGGCTGCGCCGTTGCAAGTCACCGAATTTGTGTCATCCGTGTCCGGTTTCCATGTCTCCTTCAATCATGCCTTTACGCTTGGTGACGTGAGCCTTTACGGGTACGACAACAGCGGCGTCTGGAGCGATGTCGTGGTGCAGGATGCATCCGGTCGTCGCGTGGCGGGTTCGCTGGTCTTCGACGGCAACTCTCGCGGCTTCACCTTCGTCAAGACAGGTGGCTTGTTCGCCGAAGGCGCCTACCAGGTTCGGCTCGTCAGCGCGGGCACGGCGTTCCACGATGGCAATGGCTCGCTCGACGGCAATATGGACGGCGCCGCCGGCGGCGACTACCTGGCGGAGTTCACGGCGATCTCGCATCACAACGTGATCCACATGTCGGATATTGTGACGCTGCCGGGAGCGGTGCTTCGTGATGCCGATGGGGACGGGCTCGGCGTGACGCTGACCAATCTCGGTGGCGTGCGCGATGTTGTCTTTACGGTGGACTACGATGCTTCGCAGCTGATCTTCGACGACGTCCGTCCAGGTGCGGGCCTGCCGCCCGGTGCAACCGTTCGGTTTGACATCACCGATGGCGCCGATGGCCGGAAGCAGCTGCGCATTGTGGTCACCAGCAGTTCACCGCTGGCAGCGGGTGACGTCGAACTGGTCCGCTTGTTCGGCCAGAGCCGTAGCAACTACGCTGGCAGCGACGTCGTACGCGTGACCGTTGAGCGCATCAATTCGGATGAACGAAATATGGTCGGCGACGATGCCATCCATGTTGTTGCGGCGATCAACGACACCGATGGTGATACCGTAGCGATGACCGCAACCGATCAAACCCAGATCGGCCGCTTCCGCAGTCATTCGCAGTCGGGCTTTGCCGCATGGTCGCGGATCGATCCGACGCTGCTGATCGCCGATATCGTCACGCCGGTGGTGCCGGATCCACCCACGCCGCCTGACGTGCCGACGGTCGCGACGCCGGTGATCAACATCTTCCTGCCGCCGCCGGTCTTCATCGAACTGCAAAGCAGGCTCGCTCCCGCGGGTACCAATGGAGGTGAGGCGTCCTCGTTCCAGGTGGCGGTGTCGAACCTGTCGCGTGTCCAGGAAGCGCTCGGTGGTTCCGGCATGCCCGACAGTGCCGAGCGTCCGACAGGCGCTCTCGGTGTTGGCGGATCCGGCCACGTACGGTTCTGCAGAGCCACCGCGGCTACCTTTGGCTGGTCGTTTACCGTCGACGAGATCCTGCAAGTCTTGGGTATCATCCCGGGCACCAGCGAGCTCAGTCCGCCGGAAACCGTTCCGGCGGCTCCGTCGCCTTCCCTGACGCCCGGCCGGTCCGGCCGGCTCGAGCAGATCGTCCCGCGGTTTGCTGCTTCCCATTCCGATATTACCGTGCCGCCAACAGCTACGCAGCGGCCTGAGGCTGATAGAGCACAGGTCGTGCTGGACGGCTCCGATCAGGCCGCATTGGCCTTCTTCCCGGCGTTGCTTGGCGCGCGCTACATGAAGCGGGGCAGGGGTGGAAAGCAGCCGGCACGAAAGGTTTGGCAGGCGGATTTCGTCAATGGCACAAGCGGTGATACGGATGTGGATCCCAATCGGGATTTCTCGGTTCGGATTGACGCTCCTGACCCGGTCACACCGGCCTAACCGGCCATTTCGAAGTCATGCCAGACCGATGCAATCTCATAAATTTGCAACAACGGCAGCTGCGCTGCTGTTCGTACTCGGGATGACGTGTTCCGCGGATGCCGACGAACGTCGGTCGATCACGCAGGAAAAGCTCGATTGCCTGATTGAAACGAGCGCTACCTTGAAAATCGGTGCGCCGGTCCCGGGTTTGATCCGCAACGTGCTGGTCGATCGCGGCGATGTCGTTCGGCAAGGCCAGCGACTGGCCGAACTCGAAAGCGAGGTCGAAGAGGCCGCGGTGGCCGCGGCTCGCTCGCGTGCGGAGAACGACAATCCAATCAGCAGCGGACGCGCCCGCGTCGAGTTCCTGCATCGCAAATTCAAGCGCATGGAAACGCTCCGCGTCAACAATACCGTGACCATAGCGGCCTATGACGAGGCCAAGACGGACGAGCAGGTCGCCATACTAGCGCTGAAGGAGGCCGAGCTCAATCTCGACATCGCCAAGAGCGAGTTGCGTCGTGCCGAGGGTCTACTGCGACAGCGGGTCATTCTTAGCCCGCTCGATGCCGTGGTGACGGAACGTGTTCTCGGCCCCGGCGAGTACCGCACCGAGCAGGCCCATATCCTCGTGCTCGCCCGGATGAACCCGCTTTATGTCGAGGTTTTCGTGCCGTTGGCACTGTTCGGCCAGGCCCGGCCCGGGATGATCGCGGAGGTCGAACCGGAAGCCCCAGTCGGCGGACGCTATCGCGCGACGGTGACCGTCGTCGACACGCTATTCGACGCCTCGAGCGGGACTTTCGGCGTCCGGCTCTCGCTGCCAAATCCCGATCTCAGCCTGCCTGGTGGCTTGCGCTGCAAGATCCGCTTTCTGGATCAGGCCGACGCGCTCGGAACCCCCTCGAAATGAACATGGCGCTCAGATGACGATCGCGCCCGCCGTATCCCAAACGACGCCGGGCAAGGCTGCGGCGACGGATGGTGCGGCGCAAGCGCCGGACGATGCTGCGCTTTGGTCTGCATTTGCGGCTTCCAAGTCGACGTCAGACGTGCTGAACGCATGGCTTGCCTTGCAATGTGCCGACATTCGTACAGCACGGGCCGCGGCCTTGCTGCTGGCGCGTCCGGACGGCTCGTTCGGGCCGGCCGCGATATGGCCCGATCGGCTGACGGAGATATCGCACCTTGCATCGACTGCGCAGCGTGCCCTGACCGAGCGTATGGGTGTCACGGTGCCGGCGCCGGCTGGTCCGACGGTCGAGGACAACAGGCTGCACATTGCCTATCCGATCGAGAGCCGCGACGAGGTGCACGGCGTCATCGTCGTCGACGCCGTCGCCAAACCAGGTCCCGATTTGCAGCGTATTCTGCGGCGGCTGCATTGGGGTGCGGGCTGGATCGAGGGGTTCGTCTGGCGCAATCGCGCGGAGGGGATGAAGACCCGGCTTGATGCCGCGGCTACTGCGCTTGAAATGCTCGCGGTCGTCGAAGAGCACGAAACAATCGACGGCGCGGCGATTGCTCTCGTCAACGAACTGGCGCAACGGCTCAAATGCGAGCGCGTCTCGTTCGGCCTTGTTCAGGACGAGAAGGTACGACTGTGCGCGATGTCGAATGCAGCCTGGTTTCAGAAGAAGGCAGACATCGTCGCGGCGATCGAGAACGCCATGGAGGAGTCGCTTGATCAGGGAAGCGCGGTAGCGGTGCCTTCGTTGCCGGCAACGGCGAACCGGATTGCGATCGCTCATCAGGATCTGATGAAATCCTGGGAAGCGATATCCGTGGTGTCGATCGTCATGAGGTCGCGCGCCGAGATTGTAGGTGTCCTTACCTTCGAGCGCATGGCGGGCGAGCCGTTCGATGCGGCGCACCTCGATATCGTGGAGTTGATCGGGTCCCTGTTGGGGCCGGTCATGAAAATGAAGGCGGATCTGCGCCGTATGGTGGCTGGCCGTGCTGCGACGCTGGCAACCGATGCAATACGGGCATTGATTGGACCGAAGCACCCTGCTGCCAAGCTCGCTGCGGTGGCTGCCGTTGTGACGGGTCTGTTGCTGACTTTCTGCACCGGTGAATTTCGCGTCACCGCCAAATCGGTGCTGGAGGGTTCGGTGCAACGGGCAGCGGTGGCGCCTTTCCAGGGCTTCATTCAGCAGGCGCCGGCGAAGGCGGGCGATGTGGTCCGCGCCGATCAGACGCTGGCGGTCCTCGACGACCGCGATCTGCGCTCCGATGTGCTCAAATGGGAAAGCGAGCGCCAGAAGAACATCCAGCGCGAACGCGACGCCCATGCCAAGCACGACCGCACCGGCAGCCTCGTTGCGGCTGCCCAACTTCGGCAGGCGGAGGCCGAACTGGCGCTGGCTACCGACAAGCTGGCGCGTACGCGGATCGTGGCGCCGCTCGATGGTCTCGTCGTCTCCGGCGATTTAAGTCAGTTGATAGGTACGCCGGTCGAGCAGGGGAAGGTGTTATTCGAGATCGCCCCGTTGAACTCGTACCGCGTGGTTATTCAGGTCAGCGAATTCGACATTCGTTACGTCACACTCCGGCAGAAAGGCCTGTTGTCGTTGACGGGAACCGCAGGTCTCAATGTACCGATCGAGGTCGAACGCATCACGCCGGTCTCGACGGCGCAGGGGGGACGTAACGTCTTTAGAGTAGAAGCATTGCTGGGATCGGCCGATGCGCAGTTGCGGCCCGGCATGGAGGGGGTCGCGAAATTATCGGTAAGCCGCGCCTCGCTGCTGTGGATCTGGACACGCCCGATCATCGAACGGCTGCGGGTAATCGTCTGGGAGTGGACGCCATGATCCGGCTGCTGCTCCATGGCGGAAGCTAGGCCATGTCCGAGGCCTTCTTCAGCGCAACCTGGTATCGCGCCGCGCAACTGCGGCCGTTGCTTCATACTCACATCGACGTGCATCGTCACCGGTATCGCGGCACGACGTGGTACGTGCTGCATGATCACGCGACGGGACGCGTGCATCGCTTCACGCCTGCGGCCTATCTGTTGATCGGGCAGATGAACGGCGAGCGAACGCTCGATGAGATATGGAAGTCCGCAACGATCCAGCTGGAGGAGAACGCGCCCTCGCAGGACGAGGCGATGCAGCTGCTTTCGCAGCTCCATAGCTCGGACCTGATGCAAGCCGACGGGGCTCCCGAAACGTCGGAGCTGCTGGAGCGGCTGTCGCGCCGGCGGTGGGCGCAACTCGGCAAGACCATCAAGAACCCGCTCGCGATTTCGATTTCGCTGTGGGATCCGGACCGGATGCTGACCTGGATGGTCTCCAGGCTGCGCTTCCTGAGCGCCGGGTTCATCGCGTTGCTATGGCTCGCCGTTGTTCTGCCGGCGATGGTGCTGTTCATACTGCACTGGCAGGAATGGTCCGAGAACCTGCCCGAGCGGGTGCTCGCCGCTGAGAACATTCTGCTGCTCTTTATCGTCTTTCCGCTGGTAAAATTTCTGCACGAGCTGGGCCACGGTCTTGCCGTCAAGGCCTATGGTGGTGCGGTCCATGATGCCGGGGTCATGTTGTTGATCTTCATGCCGGTACCTTACATCGATGCATCGGCGTCGGTGTCGTTCCGCAGCAAGTACCGGCGCGCCCTGGTCGGCGCGGGGGGAATGCTGGTCGAAATGCTGATCGCGGCACTCGCCGTATACGTCTGGCTGGCTGCAGAGTCCGGCATCGTCAGGGCGGCGGCCCTCGACGTCATTCTTGTCGCGGGGCTGTCGACGCTCGTCGTCAACGGAAATCCCCTGTTGCAATTCGATGGCTATTTCATCCTGACCGACTTGCTGGAGATTCCAAATCTCGGCGGGCGGTCTAACCGTTTCTGGGCGATGATGGTCGAGCGCCGTCTGTTCGGCGTCAAACCCGCCCGCGCCAACTCGATACTTCCGTCCGAACGGTCCTGGATGGTCGCATACGCCCCGCTGGCTTACGTCTACCGGATCATTTGTATTCATCGGTATCGCGATGTTTGTGGCCACCGAGTTTCTGGCCATCGGCATTGCGATCGCGGCGTGGTCGTTCTTTCTCAGTTTCGTCATGCCCATCGCGAAGATCGTTCGGCATCTTCTGGTGTCGCCCTCGCTGAGGGATCGGCGCGGGCGCGCAATCGCTGTTTCGGTCATTTTGACGCTGGCGGTTGTGTCGGCGATCCTGTTTGTACCGGCGCCGCTGGCGACGATCAGCGAGGGTGTGGTCTGGCTGCCGGAGGATGCGCAGGTTCGCGCGGGCACCAGCAGTTTCGTTCGAAAGCTTGAGGTGGCTTCCGGAACCGAGGTGCAGCCGGGCGATGCGCTCGTGCAATTGTTCGAACCTGCGCTGGCGGCGCAGGTGCTGGCTCAAAGCCAGCGTGTGGCTGCCGTCGAAACGCGGTTGCGGGCCGAAGAAGTCGGCGACCGGGTCAAGGCCGGGGTGACACGGCAAGAACTCGAGGCAGAACGTTCCGAAATGCAGCGTCTCTCGAGCCGTTCCCAGCGTCTGGTGGTGCGCAGCTCGCGCGCCGGAACGTTCATCGCGGCCAATCCGTCCGATCTGGCGGGACGCTGGGTAAAGGAAGGCGCGATGATCGGCTTCATTGTCGCCAACGAGCCCCGCATTGTGCGCGCCGTAGTGCAGCAGGATAATATCGAACTCGTGCGCAACCATCTTCGCACCGTCGATGCCAAGGTCGCTGACAGGCTTTCAGGTTCGTTCGGGGCGTCGATCATTCGCGAGGTCCCGACCGCGGTAAACGCGCTGCCCAGCAAGGCGCTGGGTGTCGGCGGAGGCGGGCGGCTGGCGAACGATCCGCGCGACAGTGAAGGCAATACCGCACTCGAACGGGTTTTCCAGTTCGACGTCAGTCTGTCGCCGGCGCCGGATGATCTGCATTACGGCACCCGGGTCTATCTCCGGTTCAATCATGCGTGGGAGGCGCTCGGCCTGCAGTGGTATCGTCGTATCAGGCAATTGTTGTTGTCCTACTTCGATGCGTGAAGCCGCACTTCGCCCATGGCTGACGCCGGAACTGGTAACCACGCCGGCGTTCGAACGGCATCGCCCCGAGATCAAATGGTGGGACCGGGCATGTTATTCGGCGATCGAGCCGTTGCGGCAGCGGTTGATCGCCCGGTCGCTGCAGCAGGTCGACATTGCCGCGATGGTCGATGCGCACGGTTCGAAACTCGCAGCCCTCGACGACGGCGAACTGCGAGCGTGGTCCTACCGCTTGCGGCCTCAATTGATCGCGCGTGGATTTGCCGCGGATCTCGTCGCGCAAGCCTTTGCCTTGATTCGCGAGACAACGGGCCGGAAGCTCGGCATGCAACACCGGCCCGTACAGCTGACAGGCGGCTTCTCGATGATCAACGGCCGCCTCGCGGAGATGCGAACCGGGGAGGGCAAGACCATTACGGCGCTGTTGCCGGCGGCCACCGCCGCGTTGGCCGGAATGCCGGTGCATGTCGTCACCGTCAATGACTATCTGGCTGAACGTGACGCGAAAGAGTTGCGGCCGGTCTACGAAGCGCTCGGGCTGTCGGTGGGTCTCGCCATTCATGGGCAGCCGCGGCCCGAGAGGCGTCAGGCCTACGAATGCGACGTCCTTTACGGATGCAACAAGGAGCTGGTCTTCGACTATTTGCGCGACCGTCACGCCATTGGCCGGCCTTCGGCGACGCGGATCAAGGCCGCTCGTCTCGGCCGCGCTAACGATGAGCCGGATACGCTGATGCGGGGCTTGCACTTTGCCATCGTCGACGAAGCCGACGGCATTCTCATCGACGAGGCGCGTACACCCCTGATTATCTCGCGCGAGCATGAAGCCGATATGGATGACGCGCTGTGCAAGTTGCTTCTCGATGCGGCGCGGAGCCTGACCGTCGGCGTTGATTATGAGGTCGTCTCGGCGCGACGCAGCATAAAGTTGACGCCGGCGGCGCAAGCCAAACTGCCTCAGCTGCTTCAAACGCTGCAGGGCCATTGGCGCGCCAAGCGTGCGCGCGAGGAACTCGTCGAGCAGGCGCTGGCAGCTCTGCTGCTGTATGCGAAGGACCAGCACTACATCATTGTCGAGGACAAGATACAGATCGTCGATGAGTTCACCGGGCGCACCATGGCCGATCGCCAATGGCAGCGTGGACTTCAGCAGTTGATTCAGGCGAAGGAAGGATGTCCGATCACAGGACGGCGTGAAACGCTGACCCAGATCACCTATCAGCGGTTCTTCCGCCGCTATCTTTGGCTCTGCGGCATGACCGGAACCGCGGAAGAAGTCGCACGCGAATGCGATTCCGTTTATGGATTGAGCGTCGTCACGGTGCCGACGCACAAGCCGGATTTGAAGCGGGACATCGGCGTTTCGCTGTACCGGACCCAGGCCGATAAATGGTCGGCCGTTGTTGAAGCCACCAGAACCGTCGTTGCGCAGCGGCGTTCGGTCTTGATCGGCACGCGCTCGGTCGAAGCATCGGAACATGTAGCAATGATGTTCCGGCAGGCGGGGCTCGCCCATGTCGTTCTCAACGCCCGCAACGAGCCGGAAGAGGCTCAGCTGGTTGCTGCCGCCGGCGAGCCGGGACGCATTACGATCGCGACGAACATGGCCGGACGTGGCACCGACATCAAGCTTACGCCCGAAGTCGCGCGCAGCGGCGGCTTGCACGTCATTCTAACGGAGTACCACGAGTCCGGGCGTATCGACCGGCAACTGTTCGGTCGCTGCGGGCGGCAGGGCGATCCCGGTTCTTACCAGGCGATCGTTTCGCTTGAGGATCACCTGTTCGACGTTCATGCACGGGTGCTGACGGAATGGGCCCGGCTTTGGAAACCCGATGTCAGGCAGCTTCCCTCCTGGCTTGGCCGGAGCTTGAAGCATCTGGCGCAGGGCAAAGCCGAGCGGCTACATGCGCATATCCGACGCGCAACATTGAAAGCCGACAACGATACGGAAAAGGCGCTGGCTTTTGCCGGTCAGACCAAGTCGTAAGTTGGAAGAGGCGACCGTGGCCCGAAAGCCCGACTGTCAACCAACCGTAGCTCTTGACTTTTATTGTAAGCCGCGAACGCAAACGACCACTAAAATCAAAGCTATGGGGAGGAGTGATGTTAGTAGCGCTTCCAATTGGAGCGCTGAGTGAGTCCTTAGGGCGAACGGACGCTCTCTGCGACAACTGATTTACAATCAGTTGTCCAATGTTCACGATTGCCGACATTGCCGTGGGTTCGGCCAGCGAATCGCCACTTGTTTCGATGTCGGGCCACCCGGTAGCGTTCAGGCTGAACGGTATCGTGCCGGAAGCAACCAAGCCGAGACGCGGCAGTTCTCAAGTAACAAATCAAGTGGATCGACTGCGACTTGCCACCCTGGATGGGTTAAGAAGCCGCCAGATCGAACAAGCGGCGCTCGAAATCGCCTCCCTGATATTTGCTCTTTTGCAGCGGATTCCGGAGATCGTGCTGGTGCCGGTCATCGATGCTCAAGTGGCCCTTGATGTGGCCCCGATCAAAAAGCGCCTCAAGGCGCTCGGAGTAGAAATCAGCCAACTATATGAATTTGTTTGGCTCCCCGGGCTGGATTCGAACCAGCGACCATTCGATTAACAGTCGAATGCTCTACCGCTGAGCTACCGAGGAACAGCGAAACAATCGTTCGCAAGCGGCAGCGTATAACAAAGCCTCCAAGCCTTGCAAAGGACCAAATGGGCCGTTCCGGCGCGGTATCAAAAGGGCTGCAAAACCGCCTGCGGCGCAACGGTTTGTTGGCTTTTTTGGCTCCGGGAGAAGCGCCATTCGGCGCCCCGAGGGGCCGGTTCGGCTCCTCCGCGCCACCAACTGACCGCCAATTCGACGCATTACCCGGCGACACTGGGAGGGCCGGATTCTGCCAGAGGTGATTCGATGCCAACAAGCCAGCTCGCTCTCGTCAGGCCGGTGCCCTCGATCGTCCCCAGCGATATTCCCGCGTTGAGCGACGACGAATGCTTGGTTCGGCTGGCGGACGCCCTTGAAGCGCACGATGCCGAGGATCTCGATGAGGTTGCGCGGCTGATCGGCCGGCTGGCGATCCCGATCGAATAGGCCGCGTTCCCACCGTCAAACGCGTCGCGGAGGCGGCCGGCGGATCGCCGGCGGCGGCGTGTTGCGTTTTGGCGGACCTTGTACCAAAGATGACGCCGATCTCAGCCACCCCGCGGGTGTCGCCCGCTTTGCTCCAAAGGGTCCGCCAATGTCCGGCTTTTCGACCGCGCGCCAGAAGATGGTCGACGGTCAGGTCCGCCCCAGCGACGTCACCGACATCAGGATACTCGATGCGATGCTGGCGGTGCCGCGCGAGGCCTTTGTGCCGGAAACTCAGCGCGCGCTGGCCTATCTCGACCTCGATCTCGATGTCAGCGAAGGTGGTGCTGCCAGCCGCTGCCTGATCAAGCCGGTGGTGACAGCAAAAATGCTGCAGGCGGCCGAGATCGGCGAAACCGACACGGTTTTGGTGGTCGGTTGCGCCACCGGATATACCGCAGCCGTGGTGGCCAAACTGGCAGGGCAGGTGACGGCGACGGAAGCCGACCCGGCGCTATCGGCGAAGGCCGGGCAGGTTTTGGGCGAGCTCGGGCTTGGCCATGTGACGGTCCGGACTGCTGAGGCGGCCGCGGGCGATCCGGCGGGCGCGCCCTATGATGTGATTGTGCTCAATGGGGCTACCGAGATCGCGCCCGAGCGGCTTTACGCGCAGCTCAAGGACGGCGGCCGGCTGGTCGGCGTTTTTGCCACGACGCGGCCGCCGCGGGCCACAATCGTGACCCGCTCGCACGGCGATTTCGGGAACCGGGCGCTTTTCGACGCCACGGCGCCGGTTTTGCCCGGGCTGGAGCGGCTTGCCGCGTTCGTTTTCTAGTCCCGGGTTCCCGCTCCGGCTGATAAAATCCCGTTCTGAAATCAGAAGTGTGGCCGAGATGTCCCACGTCCAGACTTTCCGCCGTCTTGGGCTGCGGGGTGGTTCCGTCGTGCCTAAGTGCGGAATAAGGTGAGCCGGGACTCACTTGGACGAAATCGACGCTCGGCTCATCATTTGAACCGGCGAACGGCAGGAATGGATTACGCGGGATGGGTGGTGTGAAGGTCTTTACCGGAGCTGCGGCTGCGGTCCTTCTATTGGCATTTATGGGGCCGGCGCCCGCCCTGGCCGATACCATTGAGGCCGCGCTGGTGCGCGCCTATCAGAACAATCCGCAGCTCAACGCGCAGCGCGCCTCGGTGCGTTCCACCGACGAAAACGTGCCGCAGGCGTTGTCGGGTTATCGGCCGCGCGTCGCGCTCACCGCGAGCGCCGGCGTTACAATACACCGACACCGGCACCACCGCGGGCGGCACGCCCACCCAGATCGTGCGAACCGGAATTCACGGCGTCAACGCGCCGCGCAGTGCCGGCGTCACCGTTTCGCAGACGCTGTTCAACGGCCAGCAGACCGCGAACAGAACCCGCGCCGCGGAAAGCCAGGTCTCCGGCGCCCGTGAAGGCCTGCGCGTGCTCGAGCAGACCGTGCTGCTCTCGGCCGCCACGATCTACATGGACTATTTGCGCGATTCCGCCATCGTCGAGGTTCAGCGCAGCAACGTGCGCGTGCTCGAGCAGACGCTGAAGCAGACCCGCGATCGTTTCAATGTCGGTGAAGTCACCCGCACCGACGTCGCGCAGTCGGAAGCGCAGCTCGCCGCCGGCAAGACCCAGCAACTGACGGCCGAATCCAACCTGACGACGACGCGGTCGAACTTCCGCCGCATCATCGGCAACGAGCCGGAGAATTTGGCGCCGGGCTCGCCGGTGGATCGCTATCTTGCCGGGAACGCTGCCGGCCGCGGTCGATCTCGGCCTGGTCCAAAATCCGAACGTCACCGCCGCGATGTTCGGCATCGACGTCAGCTATCTGCAGACCAAGGTCAACGAAGGCGCGTTGTTGCCGACGGTGACGTTGCAGCTCTCGGCGCAGCAATCCTACGAGCAGACCATGACCATCTTCCGGTCGTTCGGCGCCTCGGCAGTGACGCAGCTTTCGGTGCCTGTGTATCAGGGCGGCGCCGAATACGCGCTGATCCGTCAATCCAAGGAAAACCTGGCGCAGCAGCGCCTCAATCTCGAGCAGGTCCGCGATCAGACCCGCGCCAGCGTGGTGCAGGCCTGGGGGCAGTTGTCGGCCGGCAAGGCGCAGGTGGCGTCGGCGCAATCGCAGGTCGCTGCTTCCGAGATCGCGCTCAACGGCGTGCGCGAAGAGGCCAAGGCCGGACAGCGCACCACGCTCGACGTGCTGAACGCGCAGCAGGCGCTGGTCAACGCCCGTGTCGCGCTGGTGACGGCGCAGCATGACCGCGTGGTCGCCTCCTATGCGGTCTTGAATGCGGTCGGAAGGCTGTCGCCGGCGGTGCTCAATCTCGCCACCACAGTCTATGATCCGAGCGTGCATTACCATCAGGTGCGCGATAGCTGGGGCGGCGTTCGCAACCCCGACGGCCGCTGATCGCCTAACCGTGGCCGAGATCGCGCGCTAGCTGGTTGCGCGATCCATTCACCGAGCTGCATGCTTGGCGAATCAGGCGCCTGCGCCTTGCTTGCAATCAATTGTTGCCATGCCATACCTTTGCCAGAGGCAGCAGAGCGATTCGCGCCGTATTTTGCATTCTGGCCGCGACGCTTCGGTGCCCTGAGCGGGGCGGGATCCTGCGCGATGCGTCGCGCGGTGCTTGATCTGGGGACAAGTCAGGCTTGTGCGATGAAAATCCCGGCCTGCATATCCGGAACCAGTAAATCCGGTCTTGCTTGGTGTAAAACGCATGCAAGGGCGTTGAGATGAGGCGGAGTTGGAGATGACGCAACCTGCAAAGGTCCAAGAGCCCTCGATGGAGGAGATTCTGGCGTCGATCCGGCGAATCATTGCCGACGACGAGGCCAAGCCGACGGCCGCCGACGCGCCTGCGGCAGCCGCCGCCAAGCCCGCCGCGCCGGCTGCGAAGGCGCCGGCGATGAAAGACATCCCGCCGTCGGCGATTTCCGCCGCACAAGCCTCGGCTGCCAAGGCAGCACCTGCGCCCGCCAAGCCCGCACCAGCTCCTGCCGCGCCGCCGGCGCCCGCACCCGCGGTGTCCAACAGCCAGGACGATATCGACGCGCTTCTGAACGGGCTCGATGAAGCCACCACCCCTGAGGAGATCCGTTCGCCTCAGCCGGACGGCGAGGTGTTCGAACTCACCGACGAGATGGCGGTAGCGGATCCGCAACCCGCGTTTCACAAGATCGAGCCGGAAGACGATCTCGAATTCACCGAGAGCGCCGCCGCCAAGGCCCTGCATCGCCAGCCCGCGTTCGAACCGCCGCCGTTTGAAAGCGCGCCGGCTCCGCCGCCGCAGCAGATCCTGTCGCGCTCGACGGTGTCGGCGGTGGAATCCGCCTTCAACACCCTCGCCAACACGGTGCTCAGCAATAACGCGCGGACGCTGGAAGACCTCGTCAAGGAAATGCTGCGTCCGATGCTCAAATCCTGGCTCGACGACAATCTGCCGGGACTGGTGGAGCGCATCGTCAAGGCCGAAATCGAACGGGTTTCGCGCGGCGGCCGCTAGCGCGCCGGGCCGTCACGGGCCGCTGGCCGGCCCTCATTCAGTCCTGGATCCGGCCTAAACCGCGTTTTCGACGTGCATGTCGTGTTGACTTGGCGCGTTCCGGCGGCTTTCTAACCCGTTCCATAGCCTTGAACCTGCCTTGGATTGCATTCGCGATGATCGAGAAGAACTACCAGCCTGCCGATATCGAAGACCGCATGTCCCGGATCTGGGAAGAAAGCGGCGCGTTCAAGGCCGGGCGCCCGGAGCGCCGCGACGCCAAGCCGTTCACCATCGTGATCCCGCCGCCCAACGTGACGGGCTCGCTGCATATGGGCCACGCGCTCAACAACACCTTGCAGGACATCCTCTGCCGCTTCGAGCGGATGCGCGGCCGCGACGTGCTGTGGCAGCCCGGCACCGATCATGCCGGCATTGCGACCCAGATGGTGGTCGAGCGGCAATTGATGGAGCGGCAGCAGCCGGGCCGCCGCGACATGGGCCGCGAGAAATTTCTCGAGCGGGTCTGGGAGTGGAAGGCCGAGAGCGGCGGCGTCATCGTCAACCAGCTGAAGCGGCTGGGCGCGTCCTGCGACTGGTCGCGCGAACGCTTTACGATGGACGAGGGGCTGTCGCGCGCCGTCATCAAGGTGTTCGTCGAACTGCACCGCGAAGGGCTGATCTACAAAGACAAGCGGCTGGTGAACTGGGATCCGAAGTTGCTCACCGCGATTTCCGATCTCGAAGTGCAACAGATCGAGATCAAGGGCAGCCTGTGGTATCTGCGCTATCCGCTGGAAGGCAAGACGTTCAACCCGGAGGATTCCACGACCTTCATCGTGGTCGCGACCACGCGGCCGGAGACGATGCTCGGCGATACCGCCGTCGCGGTAAATCCGGACGACGAGCGTTACGCGCAACTGGTCGGCACGCACGTCGTTCTGCCGCTGGTGGGACGGCGGATTCCAATCGTCGCCGACGAATATTCCGATCCGGAAAAAGGCTCGGGCGCCGTCAAAGTCACGCCGGCGCATGACTTCAACGATTTTGAAGTCGGCAACCGGCACGGCCTGCCGCGGATCAGCGTGTTCGATCAGGAGGGCTCTCTCAATCTGGTCGACAACGAAGATTACCTGCGCGGCTTGCCGGAAGGTGCGGCCCAACTCGCGGAGGAATTGCACAACGTCGACCGCTTCGCGGCGCGCAAGATCATCGTGGCCCGGCTGGAGGATTTCGGTTTCCTGGAGAAGGTCGAGCCGAACGTCCACATGGTGCCGCATGGCGATCGCTCCGGCGTGGTGCTCGAGCCGTATCTGACCGACCAGTGGTACGTCGACGCCAAGACCATGGCACAGCCCGCGATCGAAGCGGTGCGCAGCGGTGCCACGACGTTCGTGCCGAAGAACTGGGAGAAGACCTACTTCGAGTGGATGGAGAATATCCAGCCCTGGTGTATCTCGCGCCAGCTCTGGTGGGGTCACCAGATTCCGGCCTGGTACGGACCGGACGGCAAGGTGTTCGTCGCCGAAACCGAGGAAGAAGCCGTCGGCAATGCGCTCGGCTATTACGTCGAGAAGGAAGTCATCACGCCGGAGCAGGGCGAGGAGATGGCCGCTCGACCCCGACAAGCGCGAAGGCTTTATCACCCGCGATGAAGACGTGCTCGACACCTGGTTTTCCTCCGGGCTTTGGCCGTTCACGACGCTGGGCTGGCCCGACGAGACGCCGGAGGTGGCGCGCTATTATCCCACCGATGTGCTGGTGACAGGCTGGGACATCATCTTCTTCTGGGTCGCGCGGATGATGATGATGGGCCTGCATTTCAAGCAGGAAGTGCCGTTTTCGACGGTCTACATCCATCGCCTGGTTCGCGACGAGAAGGGCGCGAAGATGTCGAAGTCGAAAGGCAACGTCATCGACCCCCTCGGCGTCATCGATGATTACGGCGCCGATGCCTTGCGCTTTGCGCTGGCGCGGGGTGCTGCGCACAGCCACGATATCAAGCTGTCGCCGCAACTGGTCGAGACCAACCGCAACTTTGCGACCAAGCTGTGGAATGCCTGCCGCTTTGCGGAAATGAACGGCTGCGTGCAACCTGCCGGCTTCGATCCGACCCAGGCGGAGCAGACGCTGAACCGCTGGATCGCGCATGAGACGGTGCGCGCGACGCGCGAGGCGACCGAGGCGATCGAGGCCTATCGCTTCAATGACGCCGCCAACGGCATCTACCGTTTCGTCTGGAACGTCTATTGCGACTGGTACCTCGAACTCGCCAAGCCGGTATTGCTGGGCGAGGAGGGTGCCGCCAAAACGGAAACCCGTGCCATGGTTTCCTGGGCGCGCGACGAAATTCTAAAATTGCTGCATCCGTTCATGCCCTTCATCACCGAAGAGCTGTGGGCGGTGACCGCGAAACGCGACGGCCTGCTGGTGCTGTCGCCATGGTCGCGTCAATCGCGCGAGCTGACGTCGGAACAGGCGGCCCTGGTCGCGACCATGAGCCCGAACGATGGGATGCTGCCGCCGGTTCTTCTGGCGCTCGACGCCGCCGATTTCAGCGATCCCGCCGCCGAAGCCGAGATCGGATGGGTGATTGATCTTGTGACCGCAATCCGCTCGGTGCGCGCGGAAATGAATATCCCACCGGCGACGCTGATGCCGCTGATTATGATTCGTTGCAGCCGAAGAAGCGCGCGCGCGCCTGGAACGCTGGAGCGATGTGATCAAGCGGCTGGCGCGGTTGGGTGATATTTAGCTTCGCCGATCAGGTGCCTGCAGGCGCGATCCAGCTATTGGTCCGCGATAACGTGGTGGCATTGCCACTGGTAGGTGTCGTCGATCTTTCGGCCGAGAAGGCGCGGCTGGAAAAGGAACTGGCCAAGGCCGACGCCGACATCAAGCGGGTCGATGCCAAGCTCGGCAACGAGAAGTTCGTCGCCAACGCGCCTGAGGAAATCGTCGAGGAAGAGAAGGAAAAGCGCGAGGCCGCGGTGGCGCGCAAGACCAAAAATCTCGAGGCGCTGGAGCGGCTCAAAAGCGCCGTTTAGGAGCTTTGCCGGTTTCAGCGCCCGCCCGCGTCAGACGAAAATAAAGTCGTTGGCGTGGAGCTGGCTCAAACTCTTGTTCTGAAGCTCGATCGTATTGTTGGCATCGAGCGTGATGACGACGCTGGTGCCGCTCTGCGCCATGTGCGACTGAACGGCGCTGAAATCCGCAAACACCGTACGGTCGAACTGGACGATATCCTGCGTACCATTGGCATTCTGGAAGTCGGCAATGCTGTCCTTGCCGAAATTCGCTGCGAACACGAAGGTATCGTTGCCGGCGCCGCCGGTCAGCCGGTCATTGCCGGCGCCGCCATAGAGAAACTCGTGACCGGTGCCGCCCAGCAACGCGTCGTTGCCGGCGTCGCCATACATCTTCGTCGCTGCCGTGCCGCCTTTCAATGAATCATCGCCGGCGTCGCCGTGCATCACGTCCAGTCCGCCGCCGCCGGACAGATAATCATTGCCATCGCCGCCGCTCATGACGTTGGCCGCCAAGTTGCCGTAAAGCTGGTCCTTGCCGGCGCCGCCATCGAGCAAGGCGCCGGTGTCAGCTTTGTCGGCCTTGATGATGTCATTACCGGCGTCGCCATAGAGTTGGTCGGTTCCCGTCGCGATGCCCGGGCCGCCGTTGATGGTGTCGTCGCCGTCACCGCCGTGGATCAGATCGGCGCCGGCACCGCCTGAAATCACGTCCTTGCCTGGACCTCCCTCGAGGTTGTCATTGTCGGTCGGCGAGCCAAAGAACAGATCCTGATGGCTGGCCATGTCGTAGTGGATCGCCTTGTTCTGATACAGGTTCCACGTCCCTGGCGAGCTTGGATTGACGCCGTCCGAAACCGCGAGGTGCTCGCCGTTGACGGTGATGTCCTTGATGTAGAGGTTGCGGTCGCCATTGGCGTTGACCACGTCGTTGATGAAGGCGATGTCGAGACTGTTCACCACGGCTGGATTGGCAAAGCTGAAGGCGTAGGTCTGGTATCCCGAAGCATCCGCGGCGCCGTGGAATTCGCGGATGGTGCCGATCTGCTGGCCGTTGATCAGAAGCTTCATCTGGGCGCCGACGCCGTCGATCACCGAACTATAGCCGGTGACCGTGATCGTCGTATGCGTGAGTTTCGGAATGATGTCGGGGCCACCGATGATGGTGTCATTGCCGGCGCCGCTTTTTATCAAATCGTTGCCGACCCCGCCCGACAGCAAATCGTTGCCGCCGCCGACATCGATCAGGTCGGCAGAGGGCGATCCGGTCCGGGTTAAGACCAGGCGGCTGGTGCTGGCCGCCATACCATTCGGTGATCAGCTGCTCCGCCGGCTTGCCCATCGGCGAATAGCCGGTCGGCGAATAGAGATTGGTGCTGTCCCAGTTCCAGATCTGGGCGCCCTTGAACCAGCTGCCGCCTTCCGAACCCCAGACCTGAAAGAACGCATTGAAGGCGTCGTGCTGCTCCTGGAGGTCCTGCGTCGTGCCGCTCCAGCCGCCCGGACTGATATTGGTTCCGTCGACGCTGCGATAACCGGTTTCGGTGAACACCACCTGCTTGCCGTATTTGGTGGCCAGCGAATGGAAGAAATCGACCGGCGACATGTGGTCCATCACGGCCGCCCAGTAGTTGTCCGTCGGCATGCTTTTCCAGGCCGCGACCATCTCGTCGACACTGGGATCCAGTTGGGTGGTCAGCGGTGGATAGGCGTTGATGCCGATTTCATCGACCTTGTCCCAGAAGCTGACATTGATGGCTTCGTCGGTGGCCGCGGCATAGGTGATGGGGCCGTGGTACACCGCGCGTATGGAATCGATGATGTCGACCCAATAGCTTCGATACTCCGGCCCGGAAAGCTTGCTCAGCTCGTTGCCGATCGACAGCGATTCCGCGCCGGCCTGTGCCGCGACGTCGGCAAAATGCAACATTTGCGCCTTGTACGAGGCGAAGAAGGCGGCGGGGTCGCTCGGCCGGAGTTCTCCCTGATTGGTGCCATCGAGGCCCGTCAGCATCGGCTTGAGCATCACCGAAAGGCCGAGGGCGTGCGCATTGGCAACCGCGGTCGAGATATTGGAATCGCTTTCCGTCTTGGCCGGATCGGCGATGACGACGTTCGATGTCCTGGTCTGCATGAAGATGCGGGGCGCCAGTTCAATGGCATTGGCGTTGGTCGCCGCGATGTCCCGCATCGCAGACAATGCCGAAGCGGTGACGAACGCACCATTATAGTTCGATAGAAACCCGAATCCCTCGACATTGAAAACACCGGCCATTCCATCGTCCCTGTTTCATGGTTGCTTTTGCCGAGGGCCCAACAGCGTGCGAACTTGTGGGGCCGCGTTGGGTGCTCGCGCCAATTCGACGCAGCTGCAGAGCAGCATGGGAGCAGGCGAATCGCGAAGGTCGCGAGCGATTCATTCAACATTCAACATGGGCATCGTCGTGACGGGACTGCGCCGTTGTTGCGACTGCTCAAAGCAACGGCAAATTCCTGTTACAAAGTCATCGCGCGCTTGATAGAAACAAATTCATTGCTTCACACGGCAGATGCTTTGCTTGGAATGATCGATGCTGGACCACGTTTCCATCACCGTTTCTGATATCGCTGCCGCCGAGCGTTTCTACGACGCGATCATGAAGGCGCTTGACGTGGTCAAGGTCGGTCGTCGCGACAACTGGCTGGGCTACGGGGAACGGGCGCGGGCCGCCTATCCCGACCGGGTCTACATCGCGGTCTACCAAGGCCCGAAGCCGGAACCGGGTTCCCGCCGCCACTGGTGCTTCAAGGCGAGATGGCGGACCCAGGTCGATGCATTCTGGGATGCCGGGCTGGCTGCCGGCGGCAGCGATGACGGCCCGCCCGGTTTGCGCGACTACCACACTTCCTATTATGCCGCGTTCCTCAGGGATCCCGACGGCAACCGGCTCGAAGCGGTTTGCCATCACGCGGTGTAGAAAGTTATTCGACCTCATTCGGGATGAGGACGAGGAGGTTCCGCGTGGTCCGACCTCTTGCATTTCCGCAAAAATCGCAGTGAACTCCCCCGAGTATTTTCGCTTCGGCCTCGCTTAGGGGCGCACCTTTAACGATCGTGGATTATTTTTTCCGGGTGGCGCCGGACCATTAATTGGCAAGAGACGCCTGATGCTGAATGCGGCTGATATTCCCGGGATAGTCGATGCGATCTATGACTCGGCGGTTTTCCCCGATCGCTGGCCGCAGGCCCTGGAGCGGCTGGGGCAGGCGTTTGACTGCCGATGCGTGGCGCTGATCGATCGAAATCTTCGCACCCTCGAGGCCCGGGTCGACACATCAAACGTCGATGTTTCGAGCCAGCGCGAGTTTCTCGGCTTCTGGAGCGCGCGCGACCTGGTGCGGCTGCGCACCCGGGAATGGCGGCCCGGCGCGGTCGAGCTTGATCGTCAGATCGTGCCGAAGCCCGAGCTGCTTGCGAGCGACTACTACAACGGCTTCATGAAGCCGCGGGACATGCACACGGTGATGCGGTTGACGCTGGCGCACCGGGACAAGTTTCTCACCTGCATCAGCCTGGTACGACCGCCTTCGGTCGAAGAATTCGATGCCGCCGCGATTGAGCAATGCCAGATGTTCATGCCGCATCTGCAGCGCGCGGCGATGATCCGGTTCCAGGCGCACGATGCCGGGATCATGCTCGGCGGGCTTTCCGATGTCGCCGATCGCTCGGTCACGGCGGTGCTGCTGCTCGACCGTGACGGGGAGGTGAAATTCGCCAACAAGGCCGCGCGCGCCATGGCGGCTGCGGAAGACGCGTTCCTGCTTCGCCGGGATCGGTTCGAAATACCGGACCGGGACGACGATGCCGATTTTCAGCGACTGGTCGCGGGTGCGGCGGGCGTATTGGAGGATATCGATGCGCCGCGCGGCGGCGTCATGCGGCTCGCCCGCAGTTCGGGGAAAACGAGCTACACCGTCACCGTTGCGCCGGTTGCGCACCAAGCATCGTGGATCGGAAGCGAGCCGATGGTGCTGGTCCTCGTCGCCGATCCCGATGTAACGCCGACACCACCAAGGGAAATCCTCGCGCAGCTGTTCGGCTTCACCATGGCGGAAACGCGCGTCGCGGAACGCTTGCTGATGGGCGACAGCCCGGAGCAGGCCGCGGCCTTCCTGCAAGTGAAGACCGCCACAGCGCGCTGGCACCTCGCCTCGATCTACCGCAAGACCGGCACCAAGCGGCAGGCCGAACTGGTGCGGCTGCTGCTGTCGCTGGCGATGATGTAGCGGTCGGCCAGTGACAAAACGATCCGTCCGGGCAAATCAGCAAATCGTGTCAAATCATATTTTCTGATTTTCAGAAATATTCTGCTTCGCGATTTACCCAAATCACCCTACATCCCTCCCGTCCTGTTCCGACAGAGGGGCGCTCGCGATCGTCACGGACGCGGAGCAGGATGCGGTGGACGCGGATGCGCTCTTTGTGACGAAGGGCGTCTGAAGCGTACGGCAAAATCGTGTGGTTCTGGCGCCCGAAGCTGGCGCAAAGCTTTGCAGATGTGATCTGTGAGGTGACGGTGGCAACAGAGCTCGGCTCACCGGGGAGATCACGACATAAGCCGTAAAGCCATTGCGCAGGGAAGGCCGGATGCTCTCCGCTGGACCTGTATGCTCGTGTGCGCACTCTCTTGTGCAATTGCACACGGGACCGCGGGTGCAGCGCGCACCCGGTCTTCCCTGCGCCCTCTGATTTCAGTGGGCGAGAGCGAGTAGCAAAGCTCGGGCGAATCGCGCCGCGAGATCGCGAAGGTGTGTCTGGAGCTCGTCAAAACCGCTTGCTCACGAATTTCGAATCCTTCAACCCAAACCGCCACGGCAACTCGACCGCCTTTGTGATGCCTATCCGCAGCCCGACATCAATCCCCGGCCTACCCACGCGCGCATGCAGCGCGATCGGCGGCGTATCCAGCGCCAGGCCGTTATGCTTGTCGGTGATCCCAAGCGCTTCGCACAGTTTGCCCGGTCCGGAACACAGCGTGCGTTCGTCATGCAGGCCGCGGCGGCGCCGCATCGCTGGAATGCCGTGGGTCGGCTGCAGCGCGCGGATCAGCACCGCGCTGGCCGAACCCTCCTTCTCGCAGACGAAATTCACGCACCAATGGATGCCGTAGGAGCGATAGACATAGGCAAAACCCGGCGGGCCGAACATCACGAGGTTGCGCGGCGTCGGCCCGCGGAACGAATGCGCCGCCGGCTCGGTGTGATGGTAGGCCTCGACCTCGACGATGAGGCCGCCGACGCCATCGACCAGCATCGTGGCGCCGATCAGGTCGGGTGCGATTTCATGGACGCTGCGGGCAAAGAAGCTGCGTTTAAGGGGCCGGCCGGGCGTTGGCGGGGTGGATGTGCGGTTTTGAGCCATTCAAGCGGTTATGCTAAAGCTTGGGGCTGGCTGCAAGGCGAGAGCGGTTGCGATTCCCGGGCGAGCGGATTAGCTAAAGGTCTCAAGAACGGACAGTCCATGGTCGTCGTCGTCGATACCGTTTCAGCCACCCAGCTGCGCCCGCGTCACCCGGAAAAGGTGAACCGGCCGGATGCTTTTTCGCCGCCGAAACCGGACTGGATTCGGGTGCGCGCGCCGAACACGCGCGGCTATGCCGATACCCGAAAGATCGTCAAGGAAAACGGCCTCGTCACGGTGTGCGAGGAGGCGGGCTGCCCGAACATCGGCGAATGCTGGGACAAGAAGCACGCCACCTTCATGATCATGGGCGACACCTGCACCCGCGCCTGCGCGTTCTGCAACGTCAAGACCGGCATGCCCGGCGCGCTCGATGCGTCCGAACCGGAGCACGTCGCCGAAGCGACCTTCAAGCTCGGGCTTGCCCATATCGTCATTACCTCGGTGGATCGCGACGATCTCGCCGACGGCGGGGCCGAACATTTTGCCCAGACGATTCGCGCGATCCGTGCGCGCTGCCCGACCACGACCATCGAGATCCTGACGCCGGACTTTTTGCGGAAAGAAGGCGCGCTCGAGGTGGTGGTGTCAGCCAAACCCGACGTGTTCAACCACAATCTGGAAACGGTGCCGTCGCGCTATCTCACGGTGCGTCCGGGCGCGCGGTATTTTCACTCGATCCGGCTGTTGCAGCGGGTCAAGGAAATCGATCCCACCATCTTCACCAAATCCGGCATCATGGTTGGGCTTGGCGAGGAGCGGCACGAAGTGCTGCAGGTGATGGACGATTTGCGCTCGGCGGAGGTGGATTTTCTCACCATCGGGCAATATCTGCAGCCGACCCGCAAGCACCACGCCGTGATGCGCTATGTGCCGCCGGACGAGTTCCAGGGTTACGAGAAGGTGGCCTATACCAAGGGTTTCCTGATGGTGTCGGCGAGCCCGCTGACCCGCTCGTCGCATCACGCCGGCGATGATTTTGCAAAACTGCAGGCGGCGCGTGCGGCGCTGGTGCGCTGATTCCGGGTTTGGCTCATGGAACGCATTCTCGTCATGGGATCGTCCGGGTCCGGCAAGTCGACGTTCGCCCAGCGGCTATCCGCGATCACAGGCTTTCCGACGGTGTCTCTGGACGCGCTGTTCTGGAAGCCTGGCTGGACGCCGTCGAATGCAGCCGAGTTTAACGAGCGCGTGGCCGAAGTCGTGCGCCAACCTCGTTGGATCATGGACGGCAATTTTACGACGAGCGGCGCCGGCGATCTCCGTCGCAGCCTTGCCGATGCCGTTATCTGGTTCGACCTGCCAAGGCGAACCTGCATGACCGGCCTCATCACCAGGACCGCCACCAGCTATGGCCGCGTGCGGCCGGAAATGGCGCCGGGATGTCCGGAACGGTTCGACTTCGAATTCTTCCGCTATGTCTGGACCTATCGCCGGCAGCAGCGGCCGAGATTGCTGCGATACTTTGAGGGATTGCGACCCGACCAGGCCTTGATCTGTTTCACGAACCGCGCGCAAGCGGACCAATACCTGACGGATCTCGCGCCGGCGGCTGGCGCGGCGGGTGTTCACTGATGCCGAAATTCTCCAGCAAGCGCCGGGCCCATCACAGCGCATCGCAGATGTTCGATCTCGTCGCCGACGTCGAGCGCTATCCGGAATTCGTGCCGCTGTGCCGCTCGCTGAAAATCCGTCAACGCACCGCCAGGCCCGACGGCACCGAGGTCGTGATCGCCGACATGACGGTATCGTTCAAGCTGGTGCGCGAAGCCTTTACCAGCCGGGTGACGCTGGACCGTGCCAATTTGAAGATTCTCGTCGAGTACCTGCAGGGACCATTCAGCAATCTGGAGAACCGCTGGAGTTTTGATCCCAAATCCGAGACCGATTGCGATGTCGGCCTTTTACCTCGCCTACGAATTCAAGAGCCGCATGCTGGGGATGCTGATGGGGACGATGTTCGACACCGCGTTCCAGCGGTTCGCGGCGGCATTCGAAAAACGCGCCGATGCGATTTATGGGAAAACGAGCTAGCGGCTCAAACCCGCGGCGATCGGCGCCGCTTGACGGCGTTGCGCCGGGGCGAGCGCGCGACGCGCGGGCGCATCCGGCTGGCGGCTTCGCGGCGCGGTTTTGCCGGTGCCTGGGGCCCGCGCGCCAATTCCATCAGCATCCGCAGCGCCTCGACCACGGAACGCTGGCGCACCGCGCTGCGGCCGATGGCGCCGAAGCGGGATTCGCGGTGCAGGATTCGGCCGTCGCGGGCGGCAACGGCGAAATGCACGAGGCCGACCGGCTTGCCCGGCGTCGCCCCGCCGGGGCCGGCGATGCCGGTGATGGAGACCGCGAGATCGACGCCGGCTTTCTCCAGCGCGCCGATCGCCATCGCGGTCGCGGTCTCCTTGCTGACCGCGCCGAAGGTCGCCAGCGTCGTCGCCTTGACGCCGAGCATCGCGCGCTTGGCGTCATTCGAATAGGTGACAAAGCCGCGATCGATCACGTCGGAGGAGCCAGGAATATCGGTCAGCGCTCCGGCGACCAGGCCGCCGGTGCAGGATTCGGCGGTTGCGATGGTTAGCTTGCGCATCCGGCACAGGTCGAGCAGCGAGCGGGAGAGGGCGCGGGCGTCGCTGCCACCCATGTTACTCGCTCCAGGGCAAGCGGATGGTGGCGCTCGCGGTGGCGGCAATGCCTTCCTCGCGGCCGGTAAAACCGAGCCGCTCGCTGGTGGTCGCCTTGACGGCGATCCGCGAGATATTCAGTCCGGTGATGTCGGCGATCCGCGCCCGCATGGCGTCGCGCAGCGGTCCGATCTTCGGCCGTTCGCAGATCATGGTCACTTCGAGATTCGCAATGCGCCCGCCGCGCGCGGTGACGCGATCGACCGCGTATTTCAGGAAGCGGTCCGACGCTGCCCCCTTCCATTGCGGGTCGCTCGGCGGGAAATGCGAGCCGATATCGCCGTCCGCCAGCGCGCCGAGGATCGCATCGACCAGCGCATGCAGGCCGACGTCGCCGTCGGAATGCGCGAGAAAGCCTCTGTTGTGCGGCACCCGAACGCCGCAGAGCATCAGATGATCGCCGTCGCCAAAGGCATGCACGTCGTAGCCGGTGCCGGTCCTGACATCGCCGAGCGCGGCGCCAAGGCGGGCCTCTTCGCGGACGAAATCTTCGGGGGTGGTCAGTTTCATGTTGGCAAGATCGCCTTCAAATGTCGCCACCGTCAATCCCGCCCATTCCGCAATTGCCGCATCGTCGGTGAAATCGCTGCGGCCATCGCGGGCGGCGCGGCGATGGGCATCGAGAATCACATCGAACCGGAACGCCTGCGGCGTTTGCGCGATGCGCAGCTGCGCGCGGTCCGGGGTTGCTTCGACATTGCCGCTGCCGTCGACCAGCTTGATGGTGTCAGTGACGGCAATCGCAGGCACCGCGGCACCGGTGCGGGAGGCTGCCTCGATCGCGCGCGAAATCAGCGCCGCCGTCACGAACGGGCGCGCCGCGTCATGGATCAGGACGATATCCGGCTGATGGCTGGCGAGCGCTTCAAGCCCGGCATGCACCGAGGCCTGGCGCGTCGCTCCGCCATTGGCGGGCGGCTGGTGGCGCAACGCGCTGACCGCGTCGTTGAACATGGCGATGTCGTCGGGATTCAAAACCGGCTGCACCGCAAAGACCTCTGGATGGCGACAGAACGGTTCCATCGCCCGGAAGATCACGGTCTGCCCGCCGATCGAACGGTACTGCTTCGGTCCGCCCGCACCGGCGCGAAGTCCGCGCCCGGCTGCGACAAGGATGGCTGCAGTCCGTTGAGGTTTCGGCATGGGACTCGACTACGAACAGGCTGGGTGGAGGGGCGAGTGGCGCAATGCCCTTATCATGCTGGAGCGGCGAAGACAGAGCGATTCCCGATAGCTGTGGGAAAAGCTTATTTTGCTGCAGTGCACTTGCAAGATTGCCAGAACTGTCTAAAGTGTAGGCATGGCGCTTGACTGCACAAGATTTGTGCGCACAATGGATCCCGGCAGTCGCAATGACGCAATTGCCAAAGCAGCGAGAAATTCGTGACCGGCCCGGAATGCCAACCCGTTAAGTCATTGAAAATAGGCGATATTGAGGTCGCTAACCGGGTCATTCTCGCGCCGATGTCCGGCGTCACCGATGCCCCTTTTCGACGTTTGACCGCAGCGCTCGGCGCCGGACTCGTCGTTTCCGAAATGACCGCCAGCGACGACCTGGTCAACGGCCGGCCAATGTCGCGGTTGCGCTGCGAAGCGACTGGAGTAGGGCCGCATGTCGTCCAGCTGGCGGGCTGTGAGACCCACTGGATGGCGGAAGGCGCGCGGATCGCCGAAGCCGCCGGTGCCGAAATCATCGATATCAACATGGGATGTCCGGCGCGCCATGTGACCGGCGGTCAATCCGGTTCGGCGCTGATGCGCGATCTCAATCACGCCCTGAAATTGATCGAGGCCACCATCGCCGCGGTGAAGGTGCCGGTCACGCTGAAGATGCGGCTCGGCTGGGACGATCGCTCGCTCAACGCGCCGGAACTGGCGCGCCGCGCGGAGGCCGCCGGCGTGCAGCTGATTTCGGTGCACGGCCGCACGCGTTGCCAATTCTACAAGGGCGAGGCCGATTGGGCCGCGGTGCGCGCCGTCAGAGACGCGATCGATATTCCGCTGGTCGTGAACGGCGACATCACATCGTTCGAGAAAGCCGTGAAGGCACTCGAAATGTCCGGTGCCGACGCCGTCATGGTCGGGCGGGGCGCGCAGGGCCAGCCATGGTTGCCGGGACAGATCGGGCGCCGGCTCGAAACCGGAATCGTCGAATCCGCACCGATCGCTCGCGGAGCAGCTGAAATATATCCGCGCGCTCTACGACGAAGTCTGCCGCCATTACGGATTGCGCATCGGCCTGCGCCACGCGCGCAAACATCTCGGCTGGGCGCTGGAGATCGCGGCCCAATGCAGCCGCGCGCCGGCAACCAAGCTCAAGACCTGGCGGCAAGACATACTGACATCGGACAATCCGCACGGCGTGCATCGGTCCCTCGAGGATGCCTTCGACGATTTTGCGTGGAGTGCTGCTGCATGAATTCCGTCGCAGAACATCGCCGGCCGGTACCCTCGGACAGCGAGGCGATCCTCAATGCGCTGCCGAACCCGGTGCTGCTGATCGCCCCCGACGGCAAGATCGTCGATGCCAACATGGCCGCTGAATCGTTTTTCGAGATTTCGACGCAATTCCTGCAGCGTCAATCGTTGAAGGAACTGGTGCCGTTCGGCAGTCCGCTGCTGGCGCTGATCGAGCAGGTGCGCTCGAGCGGCTCGCCGGTCAATGAATACAAGGTCGATCTCGGCACGCCGCGCATCGGCGGCGATCGCCAGGTCGATCTTCACGTCGCCCCGCTCACCGAGCGGCCCGGCCATATCGTGGTGATGCTGCAGGAGCGCACCATCGCCGACAAGATGGACCGGCAACTGACGCATCGCAGTGCCGCGCGTTCGGTGATCGCGCTGGCCGCGATGCTGGCGCATGAAATCAAGAACCCGCTGTCGGGCATCCGCGGCGCGGCGCAACTGCTCGAACAGGCGGCATCGTCGGAAGACCGCATGCTGACGCGGCTGATCTGCGACGAAGCGGACCGCATCGTCACGCTGGTCGACCGCATGGAAGTGTTCGGCGACGACCGCCCCGTGGCGCGCGGGCCGGTCAACATTCACAGCGTGCTCGATCACGTCAAGCGGCTGGCGCAATCGGGCTTTGCCCGCAATATCCGCTTCGTCGAGGATTACGATCCATCGCTGCCGCCGGTGCTGGCCAATCAGGATCAGCTGATCCAGGTGTTTCTCAATCTGGTGAAGAATGCCGCCGAGGCGGTGGTCGATCTCGGCAGCGACGCGGAGATCCAGCTCACCACCGCATTCCGACCGGGGGTCCGGCTGTCGGTGCCGGGGAAGAAATCGCGGGTGTCGCTGCCGCTCGAATTCTGCGTCAAGGACAATGGCTCCGGCGTACCGGAAGACCTGCTGCCGAACCTGTTCGATCCCTTCGTCACCACCAAGCAGACCGGCAGCGGCCTCGGGCTTGCGCTGGTGGCCAAGATCGTCGGCGATCACGGCGGCATCATCGAATGCGAATCCCAGCCGCGGAAGACCACCTTCCGCGTGCTGCTGCCGATGTTCAACAGCACGAAGCACTTCGACCAAAGCAACCGCGACGACGTTTCGGGGACGCCGTCGCATGCCTCACAGAACTCAAGATGAGGAATAACAATGCCCGCAGGTAGCATACTTGTCGCCGACGATGACACCGCCATCCGTACGGTTCTGAACCAGGCCCTCTCGCGCGCCGGATATGAGGTGCGACTGACGGGGAACGCGGCGACGCTGTGGCGCTGGGTCAGCCAGGGCGAGGGCGATCTCGTCATCACCGACGTGGTGATGCCCGACGAGAACGCGTTCGATCTGCTGCCGCGGATCAAGAAGATGCGGCCGAATCTCCCCGTGATCGTGATGAGCGCCCAAAACACCTTCATGACCGCGATCCGCGCCTCCGAACGTGGCGCCTATGAGTATCTGCCGAAGCCGTTCGACCTCAAGGAACTGATCACCATCGTCGGCCGGGCGCTGGCGGAGCCCAAGGAACGGGTCGCCAGCCACGCCGACGAATCCGAATTCGACTCGATCCCGCTGGTCGGCCGCTCGCCGGCGATGCAGGAAATCTATCGGGTGCTGGCGCGGTTGATGCAAACCGACCTGACCGTGATGATTTCCGGCGAGTCCGGCACCGGCAAGGAACTGGTCGCGCGCGCGCTGCACGACTACGGCAAGCGGCGCAACGGCCCCTTCGTCGCCGTCAACATGGCGGCGATCCCGCGCGACCTCATCGAGTCCGAATTGTTCGGCCATGAGCGCGGCGCCTTCACCGGCGCCAACACCCGTGCCTCCGGCCGGTTCGAGCAGGCCGAAGGTGGGACGCTGTTCCTCGACGAAATCGGCGACATGCCGATGGAAGCGCAGACCCGTCTGTTACGGGTGCTTCAGCAGGGCGAATACACCACCGTCGGCGGCCGCACGCCGATCAAGACCGACGTCCGCATCGTCGCCGCCAGCAACAAGGATCTGCGTATCCTGATCCAGCAGGGGCTGTTCCGTGAAGATCTGTTCTTCCGTTTGAACGTCGTGCCGCTGCGTCTGCCTCCGTTGCGCGAGCGGATCGAGGATCTGCCCGATTTGATCCGGCATTTCTTTACGCTGGCGGAGAAGGACGGCCTGCCGCCGAAGAAGCTCGACGCGCTGGCGGTGGAACGCCTGAAACAGCACCGTTGGCCCGGCAATGTGCGTGAGCTTGAAAACCTCGCGCGGCGGCTGGCGGCCTTGTATCCCCAGGACGTCATCACCGGCTCGGTGATCGATGGCGAATTGGCGCCGCCGGCCGTCACCTCGGGTGGCAGCGTCCATCACGGCGTCGATAATCTCGGCGGCGCGGTCGAAGCCTACTTGTCGTCGCATTTCTCGGGTTTCCCCAACGGCGTGCCGCCGCCCGGCCTCTATCATCGCATCCTCAAGGAGATCGAGGTGCCGCTACTGACGGCGGCGCTGGCAGCGACCCGGGGCAACCAGATCCGTGCCGCCGACCTGCTCGGCCTCAACCGCAACACGCTGCGGAAGAAGATCAGGGACCTCGACATTCAGGTCTACCGCAGCGGGAGCTAGGGGTGCCCGCGCGCCCGGTCCTGTGGCAAAGGGCGCGCCGTGGAATTGTCGTAATTTGGCAACATTGTGATATGAATGCATCAGTCCGCTGCCGGCGGACCTTAGGCCTTCAGCTCACCATTGCCGGAATGACCAGCGCAGACACCTCAACCTCATCGTTCGATCCTGTCGTTCACCGAATCCAAGGGATGGTCCCTGCGGAGGCTGCTGGCGCCGTTTGCGGTCGTCCTGGCCCTGATTTCGGCCTTTCTCACCTTCGTGGTGCTCACCAACCTGACCCCGATCGAACCGACCCGCGAAGTGGTCATTTCGTTCCTGCTGATCAATGCGGCGACCATTCTGGTGCTGGTCGGCATCATCGTCCGCGAGGTCTGGCAGGTGGTCCAGGCCCGCCGGCGCGGCCGGGCGGCGGCGCGGCTGCACATCCAGATCGTCAGCCTGTTTTCCGTCATTGCGGTGCTGCCGGCCGTGCTGGTGGCGGTCGTCGCCAATGTGACCATCGACCGCGGCCTTGATCGGCTGTTTTCAGGCCCGACCCGTGAGGTGATCGAGAATTCGCTGATCGTTGCCAACGCCTATCTGCATGAGCACGCGCAGGCCATTCGCGGCGACATTCTGGGAATGGCCAACGATATCGCCAACGCCCGGCCATTGTTCGACCAGGACCGCGGCACGTTTCTCCAGTTGCTGACCAGAAGTGCCGCCTCGCGCAACCTGCCGGGCGCCATGCTGATCGACAAGGAGCGCCAACATCCTGGAGACCGCGCAAACCGGCATTCAGCAGGCCTTCACGACGCCGGCGCCGGAATTCCTCAACGGCGTCAATGAAAACGAGCCGCAGATCGCGGTGTTCATCGAAGCGAATTACGTCGCGGCGGTGATCCGGCTGCGCGCGTTCAACGACACCTTCCTTTACGTGGCGCGGCTGCTCGATCCGCGCGTGGTGGCGCAGCTTCAGCAAACCCAGGCCAGCGTCGCCGAATATGCCCAACTCGAATCGCGCAAGCTCGGCATTCAGGTGGCGTTCGCGCTGATGTTCGCGGTGATCGCCCTGACCATCCTGATGGCCTCGGTTCTGATCGGGCTGAATTTCGCCAACTGGCTGGTGGCTCCGATACGGCGGCTGATGAGTGCGGCCAATATCGTCTCGACCGGCGATCTGCATGTCCAGGTGCCGGTGCACCGCTCCGAGGGCGATCTTGCCCAGCTCGGCGAGACCTTCAACAAGATGACGCAGGAGTTGCGCACCCAGCGCGACGAACTGGTCAGCGCGAGCGATCTGATCGACAGCCGCCGGCGTTTCATCGAGGCGGTGTTGTCGTCGGCGAGCGCCGGCATCATCGGCGTCGATGCCTCCGGCAGCGTCGGCATTCTCAATCGCTCCGCCGAGAAACTGATCGGTCACGCCGAATCGGAGACGCTGGATCATCCGCTGTCGGACGTGCTGCCCGAACTCGACGACATGATGAAGACGGCGCGGGAGGGTACCCAGCGGCTGGTGCAGGGCCAGATCACGATCACCCGCGACGGCCATGAACGCAATCTTTCGGTTCGCGTCAGCGCCGAGCAGACCAGCCAGTCGCGCGACAGCTACATCATCACGCTCGACGATATTACCGAACTGGTTTCCGCGCAGCGGACCTCGGCATGGGGCGACGTCGCCCGCCGCATCGCCCACGAGATCAAGAATCCGCTGACGCCGATCCAGCTTTCGGCCGAACGCATCCGCCGCAAATTCGGCAAGGTCATCACCGAGGACAAGGCCATCTTCGAGCAATGCACCGACACCATCGTGCGGCAGGTCGATGACATCAGGCGGATGGTCGATGAATTCTCGCGCTTCGCGCGGATGCCGAAGCCCGTGATGGAAGGCGAGGACGTCGCCGACACCGTGCGCCAGGCCGTGTTCCTGATGCGGGTCGGGCATCCCGACATCGATATCGAGGCCGAGATCAAGGACGATCCGATGCGGGCGCAGTTCGACCGGCGGCTGATTTCGCAGGCGCTGACCAACATCATCAAGAACGCGACCGAAGCCATCGAGGCCGTTCCTGCGGAGGAATTGGGCAAGGGTCGTATCGACGTCATCGCCGCGCGCGACAACGAGGACATCGTGATCGACGTCATCGACAACGGCATCGGCCTGCCGAAGGTGAGCCGAGCGCGCCTGCTCGAACCCTACGTCACGACGCGCGAAAAGGGCACCGGCCTTGGTCTCGCGATCGTCGGCCGGGTTCTGGAAGACCATGGCGGCCGGATCGAACTCCACGATGCCGCGGATATCCGGCCGGGCCAGCGCGGCGCCTGGATGCGCTTGCGGTTTGCGAGTCTCGGGCCATGCGCCGAAGGCCGAAGCGAAGGAGACGGCTTCCGAAACAAAACCGCCGGCGTCCGAAACCATTCAGCCCACCGACACGACTAACAATGAAGCAAAAATCGAAGCCGCAACAGGCAACTGACAAGACAGGCGTGACCCATGGCAAATGACATTCTGATTGTCGATGACGAAGCGGATATTCGGGATCTGGTCGCCGGCATTCTTGACGACGAGGGCTTCACCACCCGGACCGCCCGCGACAGCAATTCGGCGCTGGCGGAAATCGCCAATCGCCGCCCGCATCTGGTGTTTCTCGACATCTGGCTGCAGGGCAGCAAGCTCGACGGGTTGCAGTTGCTGGAGCAGGTCAAGCGCGACCACGCCGACGTGCCGGTCGTGATGATCTCCGGGCACGGCAATATCGAAACCGCGGTCGCGGCGATCAAGCGCGGCGCCTATGACTTTATCGAAAAGCCCTTCAAGGCCGATCGCCTGATTCTGGTGGCGACGCGCGCGCTGGAAACGTCGCGGCTGAAACGCGAAGTGAAGGAACTCAAGCAGCTCGCGCCGGCCGCGAGCGTGCTGACCGGCCGCTCCGCCTGCATGAATCAGCTGCGCCAGACCATCGATCGGGCCGCCAAGGCCAATAGCCGCATCCTGATCGTCGGCCCCTCCGGCGCGGGCAAGGAATTGGCGGCGCGCACGCTGCATAACGCCTCAAGCCGCGCCGAAGGACCCTTCGTCGTCATCAACGCCGCGGCGATCACGCCGGAGCGCATGGAAGTCGAGCTGTTCGGCATCGAACAGTCCAACGGCGAGCAGCAACGCAAGGCGGGCGCGCTGGAAGAAGCCCATGGCGGCACGCTGTTCATCGATGAAATCGGCGACATGCCGCGCGAGACCCAGAACAAGATCCTGCGGGTGCTGGTCGATCAGACCTTCCAGCGCTCGGGCGGCACCACCAAGGTCAATGTCGACGTGCGCATCATCTCCTCGACGGCGCGCAATCTGGAAGAGGAGATCGCGGAAGGCCGCTTCCGCGAGGATCTCTATCATCGGCTGTCCGTGGTGCCGATCCGCGTGCCGCCGCTGTCGGAGCGCCGCGAGGATATTCCCGAACTGATCGACTATTTCATGGACCAGATCTCGGTCGCGACCGGCCTGCCGAAGCGCCAGATCGGCCAGGATGCGATGGCGGTGTTGCAGTCCCACGTCTGGCCGGGAAATGTCCGCCAGCTTCGCAACAATGTCGAGCGCGTGATGATTCTGGCCGGCGGCGGTCCGGAAGTCATCATCACCGCCGACATGCTGCCGCAGGACGTCGGCTCGATGGTTCCGGCGATGCCGACCAGCAACAATGGCGAGCACATCATGGGCCTGCCGCTGCGCGAGGCGCGGGAGGTGTTCGAGCGCGACTACCTGATCGCCCAGATCAGCCGGTTCTCCGGCAACATCTCTCGCACAGCGGAATTTGTCGGCATGGAACGCTCGGCGCTGCATCGCAAGCTCAAGGCGCTGGGCGTCGGCTGATTGCGCTACCATCGTTCATTCATGCATTTGCTTGAGAAAATTCATCTCTTTCCGGGCTTTTACGGAGAATTGCGCGTGTGTTCCGCAGGCCTGACGCGCGAACTGGCTTGCCTAAAAACCGCGCCTGCCTTCTAATCATACCGCCGCGCGCCCGGAGGGGGATCTCAGGGGAAGCCGGCAACCGGGGGACGCTCCACAAGAGAGCAGCAATCGGTTCAATAAAAAGAAGCAAACAAGAATGCGGGACAAAAACAATGGCGGCAGACCGCGCACAAAATCTACAAGACACCTTCCTAAATCACGTTCGCAAAACCAAGACGCCACTGACGATCTTTCTGGTCAATGGAGTGAAGCTGCAGGGGATTGTCACCTGGTTCGACAATTTCTGCCTGCTGCTTCGGCGCGACGGTCATTCGCAGCTTGTCTACAAGCACGCGATCTCGACCATCATGCCGGGCGCTCCGATCCAGTTGTTCGAAGGTGGCGAGGATGCTCCGGCTTGAAAGTGATCTGATTGGAACCCCGAAATCTTGAAGGGGGCGCCGACCGTCCGCGGTCGGCAGGGGGCAAAGAAACCGGGCGGGTGATCGTCATCGGCCCTTACTTACGAATGCGCCGGGGCGACCCCGAAGCGCAAACGGATCAGCATGTCATACGCGGCTCGGAGGCGCGGCTGGAGGAAGCCGTCGGCCTGGCGCGCGCCATCGACCTCACGATCGCCGACGCGCTGATCGCGCCGATCAGCCAGATCCGGCCCGCGACCTATCTCGGCAAGGGCAAGGTCGAGGAGATCCTCGGGCTCATCACCGGCCACGAGATCGAGCTGGTGGTGATGGATTGCGCGCTGTCGCCGATCCAGCAGCGCAACCTCGAGAAGGCCTGGAACACCAAGGTGCTCGACCGCACCGGGCTGATCCTCGAAATCTTCGGCCGCCGCGCCAAGACCAAGGAAGGCGCGCTGCAGGTCGAACTCGCGCATCTGAACTATCAGCGCAGCCGCCTGGTGCGATCATGGACCCATCTGGAGCGCCAGCGCGGCGGCTTCGGCTTCATGGGCGGTCCCGGCGAAACCCAGATCGAAGCGGACCGCCGCCTGATCGGCGAGCGCATCACCCGGCTCGAGAACGAAATCAAGAAGGTGCAGGCGACGCGGCGGCTGCATCGCGCGGGGCGCAAGCGGGTGCCGTACCGCGTGGTGGCGCTGGTCGGCTACACCAATGCCGGAAAGTCGACGCTGTTCAACCGCCTGACCCGCGCCGAGGTGCAGGCCGCCGACATGCTGTTTGCGACGCTCGATCCGACGCTGCGCGCGCTGGCGCTGCCGCATGGCGGCAAGGCGATGCTGTCGGACACCGTCGGGTTCATCTCCAACCTGCCGACCCAGCTGGTCGCGGCGTTTCGCGCGACGCTGGAAGAGGTGCTGGAAGCCGACGTCATTCTCCACGTCCGCGACATCTCGCATGAAGATGCCGATGCGCAGCAGCGCGACGTCGATACCGTGCTGCGCCAGCTCGGCATCGATCCGAATGCGGGGCAGCGCATCCTCGAAGTCTGGAACAAGATCGATCGCTTCGATCCGGAGAGCGCGAAAATCTGCAAAACATCGCCGCCCGCCGTCCGCCGGAACGGCCGTGTTTCCTGGTCTCCGCCGAAACCGGCGAGGGGATGGAGGCGTTGTTGGCCGCGATCGAGGATCGGCTGGCCGCCACGCGGATGACGCTGGACCTCTCGATCGACGCCGCCGACGGCGCCGGCATCAGCTGGCTGCACCGCAATTCGGAAATCCTCAACAAGGAGTTTCACGACGGGCGGTTCGACATGACCGTGCGCGTCGATGAAACCAAGCGCGATATCGTGGTCAACCGCTTCGATGCGGTGCCGCATCCGGTGTGAAATAACGCATCGTCGTCCGCGGCGCGCAACGATTATTCTTGACGTCCTTCGGCTTCGCTTTCCACAACGCGTCCATCTCTGGCAGCGAAGCCTGCCTCGCAGCGAGCGCCCCTGCGCTTCCAGCGCCCGTTCGATATAGGAAAAGCGGCGCTCGAATTTGGCGTTGGTGCCGCGCAGCGCCTGATCGGGATCGGCGCCGACATGCCGCGCCAGATTGACCAGCGCGAACAGGAGATCGCCGGTTTCCTCGGCGAGTTCATTGGCGTCGCCGCGGTCGAGCGCGGCCTCGATCTCGTCGGCTTCCTCGCGGATTTTGCGCAGCACCGCGCGCGGATCGTTCCAGTCGAAGCCGACGGTCGAGGCCTTGCGCTGCAATTCCATCGCCCGCGTCAACGCCGGCTGGCCCGCCTTGACGCCCGACAGCAGCGATCTTGGCGAAGCGCTGGCTTCGGGCCGGCGCGCCGCGCGCTCGGCCTTCTCCTCGGCCTTGATGCGGTCCCACGCGCTCTTCACGCCGACCGGCGTCAGCTTGCCCATCCTTGTCGGCGAAGACATGCGGATGCCGTCGGATCATCTTGCGCGTGATCGCCTCGACCACGTCGCCGAACGCGAACGCATCCTGCTCTTCGGCCATGCGGGCGTGAAACACCACCTGCAGCAGGAGATCGCCGAGTTCGTCGCGCAGATCGTCGAGATCGCCGCGCGCGATGGCATCGGCGACTTCATAGGCTTCCTCGATGGTGTAGGGCGCGATGGTCGCAAAATTCTGTTCGAGGTCCCAGGGGCAGCCGCTGCCGGGCGTTCGCAGCGTCGCCATGATCTCGAGCAGGCGTGAAATATCGCGGGAAGGGGTCATGGCGCACCGAAGCCTGAGAGACGATCAGGCCTGTATGCCGCAAGACGCGCGGTGATCCCAGCGAAACGAGTCGGACAAGGCGGCTATTTCCACCGATTGGCGCTGACATCGATGAGTGCTATTGGCACGCCATGAGCAACCCATTCCAATCCGAAACCGCGCTGGTGCTGTTTTCCGGCGGACAGGATTCCGCCACCTGCCTCGCCTGGGCGCTGCAGCGCTTTGCGCGGGTCGAAATGCTCGGCTTCAATTACGGCCAGCGCCATGCCATCGAGCTCGGATGCCGCGACCGGCCTGCTCGACGGCATCAAGTCGTTGCGGGCGGACTGGGCGGCCAAGCTTGGCGACAGCCACACCCTGGAGATTCCGACGCTGGCCACGATTTCCGACACCGCGCTGACGCGCGATGTCGCGATCGCGATGGGCGAGGACGGCCTGCCCAACACCTTCGTGCCCGGCCGCAATCTGGTGTTCCTGACCTTTGCCGCCGCGCTGGCCTACCGGCGCGGCATCACCCACATCATCGGCGGCATGTGCGAGACCGATTATTCCGGCTATCCGGATTGCCGCGACGAGACCATCAAGGCGTTGAACGCCGCGCTCAATCTCGGCATGGCCAGGCGCGTTCGAATTGCACACGCCGCTGATGTGGCTGGACAAGGCCAGCACATGGAAGCTTGCCGATGAACTCGGCGGGGCAGGGCTGGTCGATCTGATCCGCGAGCACTCCCACACCTGCTATCTCGGCGAACGCGGCGCGCGGCATGACTGGGGCTATGGCTGCGGCGAATGTCCGGCCTGCGCGTTGCGCGCCAAGGGCTGGCGGGAGTATGCGGCGGCCGAAACCCTGACCGACCTATGCGTGCGTAGCCGCTCCGGAAAAATCTTCCGGCTTCAATTCGATCGGCGAACCATGCGGCGTGCGGTCGGCGGCGTGGTCCCAGGCGTCGCGGTAGCGGTGCAGGGTATCGGATGTCGCGACGCCTTTGGCGGCGATCAGCCTTTCCAGCGTCGCCAGCCAATGCCGGTAATAGGTCTCGCCGGTGTCGGGATCGCCGGCCGCCTGCGCGCGCTTGATCTCATCGGCCAGCGTGGCGGCCCATTCATTCCAGGTAAACAGGCCGCGCTCGTGCAGCACCAGTGCCATGGCAAAGGCCTGCGCTTCCCACGGCTCGCGAAACACCGGGCCGTCATCATCGCGGGGAATGCCTGGCACAGCCCCGGTTACGCGCGCACTGGCGGCATCCATCAAGCCGGCTCCAGATACGGCTCGAACGCGTCGATGGATATTTTGACGGTCGGGTCGGCATCCGGCCCCCATAGCTCGGCGCCGTCGAACACGACGGTGTAGAGCCATTGCGGATTTTCGCCGGCTTCCATCGCGGCCGAGTCCGGAAACACATGACAGCCGTGGTCGCGCTCGACCACGCCGACATGGCCGCGCACGTAGCGCGGCAACCGCGTGTGCGTCACCGGGTGAATGTTTTTCGCGCGGACCCGATCGCCCGGCTTTGAATTTTGCGGGCGCAGCGGCGTCGCGGCCGAATTGGCCGCGCACCATGACGCGTTCGACATTGGCGACGTCGAACTTGCCATGCTTGAGCGGCTTCGGCGGTTGCACCGCGTGGCCGGCGGCGAGGTCCTCGGCTGCGACGTATCCCTTGTCGAGCAGCAGGTCCTCAAGCCCGAGGAACCATTTCTTGTAGTAGGAACTGCTGAGATAGACATGCGGCGGCAGCGCCTCCCGATAGAAGCGGGACGTATCGATGTTGAATGCGCCGGCGGCGCCCATCGCACGCACCATCGCCAGCACGCGGGCTTCCCATTCGGTGTGAAACATCGGCTCGTTCGGCTCGGGCTCAACCTTGCCGAAGCCGTCCATGCCGCCCATGTCGTGCACGCCGTTCATGAGGGCGCGCCCGGCGTCTTCGGGAATCCGGTGCCGATCATCGAGTCGCGCGTCACCAGCTCGGCGAGCTGCTGCTCGCTCCAGCCCTCGGTGCCATCGGGCCGCATCGGCAGCACCAGAAAGCGCGTCTCGGCGGTCGAATCCCAGACCCGGATCTCGGTTTCCTTCGGCAGGCTGACGCCGAAATCGGCGAGCACGCCGCGCGGGTCCTTTACGGCGCGGGAGCGATAGGGCGAGGCCTTGTACCAGACCGGCGGCAGCCCGAGCATTTCCCAGGGGTAACAGGAGCACAGCGTGCACACGACCATGTTGTGGCGCTCACGCGTGTTCTCGACCGCGACCAGATGATCGCCGACCCGGCTGACATGGCCGAGCGTGCTCACCGCCTTGCTGGCGTCATCCAGCAGGGCTTGCTTGAAGGCCGGATCGGTCCAGGCCCTGGCGACGACCTGCGCGCCATTGTGCGGGCCGATCTTGGTCTCATAGGCCTGGATGATGGCATCGAGCGCGGCCGGATCGACATAGCCCTTTTCGGTCAGGATGGTCTCGAGCGCGCGCACCCGCAGTTCGGTCTCCGACAGTTCGGAATGGTCGTGATCGTGGTCGTGGTCATGTCCGGTCATACCCTGAGGATAGGCAAAATTCAGGATATGTCGAGGTGCAGACTCTGCTAGCATTCCCGCATGGGGGGCAGGGCAATACGCATAGCCTGCGTGGCGGCAGCGGCCATTCCGTGGCTCGCGAGCGGTGAGGCGCGGGCGGCGAATGGTGCCTATGCGGTGGATGCCGCCGATGTCGGCGAAGCCGGATCGTGCAAGCTCGAGAGCTGGCTATCGACGGCGACCAACACCGATTTTTCGGCCGTGGCCAATCCCTCCTGCATCGTGAATGTGTTCAGGCCGGTCGAGTTGAGCATGCAGACCGTCAGGTCGCGCAGCGAAGGCGACTGGAGCACCAGCCTCGCGCCCAAGGCCAAAACCAATATCGCTCCCACCGGGATCGGGAAACTCGGCTTTTCGTTGTCCGCCGGCGGTTCGTTCGACGCCCAGACCGGGGAAAACATCGACGGCGTTCGCGTCTGCCCCGGCGACGTTCCGGCTCACCGAAACCATGCGAATTAACGCCATTGCCGGCTGGCTGTGGGACCGCACCGTCGATCGGCACTATCTGACCTACGGCGTCGGCTTCGACTGGAAACTCACCGATGTCCTGCAATGGACAATCGAGGCGTTCGGCCAGGCCGGGGCATCCGACGATCCCTACGTGATCCGGCCGAGGTTTCAGACCGGCCTGCGCTATCGGCCCAACGAGATTTTTTCGGTCGACGTCATCTATGGCCGCAATATCTCGGGCGAAAACGCCAACTGGATCACGATCGGAACCACGATCCGGTTTCCGGTGCCGGGCGGCAAACCCGACCATCATCGCACCGGACATTTGTGAGCGTCGTCTAAAGCGGCCCGATCGTCAGGCGGCGAGGGACAGCGTATCCGCCCGTGCCACGCGATTGCGGCCGCCGTGCTTGGCGGCGTAGAGCGCCTGATCGGCAATTCGCATGATCTTCGAGAGATCGTTCTCGCCGCGCGAGACCGTGAACCCGATGCTGATGGTGACGCGGGCGTGGATTCCGTCGATCAGGATTTCCGCAGCCGCGCAGGCATGGCGAATATCCTCGGCGTATTGCGCGGCTTGTTCGTGGGTTATTCCAGTCATCAGCGCGGCAAATTCCTCGCCGCCATGGCGGGCCACCAGCACGTCCTCCTTCCCGGCGAACAAGCGCAATACGTCGCCGATCTCGATCAGCACCTTGTCGCCAAAATCATGGCCGTACCGGTCATTGATGGACTTGAAGCGATCCACGTCACACATGAAGACCACGGCGGAGCGACCTGTCGCGTTTGCCGACTGTAATGCCGAGGCTGCGGCGTCATCGAAGCCGCGCCGGTTCAGCAATCCCGTCAATTGATCGGTGCGCGAAATCTGCGACAGCTCGCTGCGCGCAGCGTCAATTGCTGCATCAACAGCGCGGACCGGAAAATGAGGGCTCCCGCGAGGAGGGTCGAAATTGCCGCCGCGGCGCATATGCTCGAGAAGATCACATGGCCGACGGCAACATTGGCGTTCAGATCGGTACCCAAATGCAACAGCGTGGTGGCCGCGGTCATGGCGACCGTAAGGCTTACAACCACGGCAACGCGCCTGCCGGTATGGCGCAGTGCATCGCTCCGCGTGATAATTTGAATCGTCATTGATCCGCCCTTGTCGCAAGGTCGGTCGTAACACTGCAATCTTTGTTAAATTGCCAACAAATCGGCGTCCTTGCGGATGCGGTTAACGCCGCTGTAAAACATTGAAGAAAATGCAAGGAATAACGCCGATCAAGGCCGGGCAGGGAGGTGCGACATGGCCGAGTTCGTGACCATCGAAAAGGGCCTCGGGCCCGACGGACGCATCGCCGTGGTGCGCTTCGACCGCGGCGACGGCATCAACGCGCTGTCGCCGGAAGCGCTGCGTCAGCTCACCAACGCGGCGCGCAGTTTCGAAGATGACGGCGACACCTCCGTGGTGGTGCTGACCGGCGGCGCCAAGGCGTTCAGCGCCGGGTTCGACCTCAAGGACGCGGAAGGCCGGGCGCGCAAGACCATGGATCTCGGGCTCGCTACGCCGGCACCTCAAGCTAGGGCCGCGGCTGACCCACGCCTGGCAGGAGATGGAGCAGATCACCATCGGCGCCATTGAAGGCTTTTGCATCGGCGGCGGCGTGGCGCTGGCGGTGGCGCTGGATTTTCGCGTCATGGCGCGTGACGCCCATATGCGGGTGCCCGAGATCGGGCTCGGCATGAACATGAGCTGGCAGAGCGTGCCGCGGATGCTGCATTTGATGGGACCGGCCCGCACCAAGCAGGCGGTGATCCTGGCCGACCAGCGCATCAGCGCCGCGGAGGCCTACGAATGGCGACTGGTGGAGGAGGTGGCCGATCCCGGCAAGGCATTCGACGCCGCGATGGCGCTGGCCGCCAAGGTCGCGGCCCAGCCGCCGCTGTCGGTCGCCATGACCAAGCTGACCGTCAATCGCCTGACCCACGCGCTCGACGACCTCGCCGGCCATATGGACGTCGACCAGTTCGCGCTGGCGAGCTTTAGCGAGGATCACAAGGAGGGCGTCGCGGCGTTCCTCGAGCGGCGCAAGCCGCGGTTCAAGGGGCGCTAAGGCACCGAGACTCAAAATCGCGAAAACAAGCCCATGCAAAGATACCGGATACCCGGTAACATGGCTACGACCGTCGCCTTCATCGCGCCGCGCGGATACGAGCGGAACGACGTCGCGAACGGCCCGGGCGATGGCGACGGCATTCGGCGTGTCGGAGTGGACACAGATGCTGTCGGCCCCTACCGCGACATCGTTTCCAGCGACGCTTCGCGTCTTGCCGTCGCTCAGGGCACGCCGGCAACGCGCTGCCGCGTCGGCTGGATCCTTGGCGTCGTGTTCGCGGGTGATGATGAGGCCACCCTCGGCATTGTAATCGAGATCGGCGTAGAATTCGGCGACGAAGTCATGACCGCGGCGCCGATAGACCGCCTCGTGCAGCGTCCCTTTCATGCCGAACAGCGGCACCTTGTAGACATCGGCGGCGTCCGCCACGGCCTCGGCGACGTCCTCCATCCGCGCGGCCATGCCGTAGAGCGCGCCGTGCGGCTTGATATGATTGAGGGTTGCGCCTTCGGCATCCAGGAACGCCTTGAGGGCGCCGATCTGGTACAGCAGGCAGTTCGTCAGTTCCTCGCGGCCGATCTTCATCTCCCTGCGTCCAAACCCTTGCAAATCGGGCAGGGAAGGATGCGCGCCCACCTTGACGCCATGCCGCTTGGCGAGGCGCACCGTCGCACGCATGTGATTGAAATCGGAGCCATGGAAGCCGCAAGCCACGTTGGCCACATCGATCAGCGGCATCAGGCCTTCGTCATCGCCCATTTTGTAGAGGCCGAAGGCCTCGCCCATGTCGCAGTTGATAATGGCCATGTCCGTCTTGTCGGTCCTGTCTATGCAATGCCGCCGCGATTCCAGCCGCGACCGCCTTCGCCGAAGATTTCGTGTCCCCTGTCGGTCACGATCACCGTGTCCTCCAGCTTGATGAAGCCGCGGCGAGGGTGTTTCACTCTGGTCTCGATCGATACCACCAAACCGGGTTCAAGCGGGAGCCTCGCATCGCTGTCGTCATGGGGAACGGGCCCCGGGGCCGCTCAACCCATCACGATCTTTGGCAGCCAAAGCGCTATCGATGGCCAGATCATCAGCAGTCCGATCAGGACCATCATCAGGCCAACGAAGGGGAGCGAGCCCCAGATGACGTCTGTGATGGAGCCGCGTCCTCGCATACCCTGTACGACATAGAGATTGAGCCCGACGGGTGGGGTGATCAGGGCCGCCTCGATCAGGATGGTCAGTACGATACCCCACCAGATCGGGTCCCAGCCGAGGTTCTCGATGATCGGAAAGATGAAAGGCGTCGTCAGGATCATCATGGAGATCGTCTCCATGAAGCAGCCGAGCACAAGGTAGAAGACTACGATCAATCCCAGTGTGCCGTACTTGCCAAGGTTGAGGTCTTCGATCGCCTTGCCCATGCCGTCGGTCAGTCCGATCGCGGCGAGCACAAAATTCAGGAACTGCGCAGCCATGATGATCAGCATGATCAATGCCGTGGTGCGCATCGTACCTTCCAGTACCGCACGCATCACCGTCAGGCTCAATCTGCGTTCCCAGGCCGCGAGGAGCATCGCGGCGAGCACGCCGAGGGAGGCGGCCTCCGTCGGCGTGGCCCAGCCGGCATAAATCGATCCGACTACGATGGAAAAGATGAACAGCGGCGCGACCAGATCCTTGAGCGAATAGAGCCGCTGGCGCCACGTCGTCTGCAGCTTCAGTCCGCCTTTGCTGGGCGTGACGAGGCATTTCAAGAGAACGTAGACCATGAACAGACTGGTCAGAATGATGCCCGGCACCATGCCGGCAAGATAGAGGCGCGGTACCGAGGTGTTTGTCAGTAGTCCATAAAGGATGAAATTAATCGACGGCGGAATCAGGATACCAAGCGTGCCGCCGGCCGCCAATGTTCCCAGGAATAACCGCTCATCATACTTGCGTTGCTCGATTTGCGGCAGTGCGACGAGGCCGACCGTGGCAGCGGTGGCGACACTGGAACCGGACGTCGCCGCGAACATGGCGCAGGTGCCGATATTGGCATGCATCAGTCCGCCAGGCAGCCACGACAGCCATTGCGCAATCGCGTTGTAGACGCGCTCCGCGATGCCGGAGCGCAAGAGAATTTCCCCCAGCATGACGAAGAGGGGGATCGCGATCAGGATATACTCAGAGTTCGAGTTCCACAGGATTTCGCCCATTGCGCGGTAGAGCGGCATCGAGGAGTAGAACTGGTTGAGAGCAAGACCCAGCACGCCCATCACCGCCGCGATGGGCACGCTGATGGCGAGCAGTACGACCAGCATGAGAAGTGCGGAAACGAGCAATGAGGCTACCTGTTGCTGCTGCTGGCCGGCCCGGCAGGTTGGTCCGTACCTCGCTGGCGACCGTAGGCGATGCCCAGAGCGGCAAGTTCGCTTTCGATTTCTTCGTCCTGCGAGACCACACCCGCGGTCTGATTTGCGGTGACGTAGTCGCCGCGGCGCAGCGCGACCAACGTGCGCAGCAGGGCGACCACGATGGAGAAGAAGAACAGGCCGAGGCCGAATAACCATGGGATCTGCGGCACCGCCAACGGCGTGCGCAGCGGGGTATTGGCGCGGTTTCCTTCGACAAAATTCGCATGCACGAGATCGAAGCCGCTATCCAGCAGAGCGAAGGCGACGATCCCCAGGGTTACAAGTGCTAAAATATCGAAAGCTGCACCCACGCGGAGTGGCAGGTGACCGTACAAGGCGTCGATGCGCACATGACCGCGTGTCACCAGGGCAAAAGCCAATGACCAGGTCGTACCGACAGCAAACAGGTAGGCGGCCAATTCGTCCGATCCCGAATAGACGACGGTCAGGATTTTCCGGGAAACGACTTCAGTCGATACCATGCATGCGGCGACGAGCAGCAGGATACCGCCGAGGCAGGCAAACAGGCGAGCCAGTTTGGTGGTTGCGTTCCAGATGGCTTCCATTGGTGCGAAGGAACCTCGGCACTCAGAAATGCCGAGGTCCGCTCTCCTGATTGGCGCGGCGGCCTTACATGGCTTTCGCTGAGAGGCCGTATTTCTTGCCAATCATATCCGTCCATAGCTTGGCGCATTCGGCGCCACAGCGCCCGGCCCAGCTCGGCAACACCACATCGACCAAACCTTGTCGCGTGCCACGAGATCGGCCGCGGACGGCACGACGAGCTTGAGCTTGCCAGCCGCGCCGACGGAGCATGCGCCGCCTGTACCCGTGGTGCAGGCGACCCCTTCGTTGGTCTCGGCCTCGACCGCCTGCCACGACTTTACGGTCAATCGATCCATTTCCTTCTTCAGCAGCGCCTGTGTAGCTGGATTCAACGAATTCCATGTCTTCAGATTAACGGCCCAGATGGAAACGGAGAAGCCGACCGGCAGGCGGAACAGCGTATCGGTCACCTCGTGCCATTTCGCCTTGTAGGCGGGCATGGTGCCGGTGATGCCGCAATCGACGACGCCCTTTTCAAGAGCCGGGACGACCTCGCCGAAGGGCAGGGTTACGGCGGCGCCACCAAGAGCCCTTCACGAGATCGGCCTGCGACGTGCCCTGGACGCGGACTTTTTTACCCTTGAGATCGGCGATGCTCTTGATGTCGCCTCGGCAGTAGAAGTTTTGTTCCGGGAAGGGGGAGGAACCAAGAACCATCGCGCCGTGCCGTTCGCGCATGACTTTCTGCATTTCCGGCATCCAGATTTCGATGATCTCCCGGCCCATTTGGAAGTTTCGGGCGACCCCGGCGATGTCCACGGCTTCGACGATCGCGGCGCCATCCTCAACATAGATGGGAAGTGCGGCAGCAAAGTCGAACACGCCGGTCTTCAGCAGGCGCAGTACTTCAGTACCCTTGAGGTTCAGTTCGGTGATCGATTTGAGGTTGGCCGTAAGCTTGCCGCCCGACGCATCCGGCAGCTCCTGGGCCCAGAACGGAAGCTTCTAGTTCCTTCCAGTTGGTCAGGAAGCTCCAGGTTCCGACGACGTTAAATTTCTTCTGATCGATCGTCTGAGCATGCACGGTCGTGCCGGCACTCAACGCTGCGGCCATAGTAAGAGCTGCGATAAATCTGCGCATTGTCGCCCCCCCAAAAATTATTAAGTCAGCCAACCCCGGTCGAAACATGAGCAGCATTCCCTAACCCGGGCGGGTACGCAAGGGGCAGGCGCGGGGCGGCGCGCGGCTCGAAGTAGCGGAGTGTAATCAATTGGGGGCGGGGCCCACGTGCGGTGGAGCGCTCGCGTCGCAGATATCCGACCAGCGCGTCTATTCGCGGCGGGTGGCCGGGTCGCAAGGGGAGCCAAGAATGGTTGGTGTTATCGCCAGTGCTTCTCGATTATCAGCTCTCGCATTTCTGCCGAATTCACTGAGCGGCGCGTCGGCTCCGGCCGGATCCTGATCGCGCATCTGGAGAACGCCGCCATGCTGGAGGCGACGAGCATCCAGTTGCATGCGGGGTAGGGCGGGCGATCCGCTATGGCATCGGTCCTGTCTACGCAGTGCCGCCGCGATTCCAGCCGCGACCGCCTTCGCCGAAGATTTCGTGTCCCTTGTCGGTGACGATCACGGTGTCTTCCAGCTTGATGAAGCCGCGGCGAGGGTGCTTGGCCGTGGTTTCGATCGACACCACCATGCCGGGCTCAAGCGGGAGCCTCGCATCGATGTCGTCATAGGGCACGGGGCCCCTTGCCGTGAGCCGCGGCGCTTCGTGGCTGACAAGGCCCATGCCGTGGGCCAGAAATTCGGTGTGCTCGCGATGCTTCGACGGCTGCAGCAGCTTTTCGGCGGCAGCGTAGATATCGCCGCCCATTTTGCCCGGCTGGACCGCCGCAAAGGCGGCGCGCTGGATCGCTTCGATTTCAGAGAGAATGTCTTGAAGCTCGGCGTCCGGCTCGCCCTGGATGGCCATGCGGGCGAGGTCGCCGATATAGCCGTGGAAGTTTCCGCCTGAATCCAGCGACATCACGTCGCCTTTTTCCCAGCGTTGCTCCGACGGCGCGCGGTTGTGGCTGGTGCCGGCGGCGAGCAGGCAATATTCGAAGGTGAGGCCGCGCTTGACCTCCGCCACGCGCAAGGCATCCGAGACCTCGCGCTTGGTGTGACCGGGTCCGTGGCTGGCAATGACCTCGAGCATCAATTCGATCACCAGCTCCGAAGCCTTGCGCAGCTTGGCCAGTTCGGCAGGCGTCTTGACCGCGCGCAGCCGCTCCAGCACGAACAGCGCGTCCTTGATCTCGCTGTCGGGGAAGGCGGCCGACAACGCCTTGCCGGCATCCATCGGCAGGAACGCCAATTCGACGCCTATTCGCTTCTTGGGAACACCCGCGGCGCGGATGGCTTCGACCGCCAAGGCGATGGCATCGACCGAAGTGCTGGAAGTGGTCTTGACCTCGGGAATCCAGAGCGGCGCCACCTCGCGCTGGTGGGTTTCCAGCCGATGGCCGACATAGGCTGCCTTTTCCGGCGCGCCCTTGGCGTAGACCACAACCGGCAAATAGCGGCTGACGCCGAGCGCATCCATGTAGTCGAAGAAGATCGCGCGCTCCGCGCCACCCGAAAGGTACTGAACATTGTGCTTGGAGGTGGCGATCAAGACATCGAGGCCGGCGGCTTCCATCAGCCTGTCGAGCTTGGCTGCGTCAAACGGAATGGCCAAAGCCCCTGATGTAAAGCTGGTACGTTCCTGCATAACCAATCTCCCTTGAGTTGGCGCCTCGAGCCCGCTGCGGCGGCAAGCCTCACGCGGCGCTCGGGTGCTTTGTGTTCTTGATACCGCGTAAGCTAGGACCACGCCGGGCCCGAGGGAAGTGCGTTGGCCGCATCACTGCATCGCGGTGACGTGCTTGCCGATCCAGCCCAGCAGGATATCGGCAATATCCAGGCTGTTGTCGTCCTGCATCAGCATGTGCGAATTGCCCTTGATGCCGATGTCGGGCAGCACCAGCAGTTCCGCCTTGCCGCCGGCGGCATTGGCCGCCTCGACGAAGGCGCGACAGTTCTTCAGACGCGGCGCCCAGCGCGGAAATTCGTCGACGTAGTCGCCGAACAGCACCAGGATAGGCAAGCCCGCATAGGGTTTCAGGTCGGCAGTGGGCGCGGGGCAGGCGCCCGGTTCGATCGAAACCACGCCGGCGATGCCTTTGCGGCTGAGCACGGCGGTCTGGAACGGATAAACGCCGGACTGGGAGTGGCTCATCAGCACGGTGCCGCCGATCTTTTGCGCCAGTTCCGACAGCGCCGGGACGGTCGGATTTGGCGTCGGCAGGTTGGCGAGGCTGTCCGGAACCATCTGTTTCCAGAACTCGGCCTGCGCCGCGACCGGAAAGCGCATGCCGGGCATCAGCTGCGGATATTCCTTGCCGAACCGGAAGATCGCCCAGGCGCCTTCTTGTCCGGCGGAGAACACCGTGGGCAACTTGTCGACCGCGGCCTTGCCGCTGCGCACGGCGTTGATGGCTGACGGGTCCGCGGCCGAGCGGCCGCGCCAGACCTGGTCGATGACGTAAGTCGGATGGCCGTGGCGGACGAAATACTCGTCCCAACCCATGCGGCCGTCCGGCGTCGTTTCCCAGGTCTTGCCGGTCAGGCAGCAGCCATGGATCAAGGTAATGGGAACCCGCAGCGATCCGGCGGGCACCTGATAGCGGACGTACATCTGGTCCACCGTGATGGTGCCGGACGCGGCGTAGGCCGGAAGCGTCGAAAGCGTCTCGGACTTCACGTCGCGTCCGCCGACGAAGAAGCTGCCTTGGCGGGCGATGCTGAAGGGGCCGGGGTCGGGACGGGCGGTCTGGGCTGACGCGGAGACCGCGATGGAGCAAAGGCCGGCGGCAAGCAGCAATGCGCGCATGGGACGTTCCTTCCGGGATC
>CAVUNF010000008.1:0-157260 GCA_963742695.1 uncultured Alphaproteobacteria bacterium
AGATTGGTGGTGTCGAATTCATAGCTGCCCATGGTATCCAGCGAATACGCCGCCTCATCGAAGGCGATGGCGTGCTCCTCGCTGGTCGCGAGATCGCGGATGATGATGGAAGGCGGCGATTGGAGCGTTCCAGCCGGACCAGATGGCCGGAATAGAGATCGATATCGATCAGGTAGACGCCGGCGCGATGCGGGATCAGGTCGCGCCAGTTGGCGCGCTCGGGCGAGCCCAGCGGCGCGGTGACGATCTTGAAGTCGATGGCGTCATCGGCATTGGTCAGAATCAACAGCTCGTCGCCGCGGTCGGCGACCGAATATTGCACGCCCACCTCGCGGGCCGCGACCAGCCGCGGTAGCGCATCGGGATTCTTGAGATCGATCAGCCGCTGCTCGGAGGTTTCATGGTCGCCGCCGGCGATTACGCAAAAACGGCCGCTGGTGCTCTCATGCAGATGCGTGAACCGCCGAAATCCTGCTCCTCGTAAATCAACGCATCATCCGCCTGCGCCGTGCCGAGGCGATGCCGCCAAACCTGCATCGGGCGGTGGTTGTCGTCGAGTTTGATGTAGAAGAAGGCCTTGGAATCCGCGGTCCAAACCACCCGCCGTCGGTCTCCTCGACGAGGTCGTCAAGGTCAGTGCGATCGGCCCAATCGCGCACCCGGATCGAAAAATATTCCGAACCTTGACGTCCGCGCTCCAGGCTTGCAGCCTGTGGTCCGGCGAATGCCGCGCACCGCCGAACTTGAAATATTTGTGGTCGGCCGCCAGTTGATCGCCGTCGAGCACGATTTCGGCATCGCCGCCGTGGCGCGGCACGCGGCCGAACATTTCATGCTGCCCGCCGTCGCGGAATTTTCGCATATAGGCATAAGGCCCATCCGGCGCCGGCACGCTGAAATCGTCCTCCTTGATCCGCCCGCGCATCTCGGCGACCAGCGTCTTCTGCAACGGCGCGGTGTGGCCGAGCAGGCTTTCGGTAAAATCGTTTTCCGCCTCCAGATAGGTCCGGATATCCGCCGCCAGCAGCGAGGGATCGCGCAGCACCTCCTGCCAATTGGCATCCTTCAGCCAGGCATAATCGTCGACGATGGTGATGCCGTGGGTGGTGAATGAATGCGGCCGGCGGGGAGCGGAGGGGGCGGGCTTTGTTTTTTTTGTCACGGAAGTCCTCGATTGCGGCGGATCACCCGCTGTCCCCTATATCGGTTCGATACTGGGGGATTGCCAGTGGCTGCGGCCATAGAGCTTCCCAAACGAGTTCGTCATGCCCGGCCTTGTGCCGGGCATCCACGTCTTAACAGTGTTTCAGCAAGAAGGTCGTGGATGGCCGGGTCAAGCCCGGCCATGACGACAGAGACAGAGCGCCGTCATCACGACGGCATCAACTCTCCTCAGCCGCGCGGCGATGCTGGCGCTCTCGAATCCGAAAGCCTGCTCAGCGCCGCAGCCCTCAGAAATTTGAAATTTGCAATCTCGGTTGCGAGCTGCTGGAGACGGCGTTGGCCGTTGGAAATTTCGGTGCTGAACAAATCTTGGTGGTGACTGTCGACTGCGTCGCGTTCAAGGTATTCGTCGTCTCCATTTCCCATGGTGACCGCGGCGCGGGCCAGGACATCTTCGACGCGCCGGCTCAGGCCGGAATGTTCCCGCTCCGCCGCGTCCAAAGCTTGCTCGATTGCGCCCAGGATGGAATTCGCGCGCGCCCGGTCGGTTTCGGCGTCGCGCTCCGCCGAGCGCGCCCTGAAGCCGCGGTCGCCGAAATTCCGAACGTAGTCGTGCACGCGGTTACGCAAAAGCGATTGAAACATTCGGTGTGTCCGGTCAGAAGCCATGGTGGATCGCCACTGCTTCAAATCACCAGATCATGGCCAAGAAATGCAAATCTCGTGACGCGGCTGCCCAGGTTGTTATTCAGTGCTGGATGGGAGCGTTGCGTTGGAAATTTAACGAAGCATTAACCAATCGATGCACGGTTGCGCGGCGGCCGCCTAACTATTCCTCAGCCGCGCCGCGGCATTGCCGCCACCCGGGATCTGGTTCACCGCCAGCACCACCGCGAAGGTGATGGCCAGCATGGCGAGGCCCAGCACCGAGATCGCGGCGAGGTCGCCGCTTTCGTTCAGATCGTAGATCAGCACCGAGAGCACTTTGGTCTGCGAGGTGAACAGCACGATCGCCGCGGAAAGCTCGCGCATCACGCCGATGAAGATAAAGCACCAGGTCGCGATCACGCCGGTGCGCAGCAACGGCGCGGTGATCTGGCGCAGCGACTGCAGCCGCGTGGCGCCGAGAATCCGGCTGGCATCCTCGAGTTCGGGATGGATGGTGGCGAACGCCGCCTGCAATTGCTGATAGGCCGCGGGCAGGTTGATGGTCAGGAACGCGATCAGGAGGATCCACAGCGTGCCATAGAGCACGAACGGCGGCCGCGTGTAGCTGAGGAACAGCCCGACGCCGAGCACGATCCCGGGAACCGCCACCGGCGCGGTCGCGAGAAAGCCGAGCACGCGATGGCCTGCGACCACGCGGCGCGTCGTGACATAGGCGATCACCAGCGCCAGCAGGGTGCCGACGGTCGCGGTCGAGGCGCCGAGGATCACGGTGTTCTTCAGCGCAAGCTGGGTCGACGACAATTCGGTGAACACGAACACGATGTTGTGCAGCGTGAACGTCGCCGGCGTCACCAGCGTGGTGGCGTTCGGCGAGAACGCCGCGTTGAACAGCGCGAAATACGGCAGGAACACCGGACTGAGCAGGATCACAAGGCAGAACGCCAGCGCCGCCCAGCGCCACATCCCCATTTCGACCCGGCGCGGCGCGCCGTATTTGCCGCCGACCACCGAATAGCCGCGGCGGCCGAGGATGAATTTTTGCGCCTGCAGCAGCAGGATGGTCAGCAGCAGCAGCGGCACCGCGGCGGCGGCGGCGAGTTCGAGCTTTGGCGGATACTGGAACAGGCTCCAGATCTTCGTGGTCATGGTGTGGAAGCCGGCGGGCAGCGCCAGGATCGCCGGCGAGCCGAACAGCGTCATCGCCTGCAGGAACGCGATCAGGGCGCCGGCGACCAGCGCCGGCAGCGCCAGCGGAATCGTGACCCGCCGCGCCGTGGTCCAGGCCCGGCCGCCGAGGATGGCGGAAGCGTCCTCCAGTTCGCCCGGCATGTTGTCGAGCGCGTTGGCGACCAGCACGAACACGAACGGAAAGGTGTAGCAGGAGATGACAAAAATGATTCCGGTCATCGAATAGATGTTGAACAGATGTTCGCCGGCCTCGATGCCGGTCACGAAGCGATAGAGCTGGTTGAGCAATCCGCTGTTGGGCGCCGCCAGCAATTCCCAGGCGACGGCGCCGAGAAACGGCGGCGTCACGAACGAGGCCGTGACCAGCGCGCGGATGAACTGCCGTCCCGGCATGTCGGTGCGCGACACCAGCCATCCCATCGGCGCCGCGACGACGCAGCAGATCGCGGCGGAGGTGGTGGCGATGATCGCGGTGGTCATCAGCGGATCGAGGAAATCCGGATCGGTGAACAGCGTGACGAAATTCTGCAGCGTCAGGCTGCCGGTCTTGTCGGTGACGCTGTAGACCGCGAGCCACGACAGCGGCATCACGATCAGCACCACCAGGCACGCCGCGAACAGCCACAGCACCGGCTGGGTCCAGTCGATTTTGGCGCGCGGGGTTTCGACGGTGGTGGTCGTGATGGTCATGGTGATTTCAATGCTGATGGATTGCCGTCATGCCGAGGAGCGCGCGCTCTTCCCCGCGCGCGGGGAATGGCGTGAGCGTCGCGAGCTCGGATAAATTGATACGCCTCCTCACCCGCGCGCATCTGGCGATGCGCGACGCCTCCCCGCAGCGGGGAGAGGTGAAAGAAATGTGGCGCGTTCTCATCATGCATCACACCCGAAACAGCCGCGCATAACGCGTCTTGATCTCTTCGGCCATTTTCTCCACCCCGGCGGCGTCTTCCTTCATCAGCTTGATGTCGGAAATCTTCCGCCGGCCCGGCTTCGATTGCACCTGCGCATGCGCCGAATACTGCGCGGTGTAGTCGGTGAAGAATTGCTGGGTTTCGCGGGTATGCAGCCAGGCCTGGAACAGCCGCGCGGCATTGGGGTGCGGCGCGGTGGCGAAAATCCCGGTCGGTCCTGCGATCGTCGGCGAGCCCTCGGTGGGATACACCGGCTCGACCGGCTGGCCGGCTTCCTTCAACAGCACCACGCCATATTCATTGCCGTCGGCCATCACCGCGCGCTCGCCGAGCGAAAGCTTCTTCGGAGGATCGGTCGATGACTGCACCTGCATGACGCGCTGCTTCGACAGCTTCTCGAAATATTCCCATCCCAGTTCGCGCACGATCTGGAAAGTCGCGGTCATGATGGTGCCGCTATAGGCCGGATGCGCCTTGACCATTTTGCCGGCCCATTTCGGATCGAGCAGATCCGCAAAGCTTTTCGGGGCGTCTTCGGGCTTCACCAGATTGGTGTTGTAGGCGATCGACGACAGATAGATTCGCGAGGTTGCGGACATGCCGTCGGGATCGCGAAATTCGGGCAGGAAATGCTGCGCGATGTCTTCGGTCACGAACGGCGCCAGCCATTTGTCCTTCTTCCAGGTGATGAAGTGCGAGGCGTCCGAACTGTTGATGATGTCGGCGGCGCGGATGCCGGAGCCGAATTCCTGCGCGACCCGCTGGAACAGCCGCTCCGAGCCGGAGCGCTCGATCTGCACGGCAATCCCCGGATATTTCGCCTCGAAGGCCTTTCCGAGCTTCTCGCCGACCGGAAGATCCATCGACGAATAGAACACCACCTTGCCTTCTTTTTTCGCCGCCTCGATCAGGGCCGGCGTGATCGCCTCCGGCCGGCGGCGCCGCGGCCTTGAGGGGCTTGCGAACATCGTCAGCCCAAGGGCCGCCGAGCCCTTGATGATATCGCGCCGGGTGAGTGTTCTTTCGCATCGTGGTCACCTATCGGTTTTCGTCCTTGCGAGCGAAGCGACGAGCAATCCAGCCTTCTGACTACGCGAGAACAATCTGGATTGTTTCGTCGCTTCGCTCCTCGCAATGACGGCTCTAGCGTGTTTACTCAAACCCGAAAAATCTTCTGATAACGCGCCTTGATCTCTTCGCTTTGCTTTCTCGGCGCCCTCGGCGTCTTCCTTCATCAGCTTGATGTCGGCGAGCGGCTTGCGGCCCGGAATGCTCCTTGACCTGCGTGTGCAGCGAACGCAGGCCGCCGGCGTCGATGATGATCCGCTGCGCGTCCGGGGTGAAGCAGTAATTCTGGAACAGCTTTGCCGCATTGGGATTGGGCGCTGCCTTGAAGATGCCGTTCGGCCCGACGATGAAGGGCGTGCCCTCGGTCGGATAGACCGCCTCGACCGGCTGGCCGGCTTCCTTGAGCAGGAAGATATTGTATTCGGTGCCGTCGGCCATCACGCTGCGCTCGCCGAGCGAGAGCTTTTTCGGCGGATCGGTCGCCGACTGCACCTGCATGATGTTCTGTTTGGCGAGCTGCTCGTAATACTCCCAGCCGATATCGCGGACCATCTCGAAGGTCGCGGTCAGGATGGTGCCGCTGTAGCCCGGATGCGCCTTGACGATCTTGCCCTTCCATTTGGGATCGAGCAGATCCTTGAAGCTCGTCGGCGCGTCCTCGGCCTTCACCAGCTTGGTGTTGTAGGCGATCGGGCTCAGCGTGGCGCGGAAGCCGGCATAGGTGCCGTCGGCGTCGCGGTGCTCGGGCTTGTAATATTTGGCGACATCCTCGGGCACGTAAGGCAGCAGGATGCCTTGCCGCTTCCAGGCCAGCAGATGCGCGGCGTCGGATGAATTGGCGACATCGACGGCGTGGACGTTGCTGGCATATTCCTGGCCGATGCGCTGGAACACCCGCTCGGCGCCGGTGCGCTCGACCCGCACCTCGATGCCGCCGAATTTTTCCTTGAAGGCGGCCGCGATCTTTTCCGCGACCGACAGATCGATCGAGGTGTACCAGACCACCTTGCCTTCTTTTTTCGCCGCCTCGATCAGTTGCGGCGTGATCGCTTCGGCCGGCGGCGCCTGGGCGCGGACCGGAGCGGCGAACACGGTTCCGAGCGCCAGCGCGGCCGAGCCTTTGAGCGAGTCCTTGAGAAAGTCGCGCCTTGAAGGTTTCTTCTTGTTCATCGCGTCGCTCCCGTTCGCTTCGCAGTTTATCGGCTCAGCGCCCGGCAGCGTTCCGGCGGCAGCGTGAGCCAGACCTCGGTGCCCTTGGGAACCGGGTTTTCCGTTGACGTCACGATGCGCAGGCTGGTGCCGTCAGAGGTTTCGACCATGTAGTCGCGGCTGGCGCCGAGAAACACCTGCCGCGTCACGGTGGCCTTGACCGCGTTCTGCTGATGCTGCGGCGCCTGCGTCGAAAGCTGGATGTCGTGCTGGCGGATCGCGACCACGCCGCTCTGGCCGGCGGTGAGCTTGGCGCCCACCACCTGCAGGGTCGCGCCGGCAAACGCGATATGATTTTCGTCGCGGGCGACGCCCTTGATCACATTGCTGGCGCCGATGAAGCGCGCGACGAATTCCGATTGCGGCCGGTCGTAGATGTCTTCCGGCGTGCCGAGTTGGTCGATCTTGCCGGCATTCATCACCGCGATCAGGTCGGCGGTGGTCATCGCCTCGGACTGGTCGTGGGTGACGTAGACCGTGGTGTAGCGATATTCGTCGTGCAGCCGTGCGAATTTCAAACCGCATCTCTTCGCGCAAATTGGCGTCGAGGTTGGACAGGGGTTCGTCGAGCAGCAGCGTTTCCGGCTCGACGATCAGCGCGCGCGCCAGCGCCACGCGCTGCTGCTGTCCGCCGGACAATTCGCCGGGATAACGCTGCGCCAGGATTTCGAGTTTGGTGGTTTCCAGGATCGCGTTGAGTTTTTTGGCGATGGTGTCGCGGTCCATTTTGCGCAGGCGCAGGCCATAGACGATGTTTTCCGCGACCGTCATGTGCGGCCACAGCGCGTAGCTCTGGAAGATCATCGACATCTTGCGCTGCTCGGGCGGCAAGGTTTTGCGCCACCGAGGACACCAGCCGGTCGCCGACATGGATCTCGCCGTCCGACGGTTCGAGGAAGCCGGCCAATCAGCCGCAGCGTCGTGGTCTTGCCGCAGCCCGAGGGGCCGAGCAGGCAGACCAGTTGCCCGTGGTCGATCCGCAAGCTGACGTTATCGACCACCGCGAGCGGTCCAAATCGCTTGGTCAGGCCGCGCAAATCAACGGACGCCAATCGCATCACTCCCGGTATCGCGCCGTTGTCGGCTTCTTATTTATCGCAGGATCAATATAAGCACGAAAAAAGGGGCCGGGAAGGCGTTGCTCATGCAGAGCCAACGGTCCGCCTTGCCGGGATGACAGGCTCCGTGACGAAGCGATCCGCTGTGCGGGAAACGCGGACTGCTCGGAGCCTGTCATCGGGCGCATTCGCGCGACCCGTTGCTCGCAATGACGGTTAGCTAAATTAAGAGCCTCACGCCTCCACACTTTCGCCGAGCCACTCGATCGCGGCCTCGAGGCCGCCCTTGCCGTGCGGAATGCCGAGCGCGTTGAGGCCGACTTCGATGACGCCGAGCGTGCCCAAGATCATCGGCGCGTTGACGTGGCCCATATGGGCGATCCGGAACGCCTGGCCGGCGAGGTCGCCGATGCCGACGCCGAGCACGACGCCGCATTTTTCCTTGCAGTAGCGCTGCAGCGCCACCGGATCGTGGCCGTTGGACATCACCACGGTGGTGACCGTATCCGACCGCTCGGCGGGTTCGGCGACGTTGAAGCCGAGCACCTGGCCTTCGGCCCAGACCCCGACCGCGCGGCGCACGGTTTCGGCCAGCAGGCGATGGCGCAGGAACACGTTTTCGAGTTTTTCGGCGAGCAGCATGTCGATCGCCTGGCGCAGCGCGAACAACAGATGCACCGGCGCGGTGCCGGCATATTTGCGGTAGTGCTCGGCGCCTTCGCGCTCGGTCCAGTCCCAATAGGGCGTGCGCAGTCCGGCCGTCTTGTGCACCTCGCGGGCGCGGTCGTTGGCGGCGACGAAGCCGAGGCCGGGCGGTGCCATCAGGCCCTTCTGCGAGCCGGACATCGCGACGTCGATGCCCCAGGCGTCCATCTGAAACGGCATGCAGCCGAGCGAGGCCACCGCGTCGACCATGAACAGCGCCGGATGACCGGCCGCCTTGATCGCCTTGCCGATGGCTTCGATGTCGTTATAGGCGCCCGAGGCGGTATCGACCTGCACCGCGAGGATCGCCTTGATGGTGTGATCCTTGTCCTTGCGCAGGCGCGCCTCGACTTCGGCGGGCCGGATGGCGCGGCGCCAGTCGCCCTTCAGCACCTCGACCTCGGCGCCCATCGCCGCCGCGGCATTGCCCCAGCCGATCGCGAACCGGCCGCTTTCCAGCACCAGCACCTTGTCGCCGCGCGACAGCACGTTGCTCAGCGTGGCTTCCCAGGCGCCATGGCCGTTGGCGATGTAGATGTAGGAGCGGCCCTTGGTGGCGAACAGTTTCGAGAGATCGCGCAGCAGGCTGTCGGTCATCCCGATCATCTCTTCGGAATAGATGTCGAGCGCCGGGCGATGCATCGCCCGCAGCACTTCGTCGGGCATGGTGGTGGGCCCGGGGATCGCCAGAAATTCCCGGCCGGCGCGAACGGTCATTTTTCTTATTCCTTGTTGCGATGCACGGAGGAAGGGATGACGGGGAATGGCAGGAAATTCAAGCCGGAATATGATTGTACCTGTCATTCCGGGGCATGCGCAGCGATGAACCTCAGGTGTGCAATTGCACATCGCGGGAATCTGGGATTCCGGGTTCGCTGCTGCGCATCGCCCCGGAATGACGGCGATACTCCCCTATTTCCTGATCGCACCCGCCACCGCCTGCCAGATCTGATCCTTGATCTCGGTCGCGAGCCGGGCTGGCAATCACGGCGGCGGGATCGGTTCGCCTCTCGCACGCCACCACCAGGCGCAGGATCCAGACCTCGCCGTCGGTGTAATAGAGATCGCCGCCGCCATTGCGTCCCGGCGAACGTGGGTCCCATGCCGGTCACCTGATATTTCGCCTCCACCATGCCGGCGGCCTCGAGGTCGGCCGCCAGCAGCTTTCGCTCGGCGTCGATATCGGCATCGATATGATGGGTGATGGCGCCGGTATAGCGGCTGACGCCGACGCTTCGATCGAAGGTGGCATCGCCGAGCCAGACCGGGCGCTTCTCGTGGCCCTGCTCCAGCACCTTCCAGAACCGCACATGATGGCGGTGATCGGCGCTGTTGCCGTCCGGCTTTTCGAACGCGAGGTCCTCGCGGCGGTCGAGATAGAACAGCGGGCTGACCGGCGCGTCGCGATAGGGCCGGTCCAGCAGCACGCTGCCGGCGATTTCGATCGAGGATCGCAGCGTCACCGGATCGGCCGGATACCAGCCGGCGGCGTGCATGGCGCAGAGCACGTCCTTGGTGTCGCCGATCAGCCCGACATTGATCGGATCGCCGGGAATGCCCTGCGCGGTCCGCGTCACCATCGGCAAATCAGCGAGCCCCTTCTGGTGCTCGTAATGGGTCCACAGCGCCGGCAGGATCAGATAGGCGAGCAGCGTGTAGGCCATGACGGCAACGAGAAACAGCTGCGCGGCGCGCTTCCACCGCCGGTGCTTCGGCACAGGCCGTCGCTATCGCTTGGTCTCGCGGCAGCCGGCGGCTTCGGCGTCATCGACCGAGCAGAACCAGCGCGTGCCTTTCGAGATCTTCATCTCGATCTTCGCATACCAGCGGCTGCTCGGCTGGTGATAGATGCATTCGCCGGAGCGGTTGACGTTGCCCTTGATGGTGCAGTCGGGCGAGGGCGCCACCGATCCCGAGGCCGACGCCAGCAGGATCGCGCGGGCGTGTTCGGGCGGTTTGACGGCGCCGAGGATCGCGGTCTTCTTGTTGCGGACCCGCCAGTCCCACGGTGCGATGAAGGCGCCTTGCCACATCCCGGCCTTGGCTTCGCGCGCGAGCTTTTCGTCGGCTTCGTAATCCTTGGAGAAACGCGCATAGGACAGCGCCCAGCCGCTGCGCACCATCCATTTCTGGATGTCCTCGCCGCCGACCTCGCAGCGCGCCACGATGCGGCCGCGGCGGTCGGCGACCTGGCGGGTGCGGCAGGTCCAGGGCTTGTTGTCGGCGTGCTTGATCAGTTCGTCGCGCGCCGCGGCGCCGCAGGTCCAGCGTTCGCCCTTGGTGTTGAGGCATAGCTGGTCCACCGCGGGCGCGCCGATGCCGCCGAGGCGGATGCGGTTGTTGCCGATCTGGATCTCATCGCCGTCGCGGATTTTGGCGATCCCGGTGATGTCGGCGGCTTGCGCGAGGGTGGACAGCAGCAACAGAAAAAATGCAGCGAGAAATTTCATCAACATGCAAAGCGGCCGTATTTTCAATGGAATCGAGAGCTAAGGCCGCGATTGTGGTGCGGATTGGGCCGCCGCACCAGCGCCGCGCGCGGCGCCGGGGTTCAACTTGTCGCGACCTGCATCATCGCCCGCCGCGCCAGCGACAGGCCCATCAGCACGAAGGCCGAGGTGACTTCGGGGCCGCCGACCAGGATCCGGGTCGGGGTCTTCATCTTGTTCCACTCATAGCCCTTGAACGGGCCGTGGCGGCCGCCTTCGCCTGAGCTGCCGATGATGCAATGCAGCGCCGGCACAAACGTCTTGGGCTCGGCGCCGAGATGGCCGAGCGCGATCAGCGCCAGCGCGGCGTCGAAGGCGTTCATCTCGCCCGCGATCAGCTCGTTCTGCACATAAGCCAGCACGCGGCCGCGGATGAAATCGAACGCGCCGTCGGGATCGATCGCCTGCTGCGCGGCCAGCGGCAGCGCGATGAACGCGGCATAGCAGCGGCCGAAATAGGCGCAGTAAAGTTCCGGCAAATAATAGATGTGCGAGCGCGGATTGCTGAAGGCGCCGCTGGCCGCGAGCTTCCTCTGGAAGCCGATGATGCGGTGAACGGTGGCGAGCCGCGCCGGCGTCTCCGACGATCTTCCAGCGCGAAAGATTGCGAAAGCTGACCTCGAGGATGTCGAGATTCAGCGTCGGATCGAGGTCGTTGCCGAACGGCCGCTCGCCGGCAAGATTGTCGATCCAGGTGACGACGCCGCCCTCGTAATCGATGTTGTCGTTGAGCGGCACCGTGACGCGCGGCTCGTTGGCGCCTTCGACCACCTGGTAGCCGGCATAGAAATCCAGCAGCGGCTGGTTCAGGATCGGATCGTCGGAGCCGGCTTGCGTCGCCGCCGAGAACGCGCACGCCGTGGTGTCGCAATCCGGCACGTAGATGCCGAAGCCGAGGTCCTGCTTGATCTGGGCGAAGAACTTTGAAAACCGCGGATGCGGCAGCGGCGCCAGCGCGGTGATCACGCTGACCAGCGAGCCGTCCTGCGCGCGGACTTCCTCGCGGCTGGTGGTCAGGCAAAACGCCACCATGTCGGCGATCGCGCGCCGCGATGCGCGTGGTCTCATCCGGCGAGGCGAGCCCGGTTTCGACAAAGCTCAGCAGCGCCTCGGTGAAGAACGCATCGTAATAGGCCGAGCGGTGGCGGATCTGCATCGGCTCCCACATCGGCTCGGCGATGCCGCGCCACGGCGGGTTGATCAGCGCGCGCGCCGGCGAGCGCGCGATGAAGATGCGCGCCAGGTTGAACAGCAGCGTCGAGTTCTTGTAGCCGCGCGAATTCAGCCCGGTCAGCGCCATCAGCATTTCGCGGCCGCCGATATCGGCATCGCCGATCAGGTTGAACGCCGCATAGGTCGGAATGAATCCGTTTTTGCGAAACGATTTCAGCAGATGCGCGGCGCAGTCGCGGATCACGCTTTCGATGGTCTTGAGATCCGGCGCATGCGCCGGCGCCGCGGCGGGCGGCGGCGCGGGATGGCGGATCGTCGACGGTGTCGAGCAATTCCGCCACCGGCGCGCCGATCGCGTCCCACGTCCGGCTCGGCATCGTCGCGGGCGCGGGTCAGCGCCTCGCGCAGCCGCGCCAGGCGGTCTGCGTCGTTGAGCTCGACCAGCCCGGTCCGCCGCAACAGCGGCCGCAGCGCCGGATTGCCGAGCGCGGTCTTGTAGAATTTGGAGATATGCGGGTCGCCGCCATTGGGCTTGGCGAGCACGGGGTCGCAGACATCATAGAGCGACGGGCCGTCCTTGCGGGCCGTCAGTGCGCGGTAGGCGGCCCCGGCGATATCCTGAAAGCTCATGAAATTTTCTTTCGCAAGTTCCCGCGCGCGTGTTTCGCACGTCCCCTCAGGCCTGCGCCAAATCCGCATGCCGCGGCTGCCGCCGGCCTGTCCGAAAACCTGCAAGTGCCCGACTGATAGGTTCCCAAGCCTTGAGCCTATAAGCCCTTGGAAAAACTACACGAACGATCCCAAAATACAAATGTGATCTAGATCACGGAGGAGCGACCGGATTTGCAGCAGATCTGACCGAAATCGCGCAGGGTTAACCAGGGATTAAGCCGGTCACGTCATGCAGGGCCGCATTCGACAAATACTGTTGCCGATGAAGGCCTTGGCGGGTTAAGGGTTTGTTTGTTGCGGTGCCGCAAATTGAGCGCAATTACGACGCCAAATCCTCGGGCACCCCCTCAAACCTAATCGACGTTTGCGCGACTAAAAGACTGCGTGCGTTTGTTACTGACCAGGAATGAATTGCGATGAACATGAGCCAGCTTCGCATCTCCCCCCGCCGCACGATCGCGATTGTCGTTCGCGCTGCTCGCGATCACGGTGGCGCTGGCGATCGGCGCCCATGCCGCGCTGAACAAGCGCGCGCTGGATGCGGCCAAGGCGATCGCCTCGGAGCAGAGCGAAGCCGCGCAGAAGACCTCGCGCATCGCGCTGGTGATCGGCAACGGCCATTACCCCGATGCGTCAGCGCCGCTGTCCCAACCCATCAACGATGCCCGCGCGCTGACCGCCTCGTTGCGCCGCGGCGGCTTTGACGTCGACGTGGTGGAAGACGCCAGCAAGGACGACATGGCACGGCCGATCGAGCGGCTGAAGTCGCAGGGTCAAGCCGGACTCGGTGGTGATGCTGTTCTTCGGCGGCTTCGGCGTTCAGGTCGGCCGCGAGAGCTACATGATCCCGGTCGACGCCAAGATCTGGAAAGAGGGCGACGTGCGCCGCCAGGGCGTCTCCATCGAATCCGTGCTGGATGCGATGAAGGAGAAGGGCGCCAAAGCCAAACTCGTCGTGGTCGACGCCTCGCGCCGCAACCCCTATGAGCGCCGCTTCCGCGCCTATTCCCACGGCCTCGCCCCGATCTCCGCCCCCGACAACGCGCTGATCCTGTCCTCGGCGACGCCGGGCAAGGTCGCCGACGATTCCAAGGGCCAGCACTCGGTGCTGATGACGGAACTGCTTGAACCACCTCAACGCGCAAGGCGCCGGCATCGAGACCGTCTTCAACAAAACCCGCGTCGCCATCTCCCGCGCCTCGCGACGGCGAGCAGGTGCCGAGCGTGTCGTCGTCGCTGCTGGAAGACGTGCGCTTCGCCGCGGCCGACAAGGCCGGAAGCTAAACGCCAGCCTTCCGTCGTCTGCGCACGCAGGGACATCCTCACCACATCGTCATTCCGGGGCGCGCGTAGCGCGAGCCCGGAATCCATCTCCCGCGGGGTATGGATTCCGGGCCTGCGCCAAGCGGCGCATCCCGGAATGACGAATTGAGTTGACGTCCCTTGCTTCACCTCGCCCCGCACTTGCGGGAGAGGTCGACGCGCATCGTCAGATGCCGGCGTGAGGCGTGGCACTGCTTCACGCACGCTCAGCATTCGCGGGCCGGAGAGCCCCTCACCCCAACCCTCTCCCCGCGAAGAGCGGGGCGAGGGAGCGCGCTGCCGTTCGCAGACGATGAAACCCCTACTTCACCGCCGCCGCCGTCACCGGCCGCACCGGATCGCCTTCGCGCAGCAGCGCGCCGGCGCGCGCCACCACGATGTCGCCTTCGACCAGGCCTTCCTTGATCTCGACCTGGCCCGACGACATCAGCCCGACCTCGACCCGCTTGGTCTCGACCCGGCCGCGCCGCATCACCTGCACCACGGTGCCGGCGCCGCCGTAGAGGATCGCGGTCAGCGGCACCGAAACGCCGCAGCTTTGCCCGGTCTTGATCAGCGCCTTGGCCGACGAATTCACCAGCAGCCGCCGCGCCCGACGTCACCCCGACCGTGACCTGGCCGAGCTGGCTGTTGGGCTCGATGGTCGAGGCCACCCGGCGCACCTTGGCGTCATATTCGCCGGCGCCGATCACCTTGACCCGCGCGGTCTGGTCGAACTTCAGCTTCGAGATATCCCGCACCGGCACCAGGCCGATCAGGTCGAATTCGTTGCGCGCGATGATGGTGAACAGCGCCTCGCCCTTGGCCGAGGCGATCGCGCCCACCACCGCCGAGGACGTCGACACCGTCCCGGCCACCGGCGCGGTGACCATGGTCAGCCCGCCCTCGGGCAGCGTCAGCCGGGCCAGCAGCTGCCCGGCGGTGACGCTGTCGCCGGGTTCGGCCAGGATTTCCGCGACTTTGAGGCCCTGCCGCTCGGTGCGGACCGAGGTCTCCTCGCGCGCGATCAGCATGCCGGAAACCTCGACGATATTGGAAAAACACTCCTTCGCCGCCTTCAGCACCGTGACCGCCGCCCCCCGGGGCGCGACCTCATCGGTGGCCTGCGCCAGCGCCGGCGCAAGGCGCAAGGCCGAGCAGGGCGGCAGCGAGCGGGAGCGAGCCAGCGGCGCGGGCGATGGGGGGAGGCGGGGTGATGCATCGGCGGGGTGATCCGGGTTTGACGGGATCAGGGATAGCAGATGGGGGGCGGTGGGGGAAAGCGGGAAGGGGGCGGGGTTGGAGGCGGAGGCGCTTGCCGGTTTCCGTCATGGCCGGGCTTGGTCCCGGCCATCCACGTGTTTGAGCGTCTAGGCGATTTCCAAAATGGCCGATGCTCCGCTGGCGAGTCGTTTGATCGACTGCTAAGGCAATTTGAACAAGAACGAGATGCGTTATGAGCCAGAAATTCGAGAAGCTGAAAACTTTGCTGAAGGAGCTGTTTCAGCTCGACCAGCCTGACCTGGATTTTGGCCTTTACCGCATCATGCGCGCCAAAAGTTCCGAGGTAACGCAGTTTCTGGATGCGGACCTGCTCCCACAGGTGACGGAGGCGTTCGGAATCTACAAGGCTGCCGACAAAGTCGAGATCGAGAAGGAACTCGCAAAGGCCATCGAACAGGCCCAGAATCTGGGAGCAAATCCTGAGATCCTACCAAAAGTAAGAGAATTGCGAGCCAAGCTTTCCGACGATGCGGTCGACATTGGTCGGATTAGAACGAGGTTTACGAGCACCTTTTCAGCTTTTTTCGGCGCTATTATTCGGAAGGTGATTTTCTCGCCAAGAGGGTTTACCGGCCAGGCGTGTATGCAATCCCCTATGAGGGCGAAGAGGTTAACTTACATTGGGCCAATCGCGACGAGTACTACATTAAGACGAACGAGTATCTCCGCGACTATGCTCTTCCGTCTCCGCCCTGGTAGACGATACGAACGCGCCCATGCGCGTCCATTTTCGGTTGGTGGACGCCGTCGAAGGGGAGCACGGCAACGCGAAGGTCTCTGCTGAAAGGCAAAGATTGCGCCTTCATTCTTGCGATAAAAGACTTCATCGCCGAAGACAAGGGCGATCTCGTCTTGCGCTTCATTTATCGCCCGGCGACCCTGAACGACTGGCAAGAGATAGACCGCGACGAAAAGAAGAAGCCACCAACCCAAAAAGAACTAACTGCTGCGGCTGATCTGCCCGGGTTTATCAGTGCGCGATGCACGGTTCACATCATGGATCTCGGAACTTGCCAAACCGCACATCACCGCCAGCAACGATATGGCTGGTTATTCGAGGCTCTGAGGGCCATTTGCGCCGCTACGCCGCCCGCAATACGTTTGACTACTTTATTCACAAAGATCTGGACGCTTTGCTCCGGGAGTTGGATTTTTATGTCAAGAATGAAGTGATGCATCTCGATGATATCGAGAGCGAAGTCCGCTCTCGCGTGGAGCAATATCTGTCGAAGATCAAGGTAATCCGCCGGATGCGCTAAGATCATAGATTTCATCAGCCAGATTGAGGAGTTTCAGAAGAGAACTCTGGCTGAAGAAGTATGTGGTCGAAACGCACTATTGCATTAGTGTTGGCCGTGTTCCGCAAGAATTTTACTCGGAGATCGCAGCCAATGAAAATCAGCGCAAAGAATGGATTCAGCTCTTTGGCATAGATGAGATTAAGGGCGACCTAACGACGCCTGCTTACAGTTCGCCATCTTGTCGAGTTCTTAAGGCATTTCAAAACATTGTCGGTGGACACGCGAAACTTCCCGCAGGAATTTTAATCGTCTAATAGGCTCAATTAACGGAATTGACATAATACTAGCGGCGTTCTGCAATTCGGATCGCACGCTGATCATATGGCGAAAACTCACGGGTGATTCCGACCCTCGCGAAGCCGGATCCGGCACGACGACGTAGGCGACCAGCCTGACCTGAAGAAGAACCAGGTCGTCCTGAACTGGTATCCGAAAATCCAGGCCATGAATTCCGGTGGTCTCGCGGGAGGCGATGTGGAGGCTGCGCCAAATGAAGCGCATCTCACGGCGAGGCACATCGCGTTCCTCGAAATGGACAAACTCTACTTCGACTTAACGCGGATCTAAGGCAGAGCGCGGTTGGCACAACCTGAACCTTTCTGCCGATGGAATTATTGATCTCCTTGCAGATCAGAGCTGGAAAAAGCTCCTTATTCCGGTAGAGGAATCTGCCAAGGATTCGTTTCGAAAAAATTCGACTTTGGGAGCGTATTAGCGCTTTCGCTGCTCAAGAAGTACATGGAGCGCTACTACACCTTCCGGAAGCGTGAATGGGAGTTGCCTCACCTAGAATATCAGCAGCCTAACCGCTCGTGACCGAACTTTCCGGAGAGGATGGATGACGAGGGGGAGGATATTATCTCATCCTCCTCGACCGGTCGCAGGAAGAGATTGTTGCTAAGCTCAATGACCTGAAGACACTTATTGTGAGTGGAAATCTGAAGCATTGGGAGTTCAATGGCTTGAAGGCGATCTCATTCGCTAGTCACCTCTACGAACTCGCTTCTCTATCTCGATCAAAATATAGTTGAAATCAGCCCGGTTCCTCTGAATAAGGGCGAACTGAATCTGATAGAGGATTTAAAGGATTTCCACGATAACTCACCGGGGTTTTACGCCGACAGTGAGCTTTACCTCTTGCGTAACCTAAGCAAGGGACGTGGAATCGGTTTCTTCGAGGCCGTAATATTCCATCCAGATTTCATTCTGTGAATGGTGGTCGGGGGGCATCAACGTATTTCGTTCGTTGATCCTAGGCATATCCGCAACCTGGGTTTCAATGATCCAAAAATTCAATTCTTCGAGACCATCAAGGATATCTGAGTGCCGGCTTAGCGATCCTTCGATAAGCTCGACGGCTTCATAATTTCCAACACTCCGTCTCACGGTGATGCGGACTTTTGGTCCGTCGAGAAGCCTGCTATGGCTTCGCAAACATACTTTTCCAAGGAGAGGACAAGGCGTCCTACATCCGCGACATGATGCACCGGATCATGGCAACTGCCGCCGACTGACATGATGCATAACGGTGGGAGGAAGATCTCTTCAGCTGTTAAGATAATCCATCAACATCCTTTTGATTTTCTCCGCCGGGCAAATCAGTCACTCCGCTAAATTACTACCTAGTTTATTTTCCGATTTTCCGAAATAATCCTTGACGCCTCACCCAAATCACCACTACATCCCTTCCCGTCCTGCTCCATTTGAGGGGCGTTGCGCACGTCACAAACGTTGCGGGCGGGATGCGGTGGACGCGGCAGCGTCGGGCGTGAGATGCGATCGCAGGGTGGGTCCAATGGATTCATGAGCGGTCGGCGGCACGCAGACGAACGGCATTGTTGCGTACGGCAAAAGCGTGTGGTTCCGGCATCCGTTGCTGATGCCAAGTCGGCGGAGGTTTTTCGAGCCCAACCGGGCGCGGACGGCCTTAATCCGCCGATGACGGTGACAAACCAGAATTCGTCGCCGAGGAGAGCGCGCCATAAGCCGTAAAGCCATTGCGCAGGGAAGGCCGGGTGTTCTCCGCTGGACCTGTATGCTCGTGTGCGTTTTCTGTGCAAGTTTGCACACGAGACCGCGGGTGCAGCGCGCACCCGGTCTTCCCTGCGCCCTCATGTTTTTGGAGGGCAAGGTTTCTTGGCACAACTCGGGCGCATTGGCGTCGCGAGGGGTTTTTGGCTGTTTGAAAGTTGAATCGCTCTCGTCGTCCCTGCGAACGCAGGGACCCATACGCCGAGGATTCCCGTTTTCAGGCACTGAAGGCGGACGCCTTGCTTCAGCTTCGCGAAGCCAGGGGTGATGGGTCCCTGCGTTCGCAGGGACGACAGCAACTACTGCTTCATCCGCTTCGCTGCCGCCGGCGCCACGGCCTCGACCTCGGCAACCGCCGTCACACCCTCATCGCGCCAGCCAGGATCTCCACCGCCAGCACCGGATGATTGAAGCCCTTCAGCACCAGTTCATCGAGCTCGCCGGCCTTCGGCCCATTGCTCGACCATGCCGTAGACGCGCCTGGACACCACGATCTGGTTGGCCTTGGCTTCGTCGCACAGCCGCGAGGCGAGGTTGGTGACGCTGCCGATCGCGGCGTATTCCAGCCGCTGCTCGAAGCCGATCTGGCCCAGCGTCGCATAGCCGAGCGCGATGCCGACGCCGAAGCCGAGGCTGTGGCCGCGGTTGCGCCACTTCTGCGGTCAGCGCGCCGATGGTGTCGCGCATCTCCACCGCCATCTTCACCGCGCGCTGCACGTGATCGTCAAACTGGATCGGCGCGTTGAACAGGATCATCACGCCGTCGCCGGCATAGCGGTCGAGCGTGCCTTCATAGCGGAAGATCAGTTCGCCCAGTGCGGCGTGATATTCGCGCAGCACGTTCATCGCCTCTTCCGGCTCGGTGGTCTCGGTGAACGCGGTAAAGCCGCGCAGATCGCAGAACACCACGGTGACTTCGCGGCGGTGGCTGTCGAGCAGCCCTTCATGGCCGTCGGAGGAGGCGATCAGTTGCGCCACCTGCGGCGCCAGAAAACGCTCGAGCTTGCGGATGCGCTCGATCTCGCCGAGCTGCTTCTCGACCCGCTCCTCCAGCGACTTGTTCCAGTCCTTGAGCTGCTCGGTCTGCTCCTGCAGCTTGCCGGCCTGCTGCTGCACGGTGGAATGCGCCGACGCCAGTTCGCGGCCCTTGTGGTCGACTTCGGTGAACAGCCGCGCATTGCGCATCGCCAGCACCGATTGGTGCGCGAAGGTGCGCATCAGGCCGATCAGGTTCGGCGAGAATTCGCCGGCGTCCTTGCGCAGCACCACCAGCGATCCCAGAATGCCCTTCTGGTCGACCAGCGGCACCACCAGCACCGAATGAAAGCCGGCGGCGATCGCGACATCGCGCAACAGATGGTCGCGCGGCGGCGGCGAGATCGGGGATCGCGATCGGCTCGCCCTTGGCCGCGGCCTGGCCGAGCACGCTGTCGTCCTCGGTCGATCGCGAGATGCTCGCCTTCGGCCGCCTTGTCGATGCCGATCGATTCGGCGAGGTTGAACTGATGCCTGGCCGCGTCATAGCCGTAGATCAGCACCGCGTCGGCATGGGTGATTTCGAGCGCGCGCGCCGCCACCGTCGGCAGCACGGCGTTGAGATCGAGCGAGGAGGCGACCGCGCGGCCGACTTCCTCGAGCACCTTCAGCTCGTTGATCGATTGCGCGAGATCGCGGGTGCGCTCCTCGACCTTGGTCTCGAGGCCCGAATAGGTCTCCTGCAGCTGCGCCGGCCATGCTGTTGAACTGGTCGGCCAGTTCCTCCAGCTCGTCGGCGGTGTGGACGTCGATGCGGTGGTTGAAATCGCCGGCGCCGAGCCGCCGCGCGCCGGCGCGCAAGCGCCGTGATCGGGATCAGCATGCGGCGCGCCAGCAAGGTGCCGGCGAGGATCGCGACCACGAGGCCGAGCGCGATCAGCAGCGCGATCCGCACCAGCTGATCGCGGATCGGCGCCAGCGCCTGCGCGGTCGGCTGCTCGAACAACACGAACCAGCCGAGTTTCGGCACCGCGTTCGACGCGGTCAGCACCGCATGGCCGTCGGTGTCGGTGCCCGAGCCGAGCTGCGCGCCGTCCGGCGTCAGCAACGCCGCGACCTGCGGCAGCGTCGCAGATGTCCTTGCCGACCTCCGGCCCCTTGGCCGAACTGGCCAGCACCCGGCCCTTGCGGGTCGACCACATAGGCGGACGCGACCTTGCCGACCTGGGCGTCGCCGAGGAAATCGGAGAGGAAATGCAGGTCGATTTCGGCGACGGTGACGCCGGCATTGAAGCCGGAATGCGACACCGCGATCGACATGAACGGATGCTGGCCGCGGAAATAGGCCGGCGCGAAGGTGACGCCGCGGGCGAGCGGTCTCGGTGAAGCGCAGTGTCGCGGGAGAAATCGGCCTTGCTGCCGACCGAAATCGACGGTGCGCGACAGCCGCAGTTGTTCGCGGCCGCTGCCGTCGACGTAGGACAACTGGCTGACCGCCGGCACCTGGTTGAGCAGCTGCGCATAGTCGGCGCGGCGCTTGCTCCAGCGTGATCGGCGCTGGCGCGGGTCACGACAGCTGATCTGCCGCTCCAGCTCGGCGATCGATTGCTCGATCCGCCGCGCGGTGGCCTCGGCCTTCTCGGCCATCGCGTCGGTCAGCGAGGTCCGGGTCGCGCGGTAGCTGATCCAGGTCTCCATCGCGCCGTTGACCGCCAGCACGAACACCACGAGCCCGACCAGCGAGATCACGTATTTGGCGAACAGGCCCTCGCGCAGAAACCAGATTTTGTCCTTGACCCCGATCATCCAGACCCCTCGGGCAGCCGCGCCGCAGGGCAGCGCTCGACCGGGCCCTGTTTAGCACATTTCAAGCCGCCCCGCCGGGCCCTCTGCCAGCGTGGTTAGCCGGATTCGGGGCGATTGGGGGCCTCGTCATGGCCGGGCTTGACCCGGCCATCCACGCCTTCGCCTGGCTGGGCCGGTCGAAGACGTGGATGCCCGGGCACATGCTCGCGGCATGGCGAGACGTCGGAACGGTCACCGATTAAACAGCTGCCGCATCACGTCGTTCATGGCCGGCTGATCCTGGCTTCGGCGGCCGGCTCGTTCTGCGCCGGCTGCGGCGGATGGCGCCGGTGCCGCCGGTGCCGGTCGGGCGCCGGCGCGTCATGCTGCGGGGCCGGCTGCGTGCGGCACCCTGGGGCGGCTGGCGCGCCGCCGCCCAGGCCCTGCTGGAACAGATTGCCCAGGGTCTCGCCGAGCTTGCCGCCGAGCAGATCGGACAGTCCGCCGCCGCCGGATTGCCGCCGGTGCCGCTGCCGCCGGTGCCGCCCGATCCGCTGCCGCCGAGCAGTCCGCTCAAGCCGCCGCCGGGTCCGAACAGGCCCTTGCCCATCTCCTTAGCTTGGCATAGGCCGCATCCGGATTGTCCAGAATGCCGGCCATTTCCGGATAGATCCGCGGCTCGGCCCAGGGGCCGTCGATCATCACGGGAATGCCGAGCCCGACCGGATCGGCGGCGCGGCCCTGGCCTTCGGTGGTCATCACCAGTTTCGGCTCGACCCGAAACGCCAGCATCTTGGTGCCGAGGTCGATGGTGCCGGCGCCGGTCATCTTGACCAGCGGTCCGACCAGATTGAGATCGGTGGTGGTGGCCTGGCCCTTGTCGATCCGGAACGAGGCCGAGAGCTGCGTCAGGTCGGTGGCCTGCTCCTTGCCCTCCTGCCAGCCCGACAGCGTGCTCGAGGTCAGCGAGCGGATCATCTGCGCGACGTTGAGGCCCTGGATGGCGCCGTCCTGGAACACCGCGAATACCGTGCCGTTCAGGTCCGACATGATGGCGCGCTGGCTGGCGCCGGTGGAGCGCACCGCGATCTTCGCCTGCATCTTGCCGTCGAGCTTGTCGAAATCGGCCGCACTTTGCAGCAGCGGCAGCGCGCGGACGCCGGTCAGATCGCTGCGCAGCGTGTAGACCGGATTGCCGGCGGAGGCATCGACGATGAGTTCGCCGCTGGCCTGGCCGCCATAGGCGCCGAGATTGGTGAACGTGGCCTTGAGCACGCCGCCGGCAAGCGTCGGCGTCGATCGCGGCCGGCGCGAAACGGGCGTCGCCGATGTTGAGTTCGGCGGCGGAAATCCTGACCTGCGCGTCGACATAGTTCAGGCCGCTGAGGTCGATCGTGGCATTGCTCCAGGACGCCTGCGTGCCCGGCGCAGCCGACGCCGGCGATTTGCGCGACCGCGACATCAAGCCGCTGGAAATCGAGGTCGAGTTTCACCAGCGGCTTGCTGGTGAGATCGACCGACGCCCAGCCGTTGAACGCGCCGTCGCCGAGCGTGCCGGTGAGGCCGTTGATCATGACGATCGAGCCGTTGAGCCGGACCTCGGCCTTGGCCGACAGCGGCGCCTGCAGCAGTGCCCGGCGCGTCGAGCGTGAACTCGACCGGAATGTTCTGCCGCTCCAGCGGCGGCGTCGGCACGGTCGCCTTGATGTCGAATTTGAGCGGCTGCTCGCCGGCGCGCGCGCTGCCGGTGAGCTTGATCTTGCGGTCGTCGCCGATCATGGCATCTCGGCGTTGATGCCGTCGATGCGGTTTTCGACGCGGTCGCGCAGATTGGAAAACACGATCGCGCCGTCGTTGATCGTGACGCGGTCGATCGCGGCCGCATTGGCGCTGCCCTCGCGCGGCCGTCGTCGCCGGCCGCGGCGAAGCTGCGGCAGCGCGCGGTGCGCTCGCGCAGCAGCGGCACGTACAGCACCGGGCGGACGATCAGCGAGCTCGGTGACTTGCGGATGGCCCGACCACAGGCTCGCCAGCGTGATGTCGGCCTGCGACGCTGCCGACGGTCAGGCGGCTGGTGGCGTCGCGGTCCTTCGGGTCCTGCAGCGTGACGTCGTTCAGCGTCACGTTCAGCGACGGCCAGATGCCGATCTTGGTGGAGCCCGCGATCGTCAGCCGATAGCCGGTTTCGCGCTCGACGCGCGCCTGGATTTCCGAGGTCAGGAAGCCCGAGGGGATTCCGACGACCAGCAGCAGGGCTGCGACCACGATCACGGCGGCGATGGCGGCCCCGGCGATTTTCAGTGCTCTCATGTCGACATTCCAGACCGGGCAAGCGGCATCGATTTCCACCACGTCCCAGCCGGGCGTGGCGGTTACCGCTCAAGCTTATCCCGGAAAGGGCATGCGGCTCAAAGGAGGCTAAAAATAATCCGGGGTGCTGCAAAGTTATGTGACTTATGACACACTTCGGGCCGGCGGATTCTGCTACCGCCCCGGTTGACGGTTTTTTGAAGCTTGGAAGGCATTGCAATGAGCAAAGCGGCCGAATTTGCGGTTATTCTGAAGATGAATCCGATGTTCGCGGACCTGGGCGCCGACGAATTGCAGCGGATATCCGGCCTTTGCCACACCCAGCAGCTCGGCGCCGGCGAAATGCTGTTCCAGAAGGGCGATCCCGGCGACGCCCTGTTCGGGGTCCGCCGCGGCCAGATCCGGATCGAGACCGGCGCCTCGGACGGCAGCCGCCTGACCCTGAATTTCATGGGCCCGGGCGACCTGTTCGGCGAGGTCGCGGTGCTCGACGGCCAGAGCCGCACCGCGGATGCCGACCGCGGGCGAGCCGACCGAATTGTTCGTGCTGCGGCGCGAGGATTTTCTCGGCCATCTCGAACGCGAGCCCAAGGTCGCGATCAAGATCATCATGCTGCTGTGCCAGCGCATCCGCTGGCAGAGCGAGCGGATGGAGGAATCCGTGCTGCAGCCGCTGCCGGTACGGCTGGCGCGCCGGCTCTGCGCGCTGGCGTCCGATTTCGGCTCCGAGGTGCACATCTCGCAGGAGCAGCTCGGCGTCTTCGTCGGCGCCGCGCGCGAAAGCGTCAACCGTCAGCTGCAGCTCTGGCGCAAGGACGGCATTCTGGACCTGCAGCGCGGCCGCATCCTGCTGCAGAACATGACCAAGCTGACCGCGGTGGCACGGAACGAGTAGGGCTAGCGCGGCAAGCCGCGCCGCTACTTCGCCGCGGGCGAATGCGCGATGATCGGCGGCGGTTTGTGCTCGCTCTTGCGCTCTATCGGCGCGTGGTCGTCCTCTTCGCCGCTGGAGACCAGCAGCTTCTTGCCGAAGCGCCAGATAAACGCGCCGAGATCGTCCATCATCATGAACATCGCCGGCACGAACACCAGCGACAGCACGGTGGAGAACACCAGGCCGCCGATCACGGCCAGCGCCATCGGCGAGCGGAATTCGCCGCCGGCGCCGAACGCCAGCGCTGACGGCATCATGCCGGCCGCCATCGCGATCGTGGTCATCACGATCGGGCGGGCGCGCTTCATGCCGGCGTCGATGATGGCGTCATCGCGCTTGCTTGCCTTCGCGGATCGACTTCGACCGCGAATTCCACCAGCATGATGGCGTTCTTGGTGACGATGCCCATCAGCATCAGGATGCCGATCCACACCGGCGTCGTCAGCTGCTTGCCGGTCAACAGCAACGCCGCGATCGCGCCGCCGATCGAGAGCGGCAGCGAGAACAGGATGGTGATCGGCTGCAGGAAGGTGCCGAACAGCAGCACCAGCACCGCATAGACCATCATCAGCCCGGCGGTGATCGCGGTGGCAAAGCCTTCGGAAAGCTCGTTGAGGCTTTCGGCGTCGCCCGACGGGCTGACCTTGACGCCCTTCGGCAGGCTCTTCATGACCGGCAGGTCGTAGATCTTCTTGGTGGCGTCGCCGAGCGCGGCGGTGCCGACGAGGTCGGCCGCCACGGTGGCCTGCCGTTCGCGGTCATAGCGGTTGATGCTGGTCGGGCCCTGATCGAGCTTGATGTCGGCGACGACCGACAGCGGCACGCCGCCGCGTTCGCCGCGCTGGCCGAGCGGCACCCGCAACTGCTCGAGCATCTGCAGGTCGCCGCGCGCGCCGTCCTCGAGCTGGACCCGGATCGGCACCAGCCGGTCGCCGGCGTCGAATTTCGCCAGCGCCGGGCCGACGTCGCCGATGGTGGCGACGCGGATGGTCTGCGACAGGCTTTCGGTGGAGACGCCGAGCCGGGCGGCGAGATCGGCGCGCGGCTGGATCCGCAATTCGGGCCGGTCGAGCGAGGTCTCCGAGATCACATTGGCGATGATCGGAATCCGCTTCATCTGGGTCGCCAGCTCGCTGGCGACGTTGCCGACGATGTTGCTGTCGACGCCGGTGACCACCAGCGAGATCGCGCGCAGGCCGTTCTCGTCGAGGAACCAGAACCGGATATCCGGCACGTTTTCGAGTTCGCTGGCAGATCGCAAGCTCGAGTTCGCGCTGCGTGATCTTGCGGTCGGCCTTCGGCGTGTAATTGATGATCAGCGCGGCGCGGCGCACCTCGAAGGTGCCCGGCGGCACCCGGCCGCCGTCGACGAACACGCTCTTGATCTCCGGCCGCTTGCGCAAGCGCTGCGACGATCTCCTCGGTGGTCTTTTCGGTGAAGGCGAGCTGCGAGCCCGGCGGCAGCTCCATCGCCAGCAGCGAGCGCGCGGTGTCCTGCGCCGGCAGGAAGCCCTGCGGCAACAGCGTGATGCTCCAGATCGAGGCGGCGAAGATGCCGAAGCCGATCAGCACGGTGATGAAGTAGTGCTTCACCGACCAGGTCACGAGCCGCGTATAGGACTTCAGAACGCGGCCCGGCGGCGGATCGTCGTGCGGATGGTCCTTGAGGAAATAGGCGGCCAGCACCGGCGTGACGAAGCGCGCCGCCAGCAGCGAGAAGAACACCTGCACCGAGACGGTGATGCCGAACTGCTTGAAGAACTGCCCGGCGATCCCGGACATGAAGCTTGCCGGCGCGAAGATCGCGATGATGGTCAGCGAGATCGCGATCACGGCGAGGCCGATTTCGTCGGCGGCCTCCAGCGCGGCGCGATAGGGCGATTTGCCCATCCGCATGTGCCGCACGATGTTCTCGATCTCGACGATGGCGTCGTCGACCAGAATGCCGGTCGACAGCGTGATGGCGAGGAAGCTGACGAGGTTCAGCGAGAATCCGAGCATGTCCATCGCCCAGAACGCCGGGAAGATCGACAGCGGCAGCGAGATCGCGGCGATGATGGTGGCCCGGATATCGCGCAGGAACAGCAGCACGACGATGACGGCGAGAATGGCGCCCTCGAACAATGTCGAGATCGCGGCCTCGTAATTGCCCTTGGTGAATTCCACCGAGGTGTCGATCAGCTTCAGATCGACGTCGGGATAGGCGATCTTCAGCGCATCGATGCGCTTCTGCACCGCGGCGGCGACCACCACGTCGCTGGCGCCCTTGGAGCGCTTGATGCCGAGCGCCACCACCGGCTCGCCGTTGAAGCGCGCAAAGGTGCGGCGGTCGGCGATGGTGTCGGTGACGGTGCCGAGATCGTCGAGCCGCACTTCGCCGCCGCCGAACAGCGGGATCATGGTGCCGGCGAGATCGTTGAGCGTCTTGGCGCCGGCCAGCGTGCGGATCGCCTGATCGTTCTTGCCGATCTCGGCGCGGCCGCCGGCGAGGTCGACATTGGTGCCGCGCAGGCTCTGGCTGACGTTGACGGCGGTGAGGCCGGCGGCCTGCAGCCGGTCGGGATCGAGCGAGACCAGAATCTCGCGCTCGACACCGCCGATACGCTCGACCTGGGCGACGTTGCGCACGCCCTGCAGCGCGCGTTTGACGACGTCGTCGACGAAGTAGGACAGCTGCTCGGGCGTCTTGCCGGGCGAGATCGCGGCATAGGTGACGATCGGCAGGCCGATGACGTCGACGCGCTGGATCAGCGGCTCGTTGACGTTCTGCGGCAGGTTGCTGCGGACGCGGGTGACGGCGTCCTTGACGTCGTTCAGCGCGCGGTCGGTGTTGGTCTCAAGCGCGAACTGGATCGTGGTCAGCGACAGCCCGTCGGTGATCGACGACGAGATGTGCCGCACGCCCTCGACGCCCGACACGCCGTCCTCGATGGTCTTGGTGACCTGCGATTCAAGCTCGGCCGGTGCGGCGCCGAATTGCGATACCGCGACCGAGATCACCGGAATATCGGCGTTGGGCAGCCGCGTCACCGCGAGCTTGGTGAAGCTGACCCAGCCGAGCACCAGCAGGATGATCGAAAAGACGATGGACGGAAGCGGATTTCGGATCGACCATGCCGAGATATTCAAAGCCATCAGCGTACCCGCGTTCGATCGAGTTCATCGGCGAACATGGTCTTGATCTGGTCGCCGTCATGCAGCGAAGTGCCGGCGTCGGCCACGACTATTTCGCCGACGTCGAGGCCTTCGAGGATTTCCGTGCTCGTGTCGGAGGTCAGCCCAACCCGAACCTTGCGCGTCTCGACCGTGTTTCCTTTGACCACCTGAACGGTCAGATGGTCAATGGCGGTACGGGGAATCGCGACGCCGCAACTGCGCTTGGCATCGATGTTGGCGCGGGCGAACATCCCGATCTTGAGCGACGGGTTGTTGGTCATCGAGATCCGGATATGGCCGAGCTGGGTGGCGCGGTCGATTTGCGGCGACACCAGCCGGACCCGCCCGATCAGATCGGGCACATTGTCCCGGCTGATGCGCACGGTGGCCCCCGGGTTGAGCTTCAGCATGTGGATCGCCGGCACTTCGGCATCGAGTTCGATTTCGTTGTTGACGGAAATCCGGAACATCGGTCCGGCCTGCGGCGAGGCCGGCGCGCCGGCGGCGGTCTTGACTTCGGTGACGAGGCCGGCGGCCGGCGCGCGTAGCGTTGTCGGGGCAGCGGCGGCGGCGCGTCCGGCGCCTTGCTGGCCGGGCTGCGCGGGCGGCGGGGTCAGCCGGGCCAGTTCCTGATTGTCGGTGACCATGTCGCCTTCGCGGACCAGAACCTCGGAGACCTTGGATCCCTCCTGGTCGACACCGACCACGGCTTCCCGGCGCGGCACGATAAAGCCGGTGACGCGCACCAGATCGGAGAAACAGGCATTGGTGGACTTGGTGACGAGGACGATGGCGTTTGGGGGGTGGTCTTTTCCTCGGGCCGCGGCCGGTGCTCGAACCAGTAATACCCGCCCCCCAGCACGACGACGACGACCACTCCGATCGCAGGCTTGAGATATTCGGAGAACATCATCGCCGGATCAATCCAGGGCTGAAGGTGACGGAGGGGAGCCAGAGCATGACGATAGTAGACCGAAGCGGCGCACTCAAACCATCCCCTCACGCCCAAGACGCGGATGGCCGGGACATCTAGCGCGAAGACGCGCTTCGCGCTTTTTGCCCGGCCATGACGTGTTGGAAGGCAGCTAGCCTTGCGGCGTTACTTCGACGCGGTGGTCTTGTTCGCCATATTGACGACCTGCACGCGGCGGTTGGCTTCCGCCATCGGGTTGGCCGGATCCTTGAGCTTGCTCTTGCCGTATCCGACGGTCACGAGGTCGGTGCCAACGATGCCGTATTTGTCGGCGAGATAGCGCTTGATCGCGTCGGCGCGCCGCTCGGACAGATCCTGATTGTAGGGATCGCTGCCGGCAGCGTCGGTATGACCCGCGACCACGAAGGTCGAGCCCTTCAGATCGGGATTGGAAAGCGCCCGTCCCAGCGCCTGAACCGCCGGCAGCGACTTGGCGCTGATATCGGCCGAATTGTAGTCGAAGTTGATTTCCAGATCGATATTCGGCTTGTCCTGGGCGATGGTGGCGATTTCTTCGCGCTCGCTTGTTCGAGAGCGAGCGGGTGGACCGGCCACGGATGGTTTGAACGAAACGTCCCTCCGCGGCGGCGGCCGCCGGATCGGGCTGCTGCGGACCGGTCGACAGGCCCCGGGTCAGGGGTTTCTTGGGCGGCGCGAGCGCCTGGAGGATCTGATCCTCGGTGACATTTTGTTGCGGCCACTGCTTGCTCTGCGCCGATCGAAAGTGCGGCGCCGATCGTCAGGAGCGAGAGCATCGCGGTAAGAGTGCTCCTTCCAGACATTTTCAACATTGCCAGTCCCTCCTGCGCTATCCGCGCGGTTCCAATTAATTTTCAAATGAGCCGTAAAACAACCCGATCGCAAAATGGCTTTCCGGTTGCGGCTGCTTTCCCCTTCTGTCTCCGGCGCCTGCCCCGAGGTTCGAGGAAGTGCCGGCCCTCACTCAAATTTACCTCAACGTACCCCGTAACCGGCGAATTCCTTGACAATATTCGGATCCATCGCCTTGGCGTTGGTTATATCCAGCTCGCCTTCCGAGATCGAGCCGTTGCGCTGCTTGGCAAGGCCGCGCCCATACAGCGACGAGGTCAATCGCGGATTGATCTTGAGCGCGGCGTCAAAGTCGGCGATGGCATTTTTGGTCTGCCCGCTCTTCAGGTTGACCAGGCCGCGGCTGTCGAGGGCATCGACAAAGTTCGGGCGCAGCCGAAGCGCTTCGTTGCAATCCTTCAAGGCCGCCTGCAGGTCGCCGATCACGGTACGCGCCCAGCAGCGGTTGTTGAAGGCCTCGACGTCCTTGGGATTGATCCGCAGCGATTCATCGAAATCCCTGATGGCGAGGCTGTAGGCGCCCTTGCTGGCGTAGACCTGTCCGCGCCGGTAGAGCGCGGCGGCGTCGTCGGGATTATCGGCGAGCTTTGCGGTCAGGCTCTTGATGGTGGGGTCGTCGGCCAGCGCCGCCGTGTCGATCTTTTCCGACGGTTTTTCGAGCGGAGGAGGGATTTCGACCCGCGGCGTGCGGCGTGGGCGTCGGCGGCGGCAGCGGGGTGGGGGTCTGCTTCGGGAGTGATACCACCGGACCCGGACCCGAGCCCGAACCAGCAATCGGCGGGGTTTGCGATGGCCGCGTGCCCGACGCTCCCGGGATGAACGAAAAATCCTCGGCCAGAGACGACGAAATCCACGGCACCTGCTCGCTGCGCGACGCGCGCGTGACGCCGACGCGGGTGCGGTTGAGGGTTTCCTCGGCCATCAGGTCGGGAACGCGAATTTCCTTGAGCAATTCCCGCACGAACAGGCTGTGATCGCCGCCATTGTCGCCAACGACGGAGCTGAGCGCTGCCGAATACATCACCAGCGTGCCGTTCGGCGCGATGACCGGCGCCAGCCCCGCCGAAAAGCTGCGGAACCGGCGCTCGAACGGGTTGCGCCTGGAGGCGTCGATCAGGGCGATCTTGACGCCGGCGCCGCGGCTGTTGATTTCGCCCAGTACCGTCTCGAGGCTGAAGCCATCGCGGCGGACATCCGGCTCGGTCCAGATCTGGGCGTCGACCGGGATCATATAGCTCTGGCGCGCCGACTGGACGCCGAATCCGCTGAAGAAAAGCAGCGCGACCGAGCCGGGCTTGATGCGTCCATAGAGCTTGTCGAAGGCGCGGCGCATCTGCTCGCCGGTCAGGTTTTCGCCGATTTCGACATTGAAACCGTCGCGCTTGAGCTCGTCGGCGACGTTGCGGGCGTCGTTGATCGGCTCCTTCAGGGGCGCCTCGGCGTCGGGATATTTGGCGTTGCCGATGACAAGCGCAAACCGGTCGGCGCCCGCAGCAACGGACGGGACAATCGGGGCAACCGACAAAACCGAAATCAAAAACAATGCGAGGCGGATTCTCATAAAATAGCAGTCCAGCCAACAGGGCGCCGATACCAGCTTGCGCCGCGGCGACCTTACTCTACGGAAACCGCATTATCAAACCGGCCCCGCGCGCCCTGTCAACTGGTTGCAGGGCCAATGGTATCAGCGACAATTAACCGCGACGAGGACGGGGGAATAAACCCTGAATAAGGCCCGACGCAGCTTTGCCGCTCGCCCCGCAATGCGCAGGGTTCCCTTGCCGCTGCGGTGCAGCGGCCCGGCTCACGCGATGCCTCCCCCTTGTGGGGGAGGGACAGGGTGGCGGCAGGCCAAAAGCCGCCAGGTTTGACCTTTGCGAACGGCGATGGCTTGCTGCGGTCATCGGCCAACCCCAACAACAGAAAATGCAACCGATGGGAAACGTCTACGAAATCTACGCCCTGCGCTATGCGACGATGGCGGCGCGCACCCCCCACATGAATTACCTGCTGCCGGATCCGCACGAGACTGCCGCGCAGGATCTCGATTATTTCGTCTGGCTGATCCGGGGGCAGGGCCGCGATATCCTGGTCGATACCGGCTTCAACGCCGAGGAGGCCGGCTTGCGCAATCGCAAGCTGACGCTCAATCCGGTCGATGCGCTGGCGCGCTTTGGCGTCAATGCCGACACCATCAGGGATGTCGTGGTCACGCATCTGCATTACGATCACGCCGGCAATCTCGATCGCTTTCCCAACGCGCGGTTTCATCTGCAGGACCGCGAGATGAGCTACGCCACCGGGCGCTGCATGTGTCACGGCGTGCTGCGCCATCCGTTTTCGGCCGAGCACGTCACGCAAATGGTGCGCCACGTCTTCAACGAGCGCGTCACCTTCCATAACGGCGACGGCGAGGTCGCGCCGGGGGTGACGCTGCACCGGGTCGGCGGCCATTCCGATGGGTTGCAGGTGGTGCGGGTCGAGACCGCGCGGGGCCCCGTGGTGCTGGCGTCGGACGCCTCGCACTACTACGGCAACATGCATCGCCGCATGCCGTTTCCGATCATCTACAATGTCGGCGACATGTACGAGGGCTGGGATATCGCGCATCGCCTCGCCGGCCATCCCGATCGCGTCATTCCCGGTCACGATCCCCTGGTCACCGAGATCTATCCGCGCGCCAGCGACAAGGTCGATGCCTGGTCGCTGCACGTGGCGCCGTCGCGCTCGTTCGTCAAATAGGCTGTGGCGATGTCGTACAAGACCATCGGCTTCATCGGCCTCGGCGTGATGGGCGAGCCGATCTGCCGCAATCTCGTCAAGAAGAGCGGCGCGCGCGTGCTCGCGTTCGATCTTTCGCCGGAGCCGCTGGCGCGGATGCGAAGCCGAAGGCGCCGAGGTCGCGGCCTCGGTCGCTGACGTCGTCGGCAAAAGCCAGCTGGTGTTCCTGTGCCTTCCCAGCGCGAAGCATGTGCGCGGCGTGTTCGAAGGCGACGGCGTGTTGAAAAATATCCGAAAAGATCAGGTCGTGGTCGATCTCGGCACCTCGTCGGTCAACCAGACCCGCGAATTCGCGAAACAATTGCAGGCGATCGGCGCGTCATGGGCTGACGCGCCGATCGCACGCACGCGCCAGGCTGCGCAGGACGGTACGCTCAGCGTCATGGTCGGGGCGTCGCCGGCGCTGTTTGCCGCGATCGAGCCCTTGATCCGCTGCTTTGCCACCGACGTCACCCATTGCGGCGATGTCGGCGCCGGGCAGGTGACCAAGATCCTCAACAACATGGTGCTGTTCGAGACCGTCAATGCGCTGGCCGAAGCGGTGGCGCTGGCCCGGCATAACGGGGTCGATCCAGCGCTGCTGCTGGATACCTTGTCAAAAGGCTCGGCCGACAGCTTTGCGCTGCGCAATCACGGCATCAAGGCGATCGTGCCAGGCAATTTTCCCGAGCGCGCGTTCTCGACCGAATATGCGCTGAAGGACCTGTCCTACGCGCTGGAACTGGCCGGCGATGCCGGGATCAGGATCCGCGGCGCCGAGCTGATCGGCCAGGTGTTGCAGGAAGCGATCGACGCCGGCTCGGGGGCTGCGTATTTTCCCGTCATCGCGAAGCACATCAAGGGCGCCTAGACGCTACCGCCCACGACAGAATCTTGATCTGAAGGAGTTAATCATGATCAGCCGCTTTCCCGGCCTCACGCCAACCCGCAGCCGCGCCGTCGTTCACGACGGCCTGGTGTTCACCGTGGCGGTGGCGCCCGATCCGGTCACCGCTTCGATGTACGAGCAGAGCGCAAAAGCGCTCGCCCGCATCGACGAGAGCCTCGCGCAATGCGGTTCGGACAAGAGCAAGATTCTCTCGGCCATCGTCTACATCACCGACATGAAGCGGAAGGGCGAGATGAACCGCGCCTGGGACGAGTGGGTCGACAAGAACAATCCGCCGATGCGGGCCTGTATCGGCGTCGATCTCGAACCGCCGCATATCGTGGAGATCGTGGTGACGGCGGCGAAGTAGCGATATCGCCTCCGACGTCGTCATTCCGGGGCGACGCGGAGCGTCGAACCCAGAATCTCGAGATTCCGCGTCTGGTCCTTCGGACCATCCCGGAATGACGTTGGTTGGTTAATACGCGTCCTTGACGCCCGCTTCCTTGGCCGTCTGCACCAGATCGAGGCTGCTTTCGATCTTGCCGAGCAGGGCTGCAAAATCCTTGCGCTCCTGCGCGGAAAGACACGACAGGATCTCCTGCTCCTTGCGCTTGAGGCGCGGGATCAGCTCCTGGTACAGCGCCTTGCCCTTGCGCGTCATGCGCAGCGCGAACTCGCGACGGTCGTCTTCATTCTCGACGCGTTCCACCAGCTGCCGTGCCATCAGCGCCGTGACCGCGCGGCTGATGGTGGATTTGTGGGTTCGGGTGCAATGCGCGATGTATTGCGCGCTGCAGGCATCGTCGCGGAAGCCGAGCGTCGCCAGCACCCGCCATTCCGGAATATCCAGCCCGTAGCGTTCCTGATACTCGACCGACAGCGCCGCCGAAACCTCGGCTGCCAGCCGGTTCAGGCGAAACGGCACGAACGTGAAGAGGTCGAGAGTGGGTCTTTTTTTGGACGCGTTTTCGTCGCGCGAACCGGTCCCCACTTCGCTTGAAAACGCTTTTCTCAAAAATCGCTCCAATTTGAGTTGACGGGCGAGCCCGTCGGGGGTTTAGATAGTTGCAGATGCGACTATCTTAGGCCGGTCGCCGCCCCTTGGCCAGAGCAATGAGAGCGCATGGCGCAGTCATCCAAAGCGCAGTTCGGCTATCGCCGCCACCCCGACCAGGATCGCACCGCCATCGATGCGGCCGAGCATCCCGTTGTCGTGGTCGGCGCCGGGCCGGTCGGACTGTCGCTCGCGATCGACCTGGCACAGCGCGGCCAGCGCGTCGTGCTGCTCGACGATGCCGACCGGATCGGCGAGGGCTCGCGCGCGATCTGTTTCTCCAAGCGGTCGCTGGAATACTGGGACCGGCTCGGCATCGGCCAGCGCATGGTGGACAAGGGCGTGGTGTGGAGCGTCGGCAAGATCTTTCACGGCGCCTCGCAGCTGTATCAGTTCAATCTGCTGCCGGAGGACGGCCACAAGCGGCCGGCCTTCATCAACCTGCAGCAATTCTACGCCGAAGCCTATCTGGTGGACCGGGTGCAGGAACTTAGCCCAGTCGATCTGCGCTGGCGCAACAAGGTGACCGGGCTGCAACAGCGCAACGACCATGTGCTGCTGACGGTGGAGACGCCGGACGGCGCCTATCCGATCCGCGCAAACTATGTGGTTGCCTGCGACGGCGCCCGATCCTCGCTGCGGCAAATGGTGGGCGCGGAATTTTCCGGAAAAGTGTTCGAGGATCAATTCCTGATCGCCGACGTCAAGATGACCGCGGAATTTCCGACCGAACGCTGGTTCTGGTTCGACCCGCCGTTTCATGCCGGGCGCTCCGCGCTGCTGCACAAACAGCCGGACGATATCTGGCGGATCGACCTGCAACTGCATCCCGATGCGGATCCCGCGGTCGAGAAGCGGCCGGAGAATGTGCGGCCGCGGATCGCGCGCATGCTCGGCCACGACAAGTTCGAATTCGAATGGATCTCGCTCTACAAATTCCAGTGCCGGCGGATGGATAGATTTCTGCACGGCCGCGTGGTGTTTGCCGGCGATGCCGCGCACCAGGTCTCGCCGTTCGGGGCCAGGGGCGCCAATTCCGGACTGGAAGATGCCGAGAATTTGGCGTGGAAGCTCGACCGCGTATTGAGGAAGACTTCGCCGGAAGCCTTGCTCGAAAGTTTTCAGGTCGAGCGCAGCGCGGCGGCCGACGAGAACATCCGCGAATCCACCCGCTCGACCGATTTCATGGCGCCGGTGTCTGCCCAGGAGGCGCGCTTGCGCAGGGCGGTGCTGTCGCTCGCCACCGAGACGGAATTCGGCAAGCGCATGATCAATGGCGGACGGCTTTCGGTTCCCTCGATCTATGATTCGCCGCTTTCGACCGCCGATTGCGACCGCTGGCGCGGTGGCCCGCGGCCCGGCGCTTCGATGCCCGATGCGCCGATTGCCGGGCGTTCGGGCGAATCGATCTTTTTGACCGAGGCCTTCATCAAAACGGGAAAGCGGTTCACATTGCTTGAGTTTGCCAACGGTGCAGCGCTTGATGTCCCGGATGGCGTCGGCGTGATCCGCATCGGCGGCAAGGATGGTTTCTCCGATCCGCAAGGCCTCGTTGCCGCCCGTTACGATGCCGAACCCGGCACGGCCTATCTGCTGCGCCCGGACGGCTATGTTGCCGCGCGCCTGAAGAAACCGACACGCGCGGCGCTGGATGCCGCATTGGCGCGCGCCGCCGGTCATCACTGAGGTTCCGTCATGGCATTGTCCACCAGTTCGAATTTCGCCAAGCCGGATGATGCGTTTCGCGCCGTGGTCGAGGCGCATCGCGGACTGAGCGACGCGCAAAGCGCCGATCTCGATGCGGCGCTGGTTCTGATTCTCGCCAATCACATCGGCGATCTCGATGTACTGCGCGAGGCGATCGAACTGGCGAAGCGGCGGATGGTGGACGCGAGTCGAACAGCAACAACAGCAACAACAATAAGCCCACAAGGAATTAATTGATGGCAAAAGGTTTCGCGTCCACGACCGACATGGCGGAGAAGAAAGTCACCTTCTCCGAGATCGGCACCGATCTCTATGCTTTTACCGCCGAGGGCGATCCGAACTCCGCTGTGATCGTCGGCGACGACGGCTGCATCGTGTTCGACGCGCAGGCGACGCCGGCGATGGCCAATAAAGTGATCGAGCGGGTGCGCACCGTCACCGACAAGCCGATCAAATATGTGGTGCTGTCGCATTACCACGCGGTGCGGGTGCTCGGCGCGTCCGCCTACAAGGCGCAGGCGGTCATCGCTTCGGCCGAAACCCACCGGCTGGTCGAGGAACGCGGCCAGCAGGATTGGGATTCCGGAGTTCGGCCGCTTTCCGCGGCTGTTCCAGGATGCGGAGAGCATTCCCGGCCTGACCTGGCCGACGCTGACCTTCGAGGGCGAGATGTCGCTCTATCTCGGCAAACGCGAAGTGCGGCTGATCCAGCTCGGCGCCGGGCACACGTCGGGCGATATCGTCGCCTGGGTGCCGGACGCCGAGGTGATGTTTTCCGGCGACCTGATCGAATACCATTCGGCCTGCTATTGCGGCGACGCGCATTTGCGCGAATGGCCGGTCACGCTGAACGAAATTCGCGCCTTCAATCCCAAGGCGATCGCGCCGGGGCGGGGCGACGCGTTGAAGGGCATTGCCACCGGGCGCGATGCCATCGCGATGACCCGCGATTTCGTCACTTCGCTTTATGGCGCGGCCGAATCGTCCGTTGCCAAGGGCCGCTCCTTAAAGGAATCGATGGCGGCGACCCGCGAAGTGATGGACCCGAAGTTTTCCAGTTTTGCCATTTACGAGCACTGCCTGCCGTTCAACGTCTCGCGTGCCTACGACGAGGCGTCGGGGATCGACGACCCCGTGATCTGGACCGACAAGCGCGACCAGGAAATGTGGGCCAGCTTGCAAGGAGGATAGTCATGAATATCAATACATCTCCTGATGCGATCAGCCGAAGCACCGTCAACATCACGCCGGGCTACATGTCCGGCTTCGGCAACAGTTTTGAGACCGAGGCGTTGCCCGGCGCGCTGCCGATCGGACGCAACTCGCCGCAGCGCTGCGCCTACGGGCTTTACGCCGAACAACTCTCGGGCTCGCCATTCACGGCACCACGCGGCAGCAACGAGCGCTCGTGGCTGTATCGGATCCGGCCGTCGGTGAGGCATTCCGGGCGTTTTGAAAAAGCCGATGCCGGGCTGTGGCGCACGGCGCCGTGCCACGAATCCGATTTGCCGATCGCGCAGTTGCGCTGGGATCCGGCGCCGATCCCCAAAGAGGACATGACGTTCCTGCAGGGCGTGCAGACCATGACCACGGCGGGAGACGCCAACACGCAAGCCGGCATGGCCGCGCATGTCTTCCTCATCACCCAATCGATGGTCGACCAGCATTTCTACAATGCCGACGGCGAGATGATGTTCGTGGCGCAGCAGGGCAGCTTGCGCTTCGTCACCGAGTTCGGCCGCATCGATATCGAGCCCGGCGAGATCGCGGTGATTCCGCGCGGCGTAAAATTCCGCGTCGAACTCTCAGGCGGCCCGGCGCGCGGCTACATCTGCGAGAATTACGGCGGCGCCTTCACGCTGCCGGAGCGCGGGCCGATCGGCGCCAATTGCCTCGCCAATGCGCGCGATTTCCTCACCCCGGTCGCCGCCTATGAAGACAAGGACACGCCGACCGAACTGTTCGTGAAATGGGGCGGCGCGCTGTTCAAGACCACGCTGCCGCATTCGCCGATCGACGTGGTGGCCTGGCACGGCAATTACGCGCCCTACAAATACGATCTGCGCACCTTCTCGCCGATCGGCGCCATCGGCTTCGATCATCCCGATCCGTCGATCTTCACCGTGCTGACGGCGCCGTCGGAAACGCCGGGCACCGCCAACATCGATTTCGTGATTTTCCCGGAGCGCTGGGCGGTGGCGGAAAACACCTTCCGGCCGCCGTGGTATCACATGAACATCATGTCGGAGTTCATGGGGCTGATCTACGGCGTCTATGACGCCAAGCCGCAAGGCTTCACGCCCGGCGGCATCAGCCTGCACAACATGATGCTGCCGCACGGTCCCGACCGCGAAGCCTTCGATCACGCCAGCAATTCGGAATTGAAGCCGGTCAAGCTGACGGGCACGATGGCGTTCATGTTCGAAACGCGATACCCGCAGCGCATCACCGCGCATGCGGCGAATTCCGCGACGCTGCAGGATGATTACGCGGATTGCTGGAAGGGACTGGAAAAGCGGTTCGATCCGAACAAGCCGTGAGATTCCCGCTTAACGTTCCGTCATGCCTGGAGCTTGTCCCGGGCATCCACGTCTGAGTCAGCAAAGAAATCGCGGATGGCCGGGACAGCCAGGTCATATATTGCACATCGGAAAAACGATGCCCCATCCCAACGATCCCAGCCTCCGCTCCTTCATCCCAGTCGACCCCACTTCCGACTTCCCGATCCAGAATCTCCCTTATGGCGTGTTCTCCACCAGGGATGGCCTGGCCCCGCGCGTTGGGGTCGCGATCGGCGATTACGTGCTCGATCTCTGGCAGCTGGCGCAGGATTGCCGGATCGACGTGGTCGAGCCGGCGGTGTTTGCGGCGCCGACACTGAATCCCTTCATGGCGCTGGGGCCGAAGGTGTGGTCGCGGACGCGGGCGCGGATCAGCGAACTGTTGCGCCACGATCATCCGGAGCTGCGCGACAACGACGAACTGCGCAAACGCGCGCTGGTGCCGCTGGCGACGCAAAGCTGCACATGCCGATCGCGGTCGCCGGCTACACGGATTTCTATTCGTCGAAGGAGCACGCCACCAATGTCGGCGTCATGTTTCGCGGCAAGGACAACGCGCTGCAGCCGAACTGGCTGCATATGCCGATCGGCTATAACGGCCGCGCCTCCACCGTCGTCGTTCAGCGGCACCAAGGTGCGGCGCCCGCGCGGACAGTTAAAGCCGCCGAGCGCAGAGGTGCCGTCATTCGGGCCCTGCAAGCGGCTCGATTTCGAACTGGAAATGGGCGTCGTGGTCGGACAGCCGTCGGCGATGGGCGAGATGCTCAGCGAAAAGCAGGCGGAGGAGATGATCTTCGGCTTCGTCATCCTCAACGACTGGAGCGCGCGCGATATCCAGCAATGGGAATATGTGCCGCTCGGGCCATTCCAGGCCAAGGCGTTCGGCACTTCGATCAGCCCGTGGGTCGTGACGCGCGAGGCGCTGGAGCCGTTTCGCGTTGCATGGCCCGGTGCAGGATCCGAAACCATTGCCTTATCTTCAGCAGGCGCAGCCGAACAATTACGATCTGCAGCTCGATGTCGGCTTGCGCGCGGCGCCGATGAACGAAGCCGAAAAACATCTGCCGCACCAATTTCAAATACATGTACTGGTCGTCGGTGCAGCAACTGGTGCACCACGCCTCGTCCGGCTGCGCCATGAATGTCGGCGATCTCTTGGGGAGCGGCACCATCTCCGGCCCGGACAAGCACCAGCGCGGCAGTCTGCTTGAGATTTCCTGGAACGGCACCGAGCCGGTCGAACTCGCCAGCGGCATCGCCAGGACGTTCCTCGAGGACGGCGATTCGCTTGTCATGCGCGGCTGGTGCCAGGGCGACGGCTATCGCGTCGGTTTTGGCGAGGTCGAAGGGACGATTTTGGCGGCGGAATAGCTCAACCGTCATTGCCGGGATGGTGCGCGAAGCATCCAGACCCGGAATATCGAGATTCCGGGTCTCGATTGCTTCGCATCGCCCCGCAATGACGTGTGGAGCGCTCAGCGCTCCTCCGGCGGAATATCCCGCAGCTTCGCACAATGCGCCGCGACATCCTCAAGGCTGTATTTCAGATGCACGCGCTTGTCCGACGGCGGATGCTTCGCCACGCCCACCCCGGGCCGCCGCTCAGTCGCAGGCCGGATCGGCCGCGGCGCAAATCCGCCGCCGCAGTTCGGGCAGACGTTATGCAGCTTGTTCTCGACGCAATCCGCGCAGAACGTGCATTCATAGCTGCAGATGCGCGCTTCCGTTGAATTCGGCGGCAGATCCTTGTCGCAATATTCGCAGTTCGGCCGGAGTTGCAGCGCCATGATGATCTTACCTGTTCAAGCGAAGCAGATCATCGCAAATCAGCGGCTCGATTCGAATGCCGAATCTCCCTCGATTTCGGCCATCTCGTGCAAATCTACCGCGCCAATTCCTTCAGCGGCAGCTTCGCGCTTTCCTTCAAGCGGTCCAGCACGATCGAGGAGCGCACATGCGCCACGCTCTGGTGCGGCATCAGCACGTTGTTGACGATGTCGGACAGGCTCTTGAGGTCGCGCAGCACCGCTTTCAGGAGATAATCGGCGTCGCCGGTCAGCGAATAGGCCTCCTGGATATCGTCGACGCGATTGACCAGCGCGCGAAATTTTTTGGCGTTGTCGGGCGAATGGGTCGCCAGCGTGATCTGAATGAAGGCGATGACATTGAAGCCGAGCGCTTCGCTGGCGAGGTCGGCGTGATAACCCGCGATCACCTTCTCCTCTTCCAGCCGCATCCGCCGCCGCGAGCATTGCGATGCCGACAGCCCGACGACGTCGGCCAGTTGCTGGTTGGTAAGGCGGCCGTCATCCTGCAGCGCGCTCAGAATTTTGAGGTCAAAGGCGTCGACCGATATCATGCGTAGAAAGCCCCATTTGTGCACAGATCGTGCATACCACGGCCATAATGCCAACCGTTTGCATGCACATTGCGCCTTCTATGACCGATAATTCAAGCCTCAAATCAGGAGGTCAGCCATGGGTCCATTTCCGCACGACGCGCCGCCCGCGACCATCAGCGCCGACAATCCGATGGGCACCGACGGTTTTGAGTTCGTCGAATATGCCCACCCCCAGCCCGAAGAGTTGCACGCGCTGTTCAAGCTGATGGGGTATGCGCCGGTCGCGCGCCACAAGACCAAAAAGATCACGGTCTATCGCCAGGGCGACATCAATTATCTCGTCAACGAACAGCCCGGCACCCACGGCCACAATTTCGTCGCCGCGCATGGGCCGTGCGCGCCGTCGATGGCGTTTCGTGTGGTCGATGCGAAGCAGGCCTACGAGCGCGCATTGTCGCTCGGCGCGGAGCCTGCCGATATTCCGCCGGCGCAGAAGACGCTCGACGTCCCCGCGATCAAGGGCATCGGCGGCAGCCTGCTGTATTTCGTCGACCGCTACGGCGCCAAGGGGTCGGCCTACGATGCCGAGTTCGAGTGGCTGGGCGCAAAGAATCCGCGGCCCGAGGGCGCCGGATTGTTCTATCTCGATCACCTCACCCACAACGTCCATCGCGGCCGCATGGATGTCTGGACCGGGTTCTACGAAAAACTGTTCAATTTCCGCCAGATCCGCTTCTTCGATATCGAGGGCCGCGCTTCCGGCCTGTTCTCGCGGGCGCTGACCAGCCCGGACGGCAAGATCCGGATTCCGATCAACGAGGACGCCGGCGATTCCGGCCAGATCGAGGAATATCTCAGCGTCTATCGCGGCGAGGGCATCCAGCACATCGCCTGCGGCGCCAAGGATATCTACCAGACCGTGGAAACCCTGCGCGCCGACGGCCTGCCGTTCATGCCGCCGCCGCCCGAGACCTATTTCGAAAAGATCGATACGCGCCTGCCCGAGCATGGCGAGGACGTCGCGCGATTAAGCGCGACGGCATCCTGATCGACGGCGAAGGCGTGGTCGAAGGCGGCCACACCAAGGTGCTGCTGCAGATTTTTTCGGCCAACGCCATCGGGCCGATCTTCTTCGAGTTCATCCAGCGCAAGGGCGACGACGGATTCGGCGAAGGCAATTTCAAGGCGCTGTTCGAATCGATCGAGGAAGACCAGATTCGAAGGGGCGTGCTGAAGGTGGACAACGCGGCGTAGGTTATTGCTAGCGTCATTCCGGGGCGACGCGAAGCGTCGAACCACGATGTGCAATTGCACATTCGAGAATCTCGAGATTCCGGGTCTGGTCGCTTCGCGACGCATCCCGGAATGACGCTGAGAGCGTCACCTCGCCGCCTTCCACTCGCTCGTCAGCCCCGCAATGTCAGCCGCCTCCGGCTCCCTGATCGCCGAGGGCGTGCGGGAAAATCGCGGCGCCGGTGCCGGCTGCGTGACGCCGTGGCGCTCCACAAAAATCTTGCGCGCCGCCATGTGCGGATGTTTCGGCGCTTCCGCCATGGTCAGGATCGGCGCGAAGCAGATATCGGTGCCTTCCATGACCGCGCACCATTCCTCGCGGGTCTTGCTCTTGAACACCTTTGTGAGCTTTTCCTTCAGCGCGGGCCAGGCCTTGCGGTCCATCTGCGCATCGAAATCGGCGTCGGTGAGGCCGGCATGCTGGCGCAGCAGCGCGTAGAACTGCGGCTCGATCGAGCCGATCGAAATGAAGTTGCCGCAGGAACATTCATAGACGCCGTAGAAATGCGCGCCGCCGTCGAGGAAATTGCTCTCGCGGCCTTCGGTCCAGCGGCCCATCGCGGTCATGTCGAAGAACATCGACATCAGCGACGCCGCGCCGTCGCACATCGCGGCATCCACCACCTGGCCCTTGCCGGACTTTGACGCCTCCAGCAGTGCGGCGAGCACGCCGACCACGACATAGAGCGCGCCGCCGCCGAAATCGCCGACCAGATTGAGCGGCGGCACCGGCCGCTCCTTCGGTCCGATCGCGGCCAGCGCGCCGGTCACCGAGATGTAGTTGATGTCATGGCCGGCGGCCTGCGCCAGCGGGCCTTCCTGGCCCCAGCCGGTCATGCGGCCATAGACGAGGCGCGGATTGCGCGCCTGCACCACATCGGGTCCGAGCCCGAGCCGCTCCATCACGCCGGGCCGAAAGCCCTCGATCAGCGCATCGGCATTGGCCAGCAGGTCGAGCACCTGCGCCACCGCGGCCTTGTCCTTGAGGTCGAGCTCGACGACCTTGCGTCCGCGCCCCGCCACCGACTTCATGTTCTTCTTGGCGCCGACGCGATCGAGCGTCACCACCTCCGCGCCCATGTCGGCCAGCATCATGCAGGCAAAGGGGCCGGGGCCGATGCCGGCGAATTCGACGATGCGGAAACCTGCCAGCGGGCCGGAGGTGCGGGTGGAGGATTTTGGGGCTGATTTGTCGAGCACGTTGTTTTTCCGTTGCTGATGAGACGCTGAGACTTAAGAGGTTGCGGAGGTTTTGCTGCCGTGGCGTGCGGGATCGCTGAGGGTGACCTTGGCGGCGTCGGCCCACAATTTGGCGTTCTGCTTCTGGCGCTCGGTGCCGGTGCCTTCCTCGGCGACCTTGCGGCCGAGCGCGACATAGACCGGGATCTCCTCGTCCTGCATCGGCGCCATGGCCTGCTTGCGGGCCATCGCCTTTTCGATGTAGGGCGCCAGTTCCTCCTGTTTTTTCTTCTCGCGCTCGATTTCGCGTTGCCGGAATTCCGGCATCACGTCTTTCGCGAACAGCTCGAGCGCCTCGCAAATATCCTTGTGCTGGTTGCGGCCGCCCTGCTGGATGAACACGGTCTGGTCGACGCCGGATTCCTCAAAATGCCGCAGATGGGTGCGCAACTGATCCGGCGTGCCGATGCCGTGATCGGCGCCGGCCGGCGGCAGCGCATGCCGCGCCTTTTCGAAATTGGCCCAGATGTCGGTGCGCCCCGGTTTGTGCTCGCCGAAGATGTAGTGATGCGCGAGGCCGTAGCGGAAGAACCGCAGACCGTCCTCGCCGCGGCGGCGCGATTCCGCTTCGTCCGCATGCAGCGAGAAGCCGGTCACCATCGCGACATTGGGATTGACCGCATGCCCGATCGGCACGCATTCCTCCCTGAAGATGCGGTAGTAGTCATCGACCCATTGCCGCGCCTCGCGCGGATCGACGAACGCAAACGTCAGCGCGCCGATGCCGCAGCGCGCCGCCATCTTGATGGTCTCGCGATTGGAGCAGGCGACCCAGAGCGGCGGATGCGGCTTCTGCAGCGGCTTCGGCACCACGTTGCGGCATGGCATCTCGAAGAACTCGCCCTTGAAGCCGGGATAGGGGTCCATCGCCATCATGTTGGTGCATTGCTCGACGCCCTCTTTCCACATCCGCCGCTTCTCGACCGCATCGAAGCCGACATTGAAGCCGCCGAGTTCCATCAGGGACGCGCTCTCGCCGGTGCCGAATTCGACGCGGCCGTTGGAGACGAGGTCGAGGGTGGCGATGCGCTCGGCAACCCGCGCCGGGTGGTTGTATTTCGGCGGCATCAGGCAGATGCCGTGGCCGAGACGGATGTTCTTGGTGCGCTGCGAGCAGGCGGCGAGAAAGATCTCGGGCGCAGAGGAGTGCGAGTATTCCTCGAGAAAATGGTGCTCGACTTCCCAGGCGTAGTCGATGCCGAGCCTGTCGGCGAGTTCGACCTGATCGAGCGCTTCCTGAAACAGCCGGTGCTCGTCGCCCTCATTCCACGGCCGCGGCAACTGGTGCTCGTAGAAAATGCCGAACTTCATGGGCGCTCCCGGGAGATTTCTTAATTAGCTGATTAGCTAAATTGTCTCGCCTTGTGGGGGCCGTGGCAAGCGCCAATTGGCTGGAATGTGGCTAAATGCAATGCGGCGCGCATTGCTGCGCGCCGCTAGCTCTTGATGCCGGAACTTGCGATCAGCCGGCGTCAGCGACCGCGCGTTGCGCCATCACCTTGATCAGGTTGGCGCGATAGGCTGACGAGCCGTGGATATCGGTCAGCAGCCCGTCCGCGGAAATCTTCACGCTGTCGAGCGCTGCCGCCGACCAGTTGGCCTTCAGCGCCGCCTCGATCGCCGGCACCCGCATCACGCCGTTCTGCGAGGCGCCGGTGGCGGCAACGCGGACATCGCCCGCTTTCGTCTTCACCACGAACACGCCGGTCAGGGCGAAGCGCGAGGCGGGATGCCGCATCTTCGAGTAACCCGCCTTGGCCGGAATCGGGAACGCGACCTGCGGTGATGATCTCGCCGTCCGCCAGCGCCGTCGTGAACAGGCCCTTGAAGAAATCGTCGCCGGCGATCGAGCGCTTGTCGGTCTTCACGCTGGCGCCGAGCGCCAGCACGGCGGCGGGAAAATCCGCCGCCGGATCGTTGTTGGCGATCGAGCCGCCGATGGTGCCGCGATAGCGCACCTGGGGATCGCCGAGCACCGAGGTGAGGTGCACGATCGCGGGGATCGCCTTCTTGGCGTCGGCGCTTTGCAGGATATCGAAATAGGTGGTCGCGGCCTTGATGGTCAGCGCGTCGGCTGACAGTTCGATGCCGACCAGTTCCTTGATCTTGCCGAGATCGATCACGTCGGATGGCGAGGCCAGCCGCTGCTTCATGACCGGCAGCAGGGTGTGGCCGCCGGCGAGGTATTTCGAGTCCGAGCCCTTGGCGAACAAGGAGGCGGCCTCGGCGACGGTGGAAGGGCGATGATAGGTGGTCTCGTACATGGTGATCTCCCTCTCAACCGTGAATGGCGTGCCACACCCGATCGGGTGAGGCCGGCATCTCGAGCTTGTTGTTGCCGATCGCGTCGGTAATGGCGTTGATGACGGCGGCGGATGCGCCGATCGCGCCGGCCTCGCCGCAGCCCTTGACGCCGAGCGGATTGCCCGGACACAGCGTCGTGGTGTGGCTCAGCTTGAACGACGGCAGATCGTCGGCGCGCGGCATGGTGTAGTCCATGAACGACGCGGTCACGAGCTGGCCGCTGGCGTCATAGACCGCGCCTTCGAGCAGCGCCTGGCCGATGCCCTGGGCAAGGCCGCCATGGACCTGGCCTTCGACGATCATCGGGTTGATCAGCCGGCCGAAATCATCCGCCGCGACGAAGTTGACGAACGAGGTCTTGCCGGTGCCGGAATCGACTTCGATTTCGCAGATATAGGCGCCGGCCGGGAAGGTGAAGTTGGTCGGATCGTAGAACGCGGTCTCCTTCAGGCCGGGCTCCATGCCGTCGGGCAGATTGTGCGCGGTGTAGGCCGCAAGCGCGACCATCGGCAGCGCGATCGACTTGTCGGTGCCGGTGACCTTGAACTCGCCGTTCTCGATGACGATGTCGCCCTCGGAAGCCTCGAGCAGATGCGCGGCGATCTTCTTGCCCTTGGCCTCGACCTTCTCCATCGCCTTGATGATGGCGGTGCCGCCGACCGCGAGCGAGCGCGAGCCATAGGTGCCCATGCCGAATTGCACCTTGTCGGTGTCGCCATGGACGATGGAGACCTGGCTGATCGGCACGCCGATGCGCTCCGCGATCAACTGGCAGAAGGTGGTTTCGTGGCCCTGGCCGTGGCTGTGCGACCCCGTGAGGACTTCGATGGTGCCGACCGGGTTGACGCGGATTTCGGCTGATTCCCACAGGCCGACGCCGGCGCCGAGACTGCCGACCGCCTTGGAAGGCGCGATGCCGCAGGCCTCGATGTAGCAGGACAGGCCGATGCCGCGCAGCTTGCCTTCGGACTTGGCCTTCGCCTTGCGGGCGGCGAAGCCGGCATAGTCGATCGCCTTCATCGCGGCGTCGAGCGAGGCGCCGAAATCGCCGACGTCATAGGCCATGATGACAGGGGTCTGATGCGGGAAGGCGGTGATGAAGTTTTTCCGCCGCAGCTCCGCCGGATCGACCTTCAATTGCCGCGCCGCGGTTTCCATCAGCCGCTCGACCACGAAGCTGGCTTCGGGCCGACCGGCGCCGCGATAGGCGTCGACCGGGGTGGTGTTGGTGTAGACGCTGATCACTTCGGCGAAGATGTTGGGAATGTTGTACTGGCCCGACAGCAGCGTCGCATAGAGATAGGTCGGCACCGAGGATGAGAACAGCGACATGTAGGCGCCGAGATTGGCGTGGGTCTTCACCCGCAGGCCGGTGATCTTGTTGTCCTTGTCGAAGGCGATCTCGGCCTTGGTGAGATGATCGCGGCCATGCGCGTCGGTGAGGAACGCCTCGGAGCGGTCGCCGGTCCATTTCACTGGACGGCCGACCCTCTTGGAGGCCCACAACGCCACCATCTCTTCCGGATAGATGAAGATCTTGGAGCCGAAACCGCCGCCGACATCGGGCGCTACCACCCGCAGCTTGTGCTCCGGCGCGATGTTGTAGAAGGCCGACAGCACCAGACGCGCGACATGCGGATTCTGCGAGGTCGTGTAGAGGGTAAAGTGCTCTTCGGCCTCGTTGTATTCGCCGATCGCCGCGCGCGGCTCCATCGCATTGGGCACCAGCCGGTTGTTGGTGATGTCGAGCGCCACCACATTGGCCGCCGACTTGAACGCCGCCTCGGTCGCGGCCTCGTCGCCGATGGTCCAGTCGTAGATCACATTGCCCGGGGCTTCCGGATGCAGCTGCGGCGCGCCCGGCTTGATCGCGGCGCGGATATCGGCCGCGGCGGGGAGAACCTCGTAGTCGACCACGACCGCTTCCGCGGCATCGCGGGCCTGGTTCTTGGTCTCGGCAATCACCACCGCGACCGCCTGGCCGACAAAGCGCACCGTCTCCGGCGCCATCGCCGGCCACGCGCCCATCTTCATGCCGGTGCCGTCCTTGGAGGTAATCGCCCAGCCGCAAATCAAATTGCCGACCTTGTCGTCGACGATCTGTTGCCCGGTCAGCACGCCGACCACGCCCGGCATCTTCATTGCCGCCGACGAGTCGATGCTCTTGACCTTGGCATGCGCGTGCGAGCTGCGAACGAAATGGGCGTGGGTCATGCCCTGAAGCTTGATGTCGTCGACGTAGCGGCCCTTGCCGGTGATGAAACGACGATCTTCCTTGCGCACTACGCTTGCGCCAATGCCTTCAACGCCCATGGTCTGCTCTCCCTACCGGAGTTTTGACAGTCCGCCATTTCCAACGAAATTCGGCGGTCTCGAATGTGGATGGATGGTCTGCGGCGGACTATTCCGCCGCCTGCGCAACCTTCATGCGGCCGGCGGCATCGAGCACCGACTTGACGATGTTGTGGTAGCCGGTACAGCGGCAGATATTGCCCTCGAGCTCGTGCCGGACGGTGTCTTCGTCGAGCTTGCCGCCGTAGCGGTTGACGATGTCGATCGCCGACATGATCATGCCCGGCGTGCAGTACCCGCACTGCAGTCCATGATTGTCGCGGAACGCCGCCTGCATCGGATGCAGTTCGCCGCCCTTCGAGATGCCCTCGATGGTGGTGACGTTGGCGCCGTTGGCCTGTCCGACCAGCACGGTGCATGATTTGACCGCCCGGCCATCGATATGAACGACGCAGGCGCCGCACTGGCTGGTGTCGCAGCCGACATGGGTGCCGGTCAGGTTCAGATGCTCGCGCAGCAGTTGGACAAGGAGGGTCCGGTCTTCGACGTCGGCCGAGACCGCCTTGCCGTTCACCGTCAATTTGATGGTAGACACGCGTGATACCTCCCGATGTTTTTAATTGTTCTAATTAGAAACACGGGGACGGAACTTTGCAACCACGTTTTTCGTCGCGGCGGTCATTGTGATGTCGTGATTGTTCAATCGCCGGGACGACATGCGGGAGGCGGTGCGCACCACGCCTGCAAATTTGTGCCTTTCTCGGCGCAGCTTGATGCTCTAATGGGCGATAAACTGGGGGGCCCTTTGACGTGATCGACAAACAGGTAAAAACCACCGCCGAGGCCGTGGCCGGGGTGCGCGACGGATCGACGGTGCTGGTGGCCGGATTTGGCGCCGTCGGGGTCGCCGACCATCTGCTCGATGCGCTGCACGAACAGGGCGCCCGGGAACTGACCATCGTCGCCAACAATTCCGGCAATGGCGATTATGGCCTCGCCCGGCTGATCAGTTCCGGCCGCGTCCGCAAGGTGATCTGCTCCTTTCCGCGCTCCGGCGACTACAGCGCCTTCCTCAACGCCTACCGGGCCAAGAGCCTCGAACTGGAATTGCTGCCGCAAGGCACCATCTCCGAGCGCATGCGCTGTCATGCCGCCGGTCTCGGCGGATTTTTCTCGCCGGTGTCGGCCGGGACCAAGCTCGGGGAGGGCAAGGAAATCAGGGAAATCGACGGCCGGCTGCACGTATTCGAGAAGCCGCTGAAGGGCGATGTCGCGCTGATCAAGGCCAACAAGGCCGACCGCTGGGGCAATCTCACCTACCTGAAATCGGGCCGGAATTTCAATCCTGTGATGGCGATGGCGGCCGATTTGACCGTGGTCGAGGTCGACCAGATGGTCGAGCTTGGCGACATGAATCCCGAGGCGATCGTCACCCCGAGTATTTTTGTCGACCGCGTGGTCGTTGTAGGAGCCTACTCATGACCGTGCTTGACGCGTGAACAAATGGCCTGGCGCGCCGCGCAGGATTTAAACGAAGGCGACTACGTCAATCTCGGCATCGGCATTCCGACCCTGGCGGCGAGCTACGTGCCGGCGGGGCGCGAAGTGATCTTCCACAGCGAGAACGGCATTTTGGGCATGGGTCCGAAGCCGGAGCCCGGCAAGGAAGACCCCTTCATGGTCGATGCCGGCAAGAACCTGACGACGCTGGCCACCGGCGGCTGCTTCGTCCATCACGCCGATGCCTTCCTGATGATCCGCGGCGGCCATCTCGATGTCAGCCTGCTCGGCGCCTTCGAGGTTTCCGAAACCGGCGATCTGGCGAACTGGACCACCGAGGACCCGGCGTTCCCGCCCGGCGTCGGCGGCGCCATGGATCTGGCGGTCGGCGCCCGGGCGATCCGGGTCATTATGGAGCACACCAGCAAGAAGGGTGAGCCGCGGATCCTGAAGGCCTGCACCTATCCGCTGACCGCGGCGGGTTGCGTCAAGCGCATCTACACCAACCTCGCGGTCATCGACGTGACGCCGCAGGGCCTGCTGGTCAGGGAAATGATCGCCGGGATGACGATCGAGAAGCTGCAGACGCTGACCGAGCCGAAGCTGCAACTGGCCCCCGACTGGCAGGTGCTGGCGCCTCCCGAGACGCCCCAGGCCCGCGCGGCGTAGCCGTCATCCGGGCTACGAAGCCGGCCCAAAATTTACGCCCCTTTATCCATTCTGCTCTAGTTTTCGGCATCGGACCCGGGGAGCTGAGATTCCCGGTCCTGCCGGCATTTGGAATGAAGACGGGGGATTCGTGGTGGGATTGTCTAAGCTTGCCGGATTACGATCGTTATCGCCAAAACTCCCCACCTTGCGATTTCGCGCAAAAATCATGCTCGGCTTTGCGGTCGTGCTGACCATTTCGGCTGCCAGCATGGGCATCGCCTATCTGGGCTTTGAGCGGGTCTCCGACGGCGTGGCAACCTACCGCAACAGCGTGACGGAAGCCGATTTGGCGCGCGATATCGACCGCGAGCTGATTTCGTACCGGTCGCTGGCCCGCTACTTCGTGGCGACGGGAAAAGAAGACGACGGCAAGGCGGCGCTAACAGCCGAAGCCGGTTTGAAAGAAGCCATCGCGCGATCGATGAAGGGCACCACCAATCCGGCGCGCCTCGAACAGGTCGTGAAGCTGGAGCGCGAATTCCGCCTCTTCACCAAGATTTTCGCCGATATTCTCAAGGTCAAGCAGGAAAGCGCACTGCTGACGCAGAACCAGCTGCTGCGCAGCGGCAATATGCTGCGCTACAAGCTCGACGATCTTCCCAGCAATGCCGAGGATTCGGAACTGCAATCGATCCAGTTTGGCGCCAAGGTAGTAACCGATCAATTCCAGGCGGTGACGGCACTCGCCAACACGTTCGTCGTCAATTCCGACCCGGCGACCGCGACCAGCGCGTCGGCGCGGCTCAGATTTGTCGATAATTCGCTTGGTGCGATATTGTCGAGTAACGAAAAGATCGTCGAAGGCCTCAAGGAAGCTGCTGCGCTGCTCGGTGAATACAAGCAAGCCCTGAACAAGCTGATCGCGAATTCGAAATCGATCAATGAACTGACGACCGAGATGGCCGAATCCGCCAAGGCGATCATGCAAGGATCGGCCGCGATGAAGACGGGCCTGGTTTCCGATCAGCAGCGGCTGGAAACCGAATCCAACGCGATCATCAGCGAGACCGAACGGCTGATCCTGATGCTGGCGGCCGGCGGATTCCTGCTCGGCGCCGTATTGGCGATGCTGCTGGGCAAGGGGATTTCCCGGCCCATGACGGCCATGTGCAAGGCGATGCGCGAACTGGCCGGCGGCAATTTCGACGTCGTGCTGCCCGGCCTCGGGCGCAAGGACGAACTCGGCGAGATGGCCGGCGCGGTGGAAGAATTCAAGCTGCAAGCCGTGGCCAAGGCCGCACGCGACGCGACCGCCCAGGAAGCCCAGAACAAGGCCAGCAGCGCGGCGCGCCGCGTCGAACTCATTCGCTTCGCCGATGATTTCGAGGCCGCCGTCGGCGCCATCGTCTCGAACGTTTCGGCCTCCGCGGTTCAGCTTGAATCCGCGGCCGGCACGCTGACGCGAACGGCGGAAACCACGCAAAGCCTGTCCAGCCAGGTCGCCGGCGCCTCGGAAGAAGCCTCGACCAACATGCAGTCGGTCGCTTCCGCCACCGAGGAGCTTTCCGCCTCGGTCGACGAAATCGGCAGGCGGGTGCGCGAATCCAACAAGATCGCCGAGGCGGCGGTGGTTCAGGCCGAGCAAACCGACGGGCGGATCGGAAAATTGTCGCGCGCAGCCCAGGAGATCGGCGACGTGGTCAAGCTGATCACGGCGATCGCCGAGCAGACCAATCTGCTGGCGCTGAATGCGACCATCGAAGCCGCCCGCGCCGGCGACGCCGGTCGAGGCTTTGCGGTGGTCGCCTCCGAAGTCAAATCGCTGGCCAGCCAGACCGCGAAGGCGACCGATGAGATCTCGTCGCACATCCTGGGCATGCAGGGCGCGACGCAGGAGTCGGTTGCGGCGATCAAGGAGATCGGCGGCACCATCGCGCAGATCTCGAGCATCGCCTCGACGATTGCGAGCGCGGTCGAACAGCAGAGCTCGGCGACCCAGGAAATCTCGCGCAGCGTTCAGAACGTGGCCCAGGGCACCCAGGAGGCCGCCGCCAACATCATGCAGGTCAACCGCGGCGCCACCGAAACCGGATCGGCTTCCGAAGAGGTATTGAATTCGGCCAGAACCCTGTCGAGCGAGAGCGCGCGGCTGCGCGAAGAACTCGACCGCTTCATGGGCAACATCCGCGCCGGCGTAAGGCGAGCCGCCAACCAAAATATCGAAAACGAGCCCATGCAAAGATACGATGAGGTATTTAAATACCTCTATTCGTTGCGCATTGACGGCCGTTGCGCACTGCGCTTCCGTTCATCGAGCGCGTCGCTGTTTTGGGTCGACGCAATTGCGACCGGTCGCTTGCGCGATCAATGCGGGAACTCGCACCCCATCCGGACGTTGGTTAGCGTGGCCGATACAAAGCTTGTCGTCGCCACCGCCTGAGAGCCTCGGAACCCCACATTTCCGGGCTTTTCCGCATTGGTCCCATCCGATGGACGCTCCGGTTTCCGAAGGATTGCGCGCGGCAAGCACTGGAGCGATGCGGCATGGTTGGTGTGAATGAGGCGAAGATCCTTCCGGCAAGCGCCGCTGTTGCGCCCGCTGGAAGCGACGATCGCATCATCGAAACCAGCATTCCTTCGCGGCTCGATAATCTGCCCTGGAGCGGCTTTCACACCCGTGTCGTGCTGGCGCTCGGCATCACCTGGATTCTGGATGGGCTGGAGGTCACGCTGGCGGGCGCCTTGTCGGGCGCGCTCAAGGAGAGCCCGACGCTGAAGTTCACCAATTTCGATGTCGGATCTTGCCAACAGCGCCTATCTCGCCGGTGCCGTGCTCGGCGCCCTCGGATTCGGCTGGCTCACCGACCGGATCGGGCGCAAGAAATTGTTCTTCATCACGCTGGCGGTCTATCTCACCGCCACCGCTGCGACCGCGTTCTCCTGGAATGTCGCAAGCTATGCGCTGTTCCGGTTTCTCACCGGCGCCGGCATCGGCGGCGAATACACCGCGATCAATTCGACGATTCAGGAGCTGGTGCCGGCGCGCTATCGCGGCTGGACCGATCTCGTGATCAACGGCAGCTTCTGGATTGGTGCGGCGATGGGCGCGGTCTGCGCCATCGTGCTGCTCGATCCGGCTTTCATCGGCCCCGATATGGGGTGGCGGCTGGCGTATCTCACCGGCGCGGTGCTCGGCCTCGTGGTGCTCTTTATGCGGATGTGGATTCCCGAAAGCCCGCGCTGGCTGATGATCCACGGCCGTCCCGATGAAGCGCATGCGATCGTGGCGGATATCGAGCGCTCCGCCCTGGGCAAGGTGCAAGACCAGCCGGAAGGCGGCTGGCTGAAAATCAGGCTCAGGATGCGTACTCACACGCCGCTGCGCGAGGTCGCGCACACGCTGTTCACGCTCTATCGCCAGCGCTCGCTGGTCGGATTGGCGCTGATGGTCTCGCAGGCGTTTTTCTACAACGCGATCTTCTTCACCTTTGCGCTGGTGCTGACCGACTTTTTCGGAATCGCCTCGAACCAGGTCGGTTGGTACATCCTGCCGTTCGCGGCCGGTAATTTCCTGGGGCCGCTGTTGCTGGGCCGGCTGTTCGACACGATCGGCCGCCGCACCATGATCGCGTTCACCTATGGCGTGTCAGGCATTCTGCTGGCGCTTTCGGGCTATCTGTTTTCGATCGGCGTGATGACCGCGCAGACCCAGACCATCGCATGGATGGTGATCTTCTTCTTTGCTTCGCCTGCCGCGAGTGCGGCGTATCTCACCGTCAGCGAAACCTTTCCGCTGGAGGTTCGTGCGCTGGCGATTGCGCTGTTCTATGCCGTGGGAACCGGGATCGGCGGCGTCGCCGGCCCGGCGCTGTTCGGCGCGCTGATCGATACCGGATCGCGCAACACCGTATTCGCAGGCTATTTGTTCGGGGCGGCCTTGATGATCGCCGCGGCTGTCATCGCGTGGCGTTACTGCATCGCAGCCGAGCGCAAGTCGCTCGAATCTGTCGCACGGCCGCTCGCCTTTGTGGAGTAGAATGCAATGAATCAGGACCTGCTGGACCAGGATCGAATGGAACAGGATTTGGCCGGGATGCCGATGGAAGAGGATGTATCGCCGGACGAAGAGGCGCCGGACGCCGTTCCGGTGCCCCGATCGATATTGCCGCAACTGAACGAAATCGCCCTCCTGCTCGACATCGACGGCACCCTGGTCGATCTGGCGCCGACGCCGCGAGAAGTATGGGTGCCGCCTGATCTGGCGAAGACCCTCAATCGCTTGCACCGGCGAACTTCAGGCGCGCTCGCCATGGTGAGCGGCCGTTCTTTGAACGACATCGATCTGATTTTCGCTCCCGAACAGTTTCCAGCTGTGGGCGGCCATGGCGCGGAAATGCGGCTCTCGGCGGACAACGAAGCCGTCGCCACCCATGCCCCGCCGATGGACAAGGAGTTGAAGCGCCGCCTCGCCGCCATTGCCAAATTAAGTCCCGGCATTCTGCTGGAAGACAAGGGTTACTCGCTGGCGCTGCATTACCGGCTGGCGCCGCACGCGGAGAAGGCGATCTACGCGGCGGTGTCCCTGATCCGGGCCGACCTGCCCAATGCGCCGATCGAGGTCTTGCCCGGAAAATGCGTCTGCGAGATCAAGCACTCCGGCTTCACCAAGGCCACCGGCGTGCTCGAGCTGATGACTCACGAACCCTTCAAAGGACGCCGTCCGCTGTTCATTGGCGACGACGTCACCGACGAATCGGTGTTCGCCATCATGCCGGATCTCGGCGGCCTGGCATTTTCAGTGGGCCGGCGCGCCAAGGGCGTGGCCGGTCATTTCGACGAGCCCAGCGATGTCCGGGCATGGCTCAGGCATCTGCTCGATGACGAAGACGCCGTCATGGAACCGTTCACGAATCTGGCCTGACCATTCGGGAACCCGTGCGATTCGTTTCGTCCGAAATATTTCTTTCACAATGAAACGCGAGCGGACCCGACGCCTTCAGCCGGAATTTCTCATCTTGTCGATGAAATCAGGGGGTTTTTGCCTCGGAGCGAAATTATTTCGCCAATATCTGCGCCTAAAGTTCCATACCCGCCCCGCCCGAATTTGGTTTCAATTCGTTGAAAGGGTGACGCGGAACCATATTGATGAACGGCTGTTAACTCGCGAGCTCCAACAGGAGGGGACCTGTGAATCTCGTCGTCGTTTCAAATCGCGTAGCACGGGGCAATGCCAACGAACCCATGACCGGGGGACTGGCGGCGGCTTTGTTGCCCGTGGTGGAGAATTCCGGCGCGATTTGGGTGGGTTCGAGCGGCCGCGTTCGCGACGGCGCGCAGAAAGAACCGTTCGCCGAAATCGAAGCGCTGGGCGCCGGGGCGCTCGCCATGCTGGATCTGCCGGCCGCGCATTACGGCGGCTATTATGAAGGTTTCGCGAATTCGGCCTTGTGGCCGGCGCTGCATTCCCGCGCCGACCTGATCCGCGCCACCCAGGCAGATTATCTCAGCTACCGCGAAGTCAACGCCTTCATGGCGCGCGCGCTGCTGCGATTCCGCAAACCCGACACCGCGTTCTGGATTCAGGATTATCATTTCCTGGCGCTGGGCGCGGAGTTGCGCGATCTCGGCGTGACGCAGCCGATCGGATTTTTCCTGCATACGCCGTGGCCGGCGCGCGCCGTGATGGGCGGCGTGCCGCATCACCGCGAACTGGTCGAGGCGATGCTGGCCTACGATTTGATCGGATTCCAGACCCAGGACGATTGCGAAAATTTCCTGTCTTACGTCGAGCAGGATCTCGGCCTGCTGGTGCAGGGCGGCATCGTCGCATCGCGCTACGGCACCTCGCATGTCCAGGTATTTCCGATCGGCATCGACCCCGAGAAATTCGCCACCCAGGCCGCCAAGGCGGTGTCGCATCCCGACGTGTCGCGGCTGCGGCGCAGCCTGAACGGCGAGAAGCTGGCGATCGGCGTCGACCGGCTGGATTATTCCAAGGGACTGATCAACCGCATCAACGCCTTCGACCGGATGTGGACCTTGCAGCCGACGCTCGGCCGCGCGGTGTCCTTGCTGCAGATCGCAACGCCGTCGCGCGGCGCGATCGAGGCCTATGGCAATCTGCAGAACGATCTTGCGAAGCTGGTCAGCGACGTCAACGGCCGCCACGGTGAAGTCGACTGGACGCCGATCCGCTATCTCAACAAGGGATTTAGCCAGACCGTGCTGTCGGGCCTCTATCGCACCGCCCAGGTCGGCGTGGTGACGCCGCTGCATGACGGCATGAACCTGGTGGCCAAGGAATACGTCGCCGCACAAAACCCCGCCGATCCCGGCGTGCTGGTATTGTCGAAATTCGCCGGTGCCGCCAACGAGCTGGACACCGCTCTGCTGGTCAACCCGCACGATATCGACGGCATGGCGCGGACCATCGCGACCGCGCTGTTCATGCCGCTGCACGAACGGCGGCTGCGCTGGGAAGCCATGATGACGAAACTTCGCGGCAGCACGATCCAGCAATGGTTCGCCGATTTCGTCGACGCCCTGCAGCAGACCCGCATCGACTCCGGCGCCACCGAGCCGCTGCCGGAAGCGCCGGCCTCATGGCCGCTGCGGTCGGTCAATTCAGGCGTGCGGTATCACTAGCTGAAATTCAGCGTCATTCCGGGGCGCGTCGCAGACGCGAACCTCAGATGTGCAATTGCACATTGGGAATCTCGAGATTCCGGGTTCATGCTCCGCATGCCCCGGAATGACGAATTCTAACGCCGATTGCGTGCTCACCCAGAGCATTAGAGTTCGTCATGGCCGGGCTTGTCCCGGCCATCCACGTTTTTCTTGCGGTGTGAAAAGGAAGACGTGGATGCCCGGGACAAGCCCGGGCATGACGAACTCATACACCTAATGACAATACGAAACCCCATCCAGCACGGCGCAGCGCGCCTTGTTCGGCGCGCTCGGATTCTCCATCGGCACCACGCCGCTTCCCTTGCCGACAAACACGCCCGGCCCGACGGTGACCGACGGCTTGTGGCCGATGATGACGCTCGGATGCGGCGACGCCAGGCTCGATCGCGTGCCGTCGGCCCAGACGATCGCATCGCCGGAGAGGATGCCGCGCCTTCCGTCATTGCAACTGACGTCGCTGCCTTGCCGCGTGCAGGCTTGCGCCGCCGCCGGCCCGGCATAAACAGCCGATATCGCGGCGATGAGAATCGAGACCGCCAGCATTCGATGGATGGTCATATCGTCCCCCGCGGGTTGGTTGCGCCGTCATCGGTCGTCGCCGGCAACCGGTTTTCGGTTCAAGGCCGTTGCAATGGCCAAGCCATTGTCGACGCGCGCGGACGAATTGTCGAGCCTATTCAATCGGTTGGGGAAATGTTGCCTGACCGCGCCGCGCTCCCTTGCAAAAGTCGCCGTGCCCCTTCAAGACAGGCCATCCGGAGAGATGGCCGAGTGGCTTAAGGCGCACGCTTGGAAAGCGTGTGTGCGGGAAACCGTACCGTGGGTTCGAATCCCACTCTCTCCGCCAGTCGCGCGATTTTGTGCGCGATCCTGCGGTTTTGGACTATTGCGTGCGCGAAAGCGCGCAAGGTCAGATGCGCGTAAAAAGTCGATCATTTTTGTGAGCCGTTCAGGACTTCCTGCAGCGGTCCACTGCGCGCGCCGGAAGGCGGGTTGGTGCCAACGATGGCCGCCAGCGTAGGGGCAACCTCGACGGTCTCAATCGAACGGTAAACATGCAGGGTTGCCAGGTGACTGCCGGCAAATACGACCGGCACGAACGTGTCATAGCGCCATGGCGAGCCATGGGTTGACGTGACAATCAACCCATCGAATTCATTGATGAAATGATTCGGTTGGAAAACGACAAAGATGTCGCCGGAGCGTTTCGGGCTGTAGTTGCGCAGCACTGATCGGATCAATGGTGTATCCGGGAGATTTCCTTCGGCCAATGCCGTGCTGGGGACGGCCAAGGCCACGCCGTCGAATTTCATCAGCGCGTCTGCGACCGCTTTTTCGACTTTGGCCTGGTCAAGGCCGCTTCTCCGAACGACCTCGCGATTGAGGTAGATGTAAGGGTGGCTGTAGGAGTGGATCAGCTCCTGTCCCAGGCCGAATTTCTGTTTGAGAGCCTTGATGGCGGGATCCTTGTCCCATTGGTCGGGCTGGACGTACTTGGCGTCCATGCCGAGCGAGTTCAGATAGCCTGGGGCTTCTGGAGCTCCATGGTCGGCTGACAACACGATAAGCGTATTCTTGAGCCCGACTTTGTTTTCGACGTAGGCGAAAAGATCCGCGAGGGTGCGGTCCAGGCGCAAGAGATTGTCTTCGGTTTCAAGGCTTGACGGGCCGAAAAGGTGTCCCACGTAGTCTGTGGACGAGAAACTGACTGACAGATAGTCCGTGACGTCGTCCTGACCCAGTTTTTCCGCAACGATTAGGGCCTTCGCGAAATCAAGCGTCAGCTCGTCACCTACAGGACTGATAGTCAGCCGAGTTGTGAAGTATTTCCCGGTAGCTGGGCCAAACGGGTGAGGAAAGACGCGGCCATAGCCGGCCAGATCGGTCTCCCATGGCCTATCATCTGCGTCCCCAAACAAATAAGCGGACGTGGGATGCAACAACTCCCACGACTTATTGGAGTATGTGCCTGGTAGCGCTTTTTGATTCCATTTTATCACCCAGTCGGGATATTTGTCGTAGTAGTAAGAACTCGTGACGAACTCGCCGGTGGACTTCGAGAACCAGAATGCTTTTCCCGCATGTCCGGCCATGGGCACGGCCCCCCGGTCCTTGATTGAAATACCAAATATTTTTGCCTTTCCGGCGGTGTGAATCGCCAACTCGTCACTGAAGGTCGTTCCCAGTATGGCCGCCGGCGAGCGACCGTCGGTTGAGGCGACCTTTTGGGTCGGGTCAATCTCGGTAGCCTTGTCCACGCCGGCACCGGGGCTTAATATCCGATACCTTGCATCCTCGATGTTATAAGCGAGCTTACCTGTTGCACGATCAAGCCAGACGTTTCCGATCATGCCGTGGGTCGCAGGATCGGCGCCCGTAGCCAGCGTGGAATGTCCGACGATGGTCTCCGAGTTCGCATGGGCATGGTGCGCATTGGAGAACCAGATGCCTTTGGTCATGAGATAGCGGAAGCCGCCCTCGCCCATATTCTTGATGAATCGAGCGGGAAGGTCGCCTCTCAGTTGGTCGACGGTGATTTGCAGGACGAGGCGTGGGCCCTGTGTGCCCGGGCGCAACGGCTCTCCGCGAGCGGCGGTCGCCGTGGAAATCAGGCCGCCAAGGATGGCTGCCGCGACAAGGTCTCGTTTGGACCCAAATTGCATTTCGCCATTCCGTGCTTTGAGAAGGGACATTCGGTGAGATGCTCAACACCTTCCAGACCCGACCCATCCGAGCGCCTTACGTAACCACTTGTACGCCGGGCGGCTTCCAAGTGCCTTCGCCCGCAGGCAGGACGGATGGCGCTTCTGTCTTCGGCCAGTATAGGCGCATCACCAGATAGATCGGGCCGTTTGGAGCGGGCAGCCAGTTCGCTTCCTTGTCTGCGCCGGGCGACTTGTGCTGGATGTAAAGCGTTAGCGACCCGTCGGCGTTCTTCTTCATCTCCGGCAGCATCGGCGAATTGATCAAATAGCGGTTGATCGGATTCTCGATCAGCAGTTGCGACTTGCCGTCATAGATGGTTAGCGACCAGAAGGAGTTCACGGGCGGAAGTTGGCCTGGCGGGAACGTCAGCGCATAATTATGCTTGCTGCCGTCGAGAGGTTTGCCGTTTATGTCGGAACGCGTAAGCGGATACATCGCTTCCGCTGCATCGTTGCCGTAAATTCCGGCCTGTGCGGCAACGGCGCGCTTCAGCCAGTCGCCATCATAGTGGGCGCTGTCGCCAGGCAGTGAACTGATCCGCCAGCCGTTCACCTCCTTGCCGACATTGGCGACCGCCTCGTCAACCTTGCGCTGGCCTTCTTTCATGCCGATGCCGATCTCCAGCTTCTCTTCGAGTGAAAGGTCATTCAACTTGAAGGTATTTCCGGCTCCAATGCCGATGCTTGCAAGTTTGGCGCGAATTTCCTTTTCATTCTCCTGGACGGGAGCGAACCGCAACGCGAAATCCAGATACTCGAAGAAGTTCGTCTTCACGAGCTGCTTGTCTATTTTTGGAAAGTCGACCACTGGCGTGGCTGCCGGAGCCGGCTGCTTCAGATAGGCGGAAAGAGGCTGCACCTTATAGCCGGCCTGAACTTTTTTGACGTTCTCCAGGTCGGTTGGGTTAAATAGCTGGGTGCGATATCCCGCCAGCGAGAACTGCGTGCTCGAGCGGAACACCTTTTTGATGCCGGACGGAGTCGCGCCCTTCCAGTCGGGCCCGACCACCATGTAGTCACCTGCTTCGCTGCCTGTGGCGCGGCTACCGATGTAACCGTAGTTGTAGGTGTTGCCATCGCAGAGCATCACCGAATAGTAGCGCTTGGGCTCGATTGACGGGACGGAAAGAACGATGGGCTCTGCCCGCAGGTCCATCCATACGAAAGAATATGGCGTATCGCTGTTTGGCGTTACGACGGCTGTGTCCTTGTAGGTGAATACGTTGGGCTCATTCCTGATCTGATTAAAGGGCGCCTTGAATTGCCCGGAATTGCGGTCGATGGCGTATTCATACATCACCGCGTAGTTCATCACGATGGGCAGGCCATAGATGAAACCTGCCTCGGCAATATCCTTAGCCTTGGGGAAGCCTGGCCGAGGAGCGCTCGTCTGCGCCAGCGCTGGGAACGACTGTGAAGTCGCCGCTGTTATCGCCGCCAGCGCGGCAGAACAGAGAAGATCTCTTTTCGTCAGCATCATTACACCCTCTCCTCATCGATCGTCTGACGTCGGAATTCCGACAAATTGCAACTGCGGTCGGAGCGCTCTGCAAATCGCTCAAGCCGACAGCATCGGGTTGGTGTCCAAAGTACAATCCAGCGTCCGGCCCGCTGGATCCACCTGCGCCACTCAGCTCACTATTTCGTTGCAATTCGACGCGTCGGGGCCACGGTACTGGCAGGGGCCGTCGGCGAGATCGAAAACGTCAGCCATGTATTCCATCCGGACGGCCGATTGGCCGCCGCGAACTCGCCATATCCCTTCAAATTCAGATAACCCTGCATATCCCCGACAGGAAAGAGAAAGCCAACTTGTGGACCGACACCGAGGACACGCGACCGGAATCCGCCCAGGATCGGGTGTTGTCCAAAGTCGTCAGTGACCTGCTGGTAGGCGTATCCCACAAGACCCACGAAGAACTGCTTTGAAAGAAACTGCGAGGCGCCCCAGTCGACGTGGAAATCGATACCATTTCGGTATTGCGTGTCCTGATTCTTGAAATTGTAGGTCAATCCTGCGACGGCCGAAAATTCGTGGCCCGTCTGCGGATTGAAGTAGGTGTAGCCGCCGCCGCCATCAATCGCGGCATGGCCGATTCCAAGGTTGGCCAGCCGGGTTAAATCGTAGGCGCCGACAGGAATATCTCCGGTAATGTAGGTCATGTAGTTGTGGACGCCTGCGTTCCACTTCAGCGTCGCCTGCGGATAAAGGTCACCGACCGAGGTGATCGAATCTCCGATGCTTCCCGTGCGGGTCAACGCAAGCGGGCCAAGTGTCGCCGTGAGTGTCCCGTCGACGTTTGCGCTGGATCGTCCGAACAGGCCGGTTACCCCAATCGCCAGCTGTCCGCCCAGCACCGGCGTGGCGAACGTATAGGTGGGATTGAGCAGTACAAGATCTCCCTGGGCGTTCAGATTCGCATTCAGGCTGACATTGAGATTCGCAGGAATTCTGCCGATTTGAATTTGTCTCGCCGCAGCGACGGTGCCTGATGCTCCAACGTTTGTATGATAGTAGACTGCGGCCATCGACCAGCCGGGTACACTGGGAACGGCCGCGAGGCTGCTGAACCGGCCGGGTAGCCAATACGAGACACCGCTCTCGTCAGCCGAAGCTGGCACCGCAACAAATCCCGCTGCAATGACACAGGCGGTCGCATAAAGCAGTCGGGAGGGAAACTTGCACTTAAATATGCTGGTCATCTCGTTCGCTCCCCATTTCTTTGGCAGGCAGCTTAACAACGCCAGATTGGATGTCCAGAAACAATCGCCCGCCCAGCATATTCTGCAGCTCTGTCGCCCTTGTCAGTCAAGCCGCGCCGTTGCCAAAATATGGCGCGCAAAGGGGTGCGGCACCGTAAGCCGCCGCACCAACCGCGCCGGCATATCTCGCGGCACGGAATGCGCCGCGACGTGCGACGCCGGCAAACGACAGCGGCGAACGCCAGCCAAGATATCAATGAAATGGGCAGCTCCGCTGTCACCGCTGTTCGCCCTCGCGCGTCCGTGCGTTGAACGTCAGCTTGTCGCCATCCAGATTCGCGTCAAAGCATCTTTACCGAACCATCCCTGGCGAATACGGATACGGTCGCGTTCGGCGGGTTTCTCAGGAAACCGTCGTCGCACGCGGAAATATAGATGCCGACGACATCTGAGGTGTCCGAGTGCAAATTTAGAGGTCGATCATGAACCAAGGTGTGGAGCGGTATAGAACCGGTGTCTACATGTCCTTGTTTACAATCCAAGTGTTTGGAGCGGGCTTTATCGTTCTGGAGGGACTCCCTGCTTTTCGGCAGCTGGCGCTTAACCCCGGCGAGCAGCCGCCATATACGTCTTACGAAAACACCAAGGTCCTGGCTGTGCTGCTCGCCATGCAGGCGGCTTATTGGTATCGAATTCTGCGGGTTGAGATTCCGTTCCGAGGTCCGAGCAGCGCACTAAGCCATCTATTCTCGTTTCTGGGTCGACTGAATTTCATTTTCGGGAGCACAGTATTTTCTATCGCGCTTTTCCGGCATTTGCCTGAGCTGGGTCCAGGCGCCGATATCGCACTGGTCGTCCGTCGCGGAATTGTGCTCGTTGTATCGTTGTTTGCCCTGTTCTGCGCCACGCTCGAGCTTGAACGGTTAGGCACGGCGCTGGCGGAAAAGAACCGAGCCTGAACATCCAATCAGAGCTCTCGAAGGACCAAATGGAGGATCTGGATGGCCGTTACTGGGACTGAACGATGGACATGGATTTGGCCAGTGCTTGCATGGGCGATCCTGCTAATCGCACTCGTTCTCGGCGGAAGCGTAATTGTATACACCGCAGCCGGAATCGCGCTGTTCGGGACGGTTTTTGCAGCGGTGTACCACGCTGAAATGGTTGCACACCGGGTTGGCGAGCCATTCGGGACATTGATCCTAGCCCTTGCCGTTACGGTGATCGAAACGGCGTTGATCCTCTCGGTTATGATCGCTGCGCCCGCTGAAAAAGCGGGATTGGCACGCGATACAGTCTTCGCCGCAGTCATGATCGTATGCAACGGCATCGTCGGTGCTTGTCTGTTATGGGGTGGGGTTCGTCACCATGAACAGGGATTTCAGGCTCAAGGCGCGAGTGCGGCACTGGCCGTCTTGGTGGCGCTCACCAGCTTAACAATGGTTCTCCCGAACCTCGCCGCTCAAGAACTCGGCCCATTGTATAACAAACCGCAGCTCATTTTTGCCGCCGTTGTATCGCTGGTGCTCTACTTCGCATTTGTCTTTATTCAGACGGTTCGCCATCGCGACTATTTCCTGCCCCCCAAAGGTGCGAAACCGGAGGAACATCTAGCTCCTCCGGACAACAGAACAACCGCCCTGAGCGCACTTCTTCTCGTCGTCTCGCTCGTCGCTGTCGTTAGCCTGGCCAAGATACTTACTCCTACGGTAGAGCGAGCTTTGGATTTTCTCCAGGTTTCAAAAGCGGTCGTCGGCATAATCATCGCAGGGCTGGTTCTTCTCCCCGAAGCAGTGGCAGCCATCAAGGCAGCCCGAAGCGATCGGTTGCAAACCAGCCTGAACTTGGCGCTGGGCTCCGCCCTGGCGACCATCGGCCTGACGATCCCGGCAGTCGCCGCAGTGTCGATCGCTCTGGATTTTCGCCTCGAACTCGGATTGGACACGAAAGACGTAGGGCTGCTGGTGCTCACGCTGCTTTTGAGCCTCATCACTCTTGGCACCGGTCGAACCACGGTCCTTCAAGGCATTGTTCACCTGGTCATTTTTGCCGCGTTTCTGTTTTTTGCGGTGGTCCCGTGAATTGCCGGTTAGATGAGTTGCAGGTTGGGTGTTTTGTCTGGCCTTATGAAGTCGGCGGGATTTGTCGGAGCGAAATCGCCCGTAGCTCAAACGGTAGGTTTTGGTCCAGGAAGATCGAAAACACCTTTGTTTCCAATGGGAATTGACTGACATGGCTGAACGCATTGCGGCCGCAGCAAGGTGAGACTAAGAGGTCTCAGTGCTCGTTGACCGCAGCGCCGAGCTTGATCAGGCTAAGCGAGCGGTTTGCGGTCTCGCGCAGGCGGCAGTAGCTCGCGCTGCCCCGGTACATGCCGGGCTCGACTTTGTCGAAGACCGCGCAGAAGCGATCACGCGACGCGGCGAAAGTTTTCTGCGAGTCCTTGACCGCTTTGATCACGTCGGCGAACCCGCCGGCCTGAACCTTCTTTAGCGTCTCATTGGTTTTCTGCGTCCAAATGGCGAGTTCGCGCGCCGCGCAGGCTTTCCATTTGGCGACGTCGTCATTCGCGCCCTCTGCCGCTTTGATGCAGGGGTCGGCGACGAGACCGACGCACGCGCCGCCGAAACCGCCGGTTTCCTCCGCGGTTTTCAGGCAGGCATCGATCGCTGCAACGTCGGCGGGCGCGGTGCCTTGGGCGAAAGCCATCGATGCGAGCAGGAGGTTTGCGGCGAGCATCGCGGCGGCAAGTTTGAGCTTCATTGGAGATCTCCGTTTGGCGGATCGCAAATATGGAACGCAATACCACTGCGAGCAAATGAAACCCAGCGAGACGGTAGACCGGCGGGTGTGGCGGAAGGCCGGACGGCGAGTGGAAGAGGGAAACGAGGCATGCGGTTTCGGCTATTGCACCCCGTCGCAGGGCAGTGTCACAATTTTGGCTCAATCACAATCGACCCACGTAGGCCGGCCGATGTCATCGGCGCCAGCGATAAGCCTTGCGAAAGCGAAACACAGGGGTCTTTTGATGCGCGTTCGTTGGCTGGCGGCTCCCCTCGCGTGCATGTTGCTTTCGCTTACTCCAGCAACACTGCCTGCTGCGGTTGAGCTGGACCTGCTCGCGGCAATGACCGGCACGTGCCGCGTGCTGAAATTAGCGAACCGCGATTTCCTGTGCTCCGGTGTGACCTTTTCTCGCAGCACCGAGGGTCGGTTCGGTTTTACGATCGTCGTCAACGATCCTGACGACGATAAGCACATCATCACCTTCTCGGGCGAAAATGGCAGGATGGCGCAACATAATCTGTACGAGCTAACGATTGATCAGCTGCTGTTGAAAACCAAGGACAGTGAAAAATTGGATGGGCTGCAGGTCCCCCTCGTCGAAATGTCGACGGGAAAGTGTTCGCAGGTCGGAAATCTGGCGACCTGGGAGGTGTCCAGCATCTCCTGTCATGCCACCGATCAAAAGAGCAGGAGATACGAATTCCATTTTGAGTCGGATGGCTCGCCTGTCAACGTGAGAAAAATCACGTCGGTGGCGGATGCGGATGTCGATGAGGCGCGCGAAAAAATAGTCGCGGCGCAGGTCAAACGGTTGAAATGCCTGAACAAGGCCGTCGTTGAAGGTGTGCTGCCGAGATATCGCACCGCCTTTATTCTTGGCTGCATTGAAGGACGACCTTGATGGTCGAGCGTGCGGCGATCGGCGCCGCGCGTCATGACAAGAATCTGGCACCGGCTCGATGAAAAACCGGCACGAGCCGGATCCCACACAACCGGTTTCTAGAGCGATCTGCCAAACCATTTGCTTGTCAACGAGCCATCGCTGTCGATCCAGGGGACCGGTGGCAATTGCGGCAGGTAAGATGCATAAGGCATCACCTTCGCAAGCGTGATTCTGCCCGGAAACTGTCCGAGGAAAGCCTTGTTCATTCCGCCGTCAAGTCCGCTGTAGATCGGGGCAACCGGCAAATTGTCTTCAACCAATTGCGCGTATTCGAGTTCGTCGGTGCGACTTTTCTCCAGCGCCCGCCGCGCGATTTCCGGATTGACGACAAAGGCGGGGCATTTTTCGACTGGATTGAACACCAGAGGATGCGGCGAGTTTGGCAGAGGTTGCGCATCGAATACGTAGCGGCGGTTGCACACGTCGACCTTGGGTTCGAGCTGCGTCGTCTCGAAATGATCGTTGCCGATCTTGAGCATTTTCCAGAACGCCAGGTTCGGACTGTTTCGATGCCGCGCCAGATTCGCCGGCGTCAAGCGGAACGGATAGGCCTGGACCTGGAACGACGGCCGGCCGCTGAGGAAGAGTCGCGCGCCAGCGCATAGATCTCGCTGATCTGTTCGTCGGTCATGGCATAGCAACCGCTCGACCAGCAGTCGCCGTGGATCATGAGGAAGCTGCCGTTGCGCTTGTTCGCCTTGTCGAAACTGTTGGGGTAGCCGAGGTTGATCGAAAGATAGAAGTTGGAGTTGGGATTCATCAACTCAGGTGTAACCGTATAGAACCCTTCCGGAGCCTGACGGTCGCCCTCGTACAATTTCGGCCCAAGATCGCCCGACCACCGGCAGATCGGATAGGTCTTGAGGATCTGGAAACGGCCGGTGCTGTCCTGCTTCCAGACTTCGAGCTCCGCCTCTTCCTTGAAAAGGCGCACAACGATAGGCGAATATTTTGGCATCTTCTTCTGCCGCAGCATCGAGAGCAGCTCGGGCGGCAGTTCCCTTGTTGCCTTGGCCGGCAACCCTTTGCTGCCTTCGCCAAGGCACGTGACCGGCGTCAACACCGCGGCAAAAGCCGCCATCAGCACAAGGGCACGGACCATGGCGCGGATCACCGCTGTACCGCTTCCCGCACCACCGTTCATGCCTGCTCCGCCTTCCAGTCGCGCTTGATCTTCTTGGCCAGCGACCATTTGTGGACTTCGGTCGGACCATCATAGATCCGGAAGGCGCGGATCTCGCGAAAGGCCTGCTCGACGATGGTTTCGGTCGAGACGCCGGTGCCGCCCATCACCTGCACGCAGCGATCGGCGACCCGCATCAGCGCTTCCGACACCGCCACCTTGGCCATCGAACTCTCGGCGGTGCCGAGCGAGCCGGTGTCGAGCACGCCGGCGCACCAGTCGATCATCAGTTCCGACTGTTTGAGATCGATCAGGTTCTCCGCCAGCATGAAGCCGACGCCTTCGTGATCGACCAGGGCCTTTCCGAACGCGTGGCGGCGGCAGGCATAGTCGGTGGCGATCTCGTTGGCGCGGATGGCGAGGCCGAGCCAGCGCATGCAGTGCGACAGCCGCGCCGGGCTGAGGCGGATCTGCGCATATTTGAAACCATCGCCGGAGGCGCCGAGCATCTGGTCGGCGGAGACGCGCAGGTTTGCGATTTCGATCTCGGCATGTCCGCCGGGCATCGAGCTATCGATCGTATTCATCACGCGCAGCGTGCGGATCGCGGGATCCGGCAGATCGACCAGGAACATGCAGGCGCCGTGGTCCGACTTCGCCATCACGATGCCGACCTTGGCGCCTTCAGCGCCGGTGATGAATTTCTTGCGCCCGTTGACGACCCAGTGATTGCCGTCCAGCCGGCACGTGGTCTGCATCATCGACGGATCGGAGCCGGCGCCGCCTTCGTCCGCCGGCTCGGTCATGAAGAAGGCCGAACGCGCTCTGCCCGACACCAGCGGCTCCAGGAAGCGCGCTTTCTGCTCGGGGCTTCCGACCTTGCCGAGCAGATACATATTGCCCTCATCGGGCGCCATGGTGTTGCAGGCCAGCGGTCCCAGCGGCGAGAGGCCGGACTTGATCAGGGCCTTGGCGGTCTCGACTTGCGTGAGATGCGATCCGTCGGGGAGGATGTGCGGCGTCAGCACGCCGGCCTTGCGCGCCAGGCCGCGAAGTTCCTGCACCAACTCGTCGCTCGGGCCGTGCGGACCCAACCGCGGATCCTTTTCGTATGGAATCACCTCGGTGCGGATGAAGGCCTCGATTTCAGCGGCAATGGTGTCGGCGCGGTCAGTCATGGATGCGGAAACTCCGGTCGATTTCCGCCTGCGCGGAATCCTGTCATATAGGCCGATGAACCGGATACGGGCAACAGCCGCCGGGACGCTAGGGGCGCGCCAAGTTTGGCTTTGCGTGGCCGCCGGCTTGTCTTAAAAGCCGGTCGCGGCTGACGGCGCGGCCAGCGGACCTATTTGGGGCAACTGTCAGTGGATCAACACCGCAATCTTGCTGAACTCGACAAGCTCAAGCTGCGCATCCAGGCCTTGCGCGCCAAGACCATCGACAATGGCTGCACCGAGGACGAGGCGCTGTCCGCCGCCGCCAAGGTCGCCGAGCTGCTCGATCGTTACGACCTGTCGCTGACCGACATCGACATTCGCGAGGCGCCCTGCGAGCGGCGCGAATATGAGACCTTCCGCAAGAAGCGAATTCCGCTCGACGACTGCATCGGCGCGATCGCGAATTTCTGCGACTGCCGGGTCTGGCGCGAGAAGAACCAGGCGGGCGAGAGCCGCTATGTGTTTTTCGGTCTTCGCTCCGATATCGAAGTCGCGCACTATCTGACCGAACTGATCGACGGCGCGGTCCGCTCCGAGCTCGGCCGCTACAAGACCACGGCCGATTACGGCCGGTTCCGCCACAATGAGCGGCATCTGGCCAACGCCTCGTTTGCGCTGGGCATGGTGGCGTCGATCGCGGACAAGCTGACGGCGATGAAGGCCAGCCGCGATCAGGTCAACCACAGCACCGGCCGCGGGCTCGTGGTGCTCAAGGCATCGGTCGTCGATGCCGAGTTCGACAAGCTCGATTTGAATTTGCGGACGCAACGCAGCACCAGCCGCATGGTGTCGATGACGGCCTATGAAGCCGGCGGCGTCGCCGGCGCGTCGCTGGCGATCAATTCCGCGATCGCACAGCCGGCGGCTTCAGCGCCGCCGAAAACCGGCAAGCGCCGGGTTCGATAAATTTCGATCGGCGAACTTATTTCGGCGGCGTCGGAACGAGCCCCAGTTGTTGCATGATGGCGAGGCTGTCCATCAGATTCCAGGTCTCGACGATGCGGCCATCCGCATCGAAGCGATGCATATCCCAGAATGTCGCTTGAACCTGCCGGTTGGTGGGGGCTGCTCCCATCACCGTTTTGGCGTGCGTCGCTGTCGTCGTGCATCGCCCCACGACCCAGTCATCCTCCGCAACGGCATGCTCGACGATGATCAAGAGGTCCGGCCAGGTCTCATGCATTGACGACAGGAAACGCTCGATATGCTGGCGTCCCGGCCCGAAATCGCGCGACCGTATGTGATGGTCGGGCGCGTAATAGCTCATGCAGCCGGCCATATCCTTTTGATTGAAGGCCGCTTTTGCCTTCAAATAGTTTTCCTTGTTTCTCGATGAAATGGCACGCTGGCTCCGCTCCTCCACGATCTTGTCCTCCATTTTTCTCCATGATGCATACGCCTTGCGATCGCGCTTGCGTTGAACAAACGTGCGGACGATAGTTTGCCGATGTCGAGCGCCGGCCTTCAGTTTCCCGCGAGTGTGTTCTCGGTGGATGTCGAGCACCTCGCGCCGCATTGCAATCCGGCGCCTTGCGTGATCGCAGGCAGGCGAGGATCCGTTTCGGTCATCAGCGCCGGCGAGCAGGTTACCGGCGACGTTCTGTTCATCCGGCCCGGCGTCGAGCACAAGGTCATCTGTGCGGATGGCGGCATCAACGCGATCTATCTGGACGGATTGACCTGGTCGGGCAATTTCCCTTGCGCGCAACGGCTGCAGGGGCGGCTTGCGGACATCGCTGTCGACGCCCTGTTCCAGCAAGCCGGCGCCCAAACAGAGCTGCGCTATCGGCTGACGTCCGGAGCAACACCAATCCCGCAGCAGCTCGGTGGCGTGATCGAGACCATCATGGCCGAACCGATGCTGCGATTGTCTCAGCTCGAGCTGGCGCATCGCTTGAAGATGGAGCGAACCAGCGCGCTGCGGATGTTCAAGGCCGCGACCGGCCTGACGTTTCGCCGATTCAAGCAATGGTCGGCGCTGCAGCATGCCGCGCGCCAGATCGCTGCCGGTGAACTGGTGCGGACGGCCGCCATGGACGCGGGCTTCGCCGATACGGCGCACCTGACCCGAACCTTCCGCGCGTCCTTTGGCCTCACCCCATCGGAAGCAATCGCGGGCGGCGCCCAGGCTGGCGCAAGTTAATCGATCGAAATATTTGCCTCGCGCGCGACCTTGGTCCAGCGCTCGGTTTCCAGACGCATCATGTCGCCGAATTGCTGCGGCGTCATGGTTTCGGCCTCGGCGCCCTCATTGGTGAGAAGGGCGACGAGTTCGGGTGAGGCCAGCAACTTGCCGATCTCGGCGTTGAGCGCATTGACGATATTTGCAGGCATCCTGGCCGGACCGGCAATGCCCCACCAGGACCCGAGCTCGAGGCCTGATATCCCCTGTTCCTCGAGCGTCGGCACGTCCGGCAGCAGCGCGGTTCGCTTGGCGCTGGTCACCGCAAGCGCCTTGGCCTGGCCAGCTTGCGCGAACGGCAGCACCTGCGGAAGACTCGACACGAAGATGTCGACATGGCCGCCGACGAGATCGTTGAGCGCCGGCGCGCCGCCCTTGTAGGGGACGTGCATGAACTTCACGCCCGCCGATAGCGCGATCAGTTCGGTCGAAATCTGGTTGATGCTGCCGAGACCGGCCGAAGCGTAGGTGATCTGGCCCGGCTTACTTCTCGCCAGATCGAACAATTCCCTGGCTGATGTTCACCGGGAGTTTTTTCGACGCGGTGACCAGTAGCGGGCAGCGGGCAATAAAGGCGACCGGCGTGAAATCCCTGAGCGTGTCGAACGGCATGCTCTTCTTGATCGCCGGGTTGACCGTGAAGGTCGGCGACACCAGCAGCAGCGTGTAGCCGTCCGGCGCCGCCGCGGCGACGGCAGCGGTGCCGATCATGCCGCCGGCGCCGGGGCGGCTTTCGACCACCACCGGCTGGCCCCACGCCTCGGCCAACTTCCTGCCGACGGCGCGGCCGACGATGTCGTTCGAGCCCCCGGGCGCGAAGGGAATAATCAGCGTGATCTGCCTGGACGGATAAGTTTGCGCCGATGCCGCCGAGCTTGCGAGGACAAGCGCTGCGGCGAGGCAAGCTCCTGATCTCGTCATGACAGGTTTCTCCGCAGCGACTGACGTTATGGCAAGCGCGCCCCTGAAAATGACCTATAATTATCCATTTCCGCGACCGGCATTTTGACGGTCACGGCTTTTTTCGCTTCAGGGACGGGCCATGGATTTTCAACTCACCGACCAGCAGCGGCGGATGGTCGCCGCGGTGCGCGAGCTTGCTCAGGGAGAGTTCAAGTCGAATGCGCAGAAGTACATGGACGGTACGTTTCCCTGGGAAAACATGAAGAAGCTCGCCGATATCGGCGTGCTCGGCATGTCGGTTCCCGAACAATATGGCGGGCTCGGTCTGCCGGTATTCGACACCGCGCTGGTGCTCGAGGAGATTGCCAAGACCTGTTACGTCACCGCCATGGCCACCCTCGGCGAGGCCGGCGTTCAAACCCGCGTGATCGCCACCTACGCGCCATCAAGCATTCGCGAGCGCATTCTGCCCAAGGTCGTCTCCGGCGATTGCATCCTGGCGATCTGCATGACCGAGCCGCACGCCGGCACCGACGTCGCGAACTACCGCACCAACGCCGTCATCAAAGGCGACCGCGTCATCCTCAACGGCACCAAGACGCTGATCAGCCGGGCCAGGGAAGCCGGCATGTTCGTGATCTTCACGCGGATCGACGGCAAGGCCGGCCGCGAGGGCATCGGCTGCGTGCTGCTGGAGCCGGATACAAGGGGATTCGAGGTGACCGGGACCTACCACACCATGGGCGGCGAGAACCTCCACGAGGTCCAGTTCAACCATTGCGAATTGCCGCTGGAGAATCTCGTGATTCGCGACGACGGTTTTCGCAAGCTGCTGAACGCCTTCAATACGCAGCGCTGCCTCAATCCGAGTATATCGCTGGGGCTGGCCGAGGGGGCCTTCGAAGAAGCCCGCAATTATGTCAGGGACCGAACCGTGTTCGGAAAGGCGATCGGCGACTATCAGGGCATCCGCTGGAAGCTGGCGGAGATGTATCGCGAAATCGAGACCGCCCGCAGCATCCTCTATCGCGCCTGCATCACAGCCAATCCGTTTCCCGATCCCTTTATGGCGGCGGTGGCCAAGATCACCTGCAACGAGATGTCGAACCGGGTCACCAGCGAAGCGATCCAGTTGCATGGCGGATTCGGTTTCACCGACGAATACGCGGTATCGCGTCTCTATCGCGGCGCGCGCTACGGAACGCTCGGCGGCGGCACCACCGAGACGCTGCGCGATCTGATCGGCAAGCGGATCATGGACGCGACGCAGACCGGCGCTGAACTGCTGGCCTATGACATGATGAACGGCGCCTGATCTTGCGGGATGCCGCTTCGCTGCTGCGTGTGCAGTGCGGCATCCGTAGGCAAGCCGCCGTGAGGCCGTTATGCTCCGGTCAAATTGAGGGAGGAAGCCCATGGCAAAACTCAATATCAACGGAACGATGACAGACGTCGCGGTCGAGGCTGACACGCCCCTGCTTTGGGTCATTCGCGAGCAGGTCGGCCTGACCGGCACCAAGTACGGCTGCGGCGTCGCGCAGTGCGGTGCCTGCTCGATCCACATCAACGGCGAGGTGCAGCGGTCCTGTTCGATTGCGGTGGGCGACGTCAAGCCCACCGACATGATCGTCACCATCGAGGGGTTGTCGGCCGGTGCATCGCATCCCGTGCAAAAGGCCTGGGCCTCGGTCGACGTTCCGCAATGCGGTTATTGCCAGTCCGGGCAGATCATGGCGGCCGCGGCACTGCTGAAGAAAAATCCGAAGCCGACGGACGCGGATATCGACGAAGCCATGACCAACATCTGCCGGTGCGGCACCTATCAGCGCATCCGCCAGGCGGTGCATCTGGCCGCCGGCGTCGGCACCACCGGTCGCGGGGGTTAGCAGCCATGAACAAGAAAGTCATTGCAAAGAGCACGAAACTCTCGCGCCGCAAGTTCATCGTCGGTTCGGCCGCCGTCGCGGGCGGCGGACTGGCGCTCGGATTGAATGTGCCGTTCGGTATCGACACGGCGCAGGCGCAAAGCGCGGCGGCAACCGAGGTCAATGTCTGGGTCGCCATCAAGCCCGACGACACCTGCGTGATCCGGATCGCGCGCTCGGAGATGGGGCAGGGCACGCTCACCGGCCTCGCCCAGCTCGTGGCCGAGGAACTGGAGTGCGATTGGAATAAGGTGACGACCGAAGGCATCTCGCCGGGCCGCAATCTCGCGAGCAAGCGGGCCTGGGGCGAAATGGGCACCGGCGGCAGCCGCGGGATACGCACGTCGCAGGATTATGTCCGGCGCGGAGGTGCGGCGGCGCGGCTGATGCTGCTGCAAGCCGCCGCCGAGCAATGGAATGTCCCGGCCGGTGAACTCGCGGTATCCGACGGCGTCATTACCCACGGGGCGAGCAAGCGTTCGATCCGTTACGGCGAGGTCGCCGCCGCTGCCGCGAAACTGACGCCGCCGGATCCCAAGACCATCAAGCTCAAGGAGCCAAAGGACTGGAAGATCGCCGGCAAGCCGCTGAAACGGCTCGACACCGCGGACAAGCTCGACGGCAGCAAGGTCTTTGCCATCGACTTGAAATTGCCGGGCATGCTCAACGCCGCCATCAAGGACTGTCCGGTGTTCGGCGGCAAGCTCAGGAGTTACGACGAGAGCAAGATCGCCGGCATGCCCGGCGTGAAGAAGGTAGTGCGGGTAAAGGACACCGCCGTTGCGGTCGTCGCCGAGACCTGGTGGCAGGCCAAGAAGGCGCTCGACGCACTGCCGGTGGTCTGGGATGAGGGCGGCAACGGCTCGCATTCGAGCGCGACGATTGCCGAGATGCTCAAGGAGGGCCTCAACGCCTCAACCACCAATGGCGATCGCAAGAACGGCGACGCGCTGAAGGCGATTGGCGAAGCCGCGAAGAGGGTCGATGCGATCTACGCGACGCCCTTCCTCGCGCACGCCTGCATGGAGGTGATGAACTGCACCGTAAAACTCTCGGCCAACAAGGCCGATGCCTGGGTTCCGACGCAAAATCTGGAGGCGTCGCTGGCGGCCTTGTCGGAGGCGTCAGGCATTCCGCTCGATAAATGTGAAATTCACCGGCATGACCTCGGCGGCGGCTTCGGCCGGCGCGGCGGCACGCAGGATTATGTCCACCAGGCGGTCGAGATTGCCAGGCAATTTCCGGACGTGCCGGTCAAGTTGATCTGGAGCCGCGAGGAGGATCAGGCGCACGACTTCTACCGGCCGATCTCGCAGTGCAAATTGTCGGCCGGACTCGACGCCGCCGGCAACCTGACAGGCCTGCATCTTCGTGTCTCGGGCCAGTCGATCAATGCCACGCTCAATCCGAAAGGCATCGTCGACGGCAAGGACCTCCGCCAGCTGCAGGGTTACTCGGCGACAGCAGGCGACGCGCAGCTTGGCTACAGCGTGCCCAATCTGCTGATCGAATATGTGATGCGCAACAGCCACGTTCCGGTCGGGCCCTGGCGCGGGGTCAACACCAATCAGAACGGCGTTTATCTGGAATGCTTCATGGACGAGGTGGCGAAGGCGGCCGGCAAGGACCCGCTGGAGTTTCGCCGCGTGCTGATGAAGGATTTCCCCAAGCATCTCGCCGTGCTCAACGCCGCGGCCGAGAAGGGCGATTGGGGCAAGCCGCTGCCGGCAGGCGTGCATCGCGGCATCGCCCAGTTCATGGGCTACGGCAGCTACTCGGCGGCCACCGCCGAGGTTTCGGTGAGCCCGCAAGGCAAACTGAAAATCCATCGCATGGTGCTGGCCTTGAATTGCGGCCATGCCGTCAACCCCAGCCAGATTGCGGCGCAGGTCGAGGGATCGGTGGCCTACGGCCTGTCCGCCACGCTCTATGGCGAAATGCAGGTCGAGAACGGGCGCATGACCAATCTCAACTTCGACTCGTATGAGATGTTGCGTCTTGCCGAGATGCCGAAGGTCGAAACGGTTGTGGTGCCGACCCACGATTTCTGGGGCGGCGTTGGCGAACCGACGATCTGCGTGGTTGCGCCGGCCGTGCTCAACGCGATCTTTGCGGCGACCGGCAAGCCGATGCGCACGCTGCCGCTCAAGAACGTCAAGCTGGCATAGCGCTGCTGATGGCCGCCGGCGGTCCCGCTAGTCAATTTCGAGGTTGTTCTTGCGGCCGATCTCGCGGACATCGTTGATATAGGAGCTCATGGCTTTCGCGAATATGTCGGGTTTTCCGCCAACGATCTCGAACCCGTTGGCGGTCAGGAGCTTGATCACATCCGGCTCGGCGAGCGCGACATTCGCTGATTTGTTGATGCGATCGACCACCGCCTGGGGCGTTCCGGCCGGAGCGACGAAGCCCGACCATGCATAATATTCCGCGGTATAGCCCAATTCCTTCAGCGTCGGCGCGTCGGGGAATGCGAACCACCGCTTGTCGCCGGTGGTCGCCAGCACGCGCAACGTGCCGGCCTCGACATGGGTGCGGATGATATTCGACGAGGCGAAATCCACCTGGCCGGAAATGAGATCCTGAATCATCGGGGCTTCGCCGCGATAATGTACGGCCTGCATCGGCGTCTTGCTGGCCTGGGCCAGCATGAGGCCGACCAGATGCGAGGTGTTGCCGGGACCGGGCGAACCGTAATTCAGGGCTTTCGACTGGCCGCTGGCTCCCGTCACCAGATCGGCCAGCGTCTTGTACGGGGATTCACTGCGGACCACGATCGCCAGCGGCGCCCGCACCACCATCGCGATCGGTACGAAATCCTTCAATGCGTCGTAGGGCATCGACTTCTTCAGCGCCGGCAACAGGCCATGGGTGGCGGCGTTGACGTAAAGCAGCGTGTAGCCGTCCGGTGACGCGCGCTTGACGCTTTCGGACCCCAGAATGCCACCGGCGCCGCCCTGGTTCTCAATGACAAATGTCTGTCCCAGAGTTTCGCGCATGCGATTGGTCACGATGCGCGCAGGGGTATCGGTGACGCCTCCGGCCGCCGCCGGCACAACGACCTTGATCGGACGATCCGGATAGGGATCGGTTGCCTGGGCATGCGCGGCGCCGATCAGCGCTGCGAAAATGACGGCCGCCGTTGCCCCGATGGTGACGCTTGGCATGTTATTCCCTCTCGTGGATTTTTTTGTTTATGTAATCGCAGTTGCTTCTCACGCGCTTGTGATGCCAGGGTTTACGGCATCGCCGGTTCCTCGTCGGACAGGTGCTACCATCAACCGTTCGCTGTCTACATTCGCGCTTCAAGGCCCATGCTCTCACATCAACTCAACCGCATTCTCGTCCTGAACCTGGTCCTGTGTGCGTTCGCGCTTCCATCGGCGCGGGCGCAAGACACGTCCGACCTGGTCAAGGTCGAATTGTTGGCCGAGCCTGCCGCGATCGTGCCGGGCGAGCCTTTCACCGTCGGCATCAAGCTGTCAATGAAGGAGCATTGGCACACCTACTGGCGAAATCCCGGCGATTCCGGCGAGCCGACCCAGGTGACATGGAAATTGCCGCAAGGCTTTGTGGCCGGCGATCTCCAATGGCCGGCGCCGTCGCTGATCCGGGTCGGGCCGGCCGCGAGTTTTGGTTACGAAGGCTCCACGATCCTGCTTGCACGCGTCACGCCTCCGCGCGACGTGACGCCAGGTACGACGGTCAATCTCGCCGCTGATGTCGCCTATCTCGTCTGCGAGAAAATCTGCATTCCCGGCGAAGCGTCGGTCTCGCTTTCGCTTCCCGTGTCGGAGCCCGGCGCGCCGTCGCGGACCAATGCGGTGTTCGACACGGCACGCAGCACGCTGCCACAGCCATCGCCGTGGCGCGCGACTTTCGGCATCGATGCAAAAACAATCACGCTGTCGCTGCACGCGAAGGATTTGCGGGGCGATGCCATCCGCTCGGCGACGTTCTTTCCGTATGACAATTCGCTGATCGACAACCCCGCCCGGCAAACCTTGCGGACGGATGGGGAGACGATGCTTGTCGCCATCGAACGCAGCCAGATTGCGAAGTCGGTGCCGCAGCGCATCGACGGTGTGCTGGTGCTGGAGGAGGATGTCGGCGGCGGTAAACTCGCCCGGCATGCTTTCGCGATCGAGGCCGTGCCGTCTGCCGCGTCGGCGGCAGGCGAGGGCGGCATGACCCTGCTCTATGCCGTGATGTCAGCGCTGATCGCGGGCATCATCCTGAACCTGATGCCTTGCGTTTTTCCGGTGCTGTCGATCAAGATATTGAACCTGACGCAGCACAGGGCCGAGACGCCGCGCCGCGTGCGTCTGCACGGCATGGCCTATGCGCTGGGGATACTCGCCTGCTTCACCCTGCTGGCAGGCGTGCTGCATGGGCTGCGCGCCGGCGGCGCCGAGATCGGCTGGGGCTTTCAGTTGCAGTCGCCGCTGATGGTCGCGAGCCTGGCGTTCATCCTGTTCGCGCTGGGATTGAGCCTCTCCGGCATTCTGACCATCGGCACGTCATTGACGCGGGTCGGCGGCAGCCGCCTGCTGCAGCAGGGCGGTCTATCGGGATCGTTTTTCGCCGGCGTGCTGGCAACGGTGGTGGCGACGCCCTGCACCGCGCCGTTCATGGGCGCGTCGATCGGCTTTGCGTTGACTCAGCCGTTTGTCGTCGGGCTTGCGGTTTTTCTCGCGCTCGGGCTCGGGCTCGCGTTGCCGTTCCTGGTGCTCGCCTTTGTGCCGGGCCTGCAGCGGCTGCTGCCGCGGCCGGGACGCTGGATGGAAACGCTGAAGCAGTTCCTGGCTTTCCCGCTCTACGCGACGGTGGCCTGGCTGATCTGGGTTCTCAGTTTTCAGGTCGGCGCGCCCGGCTTGCTGGCCGCACTGGCGGCGCTGGTGCTGATCGCTTTCGGCGCATGGGCCTATGGCCTGTCGCAGGGGCGGGGGGATGTTTCGGGTCGCGCGTTTCAAGGCATGGCCGCTGTCTCGGTCGCCGGCGTCGTGGCGCTGGCCATCCTGATCGATCTCAATCGACCGGCCGAAATCAACGCGCAGGTCGCCTCTTCCAAAGCCGGATCCGAGGCCTTCAGCCAGCAGAAGCTCGACACGCTGCTGGCCTCCGGGCAGCACGTTTTCGTCAACATGACGGCCGCATGGTGCATCACCTGCCTCGTCAACGAACGGACCGCGCTGTCGACAGCTGCGGTGCGTGAGGCATTTGCCGGCAAGCGCATCGCCTATCTGAAGGGCGACTGGACCAACCGCAATCCGGAAATCACCCGCCTTCTCGAGAAATTCGGCCGCAGCGGCGTGCCGCTTTATGTGCTATATCGCAGCGGTCGCGAGCCCCTGGTGTTGCCGCAGATCCTGACACAATCGCTCGTGCTGGATGCGCTTGGGAAAATCTGAATCGTGTTGCACTGCAAATGGAGACAGCCATGAATAGACGCAACTTCGCGACGATGTTCGCCTCCTCCGCCGCTGTTTTGCTTCTGGCCATCGGGCCGTCGCAGGCAGAACCGAAGGTCGGCGCGACGGCCCCCGCCTTCTCGGCCGTCAACAGCGAGGGCAAGACGGTCAATCTCAATGATTATCGCGGCAAGACGATCGTGCTGGAGTGGACCAACGATGGCTGTCCGTATGTCCGCAAGCATTACGGCAGCGGCAACATGCAGGCGTTGCAGAAGAAGTGGACCGATCAGGGCATCGTCTGGCTGTCCGTGATCTCGTCGCCGCCGGGCGAGCAGGGTTTTGCCGATGGCGGCCGCGCCAATTCGCTGACGACCGAGCGCAAGGCGACGCCGACGGCGGTGTTGCTCGATCCCAAGCAGCAGGTCGCGCGGGCCTATGGCGCGACCGTCACGCCGCATATGTACATCATCAAGCCGGACGGCACGCTGGCTTATGCCGGCGGTATCGACGACAAGCCGACGTCGCGTCTCGCAGACATCAAGGATGCCAAGAACTTCGTCGATGAGGCGCTGGCCGAATTGAAGGCCGGCAAGCCGGTATCCAATCCCGCGACGCGCGCCTATGGCTGCACGGTGAAGTACTCGTCCTGAGAATCTGACTTAAAGGCAGCGAGAATACCTTGAGAGGCGTCATGCCCGGGCTTGTCCCGGGCATCCACGTCTTGACTGCTTTTGAGCAAGGTAGACGTGGATGGCCGGGACAAGCCCGGCCATGACGATCTATTCAGGTGCCCGCATTCAGACCTCGCGCAAAAGCGCGTTACGCCGCGTTCAGGGCTTGCGCGATATCAGCGATCAGGTCGGACGGGTGCTCGATGCCGATCGACAGCCGGATCGTGGAATCGAGCACGCCGATTTTTTGACGGATGTCGGCCGGTACGCCGGAGTGGGTCATGCTGGCGGGCAGGCTGGCCAGCGATTCGGTGCCGCCCAGGCTCACCGCCAGCTTGAAGATTTGCAGCGCATTGAGGAATTTGAACGCCGCGGCCTGGCCGCCGACGATGTCGAACGAGAAGGTGGAGCCCGCGCCGGTACATTGCCTCGCGAACAGGCGGCCGGCCGGAGAACTCGCTTCGTGGTGCGCAAGGTAATGGACGTGAGCGACCTTGGGGTGGTCGCGCAGGTAATCCGCCACGAGCAGCGCGTTCCTGTCGGCTCTTTCCATGCGGATGCCGAGTGTTTCGAGCGAGCGGCTGATCATCCAGCAGGAATGCGGATCCAGCTGGGTGCCGATCGCGCCCCGCAGCGCCTTGATGTCCTTCATCAGGGCTTTTGAGCCGAGCGTAGCGCCTGCGATCAGGTCGGAATGGCCGCCGATATATTTGGTCAGCGAGTACAGCGAAAGATCCGCGCCGTGTTCGATCGGCCGCTGAAACACCGGCCCGAGCAGCGTATTGTCGCACGCGACGATCGGCGTGTGACCCTGCGCCTTGCCGATCATGTCGGCGACGCGGCGGATCATCGCGACATCGACCAGGCCGTTGGTGGGATTTGCCGGGGTCTCGATGAAGATCATCGCAACCCGGCCTTTGCGCATGGCTTCCTCCGCCGCCAGCGTGACTGCGGCTTCATCGATGCCGTCGGCGAAGCCCATTGCGCCGATCGACAGGCCCGCAAGCGTCTTCGCAAACAGGGTTTCGGTTCCGCCATAGAGCGGTTGCGAGTGCAGGATGACGTCGCCGGGGCGGACGAAGGCGAGGATCGTGGTCGTGATCGCCGCCATGCCGGACGAGAACAGCGCGCATTTCTCGGTGCGCTCGTAGATCGCGAGCCTGTCCTCGACGATCTCGCTGTTGGGATGATTGAACCGCGAATAAACCAGGCCTGCGCCCATTCCTTCCGGAGGCTCGCGCCGGCCGGAGACGAAATCGAAGAAGTCCTGGCCGTCTTCGGCGGTCCTGAACACGAAGGTCGAGGTCAGGAAGATCGGCGGCTTGACCGCGCCTTCCGACAATTGCGGATCGTAGCCGTAGTTCAGCATCAGCGTTTCGGGATGCAGCATGTGGTTGCCGATGTGGGTCTTCGACGGAAACGGTTTCACCATGGCGTGCCTCGCTGTCTGGAGCGGGAACGTTGCCCTGCGTCGGGGTCTTCCGCAATGAAGATGTGGCCTGCCGGTGGATACGGCGGTATCCAGCGGTTCCAGCTTTGTATTTGACTTTGCAGATGTCCAATCGGCATGATCTGAAGTCACGCGGTGCCACACGGCCTGTTTTGGCGTGGCTTCGCCAACGCGCGCACGTCCGCAACAATGCGGCACGGCAACAAACAAAGACCTGGGGAGGACGCCATCGTGTTCAATCGGCTTCATAGACGCGCGCTCATCGGCTCAGGCCTCTTGCTGGCCGCGTTGTCGACGCAGGCTCTCGCCCAATCGACCGGCAAGACCATAACGCTGGTGGTTCCCTATGCGGCCGGCGGCGGCACCGATACGGTCGCGCGCCTCATCGGCGAGCGGATGTCGGGCACGCTCGGCCAGACCGTGATCATCGAGAACGTGGTCGGCGGCGGCAGCACGCTGGCCAATGATCGTGTTGCCCGATCGGCGCCTGACGGCTCCACCGTCCTGATCAATCACGTCGGGCTGCTCGCGGCGCCCAGCCTGTTCACCAACCTGCGCTACGATACGAACACCGCATTCGAGCCGGTCGGCCTCGTCAACAATGCGCCGATGGTGCTGGTCGGCCGCAAGACGATTCCCGGCTCAGGACCGAAGGATTTTGTCTCCTGGATCAAGACGCAGGGCGACAAGGCGAACTTCGCGCATGGTGGCATGGGGTCCAACAGTCATCTGTGCGCCGTGATGATGGGCAATGTGCTCGGCTTCAAGCCGACGGTCGTGGCCTATCGCGGGTCGGGTCCGGCCATCGTCGACCTGCTGGCGGGGCAGATCGATCTGTTGTGGGACCAGGTGACCAACGCGCTGCCGCAGATCCAGGCCGGAACGCTTCACGGCATCGCCATCACGTCGTCAAAGCGGCTTGATCAGTTGAAGGACGTGCCGACCACCGCCGAACTCGGCATGCCCGAAGTCAGCTACACGATGTGGCATGGGCTCTACGTGGCAAAGGGCACGCCCAAGGAGACCGTCGGCGCGCTGAATTCGGCGCTGCGCAAGGCGCTGTCCGATCCGGTGCTGCTGGAGAAGCTGACGCAGCTCGGCACCTTGCCATTCCCTGACAGCGAGTTGACGCCCGAGGCCCACGCGCGCCTGTTCGCCTCCGACCTGCCGCGGGTGGCCAAGCTGGTCGAAAGCACGGGAATCAAGGCGAGCGAAGCGAAGTAGGGCTCGCTCAATCCCGCGGCAGCTCGCGCTTGGCGACCTTGCCGGTGCCGTTATGCGGCAGGCCGTCCAGCAAGCGGACCTCTTGCGGAATCTTGAAGCGGGCGAGCCGGTCGCGGCAATGGCTGAGGATCGCGGCGGCGTCGAGGTCGCTGCCGGGCTTCAGCACCACGAAGGCGCGGCCGACCTCGCCCCATTTGTCGTGCGCAATGCCAATGACGGCATTTTCGAGCACGCCGTCGAGCTCCGCGATGACGTTCTCGACCTCGACCGGATAGACGTTCTCGCCGCCGGAGATGAACATGTCCTTCCAGCGATCGACGATGAAGTAGTAGCCGTCTTCGTCCTGCCGCGCCGCGTCGCCGGACCGGAGCCAGCCGTCTGACGTGAATGCGCCTGAGGTTGGCTTCCGGCAGATTCCAGTAGCCCGGCGTCACGTTGGGGCCCTTGATCAGCAACTCGCCGGTTTCGCCGCGCTGCACTTCCCGGCCTTCGGGATCGCAGATCTTGAGCTGCACGTAGAGCGGCGGCAGCCCGCAGGAGCCGGCCTTCTTCAGCGCCATCTCGCCGGACAGCAATAGTCCGACCGGACCGGTCTCGGTCATGCCCCAGCCCTGTCGCAGCCTGATGCCCTTGGCGCCGTAAGCCTCGATCAGCGCGACCGGCGCCGCCGAACCGCCGATGCCGATACACTGGATGTGGGAAAGGTCCGCCGCCGCAAAGCCGGGCTGTTGCGCCAGCACGGCGAAATTCGTCGGCACGCCCATCAGATGCGTCAAGCCGAGCTGCTTGTCGGTCAGCAGGCGGAGGAATTGCGCGGCATCGAAGCTCCTCATGACGATATTGGTGCCGCCGGCATGAAAAACCGGGTTGGCATAGACGTTGAGGCCGCCGGTATGGAAGGTGGGCAGGACCACCAGATTCCTCGAAAGCCGCCGTCAGGCCCACCATGCCGGCGCAATGCACGGCATTGAAGGCGCACATTCGATAGGTGATTTGCGCGCCCTTCGGCCGTCCCGAAGTGCCCGACGTGTACATGATCGTCCAGGTGTCATCGAAATCAAGTGGCAGGGGAGCAAGCTCGCCTTGGGCCTCGGCCAGGCCGCTCTCGTAGTCGCTCGGCCCGCCATTGGCGAGGGCCGCCGCCTTCGGAACGGGGGCGAGGCGGCACAGTTCGCGCGCCTGGCCGCTGAACTCGACGCCATGCAGAACGAGCTTCGGCGCCGCATCCCTGCAGATGAAGTCCAGCTCCGGCACGGTAAGCCGCCAGTTCAGCGGAACGAAGATGGCGCCGAGCCGCTGGCAGGCGAACTGCAATTCGAACACGTCGGTGTCGTTGAGCGACAGCACCGCAACGCGATCGCCGCGCGCAATCCCAAAGCTGGCCTTGAGCCAAAGCGCGGCGCGGGTCACCCGCGCGTCGAATTGGGCATAGGTAAAGCGACGATCCGAGTTCAGATCATGGGCCGCTTCCGCCGAAGGCGTATAGCGCGCATGGTGGGAAATCCAGTCCGCCGCCGCTATTCCTGATGGCAATGGCTCCCCCAACAGGGCTGTCGGTCAGGCCATGATGGGAAATGGGCGGAACGAAGGCAAGGGGATAGCGAGGGACAGCTTCGTCGAGGTTTTGGGAATTTCGCGGCGGCTGCTATGGTAACGGGATATCGTCCCTGGGGGCGCCAGCGAATGGTCACAAGCGAGCCAACAACAGGGGGCCCAGACCGGCCGGCGGCAAGCGATATACTGGACGATGCCCAGGCCGGCGCCGGCAATTCCCGCGGCTCGGTATCGCTGCCAAGCGAACGCAAGCTGGTTACGATTGTGTTTGCCGACATCGTCGATTCCACGCAGCTGATCGAAGCGCTCGATCCGGAGGAGGCCGCCGACCGCCTCGCCCCGCTGATCCAGGCCATGGTCGCCGGCATCCACCAGTATGGCGGCACGGTGATCCGGTCGGAGGGCGATGCGATCGTCGCGCTGTTCGGTGCGCCGCACGCTTATGAGGATCACGCGGTTCGGGCCTGCCACGCCGCCATCGCGATCCGCCGGCGCGTCAGCGAGCTCGACGACGCCGCGCTAAAACTTCGGATTGCGCTGCATTCGGGCGAGGTGATGGTTCGTCCCGTGGTTCGCGATGTGTCGGTCGAGTACGAAGTGACCGGCGTTCCCATGCATGTCGCGAGCCGGATCGAGAAGCTTGCCCAACCGGGCACGATCTGCGCGACGCGCGCGACCATCCAACTCGTCGAAGGTCTGGTGAACGCAACGCGGCTGGGGCTCTTTGCGTTAAAGGGATTTACCGAGCCGATCGAGCTGTACGAAGTGTCTTCGTTGCCGCTTTCATCGGCGCCCTGGGACGCGCGCCTGGCGCTGGGCTTGACGCCGCTCGCCAACCGCGACTTCGAAAAGAATCTGCTCTGGAAGGCGGTGGAATCCGCAAGGCTAGGCAGAGGCCAGCTGATCGAGATCGTCGGCGATGCCGGCGTAGGCAAGTCTCGCCTGATCTATGAACTGGCGAACGCACCTGTCCCGGCGGACTACATCATGCTGATCGGGGAAACCGCCAGCTACGCGCAAAACCATTCCTATTTTTCGTTCGCGAGCCTGTTCCGGAAAGTCTTCGGAATCGCAAGCCATGACGACGACCTCACCGCCGGGGGCAAGCTATCCGCCCGGCTATCGGTCGAACCTTCGTTGGTGCCGCTGATTCCGGCTTTTCGCGCCATGTTGAGCCTGGCAACGACCGATCCGGCGTGGATGCAGGTCGATCCGCTGGAGCGCCGCCGCCTGATCATCGCGGCGGTGCGGGATTTCATCCTCGGCCTGGCCAGGGAAAGTCCCGTCATTTGCATTTTCGAAGATCTGCACTGGATGGACGAAGAGAGCCGCGCGGCAGTCGAGTATCTGGTCCGCGGCATCGACAATACCAAGATTCTGGTTTGCGTGACTTCTCGCGAGGGCGCGTTGTCGCTTGGGCAGTACGCCGGCTATTATACGAGGATTCCGATTCAGCCTTTGGATGAATCGCATGCGCACGGCATGCTTGACGATCTTCTGGTCGGCATCCAGAACCCCCAGGAACTCAAGCAATTGATTGTCGGCAAGGCGCAGGGAAACCCGCTTTTCCTGGAAGAGCTGGCGCGGATGCTGAATGTCTCCGCAGCAGCCCGCGTTAACGGATGCGCCCTCCACGGCACCGTCGCAACTCGATTTTCAGATTCCGAACACGGTGCAATCCGTCATCGCGGCGAGAATTGACAGGCTTCCCACCATCGAAAAGGAAGTGTTGCAGGTTGCTTCCATCATCGGCGGCGACGTGCCGACATGGGTGCTCAAGAGCCTGACCGGTCTGGACGATGCGACGCTGGACAAGGCTCTGACGGCGCTCGGCAACGCAAAATTCCTGTTCAATTCGAAATTGCCGCCGGACGGCGAGCATTCATTCTATCACTCCCTGGCCCAGGAGGTCGCCTACCGCAGCATGCTGAAGGAGCGGCGGCGCAAGCTTCATGCGGCGGCGTGCAGCATCTTCGCGGAACGCTACGTGGAGAGGATCGACAAGATTGCCGAATTGCTCGCCTATCATGCCGAACTCGGAGAGCTGTGGGAAAAAGCCGCTTTGTACCTGCGGCGAGGTGGTGCGAACGCGATCGAACGGTCGGCCTACAAGGAAGCGATAGGTTTCCTGGAGCGGGCGCTGGAGGCGCTCAGCCGCTTGCCGGCGATGAAGTCGAACGCCGAGATCGCCGTCGATGTGCGGCTGAGCCTGCGCATTGCCTTCGGCGCCACGGGAGATTACCGGCGGCTTTACGAGCACCTCTCGCTCGCCGAGCAGGATGCGATGCTGATCAATGACGGGCCGCGCCTCGGTGCCGTCTGCATCGCCAAGACCCATGTTCTCAACATATTGGGCAATATCGGAGAGGCGATTTCGAACGGCGTGCGGGCGCGCGACCTTGCCAAGGCCAATCGCGCTTCAGGCCAGGCCATCATGGCGAATTATTTTCTGGCGCAGGCGTATGAATTCCACGGCGACTACGGCGCGGCGGTTGAATTGCTGACGGCGGATCTGGCCGATCTGCGCCAGCCGCATCGGCACACAAGGTTCGGCATGACCGGAACCAACGCCGTCCTTCACATGAGCCTGTTGTCGCACAGCCAGGCCTATCGCGGCGCGTTTGTCGAGGCCGAAGCGCATGCCCGCGAGGCATGCGCCATCGCCGCGGAAACCGCGCGCCCCTATGACATCGGCGTCGCTCACTTCGGCGACGGCATCGTGAAAATCTGTCGCGGAAAAATCGAGGAGGCGATCGCCTCGCTCGAATTCGGACGGCAGTCCTGCGAGACCGCGGGAATAAATGCGCTGCTCCCCATGATCAGCGGCCGGCTGGGGTTCGCCTACGCCGTCAATGGTGAGTTCGAAAAAGGCGCCGCATTGCTGGATTTTGCCAGGCTCCGGTCGGTCGGTGCGGTGCATATCAACGGCTGGTCGCTGGTTTTCTCCGGCTGGGCCGAGTACCAGCGCGGCGCCACCACGACGGGCCTCGCCCGGCAGCACCAGGCCGTGCAACTCGCCCGGCAGCACGGCTATCGCGGCATGGAAGTCTGGGCGCTCTGGCTGCTCGGAACCATGCTGCGGGGCAGCGGCCGCTTTGCCGAAGCCCGCAATGCATTTGGGGAGGCCATTGCCCTCGCCAAATCTCTCGAAATGCCATTACACTACGGCTATTGCCAGGAGGCGCTTGCCGAAGTGTGCGGCCGATTGGGGCAATCCGATGAGTCCAGCGCGGCGCAGTCCGAGGCAACGCGCGTCCTGGAGCAAACCGCCGCCCTGGGCAGGCTGACCTTGGCAAGCTGATTTGCGCGGCGAGGAAAACGACCATTTGGAAAGGAGAAATTACGATGGCAACAACAGAAGAAAACCTGGCGCTGATTCAGACGGTGACGCTCCGTTGGGTTCACGGAAATTACGCGGAGATTTTGCCCTACGTTGCCGAGGACGCCGTGTACGAGATCGCACGTGGCGCCATTGAACAGTTCAGCACATTGTTCGGAACGTTTCGCGGCAAGCCGGCAATCGCGCGATGGTATGAAGCGAATGCGCAGACAGCAGCTTCGCCGACCGGCGTAAGGCCGTTTTGCCTGATCGGCGACCTGGGTGAGTTCATCGGCGCAGGCGATAAAGTCATCAATCACGGGACCATGTCGAAAACCCCAACCGAGCCGGCCTGCGATTGGGTCGCGATCTGGACCCTGGACGGGGGCATGATCAAGCACTGCTGGATGGTGATGGATACAGCAACCGCTTTCCTCAAATTGAAGAAGCAAAATCCGAAACTGGTGCTGTGACGAACGCGCGGATACGGGTGCGTCGATCGGTGGACAATTAGCGACCGCGGCGGCATTGCGCTTGTGATTCGCCGTCGCCAGGGGAATGCTCAGCGCAAAGCGGGTGAAGGAACCGAGTGGGCTCAAATCCCAATTGTTCCGCCCGTTTGATCGGTATTCCGTCTCCTCCGAGGCCCCAGTGCCCTATTTTTGCCGTGGCCGATCTAGACAACCTGCACGTCAGCCTGACGGGCCGATCAAGCCCTGCGACGTCAAGCCGATCGTCTGGGCGAGACCGCTTCGACCGACGGTGCATCGGCCCAGGACTCCTCTCCGCATGGGGATGGTGTCGAAGAAAGCAAGCTCATGACCGATTCTTCCATGACGCCCGAGGCGCCCGACGCGGTGCAAATCGCAAACTTCCTGCGCCGCTTCGCCGACATGATGTCGGTTGGGCACAACGCGACCTATTTGAACCACGCCGCGGTTTTGATCGAAACCCTGGCGGCCGACGTGACCGCGGCGATGGATGAAGAGCAGCTCTGGCGCTACAAATACGAAACCATCACCCATCACGCCGATGCGCTGGAAGCCGAATGCGACACGCTCAAGCATGACATCGATGGGCATTTGAATGTCATCTCCTCCACATTGGGCGAACGCGACGCCCTCGCGGCGACGGTCGAGGCGCAGAAATCCGAGCTTGCCGCGCTGCGCCACGATCTGGATCGCGAACGCGAGAAGCTGACGGTGCAGACCGTCGCGCATGACGGGATGATGGCGGGGCTTCGAAGCGCGTTCGATGGCGAGCACGAAAGGCTTCAGACGGCGATCGACAAGGGCGTTGAGGAGCTTGCCGAGCTTCGCCGTGCCTTTGACCGCGAGCGCGAGGCGCTCAAGGCGCAATCCACCACCCGCGAAGCGGAGGTATCCGAGCTTCATCGGGCAGCGGAGCGCCAGCGTGTCGAGCTTCAGGCCCAGCTGAAGGCGGCCGGCGATGAACTTGCGGCGTTTCGCGTGGTAGCCGCCCGCGAGCGCGACGCGCAGATCGCCAAGACCGCGGCGCTCGAAGCCAAACAGGCCGAAATCAGATCCGCATTCGATCGGATCAGCGCGCTGCGAAGTCAAACCGATCAACATCAAGACGGTGCCGAGCGCGCGGTTGCCGCAATGGCCGATCTGGAAGCGGCGACGAGTTTACCCGCGGCGCAACCGGGCGGCCAAAATGCCTCGTTGGGGGAAGCCGATATGGTGGTGCCGAAGGCGACGCTGCGCCAGGCACGCGCCCAGTTCGAATATCTGGCAGGTGAATTCACCGGCGCCGGCGACGTCGCGTCAAAGGTGATGTGCGAACTCGGCGCATTCTCGATGGATCTTGCGCTGGATGCCGGCCGCAAAACCGATCATTTGCCGGTCGGCGAGGTTGCATTGAGCATCCTCGCTTCGCCCTCCGTCACGCCTCAACCCGCCGACGCCCTCACCAGCGCCAGCAATTCGTCGCCGTAATGTTCGAGCTTCTTGTCGCCGATGCCGGGGATGCCGCGCAGTTGCGCTGACGTCGCCGGGCGCTGACGCCGCGATGCCGTCGATCGTGGTGTCGTGCAGCACGACATAGGCCGGCACGCCGCGCTTGCGCGCCACCTCCGAACGCCACGCCCGCAGCGCTGCGAGCAGGGTCGGACTGGCGGCTTTCGGCCTCGCCGGCGGCGCGCGGCGCAATGATCGCCGCGCCTTGATTTCACCCTTGTGGCGCGGATGCGGGTGCCGGCGGCCTGTTCGCGCAGCATGACCTCGGTCTCGCCCTTCAAGACGCCGCGCGCGGACTCGGTCAGCTTCAAGGCGCCAAAGGCCTCAGAGTCCGGCGCCAGATGGCCCATCGCCACCAACTGGCGGATAACGCCGCGCCACTGCTTTTCGTTGAGGTCGGCGCCGATCCCGAACACCGATAGTTTGTCGTGTCCGAACTGGGTGACGCGCTCGGTCAGCCGGCCAACCAGAATATCGATCAGATGCATCCCGCCGAAACGCTGCCCGGTGCGATAGGCGCAGGACAGCATCTTTTGCGCGATCACCTTGCCGTCGCGAACGACCGGCGGCGACAGGCAGTTGTCGCAATTGCCGCATTTGGCGGCGCCAGCCGTCTCGCCGAAATAGCCGAGCAGGCGGGTGCGCCGGCAGTTGGTGGTTTCGGCGAGACCAACCAGCGCATCGAGCTTGCCGACCGAGACGCGCTTGAACGCCTCCGCGCCGTTGGATTCGTCGATCATGCGGCGCTGTTGCACGATATCCGACAGGCCATAGGCCATCCAGGCGCTGGAGGGCTTGCCGTCGCGGCCGGCGCGTCCGGTTTCCTGGTAATAGGCCTCGATGCTTTTCGGCAGATCGAGATGCGCCACGAAGCGCACGTCGGGCTTGTCGATGCCCATCCCGAACGCGACGGTGGCGACGATCACGACGCCGTCCTCGTTGATGAAGCGGTCCTGGTTGCGGGAACGCGTGCCCGCCTCGAGCCCGGCATGATAGGGCAGCGCCGCGACGCCGGCCTTGACCAGCGCTGCCGCGGTGTCTTCGACCTTGGCGCGCGACAGGCAATAGACGATGCCGGCGTCGCCGGCGTGGCGCTCGGCGATGAAGTTCTTCAGCTGGGTCTGCGCGTTCTGCTTGTCGACGATTTCGTAGCGGATGTTGGGCCGATCGAAGCTCGCGACAAAGCTGGGGGCGTTGCCAAGCCCGAGCCGGTCGATGATCTCCTGGCGGGTGAGGTCATCGGCGGTGGCGGTCAGCGCGATCCGCGGCACATCGGGAAACCGCTCTGCAATCACCGACAGGCCGATATATTCGGGACGAAAGTCGTGTCCCCATTGCGACACGCAATGCGCCTCGTCGATCGCAAACAGCGCGATGTCGGCGCGGCCGAGCAATGCGAGGCAGCGCGGCGTCAACAGCCGCTCCGGGGCGATGTAGAGCAGATCGAGATCGCCGGAAAGCAGCCGCGATTCGACCGCGTTGGCTTCGTCCCATGACAGCGTGGAGTTCAGCACCGCCGCCTTGACGCCGGCCTCGAGCAATCCTGCGACCTGGTCGCGCATCAGCGCGATCAGCGGGGAGATCACGATGCCGCAGCCTTTTCGCAGCAGAGAGGGCAATTGGTAGCACAGCGACTTGCCGCCGCCGGTCGGCATCAGCACCAGGCAATTGCCGCCGTCGGTGACGTGCCGCACGATCTCCTGCTGCTCGCCGCGAAAGCCGGGCAGGCCGAACACGTGATTCAGCACCGAGAGCGCGTCAGGGGCGGCGGCGGTTTCGCGACGGTTGGCTGGGGCAGGAACAGGCATGCGTACTGGTCTATCCCTGATTCGGGCCGTCCCACATATTCACTTCCAGGCCGCCTGCGCAAATATTTGCCGGCTTATACCGGTATTTTCCCTGGAGATCGCCGGTCACGCCAGTGCTTCGAGAAGGCCGCGCAAATATCCGGCAGAAAAGCCTGTCACGCCGGGGCCGTCGGGCCAATAGTCGAACGGCTCGACCGCGATCGTGCCGGCATAGTCATGCCGCTTCAAGGCGGCCAGAATCGGCGCGAATTTCATCTCGCCCTGGCCTGGACCGCGCCGGTTCGGATCGTTGACCTGGAGATGCGCAATCAGGCCGGTCGGCAGCCAGCGGTCGATCAGCGACGCAATCGGGTCGGTTTCGGTGAGGCCCGCGGCGCTGCAATCGATCATGGTGCGCAGATTGGGATGGTCGATCGCGCGAACCAGTTCCGCCGCCTCGGCGATGGTGTTTACCAATGCCGTTTCTTTGCGGGCCAGCGGCTCGATGCAATAGATGACGCCGGCCTTGGCGGCGGCCGAAGCCGCCTGCGACAGGCCGTCCTGCAGCCGGGCCAGCGCGACTTCGCGGGTTTCTCCCGGCGCGATCTGTCGCTGCTTGGGCGAGCCGTGCACCAGCACCGCGCCGCCGAGTTCCGCGCAAAGCGATGTGAGGCGAATCATCACCTCGATGGTGCGCCCGCGCACCGCCGCATCGGGATCGGTCAACGAAAGGCCTTCCGGCTTGACCAGCAGCCAATGCAGCCCGGTGACGACGAGGCCGGAGGCTTCGACGGTGGTGCGAATTTTTGCCGCCTCCGCCGTGGAGATTTTCTCCGGCGACTCGCTCAGCGTAAACGGCGCGATCTCCAGGCCGTCATAACCGAGACGCGCGGCGTATTCGCATTGCCGCTCCAGCGGCATGCCGGCCAGAACCTCGTTGCACAAGGCGATCCGCATTTACGAACTCCGATGGTTCGGCAGGCGCTCGACACGCCGCGTCCAATGCGCTGAATTGACGGCGCCGGGGGGAACCTCGCCGTTGATAATGGCTTCGACCTGGCGGACGGTTTCGAGCGACTGGCTTTCAATCGCCGGTGGCGTCAGCCCGCCGATATGCGGCGTCGCGATGACATTGGGCAGTTTTGTCAGTTCCGGCGACGGCATCTGATCCCGGGCGCGGCCGACATCCATCGCCGCGCCGGCAATGCGGTTCTCGCGCAACGCCGCGATCAAGGCGGCCTCGTCGACGAGATTGCCGCGTGACAGATTGATGAAGAACGCGCTCGGCCGTATCAGCGCCAGTGCGGCTTGCCCGATCAGGTTTTCGGTTTCGTCATTGGCGACGGCAAGGCAAACGACATAGTCGGCGCGGCCGAGAAGGTCTTCCAGCGACACCTGATTGATCCGCGCATCGTCCACGGTCGCGAAGGGATCGGCGACCAGCACCTCCATGCCGAGCGCTATGCCAAGCGGCGCCAGGTATCGGCCGATGCTGCCGTACCCGATGATGCCAAGGCTGCTGCCGGCGAGTTGCCGCCCCATCACGATGTCAGGATTCCGTCCCGCGTGATACTCCGCCGTCGCCCGCGAAACTCCGCGCGACAGATCGACCATGAAGCCGAGCGCCAGCTCGGCGACGGATTGAACGAAACCCGGCCCGGCGCGGGTCACCAGCACGCCCGCCGCACTTGCGGCTTCGACGTCGATGTTGCGGATATCGACCGCGCAACGAACCAGGGCGCGAAGCTTCGGCAGTTTTGCGAAGATCGCCGCCGGTCCCTCTGTCAGGCGATCGGCCACGATGATATCGACATCATCAGCGGCGGCGGCGATCAGCCCCGCCGCATCCAGCGCGTCGCCGCCCTGGTGCAGGACGACTTGTGCCGCCGCTTGCAGGCCGTTCAGGCTGCGCTCGCCATAATACTGGCGCCGCGCTTGCGGCGTATGGGTCAGCAATACTTTCAACCCGACCAATCTCCCGAGTATATCGTCAGTAACCGAAGGGGCTTGCCGAAACAACCTGTCGAAATAGAGTTGTGCTGGCCGCCCCGGCATGCTGAATCCCGGGGTACGAAGAGGCAAGGGAAGTTCATGACAAAGGCGGTTCTCGGCATTATCGGCGGCTCCGGCATTTACGATCTGCCGGGGCTGGAGAATGCCCGCGAGGAGGCGATTTCGAGCCCCTGGGGCGAGCCCTCGGCGCCGGTCCGCCGCGGCACCATCGCCGGCCTCCCGATCGTGTTTCTGCCGCGCCACGACAAGGGCCACCGGCTGTCGCCGTCCGACATCAATTACCGCGCCAATATCGACGTGCTGAAACGCGCCGGGGTTACCGATCTGATCTCGCTGTCGGCCTGCGGCTCGTTCAAGGAGGAGCTGCCGCCCGGCACCTTCGTGCTGGTCGACCAGTTCGTCGACCGCACCCACAAGCGCGAGAGTTCGTTCTTCGGCAAGGGCTGCGTCGCCCATGTTTCGATGGCGCATCCGGTATCGCCGCGGCTGCGCATCCACCTTGCCGCCGCCGCCGAGGCCGAGGGCATCGCATTCGCGCGTGGCGGCACCTATCTCTGCATGGAAGGTCCGCAATTCTCGAGCCTGGCCGAGAGCCTGACCTACAAGCAGCTGGGCTATTCCGTGATCGGCATGACCAACATGCCGGAAGCCAAACTCGCCCGCGAGGCCGAGATCTGTTACGCCAGCGTGGCCATGGTGACCGATTTCGATTGCTGGCATCCCGACCATGATGCCGTGACGGTGCAGGACATCATCAAGGTGCTGACCTCGAATGCCGACAAGGCGAAGGCGCTGGTGGCGCGCTTCGCGCAGGATTTTCCAAGGGAGCACGAGCCGTGTCCTGTCGGTTCCGACCGCGCGCTCGACACCGCCTTGATTACCGCACCTGATGCCCGCGACCCCGAGCTGTTGAAGAAGCTCGATGCGGTGGCGGGCCGGATTTTGCGGGCGTGAAACATATGCTGTCGATGGGTGCGTCATGAAGGTGGACGGCAAGCACATCCGCAGTATCTGGCTCGAGCCGGACGGCTGGTCCGTCAGCGCCATCGACCAGCGCCGCTTGCCGCACGAGTTTGTCGTCGCGCGGCTGACGACCCTTGAGGCTGCGGCGGATGCGATACGTTCCATGCTGGTGCGTGGCGCGCCGCTGATCGGCGCCACCGCGGCCTACGGAATGGCGCTGGCGATGCTGGCCGATGGCTCCGATGCCGCGATCGACCAGGCCTGCAAGACGCTGATCGCAACAAGGCCGACCGCGATCAACTTGAAATGGGCGCTCGACGAAATGCGCATCCTGCTGCGGCCGTTGCCGCCGGCCGCGCGCGTCGCAGCGGCCTATGCCCGCGCCGGCGCCATTGCCGAGGAAGACATCGCCATCAACCAGGGCATCGGCCGGCACGGCCTTGCCTTGATCGAGGCGATCGCCGCGACCAAGAAGCCGGGCGAGCGCGTCAACGTGCTGACCCATTGCAATGCCGGCTGGCTGGCGACGGTCGATTGGGGCACCGCCACCGCGCCGATCTATCTGGCGCATGAGCGCGGCCACGCCGTTCATGTCTGGGTCGACGAGACCCGTCCGCGCAATCAGGGCGCCTCGCTCACCGCCTGGGAACTTGGCCATCACGGCGTGCCGCACACGGTCATTCCCGACAATACCGGCGGCCACCTGATGCAGCACGGCATGGTCGACCTCGTGATCACCGGCACCGACCGGGTCGCCGCCAATGGCGACGTCTGCAACAAGATCGGCACTTACCTCAAGGCGCTCGCCGCGCATGACAATGGCGTGCCGTTCTATGTGGCGCTGCCGTCGCCGACCATCGATTTCAGCGTCGACGACGGCATCAAGCAAATTCCCATCGAGCAGCGCGGCGCCGAAGAGGTCACGCATATGACGGGACGGACCGCCGACGGGCGGGTCGAAACGGTGCGGATCGTGCCGGAGGGATCACCGGTTGCGAATTATGCTTTCGATGTCACGCCGGCGCGGCTGGTGACGGGATTGATCACCGAGCGCGGCGTGCTGAGGCCGGATCGTGCCGCGCTGGCAGCGGCGTTTCCCGAACGCACCGCCGCCGCGGCCGAATAGGACAGGAAGAAGCCGATGCAGAGTGGCTGGACCGATCGCGATGCCGATGCGGCGATTGCCCGCTACCAAACCCTCGGCCGCGACGTGGCGCTGCGGGTCTATACCACGCGGCTGCTGGGCCAGGATCCGCGCCTGGTATTGCACGGCGGCGGCAACACATCGGTGAAGACGCGGCTTGCCGATCTCAACGGCGAAGACGTCGAGGTTCTCTGCGTCAAGGGCTCCGGCTGGGACATGGGTTCGATCGAGCCCGCCGGCTTGCCGGCGGTGCGGCTTGCGCCGCTGCTGAAATTGCGTGACCGCGAAAAACTTTCCGACGAGGAAATGGTGCGGCTGCAGCGCGCCAATCTGATCGATCCGGCGGCGCCGAACCCGTCGGTCGAGGCCTTGCTGCATGCGTTCATCCCGCACAAATTCGTCGATCACACCCATTCGACCGCGGTGCTGGCGCTCACCGACCAGCCCGATGGCGAAGCCCTGTGCCGTGAAGTCTACGGCAAGCGGGTCGGCTATGTACCCTACGTGATGCCGGGTTTCGGCCTGGCCAAGGCCGCCGCCGATGTGTTCGATGCCGATCCCTCCGTCGAAGGTCTGGTTCTGGTCAAGCACGGCATCTTCAGTTTCGGCGCCGATGCGCGCGAGGCCTATGAGCGCATGATCGCGCTGGTGAGCTTGGCCGAAGAACGGCTGGCGAAAAATCGCAAGCCGGCCTTTGTCAGCATGAAGTTGCCGGCGCACCCGGCTGGGCTGGCCGATGTCGCGCCGATCGTGCGTGGCGCCTGCAGCGTGCCGGACGGCAAGATCGACGGCGCCTGGAAGCGGTTTGTGCTCGAGTTTCGCGCCAACGAGGCGGTGATGAATTTCGTCAACGGCGCCGAGGTCGCGCGCTACGGTCAGGCCGGCGTGGTGACGCCGGACCACAATATCCGGATCAAGAACAAGCCGCTGGTGGTTGCCGCGCCGGCGGATGGCGACCTCGCCGGCTTCAAGAACGCGGTTCGCGCCGCCGTCGCGGCCTATGGCGAAACCTACAAGGACTATTTTGCCCGCAACAATGCCCGCGTCGGCGGCATCAAGACCATGCTCGACCTCAGTCCGCGCGTGGTGCTGGTGCCCGGCGTCGGGCTGTTCGGACTTGGTCGCAGCAAGAAGGACGCCAAGGTTGCCGCCGATCTCGCCGAAGCGGCGATCGCCACCATCACGGATGCGGAAGCCGTCGGCCGCTTCGAGCCGTTGCCGGAGGCGGATCTGTTCGATGTCGAGTACTGGTCGCTGGAGCAGGCGAAACTGGGTGGCGCCAAAGAGCTGCCATTGGCCGGGCAGGTGGTCGCGATCACCGGCGCCGCGGGCGCCATCGGATTTGCGACCGCAAAAGCCTTCGCCGCAGCCGGCGCCGAAGTGGCGCTGCTGGATGTGGATGAGGCCGCTGCACAGGCAAAAGCCAAGGCGATCGGCGGTGCCGCGCTGGGACTGCGATGCGACGTTACCGACGTCGCATCGGTGCGGGAGGCCTTCGCGCAAGTCGCCGCCGCCTTCGGCGGGGTCGACATCGCGGTGTCGAATGCCGGTGCCGCCTGGCAGGGCCGGATCGGCGAGGTCGACGAGGCGGTGCTGCGCGAAAGCTTTGAGCTGAATTTTTATGGCCACCAGCGTGTCGCGCAGGCGGCAGTCAAGATCATGCAAGCGCAGGGCACCGGCGGCTGCCTGCTGTTCAATGTTTCCAAACAGGCCGTCAATCCCGGGCCCAATTTCGGTCCCTACGGCCTGCCGAAGGCGGCGACGCTGTTTCTGGTCCGGCAATACGCGCTCGATTACGGCGCCGAAGGCATTCGCGCCAATGCGGTCAATGCCGATCGCATACGTTCGGGCCTCCTGACCGAAGAGATGATCGCGTCGCGCTCAAAAATGCGTGGCCTCAGCGAGCAGGATTACATGCGGGGCAATCTGCTCGGCCGTGAGGTTTCGGCCGAAGATGTCGCCCAGGCATTTTTGGCTCAGGCGCTTGCACTCAAGACCACCGCCGACGTCACCACGGTGGACGGCGGCAATATCGCCGCCGCGCTGCGGTGAACGACCGCAAGGATCCCATGCCGATCCCGTCGCCCGCGCAGGCGCCTGTCGCACCGGTGCGCAATGATATTTTCGCCGGTCTGGTCTCGTCGACGGTCGCCATACCGCTGGCGATGGCGTTCGGGATGTTTGCCTTTGTGACGCTGGGCGACGAATATTTTGCCTATGGCGCGATGGCCGGGCTGATCTCGGCGGTCATCGCGGGCCTCGTCAGCGTGGTGCTCGGCGACCGCTCGACACGGGTCTACGCGCCGCGCATCACAACCACGTTCTTTCTCGGCCTGCTGTTGTATTCTCTGCTCCACCGCGAGAGCACGCCGGTCGATGCGCTTTCCGTCTCCGCGACGCTGCTGGTGTTCTTCGCCATCATCCTGCTCGGCGGCCTGCTGCAGGCCTTGTTCGGACTGCTGCGGCTGGGCTCCCTGATTAAATTCGCACCGCATCCCGTGATGGCCGGCTTCCAGAATATGGCCGCGGTGCTGCTGTTCCTGGTGCAGCTCGGCAACGTTCTTGGATACGCACACAATATTCCTTTCACGCACGTGTTCAGTGCTCTGGAGGAAACACGGCCTTTGAGCCTGCTGGTTGCCGCAGTGACCTTTGCGGCGATGTGGAACGCACGCCGGATCACGCCGAAAATTCCCCCGCTGCTGGTCGGCCTTGGCTGCGGCACCGCTGCCTACTACGCCATCGTCCTTGCCGGCTTAGGCGACATGCTGGGCCCGATCATCGGCCCACGGACGGCGAGTGCGGCGATGCGCACCGTGCTGGTCGACTTTTCGCCGCTGGCGATGGCCGGGCCACTACAGCAATCGGCGTCGGTGATCCTGTCGAGCGCATTGGCGCTTGCCATCATCGCTTCGATCGACGCGCTGCTGTGCGCCAAGCTGACCAGCCAGCCGGGCGAGCTTCGCGCCGGCGACGATGGCCTCCTGATCCGTCTCGGCATCGGCAATGCCGTTTCGGCGGGCTTTGGCGGCATCACCAACGGCATCAATATCGGACCGAGCCTGACCAACCGCGCCTTCGGCGGCCGCAGCTGGCTTTCGGTCATCGTCAATGCCGCCGTGGTGCTGGTGGCCGCGACGCTGCTGTTTCCGGCGCTGGCGTATCTGCCGCGCGCGGTGCTGTCGGCGGCGATCATGGTGGTCGCGATCCAGCACATCGATCCCTGGACCAAGCAATTGGCCGCGCGCCTGATCGCGCCCGGCACGCCGCAGCGCGGTGCGATCGCGCTCGATCTCGGCGTTTCGCTGTTCGTCTCGTTGCTGTCGATCGCGATCAACGTGGTGCTCGCGGTGTTCATCGGCATCGTGCTCGCGGTACTGCTGTTCGTGGTCCGGATGAGCCGCTCCAATATCCGCAGGCTCTATCGATGCGATACCGTGCGCTCCCGGCGTTACCGCGATCCGGCCGAGCTGGAGGTGCTGCATGCGCGCGGCGCTTCGGTGCTGGTGATCGAATTGCAGGGCGCGCTGTTCTTCGGCAGCGCCGATCGGCTGGCGCAGATCGTCGACAGCGAGACGGCCAGCGGCACCACCGCCTTGCTGCTGGAACTGCGGCGCATTACTGAAATCGATTCGACCGGTGCCCGCATCCTCGGCGACATCGACGCCGCGCTGGCGGCCCGCGGCGTCAAGCTGGCGCTGATTTTGTCAAGCCGTACCGAGACCGCGGCCCGCCTCGCCGACATTTTTCACGGCGACCGCTTTTTCCCCGACATCGATCGCGCGATCGAATGGGCCGAAGACGACATGCTGCGAAATGCCGGAACCGCTCAGCCGCCGGAGTTGGTGCTGGATCGCCATCCGCTGCTGCTCGATTTCACGCCCGATCAGATCGGGCGGCTGCGCGGCTGGCTGGAACCGGTGGCGTTTCCGGCCGGGCACGTCATCTTTCGGCACGGCGATCCCGGTTCCTCGCTCTATCTCGTCACAAAGGGCCGCGCCAGCGTTCATATCAGGCGTGATGACGGGGATATCCGGCTCGTCACTTTCGCCGCCGGTGCGGTCCTCGGCGAGCTCGCGCTGCTCGACCGCGGGCCGCGTTCGGCCACGATCACCGTTGACGAGGATCTTGCTGGTTTCGCCTTGAGCGAGACGTCGTTTGCGGTGCTGTGCCGCGAGCAACCGGATACCGCGATCAAGCTGTTGTCGGCGCTCGGGCGTGAATTGAGCGTGCGGATCAGGCACGCCAACATGACGATCCTGCAGCTGGAGAGTTAGCTTGGCTCTGGTCTCCAGAGAATCCGGCCTCTACAATCGTGGCGCGCACCGGCCGCGAACCATGCAGGAGCTGGAATCCAGATGAGTGACGAGCCTTACAAATCCTGGCAGTGCCGCACCTGCGGCTACATCTATGACGAGAAAGCCGGCGCGCCCGATGAGGGCCTGACGCCGGGCACGCGATGGGCCGACATTCCAGACGACTGGGTTTGTCCTGACTGCGGCACGCCCAAGAGCGACTTCGACATGGTGGAGCTGTAGGACACGGACGCTATCGCAGCGACAATCCGGTCGCCGCCTCGAGCTCGGCGATGGCCTGCGGCGCATTGAGCACCTTGATGGTGGTCATGCCCATCTCGCGCGCCGGCTTCAGATTGACGCCGAGATCGTCGAGATAGACGCAAGCCTTGGGATCGACGCCGAGCGCCTCGACCATCATCCGGTAGATCCGCGGGTCAGGCTTGCGAAGGCCGATCTTGGCCGACTCGATGACATGATCGAACAGCACCATCACCTCGGCGATGTAGAGCGAGCGGCCGCTGGCGCTGCCGATCGCGTTGGCGGGAAGGTTGTTGGTGATGCAGCCGGTCTTGAACCGGGCCTTCACGCGCTTCAGCGCCTCGACCATCTCGGGCCGCAGGTCGCCCGACAACAGCGGCAAGACGTGCTTGCCCCGTACCTCTGCACCCAGCGCCAGCGATTCCACCGCGAACAACTGATCGAAGGCCTCGATATCGACTTCGGCCCGCTCGAACTTGGCCCAGGCGTTTTCCAGATGATTGGCGGCGTTGGTGCGGCGGATGATGTCGGCGGGCAGCCCGCGCTCGGTCTCGAAACGCGCGAAAGCCTCGAACGGCGAGGTCGTGAGCACGCCGCCGAAATCCCAGATCACCGCCTCGATCATGTTACCTGCCATTGCCAACGCCTGATATAGGCAAAGCAGCTAACACGGCGCGTCCGGCGCGGACCAGCCCCGAAGCCGACGCAGCGGCACTAACCGCTAGCCGTGCGCGCGGCCTAGCGCGGCGCGTGGTCGGCGGAGGCCGTCAATCCCAGAGATCGCAGGGGCTCGCTGAGGAGCGTTGCCGGGAATGATCGCGGCATGTCGATCATCCTGCCCGGGCGCTGTCGCTTGCAGCACCAGCGGCACCAGCAACCGGCAAATCAGGCCCTCGGCGCGCCAATCGAACAGCGCCTGTCCGCCGAGTTGCGATTCGATGCTGGCGATCACGCTTCGCGTGCCAAATCCGCGGGAGGTCGGTTCCTGGACCTGCGGGCCGCCGGTCTCTTCCCAGGCCAATGAGAGAACATCTTCGTGCGTTTCCCATCCGATCGATACGCGGCCCGACAGGGTGGAGAGGGCGCCATATTTCGCCGAATTGGTGACGAGTTCGTGCAAAGCGAGCGCCAGCGTTTGCGCGGTCGCCGGCTGCAACTGAACTTCCGAACCGTCGAATTTGATTTGCCCGTTCACGGCATAGGGCGCGAGTTCTTCATCGACGAGCTTGTTGATCTCCGCGCCCTGCCAGCTCGACAATGAAAGGATGGTATGAACCCGGGCCAGCGCGCTGATCCGGCCCTCCACCGCCTGAACGTAGGCCGGGACATCCTTTGCCCGCGTCAGCCGAACAATCGATTGCGCCAGCGCCAGTGCATTCTTGGCGCGGTGGTCGACTTCCCGGGTCAGCAGGTTCTGACGTTGCTCGGCGCGCTTGCGCTCGGTGATGTCGACCGTTACGCCGCTGACGCGGACCACCCGGCCGCTCTTGTCTGGTGTCGCGGCCGCCGTCCCGACGCACCAGCGCACCTCGCCGTCGGGCCGAATGATTCGAAATTCGGCCTCATACGAACTCCGCGCCCTTGGCGAACTCGGCCATGGCCTTGCGCAGTTCGTCGATGTCTTCCGGATGCAGCAACGGTTCAACGCTTGCCGGCGTCACCACGAAGCTTTGCGGGTCGACGCCGAAAATCTGATACTGCCCTTCGTCCCACATCCAGTCGCCATTGACCCAGTCCCAATCCCAGGAACCCATGTTGCCCGCGGCGATGGCCATGCTGCGGCGCTGCTCGCTTTCGACCAGCCGGGTGGTGGATTCCTCGAGTTCCGCCGTGCGCGCGCGAACGCGGTCCTCGAGTTCGGCATTGAGCCGCTCCAATTGCCGGGTCTTGCGGTACAGTTCCGCAAACACCTTGATCTTGGCGCGCAATACTTCCGGCACCACCGGCACCGGGACGTAGTCGACCGCGCCCATCTCGTAGCCGCGCAGGCGGTCGATATCGCTGACCTGAATGGCCGAGATGAAGATCATCGCCGTTTTCTGGAAGCGGGGATGCTCGCGGATCATGGCGGCGAGTTCGAAACCATCCAGTTCCGGCATGCAGACATCGACCAGGATGACGGCGACTTCGTTCTTGAGCAGGTATTCCAGCGCCTCCCGGCCCGAGGTGGCGACGACGAGGTTTTCGCCGAGTTCCTTCAGGATCACTTCATAGGCGAGCAGCTTCGCCGGCTGATCGTCGACCAGCAGGATGTTGACCCTCTCGTGCTCTGTCATTTGCTCGCGCATCAGCGGTGCAGCCACATGCGTATGGCAAGAAGCAATTGCTCGGTGTTAACAGGCTTGGCCAGGTAATCCGAGGCGCCGGCCTCGAGGCATTTCTCCCGGTCGCCTTTCATCGCCTTGGCGGTCAGGGCGATGATGGGAAGGCGGCCGAACAACGGGTTTTGCCGGATCACACCCATCGTCTGGTATCCGTCCATCTGCGGCATCATGATATCCATCAGGACGATGGCGATCTCGGGGCTCGAGTTGACCAGTGCGACGGCCTCGCTGCCGGTGGTGGCGGTCAGCACCTTCATGCCGCGCCGCTCCAGCACGCTGCTCAGCGCGAAAATGTTGCGGGCGTCGTCGTCCACCAGCAACGCGGTCCTGCCCACCAGATCCTCGTCGGAACTGTTGAGCTTCTCCAGCATTCGCTGCTTCTCGATCGGCAATTCTGTGATCACACGGTGCAAAAACAGCGACGTTTCGTCGAGCAGCCGTTCCGGCGATTCCACGCCCTTCACCACGATGCTTCGCGCCATGGTGTGGAGTTCCGCGTCCTCGTCGGCGGAAAGCTCGCGGCCGGTGAAGACCACCACCGGAACGTTGGACAGCGAGTCATCCTTGCGAATCTGGTCGAGCACCTCGAAGCCGGTCATGTCGGGCAGCCGCAAATCCAGCACCACGCAATCGCAGGGACTGTCGCGCAACATCGACAGTGCACCGGCGCCGGTACCGGTGGTGACGATCTCGATGTCCTTGTGATCCAGCAGTTCCCGGATGCTCAGCTGCTCGGCTGCATTGTCTTCCACGATCAAGAGCCGCTTGCGGCGCGGCCTGGCGTATTCCTTGATCTGAGACAGCGCCGCGCTGACGCCTTCCGTCGTCGTCGGCTTGCTGACAAAGGAGAACGCGCCGCGCGCCAGAGCGTGCTGGCGGTCCTCGTCCAGCGTGATGATCTGCACCGGAATGTGCCGGGTCAGGGGGTTGTGTTTGAGCTGGCTCAACACGGTCCAGCCCAGCATGTCGGGCAGGAAGACATCGAGCGAGACAGCCGTCGGCTGGAATTGCTTGGCGAGCTCCAGCGCCTCCGCGCCGCGCGCGGCGACCAGAACCTTGAAGCCCTTGTCGCGCGCCAGATCGATCAGCACCCGGGCGTAATGCGGATCGTCCTCGACGATCAGGAGAATAGTGTCTCCCGGTTCGAGGTTGAGCCGGTCGTCCGGCAGCTGCTCGATGACCCGCTCCTGTGCCGCAACCTGCAGCGCCGGCGTGTTGGCGAAGGGCGACGGGGAAGGGGCCCGCGGCGCTACCGTGGGGCCGGAATATTTCAGCGGCAGATAGAGCACGAATGTGCTGCCCTTGCCGGGCGTGCTGCGCAGGTGGATTTCACCGCCGAGCAGGCTCGCCAGCTCGCGGCTGATGGCGAGGCCGAGACCGGTGCCGCCGTATTTCCGGCTGGTGCCGGCGTCGGCCTGCTGGAACGCCTCGAAGATCAGCTTCTGCTTGTCGAGGGGAATGCCGATGCCGGTATCGGTCACCTCAAAGGCGACCACGGCCGGCGAGTGGTTCAGAACCGGATGTTCGGCGCTCCAGCCGCCGAGCGCCGCCGAGACGCTGAGGCGAACCCCGCCATCGGCGGTGAACTTGAACGCGTTGGACAGCAGGTTCTTCAGCACCTGCTGCAGGCGTTTCGAATCGGTCACGATGCTGCGCCCCAGATTGGGATCGAGATCGATGTTGAACGAGAGCTGGCGGTTTTCCGCCTCGTGGCGGAACGGCCGTCCCACGGTTTCCAGAAGGTTGGAGGTCAGAATTTCCTCCGCATCCACCGTCACCGTTCCCGATTCAATCTTGGACAGATCCAGAATGTCGCTGATCAGATTGAGCAGATCGGTGCCGGCGCCGTGGATGGTGCGCGCGAATTCGACCTGCTTGACCGACAGGTTGCCGTCCGGGTTTTCGGTCAGCTGCTGGCCGAGAATCAGGATGCTGTTGAGCGGCGTCCGCAGCTCGTGCGACATGTTGGCGAGGAATTCCGACTTGTATTTCGACGTCAGCGAAAGCTCGGTCGCCTTTTCCTCCAGCGCGCGGCGCGCCTGCTCGATTTCCTGGTTCTTTCGCTCCACTTCGACGTTGCGTTCGGCCAGCTGCTGGGCCTTTTGCTCGAGCTGTTCGTTGGTCTGCTGCAGTTCCTTCTGCTGCGTCTGCAATTCGCCGGCGAGCTGTTGCGATTGCTTCAGCAGGCCTTCGGTCTGCATCGTCGCCTCGATCGAGTTGAGCACGATGCCGATGGAGTCGGTGAGCTGTTCGAGGAAGGTCATCTGCGAGGTCGTGAATGAGCTGATCGAACCGAGCTCGATCACGGCCTTGACCTGGCTTTCGAACAGCACGGGAAGCACGACGAGATTTTTCGGGACGACGCGCAAGCAGCGCCGAATTGATCGGGATCGCATCGCGCTGGAATGTCGGAAAGAATCCGCTGGCGCTTGTCCATCGCGGCTTGCCCGACCAGGCCTTCGCCGAACTGCACGACTTCCTTGTGGGGGTTGGTCCCGTCGCCGGCATAGGCCGAGAGCAGGCGCAGTTGCGGATTTTCCTCGTTCTCGACCTGATAGATCACGCCCATATGGGCGTTCACCAGCGGCGTCAGCTCGGTCAGCAGCAGCCGGCCGACGGTGGTCAGGTCGCGCTGGCCCTGCAGCATGTTGGTGAACTTGGCGAGGTTGGTCTTCAGCCAGTCCTGCTCGGTGTTGACGTCGGTGGTCAGCCTGCAGATTGCCGATCATCGTATTGATGTTGTCTTTGAGTTCGGCCATTTCGCCGCGCGCGTCGACCTGGATCGAGCGCGTCAGGTCGCCCTTGGTCACGGCGGTCGCGACCTCGGCAATGGCGCGCACCTGCGAGGTCAGGTTGGCGGCGAGGAGGTTGACGTTGCCGGTCAGGTCCTTCCAGGTGCCGGCCGCGCTCGGCACGTTGGCCTGGCCGCCGAGCCGGCCTTCGACGCCGACTTCGCGCGCCACGACTGGTGACCTGATCGGCGAAGGTCGCCAGCGTCTCGGTCATGTTGTTGATGGTGTCGGCGAGGGCGGCGACTTCGCCCTTCGATTTCACGGTGAGGTTCTGTTTCAGATCGCCGTCGGCGACCGCGGTCACCACCTTGACGATGCCGCGCACCTGCTCGGTCAGGTTGGCGGCCATGAAGTTCACGGTGTCGGTGAGGTCCTTCCAGGTGCCGGCGACGCCTGGAACCTGCGCCTGTCCGCCGAGCTTGCCTTCGGTGCCGACCTCGCGCGCCACGCGCGTCACTTCGCCCGCGAAGGCGTTGAGCTGGTCGACCATCGTGTTGATGGTGTTCTTCAGTTCGAGAATTTCGCCCTTCACGTCGACCGTGATCTTGCGCGACAGGTCGCCGCGCGCCACCGCGGTGGTGACTTCGGCGATGTTGCGGACTTGCGTGGTCAGATTGGCGGCCAGCAGATTGACGTTGTCGGTCAGGTCCTTGAACGTTCCGCCGACGCCGGGCACCACGGCCTGGCCGCCGAGCCGGCCCTCGGTGCCGACCTCGCGCGCCACGCGCGTCACTTCGGCGGCGAACGAGCGCAACTGCTCGACCATCGTATTGAGGGTGTCCTTCAGCAGCAGGATTTCACCGCGCACGTCGACCGTGATCTTCTTCGACAGGTCGCCGCCGGCGATCGCGGTCGCGACCTCGGCGATGTTGCGGACCTGGGCGGTGAGGTTCGACGCCATGAAGTTGACGTTGTCGGTGAGATCCTTCCAGGTGCCGGCGACTTCGGGCACTTCGGCCTGGCCGCCGAGCTTGCCTTCGGTGCCGACCTCGCGCGCCACGCGCGTCACTTCCGACGCGAACGCGTTGAGCTGATCGACCATGGTATTGACGGTGTTCTTCAGCTCGAGGATTTCGCCCTTGACGTCCACCGTGATCTTCTTCGAAAGATCGCCCTTCGCCACCGCCGTCGTCACTTCGGCGATATTTCGGACCTGGCCGGTGAGGTTGCCCGCCATCGAGTTGACGTTGTCGGTGAGATCCTTCCAGGTGCCGGCGACGCCGGGCACGTTGGCCTGACCGCCGAGCCGGCCTTCGGTGCCGACCTCGCGCGCCACGCGCGTCACCTCGCCGGCGAACCGGTTGAGCTGATCGACCATGGTGTTGAGGGTTTCCTTCAACTGCAGGATCTCGCCGCGCACGTCGACCGTGATCTTGCGCGAAAGGTCGCCGCCGGCGATGGCGGTTGCCACTTCGGCGATGTTGCGGACCTGGGCGGTCAAATTGCCCGCCATCGAGTTCACGCTGTCGGTGAGGTCCTTCCAGGTGCCGGCGACGCCGGGCACCTCGGCCTGGCCGCCGAGCTTGCCGTCGGTGCCGACCTCGCGCGCGACGCGCGTCACCTCGCCGGCGAAGGCGTTGAGCTGGTCCACCATGGTGTTGAGCGTTTCCTTCAACTGAAGGATTTCGCCCGAGACGTTCACCGTGATCTTCTTCGACAGGTCGCCCTTCGCCACCGCGGTGGCGACTTCGGCGATGTTTCTGACCTGGCCGGTCAGGTTGCTGCGCCATCGAGTTGACGCTGTCGGTGAGGTCCTTCCAGGTGCCGGCGACGCCGCGCACCAGCGCCTGGCCGCCGAGCTTGCCTTCGGTGCCGACTTCGCGCGCGACGCGCGTCACTTCGCCGGCGAAGGCGTTGAGCTGGTCGACCATGGTGTTGACGGTGTCTTTCAGCTCCAGGATTTCGCCGCGTACGTCCACCGTGATCTTCTTGGAAAGGTCGCCATTGGCGACCGCGGTGGTCACCTCGGCGATGTTGCGGACCTGCGCCGTCAGGTTGCTGGCCATCGAGTTGACGCTCTCGGTCAGATCCTTCCAGGTGCCGGCGACGCCGAGCACGTTGGCCTGGCCGCCGAGCCTGCCGTCGGTGCCGACTTCGCGCGCGACGCGCGTCACTTCGCCGGCAAAGGCGTTGAGCTGGTCCACCATGGTATTGAGCGTTTCCTTCAGCTGAAGGATTTCGCCCGATACGTTCACCGTGATCTTCTTGGAAAGGTCGCCGCCGGCGATCGCGGTGGCGACGTCGGCGATGTTGCGCACCTGTGCGGTCAGGTTGGAAGCCATGAAGTTGACGTTGTCGGTGAGGTCCTTCCAGGTTCCGGCAACGCCGGGCACCTGGGCCTGACCGCCCAGCTTGCCTTCGGTTCCGACTTCGCGCGCGACGCGCGTCACTTCGGAGGCGAACGAGTTCAACTGGTCGACCATCGTGTTGATGGTGTCCTTTAGCTCCAGAATTTCGCCGCGGACGTCGACCGTGATCTTGCGCGAGAGGTCGCCGCGGGCCACCGCGGTGGTGACGTTGGCGATGTTGCGAACCTGCGCGGTGAGGTTGCCGCACATCGCGTTCACGGAGTCGGTGAGATCCTTCCAGGTGCCGGCGACGCCGGGGACGATGGCCTGGCCGCCGAGCTTGCCGTCGGTGCCGACTTCGCGGGCGACGCGCGTTACTTCGGAGGCGAACGAGCGCAGCTGGTCCACCATGGTGTTGATGGCTTCCTTCAGCTGCAGGATCTCGCCGCGGACGTCGACGGTGATCTTCTTGGACAAGTCGCCGTTGGCCACCGCGATGGTGACCTCGGCGATGTTGCGAACCTGGCCGGTGAGGTTGTTGGCCATCGAGTTCACGCTTTCGGTGAGGTCCTTCCAGACACCCGTCACTTCCGGAACCTGCGCCTGACCGCCGAGCTTGCCTTCGGTACCGACTTCGCGCGCGACGCGCGTCACCTCCGAGGTGAACACGCTGAGCTGCTTGATCATGGTGTTGACGATAGTCGCCGACTGCAAAAATTCGCCGCCCAGCGGGCGGCCATCGACGTCGAGTTGCACGGTCTGCAGCAGGTCGCCCTGCGCCACGGCGGCGACCGCTCGGGTCACTTCGCGGGTCGGCCACAAAAGGTCATCGATCAGGGTGTTTACCGAGCCCTCCATGTCGGCCCAGGATCCGCCGGGCAGGTCGAACTTGACCCGCTGCCGGGTCTTGCCCTCGCGGCCGACCACCTGGCCGACGCGCTCCAATTGCTGCGCCATTCTTTGGTTGGCGGCGACGATTTCATTAAATGTGTCGGCGATCTTGCCCTCGATGCCGAGGTGATCGCCGGTCATCCGCACCGAAAAATCGCCGCCCCGCATCGCCTGAAGCGCTTGCAGCAGATCCTGCAGCGGATCGAATGTTCCGTTTTTGACCGGCTTTCCTTTTTTGATCCGACGAAGGGCGGATGATGCTCCGGGAGCGAGATCACTCATGGAATCCCCTTTGGAAAGCGGGCGTGCGGCCGAATCCGAGCACGTGCGCAAACCGGTCTTGCGCCATAGAAAGGCCGGCAAAACCTCAAATCAAGCAGGTAAGATATGCCAACTGAAATACCGCAACTGCCCACACTCAGCCGAAAATTCTGAACTCGGAAGTCGGCCGTTGGTTCCATCGGGAAACAATAAATTTCTGAATACCTTGGGCGGGCCCCCGGGGCCCCACGCCCGGGGGACCTGCCGGCCGCTCCGGCAGACCCGCCTCCGAGGTGGCCTGTTGACTAATCGGGTTCCCTGCGGCTCAACCTGCCTCCATGAGAATCTCGAAAATCCTGGGTCCACTCATTGCCGGCGTCGCCCTGGTGCTATCAGCGCCATCAGGCGCCATCGTCGGCGGCGGAGTGCCGTCCGCCGAGGGCATCGGCCGCTCCGTCGTCACCATCGTCGGCTCGCGCGGCAATTTCTGCACCGGCGCCGTGATTGCGCCCAGGCTGGTATTGACCGCGGCGCATTGCGTGCAGCCCGGCGCCACCTACAAGATCGTCGAATATGGCGCGGACCGTCAGCCGCAGCTGCAGGACGTGAAGAACATCGCCACCCACCCCTCGTTCAGCATGCAGGCGATGACGGCCCATCGCGCCACCGCCGATGTGGCGCTGCTGCAGCTCGACGCCCCCGCCAAAGGCAGGAACGCGCCGGTGCTCGGGGTGCCGCAGGTTCCGATCGTCGTCGGCAGCCGGTTCACCATCGCCGGCATCGGCGTGACCGTTCGTGGCGAAGGCAAGAGCGGTGGCACCGTTCGCGTCGCGGGCCTGGTCGCGACCGGCCGGCCGGGGACGCTGCAGATCCGCCTGGTCGATCCGGTCGGGCAGGGCACCCGCGACGGCCTTGGCGCATGTACCGGGGATTCCGGCGGCCCCGTGTTCGAGGACCGGCAGGGCGGCACCGTCCTCGTTGGCGTCATCAGCTGGTCGACCGGGCCGAACGGCACCGCCGGCTGCGGCGGCATGACCGGCGTCACGCCGCTGACGCTTTACCGCGACTGGATCGTTCAGACCGCGCGGCAGTGGGGCTCGGCGCTGTAGGTTGGCTGCGCAAGCGTTTGCGTTAATCCGATGGTGCGGTTCGCGAGGAGAACAAGGATGCAATTGCGCGCCGCGGGCCGCTGGCAACATCCGCCGCTGCAGCAGGGGTGGATCGATCGCCCGCATCAGACGCTCGGTCTGGGCGACCTGCCGCTCGAAAGCGGCGAGGTCATCCGCGACTTTGCGATCAGCTATGTGACGCATGGAACGCGCAGCGCGGCCGGCGACAATGTGGTCCTGGTCCTCACCGCGATCGGCTCGATCCATCATCGGCTGGATTTTCTGATCGGGCCCGGCCGGCCGCTCGACCCTGACAGGCATTTCATCGTCTGCGCCGACGCCATCGGCAATGGCATGACGACGTCGCCGAGCAACAGCCGGCTGCAGCCCGATCTGGCGTTCCCGCGGTTTACGATCCGCGACATGGTTGCGAGCCAGCGCCGGCTGCTCGACGCGCTCGGCATCCGGCAGCTGGCCGCCGTGGTCGGCGCCTCGATGGGCGGCATGCAGGCGTTGCAGTGGGGCGTCAGCGACCCGGATCGCATGCGCAGCATCGTGGCGCTGGTGCCGATGGCGCGAACCCGGCCGTGGTCGGTGGCGATGAACGAGGTCGCCCGCCGCATCCTGATGGCCGATCCGGGCTGGCCGTCGGGCCCCTATGGCGCTGGGTTCGATGCCTGGGCCGCGCAGACGCGCGTCATCACCAACCGCACGCCCGGTGCGCTCGCGGGGCTGGCGGCCGATGCGATACCCGGCCTCGTCGCCGAGACAATCGCCCTGGCGCGCAAGGTGGGCCCCGATCCGGTCGACTGGATCTATCAGAGCTTTGCCTATGACGCGCATGATGTCGGCACCACGCCCGGATTTGGCGGCGACACGGCGGCCGCGCTGCGGTCGATCCGGGCGGCAACGCTGCTGCTGGTTCCGCAGCTCGACCTGTACAATCCGGTCGACGATGCAATGGAGGCGGCCGGGCTCATTCCGAACGCCCGGCTGGTGCGTCTGGACGGCGACGCCGGTCATGCGGTTGCAGCCGATGGCTCGCCGCAACTCGCAGAAATCCGCAGCGCCATCGATGAATTCCTGACGCGGTTTGCAGGCTGAAGCCCGAGGGAATCGCGCCCCTGCCGCGCGGCCAGCGGTTCTTGACAGGGCCAAACGGGAAGCTCACCTTTGATGCAACGCGCCTGTTGCGGTCTGAAACAAGAGCAAGAATTGCGGAGGAACCCATGACGAAATTGCTGAGCGAAAGCGAGGTCGCGAGCTATCGCGAGCGCGGCTACCATTTCCCGGTCAATGCCCTGAGCGAAAGCGAAGTGGCCGGCTTCCGCAAGCAGCTCGAGGACTATGAGGCGAGGACCGGCGGCCCGATCAAGGGCGAGATGCGCCATCGCAGCCACGTGCTGTTCACCTGGATCAACGAGATGATCCGTCATCCGAAGATCCTCGATTCGATCGAGGATCTGCTGGGGCCGGATATCCTGTGCTGGAACACCAGCTTCTTCATCAAGGAACCGCACGATCCCGGTTTCGTCTCCTGGCATCAGGACGCCACCTATTGGGGGCTCGATTCCTCCGATGTGGCGACCGCGTGGATCGCGATGTCGCCGGCCAACAAGGTGTCCGGCTGCATGAAGTTCATTGCCGGGACCCACAAGAGCCAGGTCCAGCATGCCGACACCTTCGACCAGAACAATCTGCTGACCCGCGGCCAGGAGATCGCCGTCGATGTCGACGAGTCGAAGGCCGTGTTCGTGGAGCTAAAGCCCGGCCAGGCTTCGCTGCATCACGTGCTGCTGTATCCATGGCTCGGAGCCGAACCAGTCCGACGACCGCCGCATCGGTCTCGCGGTCCGCTACATCCCGACCCGCCTGAAGCAGGCCGTCGGCACGAGGGACTGGGCGACGCTGGTGCGCGGCAAGGACACCTACAATCACTTCCTGCCCGAATACGTGCCGAAGCGCGACCTCGAGCCGGAAGCTTTGGCGCATCACAAGGCGGTATCGGAAGAGCAGGTCAAGGTGCTCTATCGCGGCACCGGCAAGACCGCTTATCGCGCCTGACGTCCGAAGTGCAGTCGCGCTGCCGCGGCTCATCAATGGCCGGCGGCGCTCTTGGCCGCGGCGTTGTTGAGAACGATCAGGCCGTCGACGGCGACGCCGGTCTTGGTATTGATCAGGAACGGATTGACGTCGATCGAGGCAATGCGGCTGCCGGCGTCGGCCATCAGGTTCGACAGCCCGACCAGCGCCTTGATCGCTGAAGCCTCATGCAGCGCGGGCTTGCCGCGATAACCTCTGAGCTTCACGCCGGCCTTGGTCCGGCTGATCAATTGCCTGGCCTCGGCCGCATCGAGCGGCGCGCCGGCCAATGCGACGTCCTTCATCAGTTCGATGTCGACGCCGCCGGTTCCGAACAGCACCACCGGACCCATCTCGGCATCGAGCGCGGCACCAATCACCAGTTCGAGGTCGGCCTTGACCTGCTGCGCGATCAGGATGCCCTCGAGCTTCGGCTTGTTCTTCAGCCGCTTCACCCGCGCGCTGATATCGTTGAAGGCCTTTTTGACTTCCGCCGCGCTGTTGAGGTTCAGCACCACGCCGCCGATATCGGATTTGTGCAGGATCTCCGCGCTGACAACCTTGGCGACGACGGGAAAGCCGATCTTCTTGGCGATCTTCACGGCATCAGTCGCGGTCTGCGCGATTTCTTCCTTGGATACCGGAATGCCATAGGCCTTCAGCAGCTTTTTCGACGCGACTTCGTCGAGCGCCGCCGCGCCATTGGCGCTCTTCAGCGTCTTCTCCAGCATCGCGCGCGCCGAAGCGCTGGAGCTCGAGACGATGTCCGGCACTTCCTTGCGCAACGAGGCGTAGTCGATCAGCGACTTGATCGCGCCGACCGCGCGATCGAGCCCCTGCATCACCGCGACATTCGGCACCGACTTGCGCAAGCCCTTGGTGAATTCGGTAAAGCCGATCGACATCGTGCTGATGTAGACCACCGGCTTGTTGGCGGCGCCCGCCATCTCGTTGACGATGCGCAAATTCCGTTCGCGCAATTCGTGCGGCGCCTTGGGCAATTCCGAATCGATGATGACGATGTCGGTGTCGGGATCGTCGATGAAGATCTTGATCGACGCCATATAGACGGAAGGGTCGACCACCGCGGCGAATCCGGCGTCGAGCGGATTGCCGACGATGCTGCCGGGGCCGAGCATCTTGGCCAGTTTTTCGGTGGCGTTGGCGCTAAGCGGCGCGAAGTTCAGCCCGGCCGAAAAGAACGCGTCGATCAGGAGGCCGCGCTTGCCGCCGGACAGCGACACCGCGGCGAGGCGGTTGCTCTTCGGCGGATCGGCGTGGACGAAACATTCGGTGGTTTCGATCAACTCGTCGAGGCCGCGGACGCGGATCACGCCTTCCCGGGTCGAGATCGCATCGAAAGTCTCGATCGAGCCGGCCAGCGCGCCGGTATGCGCCATCGCCGCGGCGCGTCCGCCTTCGGACGCCCCGAGCTTCAGCGCGATCACCGGCTTGCCCGCGGCGCGCGCGGCCTTGCAGGCCTCGCGGAACACCTTGGTGTTACGCACGCCCTCGAGATAGACCACGATCACGCGGATCGTGGGATCGGCGGCGAAATAGGCCATCAGGTCCGGGGTCTCGAGGCCGGCTTCGTTGCCGGTCGTGACCATGTAGCCGACGCCGACGCCGCGATCCTCCAGCGCCTGGCGGATCGCCATCACGATCGCGCCGGATTGGCCGGCGATCGCGACCGGACCTGCCTCCATCGTGACGATGCGGTCGTCGATATTGGTGAACAGATTTTCGCCGGCGCTGAGATTGCCGAGACAGTTCGGGCCGGTGACCGCGAGGCCGGTCTCGCGAATGGCTTCCTTCAGCTCTGCGGCAAGCCGCTGGCTCTCGTCGTCCTGCAATTCGCTGAAGCCTGAAGTCACGATGGTGGCCGAGCGCGCGCCGGCCGCGGCGGCGTCGCGGATCACCTGCACCGCGAAACGCGCCGGCACCAGCACCAGCACGTGATCGGGCTTGTCCGGCAGGCTGGCGAAATCCTTGTAGCAGGGAACGCCCCAGATGGTTTCGCGCTTGGCGTTGACCGGATAGAGCCCGCCTTCGAACTTGTAGTTGATCAGGTTTTTCCAGATCCGCTCGGCGTAATTGCCCGGCTTGTCGGTTGCGCCCACCAGCACGATGTTGCGCGGATGCAGCATCGCGTGAATGCTCTTGACGATGTCGCTGGCTTCACGCGAAGGCGACCATTGTGGTTTACGCGGGACGACCTGAGCTTCCATAGACGTAACCTCACCCATTGTCGTTTTGGTGGGATGAACGATCGACCGGAGATCGCCGCTTTTCCAGGCATTTCATCCTTATTATGGGGAGTTGGCGGAGGTGGCAACTCGCGCTCAGCTGAGGGCCCGCCCATGCTTGCGGACATGCCGGCGATTTTCCGTGTCACGGGCTTTATGATGGTGGCCGTCGCCGGCTCGGGATACAGCCTGCGCTGAGCTGTAGCGCGCCGCGTCGCTCCATAACGAGCCGTCCCTGCGAACGCAGGGATCCATACGTCGTGTCGTCTGTTCGCACTGGAGTGGAGGCCTTTCTTCACTTGATAGACCAGGGGTGATGGTCCTGCGATCGCAGGGACACGGATCAAGTGTCATTGCGAGCGAAGCGAAGAATCCATGAGCGAAGGAAGCTGGATTGCTTCGTCGCAAGCACTCCTCGCAATGACGGAAGCACACCTTCGCGATCTCGCGGCGCGTTTCGCCCGAGCTTTGCTAGAAAATTCCTTTACCCTCGAATTCAGAGAGGGCGCAGGGAAAGCCGGGTGCGCGCTGCACCCGCGGTCTCGTGTGCAAAAATCGCACATGGTGCGCACACGAGCATACAGGTCCAGCGGAGAACATCCGGCTTTCCCTGCGCAATGGCTTTACGGCTTATACGTGATCTCCCCGGTGAGCCGAGCTCTGTTGCCACCGTCACTTCGCAGATGACATCCGCAAAGCTTGGCGCCAGCTTCGGGCGCCAGGACCACACGATTTCGCCGTACGCTCGAGCCACGCGCGTCAGGCGCAGCTCTCGCGTCCACCGCATCCCGCCCCGCGGCCGTGACGATCGCGTGTCGCCCCTCTGTGGGACGGGACAGGGAAATCATAAAGCTGATTTGCCCTCGGCGTCAAGAAATTTCGGAAAATCAGAAAAATAGTTGACTTGCGTAGGGTGGCTCGCCTGTGTCTTGCTCGGCTATCCCCGGTCAGCCACTCGGCGCAAGCTGGGTCAGGCAATTTCCGGGAAACCTGCATGCCGCAATCACGGGAGCCTCCACGAATGGCCAGCCCATTCTACACCGCCGAGCACGAAGCCTATCGCGACGTGGTGCGCCGCTTCGTCGAGAAGGAGATCGCGCCGTTCGCCCATGAATGGGACGAGGCCGGCGGCTTTCCGCGCGAGCTTTACGAGAAGGCGGCCGCGATCGGGCTGCTGGGCCTCGGCTTTCCCGAGGAGTATGGCGGCACCGCAGGTCGACAACTTCATGTGGATCGTCGCGGTGCAGGAACTGGCGCGGGCCGGCGCCGGCGGGGTTTCCGCCAGCCTGAAGAGCAATTCGATCGGCGCGCCGCCGATCGCGCGCGCCGGCACGCCGGAATTCAAGGCGCGGGTGCTGCCGGAGATTCTGTCGGGCAAGAAAATCTCCGCGCTGGCGATCACCGAGCCGAGCGGCGGTTCCGACGTCGCCAACTTGCGCACCTCGGCGCGGCGCGACGGCGATTTCTATGTCGTCAACGGCGAGAAGACGTTTATCACCTCGGGCATGCGCGCCGACTACATCACGACCGCGGTGCGCACCGGCGGCGCCGGTCCCGGCGGCGTCAGCCTGCTGGTGATCGAGGGCGACACGCCGGGGCTGTCGCGCACCTCGCTGAAGAAGATGGGCTGGTGGGCGTCGGACACCGCGACGCTGCATTTCGACAATTGCCGCGTGCCGGCCGGAAACCTGCTCGGCGAGGAGGGCAAGGGCTTCAAGATCATCATGCATAATTTCAACAGCGAGCGGCTGACCATGGCGGCCGGCTGCACCGCGGCGGCGCGGGTCTGCCTCGACGATGCGGTCGAATACGCCAAGGAGCGCCACACCTTCGGAAAGCCGCTGGCGCAGCATCAGGTCATCCGGCACAAGCTGGTCGACATGGCGCAGAAGGTGGCGGCGTCGCAGGCGATGCTGGAAATGCTGGCGTGGCGGCTCGACAACGGCGAAAGCCCGGTCGCCGAAATTTGCATGCTGAAGAACCAGGCGACGCAGACCATGGCGTTCTGCGCCTCCGAGGCGGTGCAGATTTTCGGCGGCGCCGGTTTCATGCGCGGCATCCGGGTCGAGCGGATCTACCGCGAGGTCAAGGTCAATGCGATCGGCGGCGGCAGCGAGGAGATCATGAAGGATCTGGCGAGCCGGCAGATGGGGTTGTGATGATCGATCCTTCGTCATGCCCGGGCTTGACCCGGGCGTCGCGTCACTTGCTCGCGATGGACCGTGATGGCCGGTATAGGCGAGCGACGCTCGTCCTTCGGAGGCATGCGCATGCGATTAAGCGACGGCATTCCGGGTGCGACGTTTGGTCACGGCTGCCGATCATACACATCCTGAAACAGCAGCATGCGCGACAGATGGCGCTCATTGTGCCGCGGGAAGCCGCATTGCGTGGCAAAGTCGTCGGCATCGCGATAGGTGCCGAACAGCCGGTCCCAGATCGGCAGGTCGCCGAAATTTCCTGCGTGGACGTCGAGTTCGTGATGCAGCGAGTGCAGCTCCGGGGTCTGGATGAAATATTTCAGCCAGGGCGGCGACTTGAAATTGGAGTGATAGAAGAATTCACCAGTCGCGGCGAACACATTGAACCACATCGCGCCCTCCAGCGAGCAGCCCAGCAGCGGATAGAGCACGGCGGCGGCGAGCGCGCTGTCGGCGAGGATTTCGACCGGGTGCTTGTAGAACGAGGTAATCGTCTCGATCCTGGCCGGCGAATGGTGCACCTGGTGAAACAGCACCCACCATCCGTTCATGTGACGGATGCCGGTGCCACCAGTAGAAGAAGAATGTGCCGACCAGCCAGCCGATGAAACCTTCGAGCGCCGGCAGCCGCAGCGCCTCCAGATCGAACAGCGAAGCATTGCCGAACAGCTGGGTCCACAGCTTGCTGGTGGCCAGCGTGATGCCGACCTGAAACAGCGTGACGATCAGGGCGCGGCCATACCAGCCCGGCGCATTGGGCAATTCGCGGCCCGGCGCCACCCGTTCCAGGATCAGGAAGGCGAAGGCTGCCAATGCGATCAGCAGCGAGGTGAAGGCGAGGGTTGTCATGGCGTGTCACCTTGTGTGAGTGCCTCGTGCCCCGGAGGAAGCCCCGGGTCTGCAGGTTCGCCGCAACAACAGCATCGATTTCGCCGCCTGGTCGATGACACGTACGTGCTAGGGGCTATTTCAGGGCTCGCGATCAGCTGGCTGCGCTTGCTGATGCCCAGACGTTCATAGATGCCGCGGAAATGATTTCCGACGGTATGCTCGGAGATGCCAAGGCGCGAGGCGATCGTCTTGTCCGGCAGTCCCATCAGCGCCAGATCGACCAATTGCCGCTGCCGATCGGTAAGCTTGGTCAGGTCGAGCGGCTGAACCCGCCACCTGCTCGGTGGCGAGAAACAGCGCGTGAAGCACCGGCGCGATGAGATTGAGCGAAGCCCGCGTGCGCTCCGGGTGGTCCGCCGCGACGCCGGAGAAGCTGATATAGGTCCCGGCATTGGCGAAGGGGTCGACGACGCCGTGCGCGGCGATGACGCCGAGCGAGAATTGCCGGATCTCTTCGAGTTCGCGGCTGGTGGCGAAAGGTGGCGGACATGCGGGGTCGAGGATGAAGGCCGCGCGATTTTGCACCCACCATGCAAAGCAGCCTCGTGCCTTCAGATTGAACGCATCCTCGAGGCTTGCGATGAAAGCGGGTTGATGGCCGCTCGTCACCAGATTTCGCATCTGGATGCGACCGCCGGACAGGCGGCCATAACCTCCGAGAAATCGCTGGAACGGAAAGAACCGGCGCAGCGGTCCTTCGACCCATCTCAGGATCTGATCTTCCGTCATGGGGCCCGCCGGAACCGCGCTCAACGCACCGATCCAGGCCTTCAGGTCGAGGCCGGACGGGTCCGCGATCGACGCCGATCGCTTTGCCCTGCCCGGATTGGACCGGTTTTGAACCTCGCAATCGCCGCTGCCGCTTTTCGCATTGCCCCGATCCTCGCCGCACATGGCCTCCCTTGCATCGTAGGATGAAACCGGCCCTCCACCAGATTGCCGGCAGCAGCGGCGTACAGCTGTCGGCGTGGGAACAGCCACTCAGCGCAAGTTCACCCATGCGGTATTCGGCATTCTTCCGTTTCGCCGACCGAAGGGCTGGCAATATTCTCATCAATGGCGACACTGCCGGCGGCCGCGCAATGCGGATGATTGCGCCGGCGCGTGGAAATGACGAGAGGACGTACATGCTCTTCACCGCAGACCACGACGACGCCCGCAGCACGCTGCAGAAATTCATCGCGGCGGAAATCAATCCGTTCGTCGACGAATGGGAGAAGGCGGACATCTTTCCCGCCCATGAGCTGTTCAAGAAGCTCGGCGACCTCGGCTTTCTCGGCCTCAACAAGCCCGTCGAGTTCGGCGGGCAGGGGCTCGATTACAGCTACGCGCTGATGATGGCCGAAGAACTCGGCGCCATCAGGTGCGGCGCCGTGCCGATGGCGATCGGGGTGCAGACCGACATGGCGACACCGGCGCTGGCGCGGTTCGGCTCGGATGAAGTGCGCCGCGAATTTCTGGCGCCCGCGATCTCGGGCGATGCGGTGGTCTGCGTCGGCGTGTCGGAGCCCGGCGCCGGCTCCGATGTCGCTGCGATCAAGACCCACGCGCGTTCCGACGGCGACGATTACGTCATCAATGGCGGCAAGATGTGGATCACCAACGGCGCGCAGGCCGACTGGATCTGCCTGCTCGCCAATACCGGCGACGGCCCAAAGCATCGCAACAAGTCGCTGATCTGCGTGCCGATGAAGAGCAAGGGCGTGCAGGTCGCGCGCAAACTCGACAAGATGGGGATGCGCTCGTCCGATACCGCGCAGATATTCTTCGACGAGGTGCGGGTGCCGAAGCGCAACCGGATCGGCGAGGAGGGCCTCGGCTTCACCTATCAGATGGTGCAATTCCAGGAGGAGCGGCTGTGGGCTGCCGCGGCCTGCCTCAAGGCGCAGGAGTACATCATCAATGACACGATCGAATACACCGGCAATCGCAAGGCGTTCGGCCAGAGCATCCTCGACAACCAGGTGGTCCATTTCAAGCTGGCGGAAATGCAGACCGAGGTCGAACTGCTGCGCGCGCTGGTCTATCGCGCCGGCGAAGCGCTGGTCGCCGGCGAAGACGTCACAAGACTTGCGACCATGGCCAAGCTCAAGGCCGGACGCCTCGGCCGTGAACTCACCGACGCCTGCCTGCAGTTCTGGGGCGGCATGGGATTCATGAACGAGACCTCGGTCAGCCGCGCCTATCGCGACAGCCGCCTCTGGTCGATCGGCGGCGGCGCCGACGAGGTGATGCTGACGGTGCTGTGCAAGATGATGGGCACGCTGCCGGGTGATGAAGAAGTAAGCTGTCCTCATCCTGAGGAGGCGCACTTGCGCCGTCTCGAAGGATGAGATGTGTTGCACATGGTTCGAGACGCGCGCAGGAGCGCGCTCCTCACCATGAGGCCCGGAGGAGAACGCCGAGATGATCACACTCTATCATTGCCACGCGGCGCGCTCGTTCCGGCCGCTGTGGATGCTGGAAGAGCTCGGTCTGGCCTATGAGCTGAAAATGCTGCCGTTCCCGCCGCGGGTGTTCGCCAAGGACTACCTCGCCATCAATCCGCTCGGCACCATTCCCTTCATGATCGACGGCGAAACCAGGATGACGGAATCCACCGGCATCTGTCACTACCTCGGCACCCGCCATGGGCCGACGCCGCTGGTGGTCGGTGTCGACGAGCCGGCCTATGGCGCATTCCTGAACTGGATGTATTTCAGCGATGCGACGCTGACCTTTCCGCAAACGCTGGTGCTGCGCTACACCCAGCTGGAGCCGGAGGAGCGGCGCAACCCGCAAGTGGCGACCGACTACGCCAAATGGTTCTTGGGCAGGCTGCGGGCGGTCGAAGCCGCCGCCGGCAAGGCCGAAACCCTGTGCGCGGATCGGTTCACCGCCGCCGATATCGCGATCGGCTATGCGTTGCGGCTGGCCGATAATCTCGGCCTGTCAAAGGATTTTGGGCCCAACGTCGCCGCCTACTGGCAACGCCTGCAGGCGCGCGACGGATTCAAGCGCGCCGTCGCCGCCGAAACGCTCGCCGGCGAGCAGCAGCAGGTTGCACGGCGGAGCTGATTGCTGTCATTCCGGGATGGTGCGAAGCACCAGACCCGGAATCTCGATGATTCCGGGTTCGATGCTTCGCATCGCCCCGGAATGACGTTATGGTCGACCCAACGCAGCGGCCAAAAGAGCCGTCCGGGAGGGGTTCGATCATGGACGACAAACGCCATCAATCCGGCCATCTGATGCTGATTACGCCGGATCGCGTGTTCTATGCCGGCCTGCTTGGCCGTCCGCGCGAGCGCTGCCCGGGTGCGTTTCATGTCTATGTATCGATCGAAGGGGGGCTCTGGCTCACCACCGGAACCGGCCACGAAAGCTTTGGCGAACTGGCGGTCGTCGCGCCCGATGTGCGGCACACCGTCGCCAGCGAGCATCGCGCGGCGATCTGCCTCGTGATCGAGCCGGAAAGCGTTCGCGCCGGCGCGTTCGAAGCTGCTGGCAGAGCGGCTTTCGGGAACCGAGGCAGCGTGCTTTGCGCAACGGATTCGCGCCGCCTATGCCGAGCTGCGGCAGCGGCAACATAGCGACGACATGACCAACGCCGAGTTCGACACCATGTGCTTTGGCGAGGCGCTGCCGGCGCGTCCGCTCGATCCGCGCGTGGTGAGGTCGATTGCCCAGATCGGCCGGTTCTGCGGCGATCCGGTGACGGCGGCGAGCTGTGCGGCCGAGGCCGGACTTTCCTCGTCGCGCTTCCTGCATCTGTTCAAGCAGCAGACCGGGATCTCGTTCCGCGCGTTCCGGGCCTGGAAGCGCGCGCGGCATCTGCTGCATTTCGCCAATCAGGACCTCAATCTGGCGCATCTGGCGCAGGATATCGGCTATCCCGACTCGACCCATTTCAGCCATTCGATCCGCCGGTTCTATGGATTGAAGCCGCGCGCGATTTTCTCGGGCTCGAGGGATCTTGCGATCTACCGCAGCGAAGCCGGCAGCGCTCGGCGCCAGCGCGTCAGGGGCGGGCCTGACGGGCTGGTGCGGCGCGATAGCGCGTGGACGCAAGAAGCAGGAGCGGGTGGGGCGCATGATCCTTGGAAGCCCCTGAGATCGAAGGCCAGACATGAGCGACAAGGCTGTCATCACCTGCGCGCTGAACGGCGTGCTGACCGACCCGAAGCAGCATCACGTTCCGGTCACCCCGGAGGAAATGGCGCGCGAGGCCAAGGCTGCGTTCAACGCCGGCGCCAGCGTGATGCATATCCATTTGCGCCAGCAGGCGCCGGGCAAGGGGCACCTGCCGTCGTGGGAGGTCAGCGTTTCCAGCGAGATCCAGCAGGCGATCCGCGAAGCCTGTCCCGGCGTCATCATCAACCACACCACCGGCACTTCGGGTCCGAATTACAAGGGCGCGCTGGATTGCGTGCGCGAGACCCGGCCGGAGATGGCGGCCTGCAACGCCGGCTCGCTGAATTATCTGAAAGTAAAGGCCGACAACACCTGGGCGTGGCCGCCGATGATGTTCGATAATTCGGTCGAGAAGGTGCAGGACTATCTCGACGTCATGAAGGCGGTGGACACCATTCCGGAATTCGAATGTTTCGACGTCGGCATCGTGCGCTGCGTCGGGATGTACCGGCAGACCGGGATGTATGCCGGACCGCTGGAATACAATTTCGTGATGGGCGTCGCCTCTGGCATGCCGGCCGATCCGGAATTGCTGCCGATCCTGTTGAAGCTGAAATCGCCGGATGCGAACTGGCAGGTCACCGCGATCGGGCGCGCCGAAATCTGGCCGCTGCACCAGCGCTGCGCTGATCTCGGCGGCCATCTGCGCACCGGGCTGGAGGATACGTTCTATCTGGGTGACGGCGCCAAGGTGACCTCGAACGGCCAGCTGATCGAGAGCATCGCGGCGTGCGCGCGCAACGCCGGGCGCGAGATCGCGAGCCCGGCGGAGGCGAGGAAGATTTTTGGGATCAGGCGTTGAGATGTCATCGATCATCAACGCCGTCATTCCGGGGCGGGAGCGAAAGCGACCGAATCGCAATTGCACATCGGGAATCTCGAGATTCCGGGTTCGCGCTGCGCGCGCCCCGGAATGACGAACAACACCAAACAGGAGGGCCTCGTGAGAACTAGCCGCCATCTGCTGCTGCCGTTTTCCATCGCGCTTGCTCTCGTCGCGGCAAGCCTGCCATGGACGGTCCCGGCCGCCATTGCCCAGGACTATCCGTCGAGGCCCGTCACGTTGATCGTTCCCTGGCCTGCCGGGCGGCGCGACCGATATTGCGATGCGCGCCATCGCCGATGCGGCTGCAAAGCATCTTGGCCAGCCGATCGTGATCGACAACAAGCCCGGCGGCAGCGGCGCGGTGGGCCCCGCGACCATGGCGGTATCCGCCAAGCCGGACGGCTACACCATCTCGCAGATCCCGATCACGGTGTTCCGGCTGCCGCTGATGCAGCAGGCGTCGTGGGATGCGGAAAAGGATTTCAGCTATATCGTCCACCTCACCGGCTACACCTTCGGCGTCACCACCAATGTCGATACGCCGTTCAAGAAATGGCAGGACGTGATCGACTACGCCAAGGCCAATCCCGGCAAGGTCACCTACGCCACGCCGGGTGCGGCGACGTCGCTGCACATCGGCATGGAGCAGATCGCCGCCAAGGCGGGCGTCAAGTTCACCCAGGTGCCTTTCAAGGGCAATGCCGAGTCCAACGCGGCCGTGCTCGGCAACCATACGATGCTGCAGGCCGACGGCACCGGCTGGAAGCCGCTGGTCGATGCCGGCAAACTGCGCCTGCTGATGATCTGGACCGCGCAGCGATCGAAGAACTGGCCCGACGTGCCGACGATGCAGGAACTCGGCTACCCCTTCGTGTTCGATTCGCCGTTCGGCATCGCCGGTCCGAAGGGGATGGATCCGAAGGTCGTCGCCAAGCTGCATGATGCCTTCAAGAAGGCGATCGAGGAGCCGGCGCTGCTGGAAACCCTGGCCAAGTACGACATGGTGGCGAACTACAAGAGCACCGAGGACTACAGGAAGTTCGTGACCGAGCAGATCGAGTCCGAGCGCAAGGTTGTCGAGAGCCTCGGGTTGGGCAAGAAGGCGAATTGAGGCGTTGAATTTGGAATTGTCATTCCGGGGCGTCGCGGAGCGCGAACCCGCCGAATCTCGAGTGAATTGCTCGGGTTCGACACTTCGTGTCGCCCCGGAATGACGAAGCGAGAGTAGTCGGTACCCATGGCCAGTCATTGAATCCACCATCGCCCCATCCAGCGACGCTTTCAAAGCCAACCGCGACGGCATGCTGGCGCTGATTTCGCGGATGCGTGGCCTTGAGGAGCGGGCGCGCGCGGCATCGGCTTTGGCCAAGGACCGCTTTCACAAGCGCGGGCAGTTGCTGCCGCGCGAGCGGGTGGCGCTGGTGCTCGATCCCGGCACGCCGTTCATCGAGCTGTCGACGCTGGCGGGCTACATGTTCGATGTGCCGGACGCCGACAAGAGCGTGCCCGGCGGCGGGGTGGTCGCCGGCATCGGATTTGTTTCGGGCGTTCGCTGCATGGTCAGCGCCAATGATTCCGGCATCGACGCCGGCGCGCTGCAGCCTTACGGCCTCGACAAGACGCTTGCGGGTGCAGGAAATGGCGCTGGAGAACAAGCTGCCTTACGTGCAGCTGGTCGAGAGCGCCGGCGCCAATCTGCTGCGCTACCGCGTCGAGGATTTTGTCCGCGGCGGCAACATTTTTCGCAATCTGGCGCGGCTGTCGGCGGCAGGCCTGCCGGTGGTCACCGTCACCCACGGCTCGTCGACCGCGGGCGGCGCCTACCAAACCGGATTGTCGGATTACATCGTGATGGTGCGCGGCCGCACACGGGCGTTTCTGGCCGGGCCGCCGCTGTTGAAGGCGGCGACGGGCGAGATCGCCACCGAGGAAGAACTCGGCGGCGCCGAGATGCACACCAGCATTTCCGGCCTCGGCGACTATCTCGCCGAGGACGACCGCGACGCGCTGCGCATCGCGCGCGACATCATGGCCAACCTCGAATGGGACCGGCCTGACAGCGCGGAGGCTTCGTATCGTCCGCCGCGCCACGATCCCGGAGGAATTGCTCGGCATCATGCCGATGGATCACAAGCGCCCGGTCGATATGCGGCAAGCGATCGCCCGGTTCATCGACGATTCCGATTTCACCGAATTCGGCGCCAATTACGGTCCCGCCACCGTGTGCGGCCACGCGCGCATCGAAGGCCAGGCGATCGGCATCATCACCAATAACGGCCCGCTCGATGTTCCCGGCGCCAACAAGGCGACGCATTTCATTCAAGTGTGCTGCCAGTCGCGCACGCCGCTGCTCTATCTCAACAACACCACCGGCTACATGGTCGGCAAGGCCTACGAAGAAGCCGGCATGATCAAGCACGGCTCCAAGATGATCCAGGCGGTGACCTCGGCCACCGTGCCGCAGATCACGATCTATTGCGGCGCGTCGTTCGGCGCCGGCAATTACGGCATGTGCGGGCGCGGATTTCATCCGCGCTTCTGTTTCTCGTGGCCCAACGCCAGGACCGCCGTGATGGGCGGCGAGCAGGCCGCCGAGACCATGGCGATCGTCACCGAGGCCGCAGCCGCCAGGCGCGGCAAGCCGATCGAGAAGGAAAAGATCGACGCCATGAAGGCGCAGATCATCGGCGTGTTCGATGGCCAGATGGACGTGTTCTCCACCAGCGCGCGCGTGCTCGACGACGGCGTGATCGATCCGCGCGACACCAGGGCTGTGCTGAGCGAGGTGCTGGCGATCTGCCGGGAGGCCGAGGCGCGCAACCCGCAGCGCATGCAATTCTCGGTCGCGCGGCCATGAACGGTCAGGTCAAGCGCACGCCATTCCGCAAAATCCTGATCGCCAATCGCGGCGAGATCGCGTTGCGCATCATGCGCACCGCGCGCCGCCTCGGTTATGGCGTGGTTGCGGTGTATTCCGATGCGGATGCGGACGCATTGCATGTGCGCGAAGCCGACAAAGCCGTCCGTATCGGCGAGGCATTGCCCTCGCAGTCCTATCTCAACATCGAGGCGATCATCGCGGCGGCCAAGGCCAGCGGAGCCGACGCGGTTCATCCCGGCTACGGCTTTCTCGCCGAGAATGCGGAGTTCGCGCAAGCGTGCCGCGATGCCGGGCTGGTGTTCATCGGCCCGTCGCCGGACGCCATCAAGGCGATGGGCAACAAGGCCGGCGCCAAGGAGATCATGCAGAAAGCCGGCGTGCCCTGCGTTCCCGGCTATCAGGGCGCGGACCAGAGCGATGCTGTGATGCTGGCAGAGGCCAAGCAAGATCGGCTTTCCCGTCATGATCAAAGCCGTCGCCGGCGGCGGCGGGCGCGGCATGCGGCTGGTCACGGATGCTTCGGCGTTTCCCGATGCCTTGCGCAGCGCGCGCTCCGAGGCGCAAAGCGCGTTCGGCGATGCCGGCGTGATCCTGGAGCGCGCGATTGCCGATCCCCGCCACATCGAAATCCAGGTGTTCGGCGACGCCTTCGGCCATGCCATCCATCTCGGCGAGCGCGACTGCTCGGTGCAGCGGCGGCACCAGAAACTGATCGAGGAGGCGCCGTCACCGGCGGTGTCGGGCGAATTGCGGGCGCGGATGGGCGCCGTCGCGGTCGCCGCGATCAAGTCGCTGGGATATGAGGGTGCCGGCACGCTGGAGTTCCTGCTCGCGGCGTCCGGCGAATTCTATTTCATGGAAATGAATACGCGGCTGCAGGTCGAGCATCCCGTCACCGAGGCGATCACCGGGCTGGACCTCGTCGAGTTGCAACTGCGTGTCGCCGCCGGCGAACCGCTCGGACTTGCGCAGGATGAGATAAAGTTCTCCGGTCATGCGATCGAGGTGCGGCTGTGCTCGGAGGATGCCATCACGAGATTTCATGCCGCAATCGGGGCGGATGGCGCTGTGGCAGATGCCAAGCGAGATCCGCGTCGAGCACGCGCTGCAATCGGGTTCCGAGGTTTCGCCGTTTTACGACTCGATGATCGCCAAGATCATCGCGCATGGCGCAAGCCGCGACGAGGCGCGGAGCAAGCTGATCTGCGGTCTCGAACAGGTCGCCGCGTTCGGCGTCACCACCAATCAGGGATTTCTGATCGACTGCCTGCGGCATCCCGTCTTTGCCAGGGGCGAGGCGACGACCGCGTTCATCGGCAGCCATCGCGACGATCTGCTGGCGCCCCGCGGCGACGCAGCTTCGGAGGCGGCGCTGGCAGCGGTGCTGCTTTACGTCAGCGATCCCCTTGCGCCGCCGTGGCGGAACGGGCGCTCGCTGGCGGCGACCTTTCCGGTTCCCGCCCGCGTTGAACTCGGTTCCGGCATCCATGATCTCGAAGTCGGCCGCGAGCGCGATGGCGGCTATCTCGTCACCCTCGACGGCCGCGCGCTACCGGTTCGAGATCGATGAACTCGGCAGCGATAGCATCCGGTTCCGCAGCAACGGCGTGATGGAGACGGCGAGGTTTTGGCGCGGGGACGACCGGCTGTTTTTCCTGCACCGGGGCGTAACATCTGCGGTTCGCGATCTCACGCTGGCGGCGCCTGTTTCCGCCACGGCTGCCGGCGGCGACGGCAAGGTTCGCGCGGCGATGAACGGCCGCGTCGTCGCGGTGCTGGTCAAGCCGGGCGAGAAGGTCGCGGCCGGCCAGCCGGTGATGACGCTGGAAGCGATGAAGATGGAGCATGTGCACACCGCCGGCATTGCGGGCACGATTTCAGCGATCGATGTCGCGGAAGGCGAGCAGGTCACGACCGGGAAGATTGTGGTGGAGATTGAGGCGGCAGGCCAGCTAACCATCCGCTCCGCATTCGGGATGGCCGAAGGACCAGACCCGGAATCTCGATCCGGGTTCGACGCTTCGTTCGCCCAATGACGAATCAAGTGCCCGCCCCGTCCCCTCGTTCAGGAAACACGCCACCTGATGCTTCGTGCCGGCTTCGGCCAGCACTGGCGTTTCCACCTTGCAGCGGTCCATCACGTAGCGGCAGCGGGTATGAAACGCGCAGCCGGATGGCGGGTTGATCGGGCTCGGCACGTCGCCATCGACCAGCGGCTTGAGCGACTTCTTTTTCGGATTGGCCACCGGCACCGACGCCAGCAAGGCTTGGGTATAGGGATGCCGGGGGTTGGCGAACAGTTCGCGCTTTTCGGCGATCTCGACGATGCGGCCGAGATACATCACGGCGACGCGGTGGCTGATATGGGCGACGACGGCGAGATCGTGGGCGATGAACAGATACGAAAAGCCATGCTTGCGCTGCAGGTCGATCAACAGATTGATCACCTGGGCCTGGATCGAGACGTCGAGCGCCGATACCGGCTCGTCGCAGACGATCAGATCGGGCCCGAGCGACAGCGCGCGGGCGATGCAGATGCGCTGGCGCTGGCCGCCGGAAAACTGGTGCGGGTAGTTCTGCATCTGGTCGGCGCGCAAGCCCACCTGATCGAACAGCTCGGCGACCCGCTGCCGCTTTTCGTTGCCCGCGGCCAGGCCATGGACGGCGAGCGGCTCGCCGACGATATCGCCGGCGGTCATGCGTGGATTGAGCGAGGCGAACGGATCCTGGAAGATGATCTGCATCGACCGCCTGACCGGGCGCAAATCGGCCTTGCCGAGTTTGGAAATATCGGTGCCGTTGATCCGGATGCTGCCGCTGGTCGGCTCGACCAGCCGCAGGATGGTGCGCGCCACCGTCGATTTGCCGCAGCCGGATTCGCCGACCATCCCGAGCGTTTCGCCGACGCCGACGGTGAAGCTGACGCCGTCCACCGCATGCACGGTGCCGACGCGACGGCGCAGGATGCCGCCGCGCACCGCATAATGTTTGACGAGGTCGGTGACCTCGAGCAGGGGGCGCGCGTCGGTCATGGCGCCGCCGCCGTTTCCGCCGCGCGCCAGCACGCCGCAAAGTGATTGTCGCCCCAATCCTGCAACGGCGGATATTCGGCGCGACAGCGCTCAACCGCCATCGTACAGCGTGGCGCGAAAGCGCAGCCTGCCGGCAGGTTGGTCAGCGACGGCACCATGCCGGGAATTTCCACCAGCCGCGCGTCGGTGTCCAAACCGAACGAAAGCACCGCCGGCATCGATGCCATCAGGCCGCGGGTGTAGGGATGCCTGGGATTTTCGAACAGCGCGTCGACCGTGGCTTCCTCGACCTTCTTGCCGGCATACATCACGATGACGCGCTGCGCGGTCTGCGCGACCACGCCGAGATCGTGGGTGATCAGGATCAGCCCGGTGCCGAGTTCCTGTTGCAGCTCGACGATCAGCGCCAGGATCTGCGCCTGGATCGTCACATCCAGCGCCGTGGTCGGCTCGTCCGCGATCAGCAGCACCGGCCGGCACGCCAGCGCCATCGCGATCATCGCGCGCTGACGCATGCCGCCGGAGAGCTGATGCGGATATTCCCGCGCCCGCTGCTCGGGCTCCGGAATCCGGACCAGGCGGAGCATTTCGACGGCCTTGGTCCAGGCTTCCTTGGCGGTCATGTCGCGATGCAGGCGAACCGCTTCGGTAATCTGGTCGCCGATCCGCATCACCGGGTTGAGCGAGGTCATCGGCTCCTGAAAGATCATCGAGATGCGGTTGCCGCGGATCGCGCGCATCTCGGCCTCGTCGAGGCCGAGCAGGTCGGTGCCTTCGAGCGCCACGGAACCGCCGACGATCCGGCCCGGCGGATCGGGCACCAGCCGCATGATCGACAACGCGGTCACGCTCTTGCCGCAACCGGACTCGCCGACGATCGCCAGCGTCTCGCCGCGGCGAACGCTGAACGACACGTCGTCGACAGCCCGGAACAGTCCGGAGTTGGTGAAAAACACCGTCTGCAGGTTCTTCACGTCGAGAACCATGTTATCCGCTGATACCTCGGTCATCAGCCGCGCTGCCTCGGGTCGAGGATGTCGCGCAGCGCGTCGCCGAACAGATTGGTGCCGAACACCGCGAGGCTGATCGCGACCCCCGGGAAAATCACCAGCCACGGCGCGGTGCGGACATATTCCGCCGCCGATTCCGACAGCATGCGGCCCCATGACGGATAGGGCTCGGGAATGCCGAGGCCGAGAAACGACAGCGAGGCCTCGGTGAGGATGGTCGAGCCGAGCTGCGCGGTGGCCAGCACGATCAGCGGCGCCAGCGTGTTGGGCAGCACATGGCGCAGCGCGATGCGGGTTTCGCTCATGCCGATCGATTTCGCGGCTTCGATGAACGGCAGCTCGCGCAGCGCCAGGGTGTTGGCGCGGATCACGCGGGCGACGGTGGGGATCAGCGGGATCGCGATCGCGATGATCACGTTCGGAAGCGACGGCCCCAGTGCGGCGGTCATGACGAGCGCCAGCACCAGCAGCGGCAGCGCCTGCAGGATATCGGTGACGCGCTGGAACACGAGGTCGACCCAGCCTGAGAGATAACCGGACACCAGCCCGATCACGACGCCGATCGACGACCCCAGCAAGGTCGAGCCGATCCCGACGGCGAGCGATATCCGCGCGCCATGGACGATCCGGCTCCAGACGTCGCGGCCGAACGAATCCGTTCCGAGCCAATGGATTGCATCGGGGGCCGCCAGACGATGCGTGGAATCGACGCTGAGCGGATCGAACCGGCAGATCAGGTCGGCGGATAAAGCCACCAGCACGAACATCGTCATGATGACGAGGCCGATGGTGCCGAGCATGTAGCGTTGCGCCAGGAACGTCAGCCGGCGCCAGCCATGCGTCGAATGGGCGCCGGCGCGTCTCAGTTCGCTATCGTAGTTGATGACGGCCAAGCGGTGTCTCCAAACCTTCCTGTCAGTCCGTATACCGGATACGTGGATCGATCGCGGCGTAGAGCATGTCGACCGTGAAGTTCGCGAGCACGACGACCAAAGCGATCAGCATCACCAGGTTCTGCACGATCGGATAGTCGCGCCACCGGATCGCCTCGACCAGGAAGCGGGCGACGCCGGGAATATTGAAGACGGTCTCGGTCACGATCAGTCCGCCGATCAGGAACGCCGCCTCGATGCCGATGATGGTGATAACAGGCAGAACCGCGTTCTTCAGCGCGTGGTGATAGTTGACGGAAGGCTCGGAGGCGCCCTTGGCGCGGGCGGTGCGGATATAATCCTGCCGCAGTATTTCGAGCATCGAGGAGCGGGTAATCCGCATCACCAGCGCGGCGCTGCGGAAGCCGACCGCCATCGCCGGAACGCAATAGATCGAGATCGCCTCGGTCCAGGTCTTCGGGTTCGGATTGAAGATCGGCATGGTTCCGAACATCGAGACCGACGCCATCAGGATCAGCAGGCCGAGCCAGAACGACGGCAGCGACAGGCCGCTCAGACTGACGACCCGCAGCGCATAATCGAGCCGCGTGCCCTGGTTGACGGCGCTGATCACCCCGAGCGGAATCCCGATCGCCGCGGAGAAGAACAATGCAAGGGCGGCGAGCCGCGCGGTAATCGGAATCCGCGGCAGGATCTCCTGCAGCGCGGGCTTCTCGGACACATAGGAATAACCGAGGTCGCCGTGAAGCAGCCCGCCGATCCACTTGAAATATTGCACGACGATCGGCTGGTCGAGCCCCAGTTCCTTCTCCAGGTTCGCCTTGTCGGCCTGATCGACGAATCCCGCGGCGTCGAACAGGATGTCGACGATATTGCCGGGCACGATGCGCAGCAGCACGAAGATGATGACCGAGATCCCGAACAGGGTCACGAGCATCAGGACGAGGCGCCGCACGATATAAGCAAACAACGGGCTGCTCCTGTCAGCGCGTATTCCGCAAGAGCGAATAGCGGTCTACGATCGGAATACGCGCAAATGTGAGAGGCTGGCGGGCGGCTCCTGCCGCAACATGCGGCGGGAGACGCTACTTATCCATCCAAACGTCCTCGTAACGATAGCCGTTGTAGGAGCTGTTCACCATGATGGTGATGCCCTTGACATGGGGCTGCCAGCACGAACCCGCGCGGCCGTGGTAGATGATCGGGCGGGCGACGTCCTCCTGCAGCTTCTTGTCGATTTCCCACACCATCTTCTTGCGCTTGGCGACGTCGGTCTCGACCGACTGCTCGCCGAACAGCTTCTCGATGTCCTTGTTGCAGTAGTTGGTGTAGTTCCGCTCCGAACCGCAGGAATAGTTCTCGTAGAACGACTGGTCGGGATCGTCGACCGCATTGCCTGTCAGGTTGAGTCCGAGCGCATAGTCCTTGCGCGCGACTTTCGAGAACCAGTTGGCGGTTTCGACCACGTCGAGTTCGCCGTCGATATAGATGCTCTTGAGCTGATCGATCAGGATGATGGCGGGGTCGCGGTAAATCGGGATGTTGCGGGTGGCGACCTTGACCGCGAGGCGCTTCTCCGGTCCATAGCCCGCCTTCTGCATCAGCTTGCGGGCTTGCTCCCGGTTGGCATTGACGTCGGGGCCATAGCCCGGAATCGATTCCAGCATCTCCTTCGGCATGGACCATAATCCGCCCGGGGCGGGAAGCATGGTGCCGCCGATATCCCCCTGGCCTTCAAACAGGATGGAGACGAACGCTTTGCGGTCGAGCGCCAGCGCCATCGCCCGGCGAATATCCAGATTGTCGAACGGCGCCGAGGAGGAGTTGACGATGATGTTGGTAGAGACGTTGGTCGGCTCGACGACGCACACTGCTTTCGGCGCCTGCGTCTTGACGTCCTTGAGCAGCGGAATCGACACCTCGGTGGGGAACGTCATGTCGAACTGGCCGGAAATAAAGCCGAGAATGGCCGTCGAGCGGTTGGTGATGATGGTGTATTCGATGCCGTCGAGATACGGCAGGCCCTTCTTCCAGTAGTCCGCGTTGCGGGTGATCTTGATGGATTCGTTGGCCTTGAACTCGACGAACTTGAACGGACCGGTGCCGATCGGCTTGGTGCGCATGTCGGCCGGCGACGCATGGCAGGGATAGACCGGCGTATAGCCGGAAGCGAGCAGCGCCAGCAGCGACGGCTGCGGCCGCTTCAGGTTGAACGCGACCTCGAAGTCGCCGCTCGCCGTGACGTCGACGACCTCGTCGTACCAGGACTTGCGCGGGTTCTTGCGGAATTTCTGCTGGGACTTGCCCATCAGCATGTCGAACGTGCATTTGACGTCGGCGGATGTGAAGGGCTTGCCGTCGTGCCACTTGACGCCTTGTCTCAGCTTGAAATTGAGTTTTTTCCTGTCGTCGCTCCAGGTCCAGCTCTCCGCGAGATCCGGGACGATCGAATCCAGGGAGTTTTGCGGCACGTCCTGCTTGTAGATGACGAGATTGTTGAAGATCGGCATGAAGGGGGCGTTGACCGAAAAAGTCGCCTCCTCGTGGATCGAGGCGCTGGCCGGACTGTCCCGATGATAGACTTTCAGGATACCGCCCTGCTTCCCGGCCGCGAGCGCAATATCGGAGAGCGCAAGCAAAAACAGCACGGTAGCGGCAAGCGCGCGTACGCTCCGCATGGTTCCCTCCCTGGATGTTTTCGGCCTCATACCGGGCCAATTTGTCCAAACGATACCATGACCGGGCGTCCGCGCAACCGGCAAGGCCGGTACCCGTATTGGTCATTCGGACCACCGGGCGGTTGCCCAGACCGTGGCACGGAATTTCCCAGGGGGTCGGCCGCCTTGGCTCGCGGCGAAATAGCTCAGCCCCGGATGAGCACCGAGAACCGCGTCCCTTTTCCCGCTTGCGTCGCCATATCGATGGTGCAGCCGAGTTCTTCGGCGGTGCGCTGGACGATGATGAGGCCGAGTTGCACGGTGCCCGACCCCGACCCACACGGCGCCGGCGGCGCCGTTGAGGCGATTGTCCATGACCCGTTGAGAGATTTCCGGAGCGAGACCGGGCCCGGTATCGATGACGTCGATCCGGATTCCGCCGGGCAATCGCCGGCAACCGAGCAGGACGCCACCGGTCCGGGTGTTGCGAATGGCGTTGCTGAGCAGATTGCTGAGAATCCGATCGAGCAGGAATGCGTCCGTGGAGACGATGTTTTTGGTCGCGACGAGCCGCAGAGACAGCGCCGCCTGGGTCGCATCGGCCTGATACTGATCCACAAGCCTGGAAAAGATCTGCTGCAGCGGCTGGCTCTTGGGTACCGCGGTGTTGGAGCCGATATCGCTGCGGGCGAGGTCGACGATCCGATCCAAATAGCGGAACGCCGAGCGATGCGCCTCGAGCATCGGCGGAAGAAATGACTGCAGCTTTTTGGCGGTTTTATCCTTCACCAGCATCTGCAGATACAGTCCGAGCGAAAGCAGCGGATGACGCAGATCGTGGTTGGCCGATGCGTAGAAAATCGTCCGGGCCGTCAAGGCGCGCTCGGCGCGTTCCTTTTCCACGGACAGAGCGGTTCTGAGCTGCCGTTCGACCGCGAGGACCCGGTCGCTGGTGACGTCGATGACCGATCCGCAGATGCGCTCATGTTCGCCCGACGCGTCGTACTGGATTGCGCCGGTGACGGCGAGAAAGCGCGGCGCGAGATCCCCGGTGGCTGCGTGCGCCAGCTCCACGCGAAAATTTCGCGCACGGCCCGCCAGGGCTTGCCGAAGACCTTCGAGAAGTTGCTTCCTTGCGTCACGCGAAAGTCGCGTCAGCAACCCCTGCAACGGCGTTCCGTCCGGCACCGCCAGCAGTTCGGCCAGCCGAGGCGCGCCGTAAAACTTGCCGGATCCGAAGCTGTATTCGTAGATCGCCGCGGCAGAGCCGTCGATGGCGAGCTGGAAGCGCTCGTTGCTGTCGGTCAAGGAACGGTTGAGGGCCTGGTCCTGATCCTTGATCCTGCGGAAAATCGCAATGCCGAACAGGATCGAGGCGACCGCGCTCTGCGAAAACGTCATCGTCGATGCCGGGAACGGAACCAGCGCGAACAGGCGCAGGAACATCAGGATGGATTCCGACAGAAAGAAGCCCCAGGCCAACGCGTAGCAAACGGCGCCAAAGCTCGGCCGTTGCCAGGCAACGCGCACCGCCAGGGCCAGGCAGATGGCGAAGATCGCCGGGGCAATGAACGTCAACAGGGTCCTGACGTTATAGAGGCCCGCCAATTCGATGCCGGACAGCGCAACGATAATGACCGCCGCGACCAACAGAAAGGTATTGATGCGCGGTGCGGTCCGCGCAAGGTCCAGATAGCGGCGAATATGCAGGACGCACGCCAGGCTGAAAACGCCGACGACGAAAAAGCCGAAAGTCGGCCAGGAGGCTCGCGGAATGAACGGCAGCGCCTGCTGTCCAAATCCAGTGGTCCAGGAGTCGATGATCAGTTTGGTCAGCAGGATGACCATCAGGCCGATCAGGCCGCGATGCCGCAGCACGCCGGCGAGGATTGCGACATAGACGAGCACCACGAGCGGAACCGCGCCGAGGGTGGCCGTGCTCGCGATCAATTCGCGATCTGCTTCAAAGAAGCGAATCGGCGATGCAAGCGAGAGATGAAATCCAATCGGCGCCCTGGTGTGCAGCCGGGTCACGATTTCGACGGGAACGTCGGGATTTAACGTGATCAGGTATGTCGGCCCCCGATAACCGGAAAACGGCCACACCGCCTTTTCGCCGAGTTCACGCAGCTGCCGGAAATCGGGCTCTCCGGCGGCGCGAACGAAGACGCGCACGTCCTCCACCGTCGCCAAATTGTAGCGCAGCACCCACTCGCGACGGTCGAGCCGATTGATGACGGTGACATGGCCCCATGCCGGCTGATTGTTTCGACCGAAATTCGGCGGCGTAACCGGATGCAGCCGGGCCGAGCCGCTGTTGCGCGCCACCGTTTGCGGGTCGAGCGGCGTGCCGCTCTCGATCACGCCGCGGACGCGAGCGCGAAGCGAGGTATCGCCATCGGTCAGGATCTGCACCGGGTCGTCGGCCAGCGCGACGGTGCTGAATGCAAAGGCCGCCTGGAAGGCAACACACAGGATCGCAAGGATTGATCGGACCAGCCGCCGATGGTGCGGCCTACTCGCTGCCCGCAATGCTGGCTCCTCGCATCATGAATAGCCGGATCGCCTCGGCCCGATTTCGGACATTCAGCCGGCGGATGATCTCGCTGACGTGAGTCTTGACGGTTTCGACGCCGATGCCAAGGCTCTGCGCAATCTCCTTGTTCGAGCGTCCGCGGGCAAGTTCGATGATGACGGCCTTTTGCCGCTCCGACAGGTATTCGATGTCGCCGGCGAGCGTCTGATGGCCGGCGGCCTGCGGCGCTCGCATCGGCGCGCGAACCAGTTCCTTCAGTTTTTCGATGAAGATTTCCGGCTCGATCGTCTTCGGCAGGAAGCCATGAACGCCGGACTTCAGGAGCCGTGCCTGCTGATCCCTGGTGTCGTCAGCGCTCAATGCAATGATCTTCAGCCCGGGCATGATCCGGATCAGTTCACGCGCGCCATGAACGCCCCGGCTGTCGGGCAGGTTGATGTCCAGCAATACGATCGGCTGGGGCGTGCTCGACAACAGCAGTCGTCGCCCCTGATCGAGCGTGCCTGCGGTGAGCAGCAGGCTTCCGGGAAACGCATCGCTCAGCAGCGCAACCAGCGCCTGACTGAAAATCGGATGATCGTCGATGATCAGAAAGGTGTTTGCGGTCATAACGTCATCCACGCAAGGCAGCCGCGGATCATGACGGGATGACCGCGCAACAGATTATCCGGACGAGTGACGATGATACGCGTTGCAGGCTCCCCACCACGATGCACAACGGTGACCACGAACCGCAAACACCGCTTCGAAACGGCGGTTTCGGTCTCAGGCGATTCGAGTTGCTCTCCATGAGGGCATGGAGAGTCCGTTCCGATCTTATGGTGAGGCCGGGAACGGGATGGTGCTGAAGGTACCGCGCTGGCTGAATTCAAACCGGCTGACGTCGAAGTTCTTCGGATAGAGGTTATCCTTCTTCACCGCGATCGGAAGATTGTAGCCGATCTTGAGCTGGTTCATCAGGATGGCGCGTTCCCGCATCGAGGTCGCGAGACCCGGTTGGGAGAAACAATCGCCGTTCGACATTCTCATTTCCCCGCCAGGCACGCAGCTGCTGCGGGACTGGCGAGAAGGCAGGCGCCGAGGGCGAGGCCGAGCAGTGCGGATGCGATTTTCTTTGTCATATCAGCCTCTCAAAAATTCACGGTCGCGCCACCGGCGACGGCCCAGGCATCGCCCGACATGAACGGTATCATCGGCTGAAAGGGCGGCGGTCCCGAGATTTTCGTTCTCGCGAATCCATACCCGTTCGAGCTTGCCGTTGATACTGATCTTGTTGGTCACGTTATAGCTCGCGACGCCGCCGACTGCCCAACGCGTCTTCGCCGGGACGAAGGCGCCTGATATCGGATCCCAGCCGTTGACGTCGCGATAAAGGTAGCTGCCGATCGGACCGGCGGTGACGCCATTGGCGAACCGGTAGTTCAGGCCGGTATTGATGCGATAGAGGTTGCTGTTGGAATTGAACAGTTCCGGGATCAGAAACATTTGGGTGATCTCCAGCACCCGGTTGGCCTGGGTATGGGTCCAGAAACCGTTGGCGTAGATCGACACCATCTCGTTGAAGGCATAGCCCACATTGCCGGAAATCGTGGTGCGCGGGCCGACTTGGTAGCGGCCGAAGTTGAACTGGCCGAATTCGTTGGTCTGCAACTCCTGATCCCAGGACTGTGAACCCGAGAGCTGCGCCGAGAACGGGCCCCTGCCAAATCCGAGCGCGGCGGTCACGGTCGCCTCATCGCCGTTCTTGACGCGATCGGTCGCGGTAACCAGACCGGTGAATATGTCGAAGCCCTCCTTGTTGTAGGCGTTCCGCGCGGTATAGCCGCCCGACAAGGTGAACAGCAGCTCCGTGGTCAGGGGAATGCTGACGCCCGCGGTCGGGCCGAAGTTCCAGCCCTCGCCATAGGTGCCCTGATCGACGAGATCGCCGTCCATGCGCGCGAAACGCGAGGTGCCGTAGAGCGCGGACCTGCCGGTCGGGGCATTGATCAGCATGGCGACGTAGGGCTGGAAGCCGTTGAAGCCGTTATAGGTCACGGTGCCCGAGAGCTGCGTGTCGACCGAGGTGCCGACATAGCCGCGCTGGCCGGATGTGCTCTGGGACGACGAAACGAAGCCGCCGCGCACCACGAATTCGAGTTTCCAGTCGGGCGTGGGCGTGCCTGTCACCGAGAGCGACATCGGTGCATAGACCTGGGTCCGCGGCCGAGGCGCAGCGGCGCAACGTCGGTGGTGAAGCCCCTGTATTCTGCCAGCTGAAGTACCGGATTTCACTGTTGTAGCTGATAATCTGGACCACGACGCTTGCGATGACGGCGGCAATCTCGCTGTCGGCAATGTCAGTAAGCTATGCCGCCTGTAAACCCAACCAGTGCGGCGGCACCGTCACTCGGATGAAGCAGGTCCAGCAGCGAATTGCCAAGAACGCAAAGCCGGGTGTCTATAATCCCGGTAACTCTGGTAGCCGGTCCAGCCGACCAGTCCCAAATATGAACGCCATCGATCAATTGCCCCGGCCCGGGCTGCGCGCCCGAGCAGAAAATACTAACGCTGAGAACAGGGCGATCTTCACCGCGCGGCCACGACTGCATTCCGGCTACAGGTACTGCAACTCTGTTGCGCCGCGGGTGAGCCCGGCACGTCGATCGACGGATTTCCGCAATTGCGCTTCACGTCGAAGCCTGTCTGAGCCGTCAAACCTCCAGCTTGTCGCCGCCCTTGAGGTCGAGCATTTCGCGGGCCTCGTCCGAGGTCGCGACCTCGAGGCCGAGGCCTTCGATGATCTTGCGGGCCAGCGTCACCTGCTCGGCGTTCGACGCCGCCATGCGGCCGGGCGCGGCCCACAGCGAATCCTCAAGCCCGACGCGGACGTTGCCGCCCATCGCCGCCGCCATCGCCGCGATCGGCAATTGATTGCGTCCGGCGCCGAGCACCGACCACACCATCTTGTCGCCGAACAGCCGGTCGGCAGTGCGCTTCATGTGCAGCACGTCTTCGGGATGCGCGCCGGTGCCGCCCTGCAGGCCGAACACCGTCTGCACGAACAGCGGCGGCTTCACCATGCCCTGCTCCAGGAAGTAATTCAGGTTGTAGAGATGCGCGGTGTCGTAGCATTCGAACTCGAAGCGGGTGCCGGTCTCCGACAGCGTGTTCAACACGTATTCGATGTCCGCAAAGGTATTGCGGAACACGATGTCCTTGTTCTGCAGATGCTTCAGCTCCCAGTCATGCTCGAATTTCTTGAAGCGGTTGAGCATTCCGAAAAACGCAAAGTTCATCGAGCCCATGTTCAGCGACGCGACTTCCGGCTTGTAGACCGCGGCGGGGCGGACGCGCTCGTCCACCGTCATGGTCGGCGAGCCGCCGGTGGTGAGGTTGATCACGCAGTTCGAGCGCTGCTTGATGATTTTCAGAAACGGTTCGAAGGCTTCCGGGCTCTGGTCGGGCTGGCCGGTCTTGGGATTGCGGGCGTGCAGATGCACGATGGCCGCACCGGCTTCGGCGGCATCGACCGCAGCGTCGGCGATTTCCTGCGGCGTTACCGGCAGCGCCTTCGACATCGAGGGGGTGTGGATGGCGCCGGTCACGGCGCAGGTGATGATGACTTTGCGGCTCATGGTGTGCTCTCTTTCCTGGGCGTCGATTAATTCGTCATTCCGGGATGGTCCGACGGACCAGACCCGGAATCTCGAAATTCCGGGTTCGATGCTATCGCATCGCCCCGGAATGACGTTTGAGTCGCCTTGTGCGCGGCCAGTGCCGCGAGGCGTTCGTTGCGACGCTGCGTCAGTGCGGCGATGCGCTCCGGCGTCGGCTGATGCGGCCATGCCGCGATCACCCGGTCCGCATTCGGGCTTTGATAAACCTCAGGCCCGGCGGCACTGGACGCAAGCTCCTTGTAGAAGCCGGTATAGCGCGCGCAATAATCCGGAATGCCGCCGGGCGCATTGAGTTCGATGGTTTCGAACGGCCCCAGAAACGACCAGCGCAGCCCGAGGCCGTCCTTCACGGTGTGATCGAGATCCTCGGCCGAGATATAGCCTTCGCCGACCAGGCGAAAAGCTTCGGCCAGCAGCGCGCCCTGCAGCCGGTTCAGCACGAAGCCGTTGATCTCTCTGTTAATCGTGACCGGCACCTGCCCGATCTCGCGATAGATGCTTCGCGCGCGCTCGATCGCCTCGGGCGAGGTCCACGGCGCGCCGCAGAGTTCGACCAGCGGGATCAGATGCGGCGGGTTGACGGGATGACCGACCAGGCAGCGCGCCCGGCCCGGCAGCGCCTCGGTGAAACGCGACGCTGTTATGGCCGAGGTCGAGGACACCAGCAGCGCGTTTGGCGGCGCCAGTTTGTCGAGCTGGGCAAAGATCGCGCGCTTGTCGTCGACGATCTCGGGTCCGTTTTCCTGGACGAATTCGACGTCGATCAAGGCCTCCTGCAGGCTCGCCGCCGTCGAGATCCGTGCCACCGCGCCATCCGGATCGGAGGCGAGGCCATGGCGCGCCAGCGCATGCAACTCGTCGCGGATCAGGCGCGGCGCTGCCTTCAGCGTCGGAATGTGCGGATCGGTCAGCCGCACGTTCCATCCGGCGCGGGCGAAGATCGCGGCCCAGGCGCGGCCGATCAGACCGGAGCCTACGATGGCGACGTTGCGTTCAGTGCTTGCCATTTTTCCGTTCTCACAACTCTCACAGCCACAGCACCTTGCGGCGCAAATCGAGATCGTCGCGCAGCGCCTTCGACGGTCCCTGGTGGATCACCCGGCCGCGCTCCAGCGCCACCGTGGAATCGGACAGCGCCAGCGCCAAATCAAGATGATGATCGACGATGATGATGGCGATTTCCTTGCGCAGTCTATCGAAGGTTTCGAACAATTGCTCGACCACGGCCGGCGCCAGGCCCTCGAAGGGTTCGTCGAGCAGCAATACCCTGACATCGCCGGATAGCGCGCGCGCCACCGCCACCATCTGTTGCTCGCCGCCGGAGAGATAATCCGCCGGGCTGTCGAGCCGCTCCTTGATGCGCGGGAAGTATTCGTAGATGCGCTCGCGGGTCCAGTGCACGCCGTTGCCGGTCTGGCGCTTCAGCCCGCCAAGCTCGAGATTCTGCTCGACGCTCATGCCGGCGAACAGGCCGCGGCCCTGCGGCACATAGCCGATGCCGAGCCGGGCATTTTGCGCCGACGAATGGCCGATCAGTTCATTGTCGGCGAGCTTGATCGAACCGTTGGAGGCCGGCGCGATCCCGATCAGCGTCTTCAAGAGCGTCGACTTGCCGGCGCCGTTGCGGCCGAGCAGCGCGATGATCTCGTTTTCATGCAGGGTGAAGTTGACGTCGTTGAGAATGTGGCTCTTGCCGTAGAAGGTATCGACATTGTTCACCGTCAGCAGCGCGCCGGCGCGCGCGGCGGTTTCGCGCGGACGCGCGGCGACCGCCGACGCGCCGGAGCCGATATAGACTTCCTGCACCTTCGGGCTGGTGCGGGCGTCCTCGACAGTGCCGTCGAGCAGCACCCGGCCTTCATTCATGACCGTGACATGGTCGGCGAGCTGAAACACCCGGTCGATGTCGTGCTCGACCAGCAGCACCGGCAGGTCAGACGAGATGCGCTTGATGATGGCGCCGATCCGCTCGCGTTCCGCCGCGGCAAGGCCGGCCAGCGGCTCGTCGAGCAACAGCACACGGGGTGCTGTGGCAAGCGCCACGCCCATATCGAGCAGGCGCTGGCCGCCATAGGACAGCATGCCGGCTTCCGCCTTTTCGATGCCGGCGAGGCCGAGATAGCGGATGGTGGCGTCGGTCTCGGTATTGATCGCCTCGATCGAGAGCGCCGAGGTGAGCGGATCGAAGCGGCGAGGGTGCCGCGCCTGCACCGCCAGCCGGATGTTTTCGCCGACGCTCAACGCTGGAAACAGGTTGGTAATCTGGAACGAGCGGCCGATGCCGGCGCGCGCGATTTCTTCCGGTGTCTCGCCGGCGATCGGCTGACCCATCAGCGACACGCTGCCTTCATCCGGTGGAAACATGCCGGACAACAGGTTGAACGCGGTGGTCTTGCCGGCGCCGTTGGGGCCGATCAATGCGTGCAGCGTGCGGTCGGCGATCGAGATGTCCATGCCCTGGACCGCCTTGATGCCGCCAAAGCTCTTGACGATGTGGCGGGCCGACAGCACCGGGCCTTCGACGTGGGATTTTGGCCGCAGGAATTCCGGCAGCGGCAGCGGTTCGATGCGGCGCGCCGACATCGCGGCGTCCTCGACCGTCTTCTTGCGGAACGGCGCCATCAGCCGCTCGGCGACGCCGACCAGGCCGGTCGGTGAGAACACGATGAAACCGACGAACACCAGGCCAAACCAGAACAGCCAGTTCTCGGTGTAGATGCCGAGGAATTCACGGAACAGGATGAAGAACAGCGCGCCCAGCGCCGGCCCCAGAAAACTGCGCATGCCGCCGATCACCACCATCGACAGCAGTTCGCCTGAGAATGCGACCGAGATCGGATCGGCCGAGGTCATGCGGTTCTGGAACAGCAGCAGGATGCCGGCGAGCCCGGTGATCCCCGCCGACAGCACGAAGGCGGCGAGCTTGTAGCGGTTGGTGGGATAGCCGAGGAAACGCGCGCGCTGCTCGTTCTCGCGGATCGCCACCAGCACCGAGCCGACGGTCGAATTGTGGAAGCGCCACAGCAGGATCAGCACCAGGAAGGCGATGGCAGCGACAAACCAGTAGTAATTGGTGGAGGATTCCAGATTGAAGCCGAGCAGCGTCGGCCGCGTAATGCCGCCGAGGCCGTTCTCGCCGCCGGTGACATCGGTCCAGCGAAACGCCACCGCGTAGAGCATCGCCGCCAGCGCCAGCGTCAGCAGCGAGAAATACACCCCGCGCCGCCGCAGGATCAGGAAGCCGAACGCGGTCGCGATCACCATGACGATCAGGACGCCCGCGAAGGCCGGTCCGAAAAACAAGTCCGGCATCACGTTGCGCTGGACCAGCGCCGCGGCATAGGCGGCAAGGCCGAACCAGGCGCCATGGCCGAACGAGACCAGGCCGGTATGCCCGACCAGGATGTTGAGCGCCATGCAGGCCAGCGCGAAAGTGACGACCTCGGAGGCCGACGTCATGGTGAGCCCGAGCGCGAGCAGCACCGGCGGCAGCACCAAGAGCGCGACGGCAGCGATCAGCAGCGGAATGGGGAGGCGCTTCATCATGTCAGCGCCTCACTCGAACCGCGTGATGCGTTCGCCGAACAGGCCACGCGGCCGGAACAGCAGCACCAGGAGCATCAACAGATAGATCGCGGCGGTGGAGGCCGCGGAATAGCCGATGCCGACCATCACGCCCTTGACCAGACCGACCAGCAAAGCTGCGGCGACCACGCCCCAGAACGATCCGAGGCCGCCGATCACCACCACGACGAAGGCCGGCGTGATGATCTCCTGGCCCATCGCCGGATGGATCGAATAGATCGGCGCCAGCAGCACGCCGGCCAATCCCGCAAGCCCGATGCCGAGTGCGGCCACCGCAGACATATAGGGCTGCAGCGAAATGCCGAGCGCGCCGACCATGTCGGGATTTTGCACGCCGGCGCGCACCACGCGGCCGAACGAGGTCTTTTGCAGCAGCAGCCACAGTCCGGCGATGCAGGTCGCGGCGATGCCGAGCAGCACCACGCGGTAGAATGAATAGATAAAGCTGCCGATCGCGACCTGTCCGCGCAGCCATTGCGGAATCGAATAGGACAATGGCGGCGCGCCAAAAATCATCCGCAGCGCCTGCTCCGCCACCATGGCGAGACCGAACGTCATCAGCAGCGAGAGGATCGGATCGGAGCGATAGAAGCGGCGGAACAGCGTGCGCTCGATCACCACGCCGAGCAGGGCCACCACCACAGGTGCCGCCACAAACGAGCCGCCGAAGCCGAGATAGGGCGACAGCACCAGCGTCAGGTAAGCGCCGATCGCATAGAACGCGCCATGCGCGAGATTGACGATGCCGCCGAGCGAGAAGATCAGCGACAGGCCAAGCGCGATCAGCAGATAATAGACGCCGTCGAGCAGTCCGTTGAGGATTTGCTGGGCTAACAACATGGCGGACATGGCTTTGATTCCGTAAGAAATTGAGGCCGCCACTGCGAGCCGTCATTCCGGGGCGCGCGCAGCGCGAACCCGGAATCTCGAATTCCGGGTCTGGTGCTTACGCACCATCCCGGAATGACGAGGGTGGATCAGTCGATCAGCTCGGGAAGGTGCAGCTGTTCTCTTCCTTGGTGGCGGCGATCACTTCGAGTTCTTCGTTGGGGCCCGGCACCGCCGGGCCCGAGGCGAAGATGTCCCACTGGTTCTTGATCTTGTCGGCGGGCAGGGCTGTGACCGCGTACATTTCGTGCATCAGCTGATGATCCGAAGCGCGGAAGTAGCCCTGCCGCGTCTTCAAGAGGTCGAACTTCGCGCCCTTCTCGAGATGCGCGATGAACTTCGGCGATTCCACCGATTTCAGCTCATTGATGGTCTGCGCCACGATCTTGATGGCGATGTAGTCGCCCCAGGCCTGGTTCTCCGGCGGCTTGTTGTATTTCTTGGTGAAGGCCGCCACGAACGCCTTGGTGCCGGGGGTGTCGATCTGGTGATGCCAGACCACCGGCCAGGTGCCGACGAAGTTGCCCTTGCCGGCGGCCCAGGCCAGCGCGGTGTCGAAACCGAAGCCGCCGACCGGGAAGGTCAGGCCGAACTCGGCATATTGCTTGAGGAAGTTGGTGGTCTGGTTGCCGGCGAGATTGATCACGACCAGATCCGGCTTGGCCTCGCGGATTTTCAGCAGATAGGCGGAGAAATCGGTGGCGTCGGTCGGCACCAGATCGTCGCCGGCGAAATTGCCGCCATTGCCTTCCATGAAGCGCTTCGACACTTTCAAGCAGGTCGTGGCCGAAGGCGTAGTCGGCCGTCAGCGAATACCACTTCTTGCCCTTGACCAGCCCGTCGCGCAGCAGCGAGCGGCCGACGGTCTTTACATACATCGAGTTCTGCGACTCGACATGGAACATGTAGCGCTGGCAGTCCTTGCCGCGCAGCGCGTCGGAGTTGCCGCCGGTGTTGATGAACAGCGTCTTGGTGCGCGAGGCGACCTGGGCGATGGTCAGGCACGAGGCGGAGGAAATTTCGCCGATGATGCAGGCGACCTTGTCGCGCTCGATCATGCGCTCGGCCTTGGTCGAAGCGGTCTGCGGATTGACCGAGTCTTCCTTGAGCAGTTCGATCTTGCGGCCCATCACGCCGCCGGCGGCATTGAGTTCTTCGACCGCGAGGTCGGCTGCCATCACGGCATATTCGCCGAGCGGCCCGAGGAAGCCGGTGCGCGGCGTCAGATGGCCGAACTTGATGACCTCAGCGGTTTGCGCCCGCAGGATCGCCGGCGCGGAAACGCCCGACACCAGCGCAAGGCCGCCGGCGGTCTTCAACAGGCTGCGGCGGGTGAATTGATTGTTGTTGTTGGACATCTGTCGTGGTCTCCCTGATACGGCCGCGCGGCGCGGCTGTTTCTTCCGGCAGGCGCCGCGCCGTTCGAGGCGCTTCGTCCCGCTTGCCGTGATCTGTGATCACAGTTAGAGTTGCAAAAGACCGAGCCGTTGTCGAGTCCCTCGCTCTCGAAATTCTCCAGCCGCATGGGAGACCCGCGTTGAATTTGCCCGCCGCGCTCAATCTGGTGGAGCCGCTCGACCGTCAGACGCTGGGTGAGCGCGCCTACGCGAAATTGGCGGATCTGCTGATTTCCGGCCGCTTGGCGCCGGGCGAAAAACTGTCGCTGCGGGCGGCGGCGGATGTGCTCGGCGTTTCCATCATGCCGGTGCGCGAGGCGGTGTCGCGGCTGATCGCCGACAAGGCGCTGGAGGTGACGCCGAACCGCGCCGTGCGGGTGCCGCTGATGTCGGCGGCGCAATTTCGCGACCTGACCAAAGTGCGGATCGCCATCGAGGGCCATGCTGCGGCGCAGGCCGCGCTCAATCGCGACGACGGCGATCTTCTCTTGATCGCGCGTGCCGAAGAAGCGATGCGGCTGGAGCGTGAGGCTGATGTGCCCGACCTGCCGCGCGCGGTCGAACTCAACAAGACCTTTCATTTCGCGGTGTACGAGGCGGCGCATTCGCCGATTCTGGTGGAAATCATCCGCGCGCTGTGGCTCAAGGCGGGACCGGTGATCAATCTCGATCTCAGGGCCAATCCGGATCGGCTGGCGAAGGGCGACGCGATCAGGTTTCATGCCGAGGCGCGCCGGGCGATCGAAGCCGGCAACGGGCCTGCGGCGCAGGCCGGGATTGCCGCCGACATCAAGAGCACGTCGGATTTTCTGCTGTCTCGCGGCGGCCTCGCCGGCTGACATTCTTTGCAACGACATCTCGGAGCGATCATGGATCTCGAACTCAAGGGCTTGCGCGTGCTGGTTACCGCCGGCGCCAACGGCATCGGCCTCGCCATTGCGCGGCGTTTTGTCAGTGAAGGCGCCAAGGTTCACACCTGCGATGTCGACGAGATTGCGTTGTCGGAACTTTCGTCGAGCGATCCCGCGATCACGCTGGACGCGCATGCGACGTTTCCGATCGATCGACCGTTCAAAAACTGTTCGCGGAGGCGCTGGCAAAACTCGGCGGCCTCGACGTGCTCGTCAACAATGCCGGCATCGCCGGGCCGACCGCCAAGGTCGACGACATGAATCCGGAAGACTGGGACCGCTGCCTGGAGATTTGCCTGACCGGTCAATTCAACTGCACGCGGCTCGCGGTGCCGCATTTGCGCAAGAGCAAGAACGCCTCGATCGTCAACATTTCCTCGGCCGCGGGCCGGCTCGGCTTTGCGATGCGCGCGCCCTATGCGGCAGCGAAATGGGGCGTGATCGGCTTCACCAAATCGCTGTCGATCGAGCTTGGCCCGGACAACATCCGCGTCAACGCCATCCTGCCGGGCCTGGTCGCCGGCGACCGCCAGCGCCGCGTGCTGGAAGCCAAGGCGCAGCAGCGCGGCATCTCCTACGCCGAGATGGAGCGCACCGCGTTTTCCTATACCTCGATCAAGGACTATGTGACGCCGGACCAGCTCGCCGATCAGATCCTGTTCATGTGCAGCCCGCGCGGCAAGACGATTTCCGGACAGGCGATCTCGATCTGCGGCGATACGCAGATGCTGGGGTAGAAGAGGGAAACGTCGCAGCCAAAGCTCGTCATGCCCGGCCTTGTGCCGGGCATCCACGTCTTGGCTGCAATCAAGTAAGAAAGACGTGGATGGCCGGGACGAAGCCCGGCCATGACGAAAATTTTGAAGAATGACACCGCATGATTCCCTGGAAGCAGATCGATACCGCGCGTGTGCCCGGCGGCGAGGTGGAACTTCGCCTGATGCAGCGCGGCGACGAGTTTTCCATGAAGCTCGGCCAGAACGAACTAATGAACAGCCGCCTCAGCGGTTCGGAGGAAGCGCTCGCCACGCTCGCCTGTCGACGGCTGGCGGCGGTCAAGGCGCCGCATCTCTTGATCGGCGGCCTCGGCATGGGATTTACGCTGCGCGCCGCACTTGCGGTGCTGGGACCGAAAGCGCGGATCACGGTGGCCGAGCTGGTGCCCGCGGTGGTGGCCTGGGCGCGCGGCCCGATGGCGGAACTGTTCGGCAATAGCCTGAAGGATCCGCGCACGACGATCCGCGAGGCCGACGTCATCGAGGTGATCCAGTCCCATGCGTGCCGCGTTCGATGCGATCCTGCTCGATGTCGACAACGGACCGGAAGGACTGATCCGCAAGGCCAATGACGCGCTGTACGAGCCCGAAGGGGCTAACGGCGATCCGCCGGGCGCTGCGGCCGGGCGGGGTGCTCGCGGTCTGGTCGTCGGGGCCGCATCCGAAATTTTCGAAACGGCTGCGCGACGCCGGCTTCGACGTCAACGAGGTCGGCGTGCGCGCCACCACCAAGCGCAGCGGCGCGCATCACATCATCTGGTTTGCGACCAAACCCACTTGAGCGCGTTCACGCCGGCTGGCGGCCCTCGACCGTGCCGGCCGGCTCCTCGCTGAGCCAGCGATAGAGTGCGCCGCCCAGCACGCCGCCGATCAGCGGCGCAATCCAGAACAGCCAGAGCTGTTGAATGGCCCATCCACCGACGAACAGCGCCGGACCGGTGCTGCGCGCCGGATTGACCGAGGTGTTGGTGACGGGGATGCTGACGAGGTGGATCATCACAAGCGCAAACCCGATCGCCAGCGGCGCAAAGCCCGCCGGGGCCTTGCCATGGGTGGCGCCCATGATGATGAAGAGAAACATCATGGTCATCACGACTTCCATGATGAAACAGGCGACGAGGCCGTACTGGCCGGGCGAATGCGCGCCGTAGCCGTTTGAGGCAAAGCCCTTGCTGACATCGAATCCGGCAGCGCCGCTCGCGATCACATAGAGCAGCGCCGCTGCGGCAACGGCGCCGATGACCTGCGCGACCATATAGGGCACGATCTGTCCGGCCGGGAAACGGCCGCCGGCGGCGAGGCCCACGGTGACGGCGGGGTTGAGATGGCAACCCGAGACATGGCCGATGGCATAGGCCATGGTCACGACGCTGAGCCCGAACGCCAGCGATACGCCGACCAGGCCGATGCCGACCTGCGGAAATGCGGCGGCGATCACCGCGCTGCCGCAGCCGGCAAATGTCAGCCAGAACGTGCCGATGGCTTCGGCCGCATATTTTTTTGCATTCATTTTCTTGTCCTCCGAATGATAGCGGGATGTTGTCCGCCCGAAATCATTGCGGTCAGGTTGGCGCCTTCCTTAGAATTGTAGCAATCCCGAATTGCTCACATCGGCGTTGATCGCTTTTCCTATTTCTTCTGGCCATAATTCAGCAGTCCGCCGAGCCCTTTCGGCGGATGCGCGCGGATCGCCTCCTCGTTGGGATCGGTGCCCCAGCCGGGCCGGTCCGGAATGACCAGATAGCCGTCGACGATTTCGGGCAGATGGGTGAACAGTTCGTGGTCCCATTCCAGCCGGTCGATGTCGATTTCCATGATCCGCAGATTAGGCACTGCCGCGCAGAAATGCGCGTTCATCATGCTGCAGAGATGGCCGTAGAAATTATGCGGCGCGACGTTGACCTCGTGGGCCTCGGCGGAGGCTGCGATCTTCATCGATTGCCACACCCCGTTCCAGGGCGTGTCGATGATCGCGACATCCATCGCCTGCTCGCGGAAGTAGGGCAGGAATTCGCGCAGGCCCAGCAGCGTCTCGCAGGACGAGATCGGGTGCGGGCTTTGCCGCCTGATGTAGCCGAGCGCTTCCGGACTAAAGCTGTCGATCTCGATCCAGAACATGTCGAGGTCGGCAATGGTGCGCAGGATTTTCAGATAGCCTTCGGTCTTGGCGTTGAAGTTGAGGTCGAGCAGGATGTCGACGTCGGGCCCGGCGCCGTCGCGGATCGCTTCGAGGTGCATGCGCAGGTCGCGCAGCACCTTGCGGTCGACGTTGATCTCCGGCTCGAACGGCGAGCCGAAGCCGGGCCGCCAGCCCTGCGGCTTGCCGTCGGTGTAGGTAAAAATGTTGGTCTTCAGCGCGGTGAATTTTTTGTCTTTCACCTCGCGCCCGATCGATTTGACGCCGTCGAGATCGGTGATCGCCGGCTTGTACCAGGTCGGGATGATTGATGCGCCAGGTGGCGCAATGCGACCAGTACACCCGGACGCGGTCGCGGATCTTGCCGCCGAGCAGTTCGTAGCAGGGCACGCCGAGCAGCTTGGCCTTGGCGTCGAGCAGCGCGTTCTCGATGGCGCCGAGCGCCAGCGCCACCACGCCGCCGGTGGCGGGCCGTGTCGCTGCGGAAAGCTCGGCAAAAATCCGCTCATGGGCAAACACGTTCTGCCCGACCACGCGGCCGGACAGCCGCTGGATCGCGGTGCCGACGCCGGGCGCGCCAAAGCCCTCGTCGATATTCGCTCCAGCCGACCACGCCGTCTTCGGTCGATATCTTGACGAAGTGGTAGTTGCGCCAGCCGGCGTCGCAGGCCAGGATTTCGACGCTGCGGACTTTCGATGTCTTCGTCATGATTTTCCTTTGTTTTCTTGGCTGCAAGCGCAGCGGTAGATCAACGCGGACGCGGCTTATCTTCACACGATCCTTGAACGCTTGTCGCCCCAGTAGCGGTCGCGCAACAGCCGCTTGTAGAGCTTTCCGGTCGGCAGCCGCGGCAGCTCCGCCTCGAAGTCGATCGAGCGCGGCACTTTCTGGCGCGACAGCGATTGGCCGCAGAACGAAATCAGCTCCTGGGCCAGCGCCTCGCAGGGCTCGATACCCGGGCATCGGCTGCACCACCGCCTTCACTTCCTCGCCGAGGTCGGCATTGGGCACGCCGAACACGGCCGCGTCCGCGATCTTGGGATGGGTGATCAGGAGGTTCTCGCATTCCTGCGGGTAGATGTTGACGCCGCCGGAGATGATCATGAAGGTGGCGCGATCGGTCAGATGCAGAAAGCCGTCACCGTCGACATAGCCGACGTCGCCGACCGTGCTCATGCTGCCGTCCGGCGAGCGGGCCTCTTTGGTCTTGTTCGGATCGTTGAAATATTCGAACGGCGTCGCGGTCTTGAACCAGACCGTGCCCGGCGTACCCATCGGGCAGGGGTTCATCTCTTCATCGAGGATGTGCAGGTCGCCGAGCAGTACCTTGCCGACGGTGCCGCGATGGGCCAGCCATTCGGCGCTGTTGCAGGCGGTAAAGCCGAGGCCTTCGGTGGCGCCGTAATATTCGTGGATGATCGGTCCCCACCATTTGATCATGTCGTCCTTCACCAGCGCCGGGCAGGGCGCGGCGGCATGGATCGCGATTTCGAGCGACGACAGGTCGTAACGCGTTACGCACCGCTTCCGGCAGCTTCAGCATCCGCGAAAACATCGTCGGCACCAGCTGGGTATGGGTGACGCCCCATTTCTCGATCAGCGCCAGATAGCGCTCGGGATCGAAACTCTCCATGATGATGGCGGTGCCGCCGCTGCGGATCGTGAGGTTGACCGCGGCCTGCGGCGCCGAATGATACAGCGGCGCCGGCGACAGATAGATCATGCCCTCGCGGTACTGCCAGAGCTTTTGCAGGAAATCGAAAATCGGCAGTTGCTGCGTCGGCGGCTGCTCCGGCAGCGGGCGCAGGATGCCCTTGGGCCGGCCGGTGGTGCCCGACGAATAAAGCATCGCGGTGCCGACGCACTCGTCCGATATCGGCGTCTTCGGCAGGCCGGCGGTGGCGTCCTTCAGGCTGACGATGCGCTCGCTCTCGCTCTCGCCATCGACGACGATGCAGAGTTCGACCTTGGGGCATTCCTTCAGCGCCTCGCGTGCGACCGCCAGTTTTGCCTTGGAGGTGATCAGGATGCGGGATTCGCTGTTGCCGACGATGTAGGCGAGTTCGCTTCCCGTCAGGTACGAATTCACGCAGGTGTAATACAATCCGCTGCGCTCGCCCGCGCCGCAGGCTTCGAGATAGCGGCTGTTGTTCTCCATGTAGACCGCATAATGGTCGAGCCGCTTCAGGCCGCGCCGGCGAAACAGATGCGCCAGGCGATTGCTGCGCGCGTCGAGTTCGGCATAGGTCACGGCCTCGCCGGTATCGGCCATGATGAAGGCGGGCTGCAGCGGGCGCAGGTGAGCATGCTTGCCGGTGTACATGGTGTCTCCAGATGCTCCTATGCGGCCAACTGAAGAATCTCGCGCACCTGCGCCGGGCCGTCGATCTTGCGCGGATTGCGCGGAACCCATGGCGTGCCCATCGCCTGCTGCGGCGATGCGGTCGAAATGCTCGGGGCCGATCCGCACCTCCTGCAGGCTGCGCGGCATGCCGAGGTCGCGGATGAACCGTCGAGCACTTCGGCGGCATCCTCGTTGGGGTGTCCCATCGCCGCCGACACCAGCGCCTGCCGCTCGGCGTTGGCGGATTTGTTCCAGCGCATCACCGACGGCAGCATCACACACGAGGTATAGCCGTGCGGCACGTCATAGACCGCGCCGAGCACATAGCCGATGCCGTGGCTCGCCCCCATCGGCACGCCCATCGACAACGCCCCCATCGAGAGCCAGGTGCCGAGCTGGCAATCCATCCGCGCGTCGAGGCTCTTGGGATCGGCCTTCACGCGCGGCAGCGCTTGCGCCAGCATCGCCAGTCCCTTTTGCGCCTGGGCGTCGGCGAACGGATGGGCCTCGCGCGAGCACAGCGCTTCGACGCAATGGTCGACGGCGCGGATGCCGGTGGAAAGAAACAGCCATTGCGGCGTGTGCACGGTGATGGCGGGATCGAGGATGGTGGCGCGCGGCATCACGAGACGATGGCCCAGCCTCTCCTTGACCTTGGTGCGCTCGTTGGTGACGCCGGCGATGGCGCTGAACTCACCGCCGGCAATTGTCGTCGGCACGCTGATCTGGCGCACCGTCGGCGGGTTGATGTCAGGTGCGGCGCCCTTGCCGGCGCGCACCCGGTCGATGTCTTCGACCGTGCGCACATCGTTGGCAAGGCAGATCTGCACCGCCTTGGCGCCGTCGGTGATCGAGCCGCCGCCCACGGTGATGATGAGATCGGCGTTGGCGGCGCGGGCCGCTTCGGAGGCGGCGATCACCGCCGCGCGCGGCGTGTGTGCCGGCATCGCATCGAAGGTGCCGACGCAACGCGCGCCTAGCGCGGTTCGAATCTTCTCGATTTCGTCGGTCTCGCGGTTCAGCGTGCCGCTGACCATCAGAAACGCGCGATTGGCGTGCAGCCGGTCCATTTGCGCGACCACGGCCTCCGCGGCGGGAGTTCCGAAAACCACCTCGTCCATGGCGCCGAGAACCACACGTCCCCTGTGCATGGAATGTCCTCCCTGGAGTGGCTTGTTGCAGCCCTTGAGAACAATTTAGCGGAGCGGATGCGGGATGGGGAGGGATAAAATGGAACCGTAGGCCCATTCATCAGTTTGATACGGGGCAACTGGCGAAAACAGGATTGCCTCTGTCCGTCAGATATCTATTTAAAAATGATTTCATCGCAGAAACCTGAACCTTTGGGGGGAGACGTGCCTCCTCCGGAGGATTCCGAGTTGGCGAAAGCAAGATCCCAATCCGGTCCGACTTCCCCCGATGCGGGTGTCACCGCCGCACAGATTTATGCCTCCTTACGCACGCTGGCGCGACAAATCGCCATTCTCATCCGAACGTTAATTCTGGATGCTGGATCCCGCGTCCGGACTTGGTGGAAGAGTTGGCGAGCATCTGCACGGACTGCCAGCAGTTCTCTCGGAGATCGATGGCCCGGCGTAAAGGCCGGGCTGCTATCGTCGACGTCCCGCTTCACAGATTGGCGCGGCAACGTCGGGTCAAAGCCCTGGCGCAACTTCCGTCTCCCGAACCTTCCCGCCAAATATTTCCTGGCATTCATCGGGCTTGGATTGGCCGCTTTCATCGGCTTTGTGCTGTACAGTATTGCGACGCTGCCGATCACCGGGGGACTTCAGGTTGAAGCCACCCAAAGCGCCCTGACATTCGAGGGGTCGCAGGGGGAGGTTTTTGCCGCACGCGGCGTATTCAAAGGCGACAGGCTCACCTCCGCAGATATGCCGCCGCATTTGGCCCAGGCTATCGTCGCGATCGAGGATCGGAGATTCTACGAACACCACGGTGTCGATATCAGGGGAATACTGCGCGCGGGCTGGCGGAATTCCCAGGCCGGCAGCACGCGTGAAGGCGGCAGCACCATCACCCAGCAACTGGCGCGCCTGATGTTTCTTACCCAGGAGCGAACATTCCGCCGAAAGGTCCAGGAAGCGCTTCTCGCGATATGGCTGGAGAGCCAGCTCAAGAAAGAGGAAATCCTGCTTCGCTATCTGAACACGGCCTATTTCGGAGCCGGTGCTTACGGCGTGGAAGCTGCTGCCAAGAGATATTTCGGCAAGAAGGCCGGCGAGCTATCTTTGGGCGAAGCCGCGATGCTGGCGGGCCTGGTGCGCGCCCCATCGCAGCTGGCTCCAACCAGAAATTTCGGAGGCGCCAAGGAGCGGCAGGAAGTCGTCCTGCAGACCATGGTGGAAACCAGCATCCTCACTGCGGCGGAAGCTGAAGCTGCGCGGGGCCAACAGGTCAATTTGCGGACTCCTCCGGAAACGCCGCCCGGCACCAACTATTTCGTCGATATGGTCGCGGGCGACGTCCGGCGTCTTCTCGGCTCGTCGTCGGGCGATTTGACGCTTCGCACCACCTTGAATCTGGAATTGCAGCGGCTCGCCGAAGGCGTCATCGAACGCAGGCTGGAGGCAGAGAGCTCAAAGAAAAGGGTCGGGCAGGCGGCTTTGGTCGCGCTCGGTCGCGATGGTGCCATTCTGGCAATGGTTGGTGGCCGTGATTACGAAGCGAGTCAATTCAATCGGGCGACGCAGGCGAAGCGGCAGGCGGGGTCGCTGTTCAAGCTTTTCGTTTACCAGGCGGCACTGCAGCGTGGCCTAACTCCGCAAACTGTCGTGGTCGATAAGCCGACCCAGATCGGGGAGTGGGAGCCGCAAAACTACAGTGGTGGCTTTCGCGGCAGCATGACGCTACGCAACGCCTTCGCGCATTCAATCAATACAGTGGCCGCCCAATTGGGCGAAGAAGTGGGTATTCCGGCCGTCATGGAAACGGCCAAGCGCATGGGCGTGCAGTCAACGCTGCCGGCTGTACCGAGCCTGGCACTCGGCTCGGCCGAAGTCACCTTGCTGGAGATGACGAGAGCGTTCGGCTCAGTCGCGGTCGGGGTCGAAACCATCGAGCCGTATTCGGTTCGTTCGGTTACGGGTAGTTCCCAGCAGGCGCTTTACACCAAGCCCGGCGCCGGCACGGAGCTCAAGGGCCAATTGGGTGCCAGCCGGGCCATGATGCTCGATCTGTTGCAGGGCGTCGTAAACGAGGGGACCGGGAAGGCGGCGCGGATTCCAAACGTCGCCGTTGGCGGAAAGACCGGCACCACCCAGGAGTATCGCGATGCCTGGTTCATCGGATTTGCGCCGGAGATCATCGTCGGGGTGTGGGCCGGCAATGACGATAATACTCCGACCAACAGAGTTACCGGCGGTGACATTCCGGCCAACATCTGGCGCGATTTCGTCAGTCGCGCATTGCCGATTCTTGCCAAAGCGTCGCCGCAGGTCGCACGACGAAATGCCGATACCGCCAATCCGCTGGCGCCGGGCCTCGCCGCGCCGGCGGCCGGCGCTCCGGTTGCGAGCGGTTCGGACCAAGCCGCCAGAGGCAGCGCGGACGTGATCGATACAGCGACGCTGGTTGTCCGTGGCAGAAGAATCCAGTTGGAAGGAATTCTTGCCGATAATGATCGTCGCGCGGTTCGAGCGCTGGCGCAGTTTCTCAGGAGGAGAGAAGTAATCTGCGAGCCCGGCGCAACGCCGGACCGTTTTCGCTGCAGCGTCGATGGTCAGAGATTGTCCGAGCTGATCCTGAGCGCTGGGGGCGGACGGGCCGCACCGGACGCATCGGCAGAACTGTTAGCGGCTGAGGATGAAGCCAGATCGGCCCGGCTTGGCATTTGGCGGCACATGTAGCGGCACATCTTGCAGCTATTAACGAACCACGCTACGGCCTCACATCGATCGCATCCTCGTCCACAATGCGCTGCCACAGCGCGCGCACCATGTCCTTCATCGCGAGCGCGTCCTGCCAGCGGTCGGACAATTCGGCGCCGTCGGGGCCGGTGATGGCGTAGGGCGGCGGGCCGAGTTCGCACAGGAAGGTCAGCACCGCATCGGGGCCGGCGCGCCTGCGCCAGGAGCGGATGGCGTATTCCCACCAGCCCATGAACAGTCCGACCCAGCCCGCGTGCTGCGGGAAGCCGAGCGAAATCTGCACCTGCTCGCGGCTGGCGATCCGGCCATGGATGCCCCAGCTGTTATCGAGGATGCGATGGATCATGGCGTGATTGACGTCGTCGACCGGCCAGGCGAATTCGCGGCCGACCAGATAATGCGAGACGTCGGCGGTCAGCCGCAGGTCGGGAAAGCAATCCAGCAGTTGCAGCGTGAAAAAGAGGTCGGTGGTCATGCGGTCGCGGTGGGTTTCGACATGCACCGCGACATCGGCCTGCTCGCCGAGCCGCCGCCAGCCTTCCAGCAGCGGAATGCAATCCTCGATCCGTTGCGGCCGAACGTTCGGCTGCAGGTTGACGTGATCGGCGCCGAGCCGCGCCACCAGCTCCAGCACCGGTTTCAGATCGTCGACATCGGTCGGGTAGCACTGCGCCTGCCAGATCATGCCGTGGTCGCGCAGGAAGGAGGTGACTTCCGTGGCGAAGACCGGATCGATGAAGCGGACGCCGGCGCCGTCGAAGCCGGCGTCGCGGATCATCGCAAGTTGCGTCTGCAGCGGCCACTCCGCCTCATCGGCCAGCCGCCGCTCCATCGCCCAGAGCGACTGCAGGATGCGGAGTTGCTGCGCCATGACGCTCGGCCTAGGCCCGCGATGGCACCGCCGCCGCCCGCATGGCGTCGCCGTCGCTGGTGTTGTCGACCGTGATGCTTTCCTCAAAGGTCTCGGGGCCGCACTAGATCGCGATCGCGGTGCATGCTGCGAGGAAGGCCGCATAGCAGGCCACCGGCCACCAGCTTCCCGACCACGCCACCAGCGCCGCCGCCACGAACGGCGCCGGGCCGCCGGCCAGCAGCGAGCCCAGTTCGCGCGCAAACGCAAAGCCGGCAAAGCGCCGCTGCGGCGGAAACAGTTCGGCGAAGTAGGCGGCCTGCGGGCCGAACATCGCCGCCGTCACCACGGCGCGCGCGCCGATGAAGGCGACCGCGATCCAGATCCACTCCTTGGTGCCGACCAGCCGGAAGAACGGGAACGCCCAGGCGATGCCGGCCAGCGCGCCGAACATATAGACCGGCCGCCGCCCGATGCGGTCGGACAGCGCCGCGAAGCCCATGATGGTGAACAGCTCGATGACGAAGGCGAGCATCAGCGCGCTCAGCGCATCGGCCCTGGGCACCCCGAGCGTGTTGATGCACATAGCTGAGGCCGAACACCGGGAACAGATAGCCGAGGCCGTTTTCCGCCAGCCGCGCGCCCAGCACCACCAAGAAGTTTCGCGGATGCCGCTTCAGCGCTTCCATCGCCGGGTTGCGCTCGACCTTGCCGCGCGCCACCACCGCTTCGGTGAACACCGGCGTTTCCGTGATCTTCAGGCGAACATAGATGCCGACCATGATCAGCAGGAAGCTCGCCAGGAACGGCATGCGCCAGCCCCACGACATCAGGTCTTCGCGCGGCAGCAGCGTCACCAGCGCGAAGGCGCCGGCGGCGAGCAGGTTGCCGACGGAGACGCCGAGCGGCGCAAAGCTGCCCCAGAAGCCGCGATGCTTTGGCGGTGCGTTCTCGACCAGGAAGATCACCGCGCCGCCATATTCGGCGCCGGCGCCCAGTCCCTGCACGACGCGCATCGCGACCAGCAGCGCCGGCGCCCAATAGCCGATCTGCGCATAGGTCGGCAGCAGGCCGATCAGCGTGGTGCCGACGCCGATCATCAGCAGCGTCGCCACCAGCACCGGTTTGCGTCCGTAGCGGTCGCCCATGATGCCGAACAGGATGCCGCCGAGCGGCCGCACCACGAAGCCGACGCCGAAGGTCAGGAACGCCAGCAGCGTGCCGACCACGGGATCGCTTTTGGGAAAGAACAGCTCGCCGAACACCAGCGCGGCGGCGGTGCCGTACAGGAAGAAGTCGTACCATTCGAGCGCCGACCCGATGCTGGCGGCAAGGATCACGCGCAGGCGCGAGCGATCGTCAGTATTGGCTGTGATCTCCGTCATGGTTTCCCCCGTTTTGATTTTTTGTCATTGTTGATCGTGTTAATCGTCGGGCGTAGTCGCGCGCCCGCGCTGGACGGGCGCGTTCGCAAAGCTTCAGGCCGCGCGGGTAAAATAGGATTTCTTCGCCGCGGACTGGGTTTCGTAGATCGAGCCCTGCCGCGTGGCGGGCGGCAGCGGCAGGCGCACCGGAACGTCGGTCATCCGCGGCGCGATCACGGGATCGCCCGACGAGCAGCCGGCTGTTGAATTCGTCAAAATCCTTCACGCCCATCAGCGGCCAGGCATCGCTCGCCGCGACTTCGTACAGCAGCAGGTTGCGCGGGCGGTCCGAGGTGTTCATCGCCGAGCCGTGCAGCGCGCGGACATGGTGGAACGACATGCTGCCGGCGCGGCCCATGCAGGGCACCGCGCGCTCGATCTCGCTCCTTGATCAGATCGGGGTCGATCAGGCCGGCGAAGCAGCCGTCCTCGCCGTGGTGGTTCCAGACCTCGCGGTTATGCGTGCCCGGCGTCACCAGCATCGGGCCGTTGGCGAGGTCGCAATCGTCGAGCAGCACGCCGATCGCGAGCACGTCGTCATTGGTGTGCGGATAGAACGCCCAGTCCTGATGCCATTCCACCGGCGAGCCGTATTGCGCCGACTTCATGTTGAGCTTGGAGCCGTGCAGCCGCAGGCCGGGGCCGAGCAGTTTCGTCAGGATGTCGAGCACCGGGGCGCTGCGCACGATCTCGTCGAACAGCGCGTGCACCTTGTGCGGCGCCTTGATGCGGCGGACCCGCGGGCTTTCGGCGGTGTGGCCGGGCTCGAGGTCGTAGACGTCGGTATGTTCGAGGGTTTTGGCCGATCCGGCGACCAGCTCCGAAATCACCGAGCGGACCTGCGCCAGCGTATCCTTGCCCAGGACCTCGGGCACCACGATCACGCCGTCGCGCTTGTAGGTCTGGACATCCTGTTCTGAAATCATTGGCTTTTCTCCTGACAGCGCAACCATAGCAAATGTTAGCGCTGTCATTTGGCTAGGACAAGCCAATCGTGCATTCCTGCCCTGCATTCGCTAGGCTCAACTTTGATGAACAGCCCTGAAACCGACCCGCCGCACTCCGCCCCGACGCTGTCGGCCGTGGCCAAGCTGGCCCGCGTCTCTGCGATTACCGTCAGCCGCGTGGTGCGGTTGCCCAACCTGGTGGCGCCGGAGACGCGGGTCCGGGTCGAAGCAGCGATGCGCGAACTGGGCTATGTGCCGAACCAGCTCGCGGGGTCGCTCGCCAGTGCCCGCACCCGCTCGGTCGGCGTGCTGGTGCCGACCATC